>NZ_CP106754.1:3269376-3923251 GCF_025642095.1 Kosakonia sp. ML.JS2a
AAATGTGCCTGGCACAAAGGAGAGCAACAGACTTTTTGCCTGCATACACATCAAGAATGCGACCATACCGGTCATCACATAACCGAATATTTCCAGATGCGGAGCCAGCGCCGCGCCGTGAATAATCACCTGCGCCCAAACCACGCCGCTCATGACCGTACAGGTGGAGATCAACAGTCCTTTAATACCGCCTTGTGGGCAGGCGAAATAAGCCGTGCAACCGAGAAAACCCGCCCAGCTTAATAAGCCAAGGGATACGGCTACCCAGCCCCACAGGCCAGAGAGGATCCCCGTTGTCAGTGCAATAGAAAGAAGTATGTTCATGGTGCGCATCATAGCAGATGCGCACCCTATTTATGCGATACGGAGCACGTTAGTTGAAAGAACAAATGTCTTGTTGCATTAAAGTTGTGATCTACATCACAATTTCTCGTCAGATTCTTCCTGCAACTCATCCCACATGGCGGCAATCGCATCACGGGCAAGCTGCGCCATCGTACGCCAGAACGGCGTGGTGGCATGCGCTTCAACCTTGCCGAAAAAGGTGCCGCACCAGGGTAGCAGATAATCAGCAAACAGGGTTTCAAGCGCCTCACTCTCGTCTTCAGCCGACTGGTCTTCCAGCCAGGATGCAGCCAGCAGTAACGTACCGATATGATCGGCCGGGGTATCGGTTAATGGCATCCCACGGGTCGATAAAAATGCACGGATCTCAACTTCAGTCGCCCCTTCAACCCAGGCACTGCGGAACGGCGATACGCGGCACTCGTCGCCAACGAAAAGAGCGTTATAATCCGCCGCCAGCGCTTGCATATCGCAGCTTTTTTGCAAACGTTCCAGCAGTTCATCCTGCTCCAGCGGCCAGCTCTCCGCCAGTTTTCCTTCACGGATCAGGGTGTACAGCGGCACCAGCAGCGGATCTTGCGGCTGGCGATAAAACAGCGAGCCGAGCACCCGGCAGAGGATTGAAAATTCGTTCATTCAGTTGTTCCAGTCAGTATTAAAGTTCAGCAAATTCGGTAATCGGCGCCATTCCGCGCGACTCAAGGAAGCTCAGTAAACGGCGTGGAGAGACATTAAGGATACGATCTTCCGGGAAGTCGACCTCATCGAGGATCTTTCGACACTCGTCAAACTCACCCAATGTGAAAGCGGTATGCGAGTCTGAACCGAGCGCGACCCATCCCCCGGCATCACGTACGGCCGCCGCAACCGCACGGCAGTTTTCTTCACTGCCTTTACGGGAGTGCAAAAACGAAGAGTTGTTAATTTCCAGCGCCACATCGTATTTCGCCGCTGCGGCGGCAATCGCCGGAATATCGACCGGGAATTTAGGGTTACCCGGGTGGCTAATGATATGCACGTTACCACTGGCCATCGATGCAATCATTGCCTGCGTGTGCGTCGCTTCATCCTGAGGAGGAAACACCGGTTCATGAAACCCGGCGATGATCAGATCCAGCGACGTGAGCATTGGCCCGCTGCAATCAATCTCACCGTCCGTGTTTTTAATGTTGGCCTCAATGCCACGCAGAATACCAACCCCATCCACCAGACGCGGCCAGATACGCATATTAACGAAGTGCCAGTAATGTGGCGCATCTGCCATGTCCGGGCCATGGTCGGTAATGGCAAAGAGTCGAATGCCTTTACGTTTCGCTTCGGCAATATAGTCATGCAGGGTACTGTAAGCGTGGGTGCTGGCGACGGTATGCATATGCAGGTCAACGGGATACATGTTTCACTCCTGTAGTTATTTCTGCAAGGATAGCAGTTATCGTTATGCAGTTTAATGAAAACCCGGCATGACCGGGTATGTCATCAATAGCCGCGCTGCCGATCAACAAGCCCGCTGACCGGCTGACCGTGCTCAAGTTGCAAGATAGTCTGCGTAATAAAGGCAATCGCCTCTGCCGGGCGGGTTACGGCAGCCATATGCGGCGTTATTGCCACGCGTGGGTGTGCCCACAACGGATGAGTCGCGGGCAACGGCTCCTGATTAAACACATCCAGCATTGCTCCCTTCAATTTGCCCTTATTCAGCGCCTGCAACAGATCCTCCTCGACCAGATGAACGCCACGCGCCAGGTTCATGACATAGCTATCGTCTGCCAGTTGGCCGAGCAATGCACGATCGATGATCCCCACTGTCTCCGGCGTGTTCGGCAGCAGGTTAATCAGCACCCGCGTGCCGTGCAGGAAATCCCCCAACTCAGCAGCGCCAGCAAAACTTGTCACACCGGGCAGTGATTTTCGGCTGCGGCTCCAGCAACGCAGCGGGAATCCCCATGCAAGAAGGCTTTCCGCAACCTTTCCGCCCAGCACACCGGCACCAAGAATGCCAATGGTGAAATCTTCACGTTGATACTCATCAAGCGGCTTCCATTGCGCTTGCAGCTTCAATTGCTGGTAATCATCAAAACGACGGAACCAGTGCAGCACCTGGCTTACCGCGTACTCCTGCATCTGCTGCCCCATGCCGGTATCTTCCAGCCGGAACAGCGGTACTGATTCTGCCAACATTTCCGGGTGAGCTTTCAGCTGACCCAGAATAGAATCCACCCCGGCGCCGAGTGCGAAAACCCCCTTTAATGCGCGCCCTTTTAGCATGTCGACGGGGGGATGCCAAACCAGCGCATAGTCTGCGGGTGCATCATCGCCTTTTACCCAGGCGCGAATGTTCGCCTGTGGTAGCGCGTTGCTCAACGCCGCTATCCAGTACTCAGTATTAAAAGAGGGGTGATAAAAGATAATGTCCATATCAACTCCAGAACGTGTTGTGTGGTATCCGCATCATTGGCGGAGCTGTTGTGTATGATTTTATGAGGAAAGCAGCATAACAAATTTCTCTTGTGCAACGCGGAGAAACTCCGGTGCCGAGAAAAAAAGCGATTTCAGGATGTTTAAGAAGCATGTTGCTTGAAGTTTGTCTAAACGCGTTAATTTATTGAAAAAGAAGATTGACGGCTTTCGTGCTTTTCCCTACATTAGCGCCCGTCCCGTTAATAACGGGAAGACAATGTGGTGAGGTGTCCGAGTGGCTGAAGGAGCACGCCTGGAAAGTGTGTATACGGCAACGTATCGGGGGTTCGAATCCCCCCCTCACCGCCATCATTTCAGATGAGAGCCTGTACGAAAGTACCGGCTCTTTTCTTTTATATTCTCCCGAAAAGGGGGGATGAGAACCCCCGACCGGGGTCCGACAACGGACAATTGTCCGTTGGACAGATGACGAGCCCGCGAGGAAGCTGCCCGCAGGGCGAGCGCAGCGAGTCAATCCCCCCCTCACCGCCATCATTTCAGATGAGAGCCTGTACGAAAGTACCGGCTCTTTTCTTTTATATTCTTCCGCACCGGGGGGATGAGAACCCCCGACCGGGGTTCGACAACGGACAATTGTCCGTTGGACAGATGACGAGCCCGCGAGGAAGCTGCCCGCAGGGCGAGCGCAGCGAGTCAATCCCCCCCTCACCGCCATCATTTCAGATGAGAGCCTGTACGAAAGTACCGGCTCTTTTCTTTTATATTCTTCCGCACCGGGGGGATGAGAACCCCCGAGCGGGGTCCGACAACGGGCAACTGCCCGTTGGACAGATGACGAGCCCGCGAGGAATCTGCCCGCAGGGCGAGCGAAGCGAGTCAATCCCCCCTCACCGCCATCTGCGCTAACCTCGTATAACTGATGGCGCTGCACCCTACCAGACCCGGCCGCGACTGTTTTTCTCTTCACAAATAGCCTTACGACCAGCGTCACACTGTCCATTGCTCATACCTTAAGCGAACAATCCGCAAAGCGGAAAATCTGCTTGACCGTTTTAGTTCAACTCCCTATAGTAGCGCCCCGTTGCCCCCTAAGAGGGTGGCGGCAATACAATGTGGTGAGGTGTCCGAGTGGCTGAAGGAGCACGCCTGGAAAGTGTGTATACGGCAACGTATCGGGGGTTCGAATCCCCCCCTCACCGCCATCATCTCAGATGAGAGCCTGTACGAAAGTACCGGCTCTTTTCTTTTATATTCTCCCGCACAGGGGGGATGAGAACCCCCGACTGGGGTTCGACAACGGGCAACTGCCCGTTGGACAGATGACGAGCCCGCGAGGAAGCTGCCCGCAGGGCGAGCGAAGCGAGTCAATCCCCCCCTCACCGCCATCATTTCAGATGAGAGCCTGTACGAAAGTACCGGCTCTTTTCTTTTATATCCTCCCGAAAAGGGGGAATGAAAACCCCCGCCCCGGAACCTGCACTTCGCTTTATCAGACCTCGGAACGGATTCACCCTACCCGGCATGTAGAGAGCACTTCCCACGAAGTACGCTTTCCCAACTCTTACTGCAAAAACTGATCTTTGGTTTCATTGAAATCCCGCAGGCAACTCGCCATATAGCTGCGCGTCACATCATTAACCTTCTGATAATTATTGGCTTCCCATTCTGCAAGCGGTGCCTTAATCGGCTCTGGCGTACAGTTCAGCCTAGCGACATCATATTTTTTCGTCGAGTGATCTTTGCTGCGCGTGATGACAGTGGAATAGTGCAGCTCAAAGTTTTCCCCGCCAGACAGATTTTCGTAAACCAGCATCCAGACATAAGGCCGGATCTCAATCGGATTTTGTAACTGACCAGCCGCTTTTTCTGCGACTGAAGATTGCAGCGACTTTTCCATCTCTTCACTGAAATACGTCACGGACGGATTAGACAACGTGGTAATGGGCGTCCCCACCAGATCATACTTCGTAAACCCGGTCGCCTGAGAGCCACCGGGGGCGAATGCGCCCACAATAAAGCTCAATGTTGTCAGTGCCGCCACTTTGCTGGTATCAGCACGTGTGATGTAGCGCAGTGCGGTATCGGTTGACTGATGGAAGTCCGTTTTTAATTGTTCATAACCATCAATCTTCAGCGTGGAACCATTGTCAGCTTTGATAACCGTGGTTTTCACCACTTTTTCAGTTGGCGGTAAAGGCTTATGACTACAACCAGCCAGCATGAGGGAAAGCGCGAGCGCTGAGAGCGTAAAAAGGGGTTTCATTGGTTGATATCCTTACCAAAAAGACAATAAACATAGGGCGCGACGAACGCCTCAACGGTTATCGGCGAAGAACCAGACATACTTTATGAATGCGGAAGGCAAATTCCAGGGGGGAATAAAAGCAAAAGCCCGGTATTGCTTAAGCAGACCGGGCTTTTAGGTTAGATAAGGGTATTAATCATAGGCTTTCAGCGTGCGCTGACACAGTGCGGAACGTACGCAGTCATCTTTGTTAAAGCGTACGACGCCGATCATCTCGTCTTCCTCAAAACGCGCCAGCGCATCGCTCAGGCCCGACTTCACGCCGGAAGGCAAGTCACACTGGGTAATATCACCATTGACGATGACGGTCACGTTTTCCCCGAGGCGCGTTAAAAACATTTTCATTTGCGCAGCCGTGACATTCTGAGCCTCATCAAGAATGACCACCGCATTTTCAAAGGTACGTCCGCGCATATAGGCGAACGGCGCGATCTCCACCTTACCGATCTCTGGTCGCAGGCAGTATTGCATAAAGGACGCACCCAGGCGTTTTACCAACACGTCATAGACGGGCCGGAAATAAGGCGCGAACTTCTCCGAGATATCGCCGGGTAAGAAGCCAAGATCTTCATCGGCTTGCAGGACCGGCCGGGTCACAATAATCCTCTCCACGTCCTTATGGATCAGAGCCTCCGCCGCTTTCGCCGCGCTGATCCAGGTTTTACCGCATCCGGCTTCGCCAGTTGCGAAGATCAGTTGTTTACTCTCGATAGCATTCAGGTAGTGCTCCTGAGCTTCGTTGCGTGCGGCAATTGGAGAAGTATCACGGCTGTCCCGCGCCATGCCAATTGCTTCTACGCCACTCATCTGCACAAGCGAGGTGACCGACTCTTCTTCACGTTGTTTATGGCTGCGTGAATCACGTCTCAGCACGCGTTTCGCTTCACGACGAGCTTTGATCACTGCTTTTTGTCTTCCCATGGATAGCACCTTGAGTTGTTGGTTTACATCACACGCGCCATGAGCGACGCGATTATGCGCACGAACGTCTGAGGGTTGGCTTCCTTGTAAGCCATGGCTTGCCTTTGTAAATGACGTGGCAGAACAGACAACAGCATCGTCTGTCACATCGTTGGAAAGAGAGATGAAAAAAGAGGAGGAAAATTCAGGGGCGAAGAAGTCGCTGCCGGAGGTCGCACCTCCGTGCCGGTTTTTGCGTGGTCTTTTTGTTTGTCCGCTACAGGACCTAACCATCCGCGATCTCCTGGTGACGTCATCACCGCAGGGTCTCAACGCTTTAATTAATTACATCAAAGCTTATCATCATTGCAACATTATTTTTACGAAACCATAACGTGCAAGACCGCTGCGTCGTTGCAGAAAGTGTCTGCTACGAATATTACAGAAAGATAACAGATACTTTCTAATACGAAAAAATGATATCTGGATGGCAGAAAAAGTATGTCAGAATGCTACGGATAACAGAATATCCTGCCCTGTAGCGGGCAGGATAGGATCTTTACGATTCGAGAAGAGATTGTGCAAGGTAGCGACTGGCGTCTTTCACGCCCGGCAACACAAAGAAGTAACCGCCGCCAATCGGGCGAATATACTCCTCCAGCGCCTCGCCATTCAGGCGTTTTTGTACCGTAAGAAAACCTTTTTCCAGATCGTGCTGGTAGCAGACAAACAACAACCCCATATCCAACTGTCCGGAATGCGTCACGCCGAGCGAGTAGCTGTAGCCACGGCGCATCATCAGGCTTGATTGCGTCTCTTTGGTGCGCGGGTTTGCCAGACGAATATGGCTGTCGAGCGCAATCACATCGCCGTCCGGATCGCGGGTGTAATCCGGGACATCATGCTCATTTTGCATGCCCAGCGGCGCGCCGGAATGCTTATCGCGACCGAAAATGGTCTGCTGCTCTTTCAGCGGCGTACGATCCCAAAACTCCACATGGAACTGAATGATACGTACCGCCTGATAGCTGCCGCCTACCGCCCAGGCCGGTTCGCCCTGATCGCCGGTCACCCACACCACCTCATCCATCAGCGCGTTGTTGCTACTGTCCGGATTGGCGGTGCCGTCCTTAAAGCCCAGCAGGTTAATCGGCGTCTCTTTTCCTTTACTGCGCGCGGCATGATCGGAGATAAACCCTTCCCGCTTCCAGCGCACACTGAGCAAATCCGGCGTGTGTTTGATCAGATCGCGCAATGCATGAATCACCGTATCCTGCGTGTTCGCGCAAATCTGGATCAGCAGATCGCCATGGCATAACGCGGCATCAAGAGAATCGTTGGGGAAACGCGCCATTTTTTGCAGCGTCTTCGGCATCAGGGCGCTTAAACCAAAGCGCTTATCAAACAGCGACTGCCCAACGGACACCGTCACCGTCAGATTGTCCGCCGCAATGTACGACCCAAGAATCCCGGAATCCAGCGGCGGCAAACGCGGGTTTGGCGTATCCGGCGCCGGGCCGCCAGCAGTAAGGAAAGCAATACGCTGCGTCAATAAGCGGAACAGACGTTCAAGGTCGGCTTTATCCGCCGCCAGGACATCAAATGCCACCAGCATCATGGAGGCCTGCTGCGGCGTTAAAATACCGGCCTGATGCGCACCGAAGAACGGCTGTTTTTCATTGCGCGCATCAGGAGACAGCGTGCCTGGCGCGCTTTGCGGTTTCGCCGCGTGGGCGACCGGGCATCCACCTGTCAGCGCAAGCGCGCCTCCCAGCGCGCCCATACTTTTTAATAAACGGCGCCGGGAAGGCTCACTGACGCCGCTGTTATCATGTTGACTCATGGTTTAATCCAGTCCCAGCACACCGCGTAATTGCGCGAGATCTTCGGCAAGCGTGGTAATCGGCCCTTTCAGCGCATTGCGATCCGCATCGGTCAACTTGTCATAAGTCTCATAGCCATCTTTAGTGCGGTATTTCGCCAGAATGGTGTCCACTTTTTTGAAGTTGGCATCGACTTTGGCCAGCAGTTCGCTGTTATTTTTCTGCAACTGCGGACGCAGCAGATCAACAATTTTCTGCGCCCCGTCGACGTTCGCCTGGAAGTCCCACAGGTCCGTGTGGCTGTAACGATCTTCTTCACCGCTGATTTTGCTCGCCGCCACTTCTTCAATCAGACCGGCTGCGCCGCCAACCACTTTTGATGGCGGGAACGCCAGCTCATTAATACGGGTCTGCAAATCAGCCACGTCGGTATAGAGCTGATCGGCATAGTGGCCCATATCTTTGGTGGTATTGTCGCCAAACAGCGCTTTTTCCAGACGGTGGAAACCGGTGAATTTCGGATCGGCGGCTTTATGTTCGTAATCATCTTCACGGGCGTCGATGCTGCCATCCAGATCGGAGAACAGTTCGGCAATCGGCTCAATGCGCTCGTAGTGTTGGCGGGTCGGGGCATACAGGGCTTTCGCTTTTTCGATATCCCCGGCTTTCACGGCGTCCGTAAAGGCTTTGGTGCCCGTCACAAGCTGAGCGGTTTCCGCGACCACATAGGCTTTATAGTCGGCAATCGCCGTGCTGAGGCTCAGCAGCGCTTCGCCTTTTGCCGCATCAGCAGTGGCTTCGCCCTTCACAATCAGTTTGCCTTTCGGGTTAGTTAACAGACCGCAGGTCATGTCATATTCACCCGGTTGCAGGTTAGCCGTCAGTTTCTGGCTAAAGCCCGGCGCAATGTTTTCGCGCTCTTCCACCACCATCACGCCTTTGAGGATCTCCCACTCCAGCGCTTTCTGGCTGTGGTTAACGATCACAAACTGTGTTTTACCCGCATTCACCGTCAGGTTCATCGGCTCACACTGCTTGTCTGTGACCGTGACTTTCACCTGCGGAATATCCGCGGCCTGTGCCGCAAACGCGCAAGAAAACAGCGCAGCGATCCCTACCTGTAATGCACTACGACGAAAATGAATTGCCATGACCCTTCCTTTAAATAAGTATGTTGTAACTATAGCAACTGATAAGCGAGATTACGGCGCAGCCCTGGAAGGCTGCGAACCGTCGCGTGGTGGCATAAAAAACAGTACCAGTGCCGGGATCAGATAGAGGAAATAGGTGAACACTTCGCTCACACTCGGCGTTTCCTGATAGCCAAAGATCCCCTCCAGCAAGGTGCCGGTGAGTGAATGCGTGGTCAGAACGTTGCTTAAATCAAAAGCCACATCCTGGAAATGGTTCCACAAACCGGCTTCATGGAAGGCGCGAATCGCACCGGCAGCCAGCCCTGCGGCAACCAGCAGAATAAACAGGCTGGTCCATTTGAAAAACGCGCCCAAATTGAGACGAATACCGCCCCAGTAGAGCAGAAAACCGAGCACCACCGCCGTCGCAAGTCCGAGTATCGCGCCGACGGGCGGCCAGATGCCCACATCCTGCTGGAATGCGGCCAGCAGGAAAAATACCGATTCCAGTCCCTCACGCGCCACGGCGAAAAAGACCATCATGATCAGCGCCCAGCCATGGTTGCTGCCGCGCGCCAGTGCGTTATCTACCGCCTGCTCCAGTTGCACTTTGACGTTACGCGACACTTTGCGCATCCAGAACACCATCCAGGTGAGGATCACAACAGCAATCACCGCAACAATTCCTTCGAACAGCTCCTGTTCTCGCTGCGGGAACTCTCCCGTGGTTTCGTTAATGGCAATGCCCAGGCCAAGGCACAGAGCCGAAGCGAGGAACACACCAATCCACATCACGCCAATCCAGCGCCCCCGGTGTGTACGTTTGAGGTAGCTGGCGATCAGGCTAACGATCAGCGCCGCTTCGAGGCCTTCACGTAACATAATGAGAAATGGAACAAACATGGAGGACGCCCCTAATGTCATGCGCAGTCAGTGGTTGCAAAGAAAAGTAAATTCTTGTGATAGTGATTATCATTACGCCGCGTGGAAACTCAAGCGAAAAATGATGAGAATGATAACCGGATGTAAACGCATAGCAGGCTAACCGTGCAGGCCGGGGCTTTATGCAGAAGTGGTTGAAATACTGCAAAAACTTAGCTTACAAATCTTTAACTTTATATTTACCGCACGCCGCCGCTATGGCTAAATAAACTTCCTGTTTACCTGCCCCTTTAGAGATATGATCAATTTTCTGCACTTTCTGCTGGCGTTAGTGGTGATCCTTGCGCTGGCCTGGCTGGTCAGTTTCGACCGCCGACAAATCCGCATCCGTTTTATTCTGCAACTGATTGTGATTGAGTTAGCGCTGGCATGGTTCTTTTTACATGCCCAGAGCGGCCTGACGCTGATTAAATATGTTTCCGGCTTCTTTGAAGCGCTGCTGAAATTTGCCGGCGAAGGCACCGGTTTTGTTTTCGGCGGTATGAGCGAAAAAGGGTTAGCGTTTATTTTCCTCGGCGTCCTGTGCCCTATCGTGTTTATTTCCGCGCTGATTGGTATTTTGCAGCACTGGCGTATTCTGCCTATTTTTATTCGTCTGATAGGCACCCTGCTGTCGAAACTGAATGGCATGGGCAAGCTGGAATCCTTTAACGCCGTCAGTTCACTGATCCTCGGTCAGTCAGAAAACTTCATTGCCTATAAAGGGATACTGTCAGACATCTCCTCACGCCGCCTGTTCACCATGGCCGCCACGGCCATGTCGACGGTGTCGCTGTCCATCGTGGGGGCATATATGACCATGCTGGATGCCAAATACGTTGTCGCGGCGTTGATCCTGAATATGTTCAGCACCTTTATTGTGCTGTCGGTAATAAACCCGACGCGCCCGGAAGCCGAAGCTGAAATCAAACTGGAAAAACTCCACGAGTCGCAAAGTTTCTTTGAGATGCTCGGCGAGTATATTCTGGCCGGTTTTAAAGTGGCGATGATCATTCTGGCAATGCTGATTGGCTTTATTGCGTTAATCAGTGCAATCAACGCGCTCTTCAGCACACTGTTCGGCATCAGCTTCCAGCAGATCCTCGGCTATGTGTTCTATCCGCTGGCCTGGCTTATCGGCATCCCGCTGAGCGATGCCCTGCACGCGGGCAGCATTATGGCAACCAAACTGGTGGCGAACGAATTTGTGGCAATGATCGAACTGCAGAAAATTGCCGCAGAAATGACGCCGCGCGGGCTGGGTATCCTCTCGGTCTTCCTGGTGTCGTTTGCCAACTTTGCCTCTATCGGCATTGTCGCAGGTGCGATTAAGGGCCTGAACGAGCCACAAGGCAACGCCGTTTCCCGTTTCGGCCTGCGTCTGGTCTACGGCGCAACGCTGGTGAGCCTGCTATCCGCCGCATTTGCGGGCGTCGTGCTCTGACTGTTTTCCCTCTCCTGCGGGAGAGGGATTTTCGTTAAAACTGCACGCAAACCGGCTGATCGACACGCATCACCGATTCCTGGGCAAAGCGCGATTTGTAAATACCGCGCAGCGCTTCGATTTTCGCCTCGCTTTGCGCATCGGTACCGTGGATCAGCATTAAGGCTTTACTCTCTTCACGCGCGACTTTCCCGTCATTACCCAACCACTGTCCACGCGCATCAAACACCGTCAGTCCCTCGCGAAAGCGCGGTGTGACATCGCCATCAACAAATTGCTGCCACTCCTGACCGGTGATCGCTTTCCCCGCCGGACGACTTAAACCGAAATAGAGCGTCGTTTGCTGCATTTGGTTATCCGCTTTACAACTCTGCGCAGCCGCCGTAGCCGCCGGTTTCGGTGCAGGCGCCACGCACCCTGCCAGTACGCCCGCCATCACCAGTGCAGTGAATCCTGTCTTTAACTTCATGTTGTTATCCTCATTGTTATTTGTGGTGAGATATCAGCGTAATTGCACTGATTTAGCAATAAAAAAACCCGCCGAAGCGGGTTTTTTCGTGCAACCAGATTTACTCCGCCTGTAAACGGGACGGCGGCGCAGTGCGGTAATGCGCGTCGGCTTCAGCAAAACGCTGCTGCATTGCCGCAGAAGGTGCTTTACCCAGCAGGCTGAACACCACAATGCCGATACTGCCGAAAATAAAGCCCGGAATGATTTCGTACAGACCCAGCCATGCGTACTGTTTCCACACCAGCACCGTTACTGCGCCAATCACCATCCCCGCCAACGCGCCGTTACGCGTCATACGCGACCACATCACCGAGAACAGCACGACCGGGCCAAACGCTGCGCCAAAGCCTGCCCAGGCATAGCTTACCAGGCCAAGTACGCGGTTTTCCGGGTTGGCCGCCAGCGCAATGGCAATCAACGCCACCAGCAGCACCATGGCGCGCCCAACCCAAACCAGCTCGGTCTGGCTCGCGCCTTTACGCAGAAAGGCTTTGTAGAAATCTTCGGTAATCGCGCTTGAACACACCAGCAGCTGGCAGCTCAGCGTCGACATCACCGCCGCGAGGATCGCCGACAAAAGTACTCCAGCAATCCACGGGTTAAACAGCAACTGTGCCAGTTCAATAAACACACGTTCGGCGTTCTGATTCACCGCGCCCGCGAGCGACGGGTTGTTGCTGAAATAGGCAATGCCGAAAAAGCCGACAGCAACCGCGCCGCCAAGGCACAGGATCATCCATGTCATGCTGATACGACGGGCATGCACAATGGTGTGGTGGGAATCTGCCGCCATAAAACGCGCCAGGATATGCGGCTGCCCGAAGTAACCGAGTCCCCATCCCATCAGCGACAGAATAGCGACAAAATTCAACCCCTTGAGCATATCGACGTTTTCAAGGCTTTTCTGTTTGATAACGTCCAGCGAGTCACCAAAACCGCCCACGGCAATAATCACAATCACCGGCGTCAGGATCAGGGCAAAAATCATCAGGCTGGCCTGAACCGTATCGGTCCAGCTAATGGCCAGGAAGCCGCCAATAAAGGTGTAGATGATTGTCGCTGCCGCCCCGGCCCACAGCGCCGTTTCGTAGCTCATGCCGAAGGTGCTTTCAAACAGACGCGCGCCCGCCACAATCCCGGAAGCACAATAAATCGTGAAGAACACGAGGATCACCACCGCCGAAATAATACGCAACAGGCGGCTTTTATCTTCAAAACGGCCGGTGAAATAATCCGGTAATGTCAGTGCATTATTGTTCGCTTCGGTGTGAACGCGCAGACGACCGGCCACCAGCTTCCAGTTGATCCATGCGCCGAGGGTCAGGCCAATGGCAATCCAGCTTTCAGAAATACCGGAAATAAAAATCGCGCCCGGCAAGCCCATCAGCAGCCAGCCGCTCATGTCAGAAGCGCCGGCGGACAGTGCCGTCACCAGAGGCCCAAGACGACGACCGCCGAGAATATAGTCGTCAAAGTTTTTCGTCGAACGCCAGGCGATAAACCCAATCAATATCATGCCAAAGATATAAATAAGAAAGGTCACCAGCATCGGTGTGCTAATTGCCATTAAAAGGTCTCCAGAATTCTTGTCGGCAAATGTCTTGTTTGCCGTTTTTATCCATCACCGGAACGGGGTGGTGGTGCGTACTTGTCGTTTGCGGCGACCGTATCCTGCCGGAAGGCTCGCTTATTCACAATTGATTTAACACAGCATTTACATCAAATTCATCCTGTGCTTAATAAGATTTCGCGATAGGTTGCACTGTGTCACACTTTTAAAGGTTGCACCTTAAAAAAGTGTTATGCACCGCATAAAACCTGGATCGACAGCGAAATATGCAGCGCCCTTCCCCGTTACCAGCAATTAACATTTCATTCATTTTCTACGTTGCCAACCTGGTCACATTTAACAAGGTTGCACAAAGTTGCAACATGGTGGATATTTCAGCCTGAACCGCAAAACAATGTAAAAACAGGAGCAAAGCATGGGCACCACCACCATGGGGGTCAAGCTTGATGACGCAACACGCGAAAGGATCAAAGCCGCAGCAGCCACTATCGACCGCACGCCGCACTGGCTGATTAAGCAAGCCATTTTTAATTACCTGGAAAAGCTGGAAAGCAATGAAGCGCTGCCGGAACTGGCGGGTACGCAAAGCCGCGGCACGCAGGATGAAGAACCGAATCTGACCCTTGATGAGAGCCACCAGCCGTTCCTTGACTTCGCTGAGCAGATCCTGCCGCAATCCGTTTCCCGCGCCGCCATTACCGGTGCCTGGCGCTGGGCGGAAACCGACGCCGTGCCAATGTTGCTGGAACAGGCCCGTCTGCCGCAGCCGGTGGCCGACAGCGCCCATAAACTCGCTTACCAGTTAGCCGAAAAACTCCGTAATCAGAAAACAGCATCCGGGCGGGCGGGCATGGTGCAAAGCCTGTTGCAGGAGTTCTCCCTCTCTTCACAAGAAGGTGTGGCGCTGATGTGCCTTGCCGAAGCGCTGTTGCGTATTCCGGACAAAGCCACACGCGATGCGCTGATCCGCGACAAAATCAGTAACGGCAACTGGCAATCCCATATCGGCCGCAGTCCGTCGCTGTTCGTTAACGCCGCCACCTGGGGATTGCTGTTTACCGGTCGTCTGGTCTCCACGCATAACGAAGCCAACCTCTCCCACGCGCTGAACCGTATTATCGGCAAAAGCGGCGAGCCGCTGATCCGCAAAGGCGTCGATATGGCGATGCGTCTGATGGGTGAGCAATTTGTCACCGGCGAAACCATCGCCGAAGCGCTGGCCAATGCGCGAAAACTGGAAGAGAAAGGTTTCCGCTACTCCTACGACATGCTCGGTGAAGCCGCGCTGACCGCCGCCGATGCGCAGGCCTATATGCTCTCTTACCAGCAGGCGATTAACGCCATCGGAAAAGCCTCCAACGGGCGCGGCATTTATGAAGGGCCGGGCATCTCCATTAAACTCTCCGCACTGCACCCGCGTTACAGCCGCGCGCAGTACGATCGGGTGATGGACGAACTTTACCCGCGCCTGAAATCGCTGACGCTGCTGGCGCGCCAGTATGATATTGGCATCAATATCGATGCCGAAGAGGCCGATCGTCTGGAAATCTCCCTCGATCTGCTGGAAAAACTCTGCTTTGAACCGGAACTGGCCGGCTGGAACGGCATCGGGTTCGTGATCCAGGCCTACCAGAAGCGCTGCCCGTTTGTGATTGACTACCTGACGGATTTAGCTACCCGCAGCCGTCGCCGGTTGATGATCCGTCTGGTAAAAGGTGCGTACTGGGACAGCGAAATTAAGCGCGCGCAAATGGAAGGGCTGGAAGGCTATCCGGTCTACACCCGTAAGGTCTATACCGATGTCTCCTACCTCGCCTGCGCGAAAAAATTACTGGCTGTGCCGAACCTGATCTACCCCCAGTTCGCGACCCACAACGCCCATACGCTGGCGGCCATTTATCAACTGGCCGGGCAGAACTACTACCCAGGACAGTATGAGTTCCAGTGCCTGCATGGCATGGGGGAACCGCTGTACGAACAGGTGGTCGGTAAAGTGGCCGAGGGCAAACTCAACCGCCCGTGCCGCATTTATGCCCCGGTCGGTACGCACGAAACGCTGCTGGCTTACCTGGTGCGCCGTCTGCTGGAAAACGGCGCCAACACCTCTTTTGTTAACCGTATTGCCGACAACACGCTGCCGCTGGACGCCCTGGTCGCGGATCCGGTCACCGAAGTGGAAAAACTCGCCGCGCAGGAGGGCCTCGTTGGACTGCCGCATCCGAAGATTGCCCTGCCCCGCGCGTTGTATGGCGAGGGGCGGATCAACTCGGCCGGACTGGATCTGGCGAATGAACACCGCCTGGCTTCCCTCTCCTCCGCGTTGCTCAACAGCGCCGCGCAAAAATGGTACGCCCGCCCGATGCTGGAACAGGCGATCACAGAAGGCGAACCGCTGCCGGTGATTAACCCGGCCGAGCCGAAAGATATCGTGGGTTATGTGGTTGAAGCCAGCGAAGCCCACGTGAATCAGGCGCTGGAGAATGCCGTCGGCCATGCCCCCATCTGGTTTGCCACTCCGCCGCAGGAGCGTGCCGCCATTCTTGAGCGCGCAGCGGTACTGATGGAAGATCAGATGCAGCAGTTGATTGGCATTCTGGTGCGCGAATCCGGTAAAACCTTCAGTAATGCCATCGCCGAAGTGCGTGAAGCCGTCGACTTCCTGCGCTATTACGCCGGGCAGGTGCACGCGGATTTCGATAACGAGACACACCGCCCGCTGGGACCGGTGGTTTGCATCAGCCCGTGGAACTTCCCACTGGCTATCTTTACCGGGCAGATTGCTGCCGCCCTGGCGGCCGGTAACAGCGTGCTGGCAAAACCGGCTGAACAAACACCGTTGATCGCGGCACAAGGCGTGGCGATCCTGCTGGAAGCGGGGGTTCCTGCTGGCGTCCTGCAACTGCTGCCGGGGCGCGGCGAGACCGTTGGCGCGCAGCTTACAGGCGATGCGCGGGTGCGCGGTGTCATGTTTACCGGTTCAACCGACGTCGCCATGCTGCTACAACGCACTATCGCCACCCGCCTGGATGCACAAGGCCGCCCGACGCCGCTGATTGCGGAAACCGGCGGCATGAACGCGATGATCGTTGACTCTTCAGCGCTCACGGAACAGGTGGTGATCGATGTACTGGCTTCCGCGTTCGACAGCGCCGGTCAGCGCTGCTCTGCCCTGCGCGTGCTCTGCCTGCAAGACGACATTGCCGATCACACACTCACCATGTTGCGCGGCGCGATGGCGGAGTGCCGGATGGGTAACCCCGGTCGCCTGACCACCGACATTGGCCCGGTGATTGATGCCGAAGCAAAAGAGAACATTGATAAGCACATCCAGGCGATGCGGGCAAAAGGCCGCCCGGTATTCCAGGCGGTGCGTGAAAACAGTGAAGATGCCCGCGAATGGCGTAACGGCACATTCGTTGCGCCCACGCTGATTGAGCTGGAGAGTGTTGACGAACTGAAAAAAGAGATCTTTGGTCCGGTACTGCACGTGGTGCGCTACCGCCGTAGCCAGTTGGAACAGTTGATCAACCAGATTAACGCGTCCGGCTACGGCCTGACCCTCGGTGTGCATACCCGTATTGATGAGACCATCGCCCAGGTAACGGGGAGCGCGCATGTCGGCAACCTGTATGTGAACCGCAATATGGTGGGCGCGGTGGTCGGCGTGCAGCCGTTTGGCGGTGAAGGCTTATCCGGAACCGGTCCGAAAGCTGGCGGGCCACTCTATCTCTACCGTTTACTGAGCCATCGCCCGGAAAATGCGGTACAGAAAACGCTGGCGCGCCACGATGCGCAATTCCCGGTAGATGCTCAACTGAAGGCCGTGCTGGCGCAACCGTTGGAAGATCTGACGGCGTGGGCAAAAGACCGCCCGGCGTTGCAACAGCATTGTCGCCAGTTTGGCGAACTGGCGCAGACAGGTACGCAACGCCTGTTACAAGGCCCAACCGGGGAGCGCAATAGCTGGACGCTGGCTCCACGGGAGCGGGTGCTCTGCGTGGCGGATAACGAACAGGATGCGCTGGTACAACTGGCGGCGGCGATCGCCTGCGGCAGCCAGGTGCTGTGGCCGGACACCCCGCTACACCGGGATGTGGCAACATCGCTGCCAGCAAGTGTCAGCCAGCGGATCCAGTTTGCCAAAGCGGACGTGCTGCTGGCACAGGCCTTCGATGCCGTGATTTTCCACGGCGATTCGGATCAACTGGTATCGCTGTGTGAAAACGTTGCCGCGCGTGAAGGGGCGATTGTTTCGGTTCAGGGCTTTGCCCGCGGCGAACACAATCTCCTGCTGGAGCGTCTGTGGATTGAGCGTTCACTCAGCGTCAATACCGCCGCCGCCGGAGGGAATGCCAGTCTGATGACGATTGGCTAAGCCGGTGAAAAATGCCCGATGACGCTGTGCTTATCGGGCATAGAGTCTGACTCTGCTACGAAAAAAAAGCGCCTTATGGCGCTTTTTTGCTTAATGTTAATCCGACATCGCCGCCAGGGTGCACCGCCAGCAGCGTCTCTTTTGAATAGCCGCTTTCGCGCATCAGGCAGGCGCAGGCGGCGTCAAAAATCGCCAGCACCAGCACAATGGAGGTGGTCGCCAGCATATTCAGCGGATCGATTTCCCGCTGCACGCCGGTCGGGATCACCAACCGGGCAGCGCGGGCAATGGCGGAGTCCGGGTTTTCCGTTACGCTGATAATGCCAACGCCCTTCTTCACAAGCCCTGGCAACAAACGCGTTAACTCATCCGAATTGCCACCGCGCGACAGCATGATCACCAGATCATTACCGTCGAGGAAACCCAAATCACCGTGCGCCGCATCGGTCGCATTCAGGTATATCGCCGGGCGCTCAACACACGCCAACATGTGCGCAATTTTGCGGGCGGCAATGCCCGATGTGCCCACGCCGGTCACCGCAATCTTGCCCCGGCAACCGCGCAGCTCCGCGATCAGTGCATCCCATAATGCATCATTAAGGCGGCTGCTCAGCGCCGCCATCTCTTCGCTGTAGATTTGCCAGGCCGCACAGGCCTGGCGCCAGCCCGTGCTCATGCCCCCTCCTGCATCAGGTTGCGGTACTTCATATGATCCTGATACATCTCGTGGAACACGGTGTATTTACGATCGTAATACTGCTTAATGCGGTTCGTTTGCGGCGTCACCGTTTTGCCAATGCGGCTCATCGCCGACATCGCTTCCGGGAAGCTATCAAAAACCCCCGCCGCCACGGTGCCCATCATCGCGCCGCCCAACAGCATGGCCTCGCTCTCTTCCGGCAACAGCATGGCGCAACCAGTGGCATTGGCGTGTTCCTGCACAAAGATCGGGTTTTTGGTCCCGCCACCGCTGGCCATTACCGTATCAATGTTGTAACCACTCTGGTTCATGGTTTCGATAATATGCCGGGTTCCCAGCGCAATCGCCTGGATGGTAGCCAGGTAGTGCAGCGCCATATCTTCCGGCGTGCGCGACAGTTTCAACCCGCTAATGACGCCGGTTAGCGTCGGATTCGCTCGTGGGGAACGGTTGCCGTGGAAATAGGGCAAGATATGAATATCGCGGGTCAGGAAAGCGATGTTCTCCGGCTCCCCCGCCATTTTACGCAGCAGCGCATTGAGCACTTCGTAAATCGTCTGCCCGTGCGTATTCGCCTGAGCGAGCAGCGTGTCGTAGCACGGATGCGACTGAATAATATGATCGATCAACGCGCCCGTTGCCGATTGCCCGCCCTCATTCAACCAGTAATCCGGTAGCACGGCCGAGTAATAGGGCCCCCATACCCCCCCGATAAACCGCGGCTGCGGGGAGATAGCCATATGCCCGGTCGAGGTGCCGCCAATCAAGGCAATACGCCTGTCGAAGTCCGCCACTTCGCCGGAAACGCCGCATGCGCCCAGCGTACCCAGCGTCCCGGCGTGCGCATCAATGATCGACACGCTCACGGCGGTGCCGGGCATCAATCCCATTTCTGTTGCCGCGCGTTGCGTCAGTCCACGCCCGAGTGGTTCGCCCATGGTTTTCACGTAGCGACCAATTTTCCCGGCATCATGCTCCAGCAGGTCGTCCAGCCCAATCTGGCGGAAGTAGCTGGTATCCCACTTATCTTCGTGACCCATGTAGGTCCACTTACACACGGTTGAACAGAGCGAGCGCGTATCGTCACCCGTTGCCCGCCAGGTGAGAAAATCCGGGAGATCAAAGTAATAACCGGCATTGGCCCAGGTGTTCGGCATATGCTGTTTCAGCCACAGTAACTTTGGCGTTTGCATCTCCGGCGAGATAATGCCCCCCACATAATCGAGTACCCGATGATGCGTGGCATTAATGCGGTCGGCCTGTGAAATCGCGCGGTGATCCATCCACACAATGATGTTCTGTTCACTGCGCCCGGAGGGGCTGATCGTCAGCGGTTTACCCTCTTTGTCGAGCACCACCAGCGAACAGGTGGCATCAAAACCGAGGCCTTTCACCTGAATGGGGTTGATGTCCGCCTGGTTCACCGCATCGCGCACGGCATTGCAGACCGACTGCCAGATATTGTCAGAGGATTGTTCAACAAAGTCCGCCTGCGGACGATAGATCTCAATGGCCCGGCTCGCCTGGCTGACCATCCGACCGGTCAAATCAAATACCCCTGCACGGGCGCTGCCGGTACCTACATCTACACCAATAAAATAGCTCGCCATTTTTTTTCTCCTGACATCAGGCCTTACGATTTTGTAATGCAATAAAGAGGATCAGCACCGCGCCCCAGAGCGCCATCGTCAGATAGCTGCTGATGCCCAACAAGTTAAAACCGCTTTCCAGCATTTGTAGCACCACCAGCGCCAGCACGAGGCCAAGCACGCGCCCAAAGCCGCCGTCGGGGTTAATACCGCCCAACACGGAAGCCAGAATGGTGACCAGAAGATAAGACTCGCCGTAGCCCGCTTTGGCGGAGTTGAATTTCGCCATCATCAATATGGCCGCCACCCACCCCAGCATGGCAGAAATAACGTAGACGGCGATCTGCACCCGCACCGTATTGACGCCGCTGTAGCGCGTGGCCTGCTCGTTAGAGCCCACCAGGTAAAGGCTACGGCCAAGCGTCGTGTGCTCCAGTAAGACCCACATCAGCAGCGCCACAAAAATAAACAGCAGCAGCGCCACCGGAATGCCCAGCAGCGTGGCATTGCCAAGAAACTGGATCGCGACCGGGAAACCGGAAATCACCGTGCCGTTGGAGAGTAAAATATTCAGCCCGGAGATCAGCGTCATGGTGCCAAGCGTGGCGAGGATCGGCGAGACGCCAATCCCTGCGACCAACGCCCCGTTCAGCACGCCAATCGCCACCGCCACCAGCAGCCCGGCCAACAGCGCCAACGCAACAAACAGCGGATTATCCGGGTGACTGACAATCACCGCCGCCATCACCAGCGAACAGGCATTGGCCCCGGCGATAATCGATAAATTGATGCCGCCCGTCAGCATGGTGATCCCCATTCCCAGCGCCAGCATGCCGAGAATGGGCAGTTGCGAGCCGATGGACTGGAAATTGGCGATACTGAAAAAGCGGCTGCCAAGCAACGCAGAAAAGACCAGCGCCACCGCAATGATGATCACACACTGCAAACGAATGATGGCATCACCGGGCAAAATTCGGACGATGGATTTCATCTTAAAGCTCCCTTGCCAGTTTGCGTTTTTCGTTCCACGCGGTGGCGCTAATGCTCACCAGGATGATCGCGCCGCTAAATACCGTATGCCAGTAGGAAGAGACGCCAAGCAGCGTTAAGCCATTTTGTAAGAAGGCCAGCAGGATCACCCCGAGCAGCGTGCCGGTCAGCGTGCCGCGCCCGCCGCTCATACTGGTGCCCCCAAGCACCACCGCTGCTAACACGGTAAGCTCAAAACCAAGCAGTGAATTGGGCGCGACTGACTGGGTGATCTGCGCCTGCACCACCGCCGCCACGCCGGCCAGGATGCCCATATAGCCATACACGTAAAGATGCAGTTTCCACAGATTCAACCCCAGGCGGGAAGCGGCATCACGATTGCCGCCCATTGCATAAATCTGACGCCCCAGCCGGGTTGCGTTCATCAACACGGCGGTAAAAATAATCACCGCGCCGAGGCACAACAGCGGCAGCGTCAGGCCATAGTCGTAGCCATCCGCAGCGGTGAACGAGAACCAGTTGATCCCGTTCATAAACCAGTCCGGGAAGCCATACAGCCAGGTGCCATTGGTGGCATAGACCAATAACCCGTAATAGACGTTGAGCGTGGCAATCGTGATGATGATCGCGGGCACGCGCAGCCACCAGACCAGCAAGCCGTTAAGCAACCCGAGCAGCAGTCCCACGCCCATGGACAGCAGCAGCGCCAGCGCGAAATTGCCGCCGTGGGCAATAACCCAACTGGCCATCGCATACTGGGCGATGGCGGTCATGGCCGGAAACGAGATATCAATACCACCGGAGATCAGCACCACAAACAGCCCGCAGGCCAGAATGCCGAGAATGGCATAGCTGGTGGCCACGTCCGTCAGGTTACCCAATGAGAGGAATTCATCCGTTGCGCTACTCAGCCCGATAGCCAACGCCACCACCAGCAGACCAAGCCAAAATTCATGTTGCCCGACGAGGCGAGCAAGGGCGGCATTACGCATTGACCACCTCCGCAATCTCCTGTTCTGTACAGCGATGCGGGTTAAATTCCGCCACCAGTTCGCCCTGACGCATCACCAACACGCGATGACTGTTGTAATACGCTTCGGGGATCTCATCGCAAATCATCAGTACCGCCATTCCCTGCTCCGCCAGTTGACGGGCAATCTGGTAGATCCCCTCTTTATTGGCGATATCCACCCCTACCGTTGGCGAGTCGAGAATTAAAATGCGCGGTTGGGTCGCGACCCACTTGGCGATGGCGATACGCTGCGCATTGCCGCCGGAGAGCGTTTTAACCGGCAGTCGCGCATCGGAAACTTTAATGTTCAGCTCGCGGATCAGATCCGCCACCAGCCGTTGCGCTTTAGCATGGTCGAGTAAACCGCTGCGGGTGTGCAATTTGTCGAAAACCGTGACGAGGGTGTTGTCATAAATGGATTGCTCCATGATCAGCCCCTGCGTTAACCGATCTTCCGAGACATAGCCAATACCGTGGCGGATCGCGTCGTGGTTATTGCGCAGTTTCACGGGCTTACCGTTGATTAACATCTCGCCGTCCTCCGGCCGGGTCATACCAAACAAGCTCATGCACAGCTCGGTGCGCCCGGCACCCAACAGACCGACAATCGACACAATTTCACCCCTGCGCAGTGTCAGGTTGATATTGCGGTATTTGCCTTTGCGGCTCAGGTGGCGCAGCTCCAGCATCGGCTGCTGTTCGACCGGCGGTTTTTCCGGCAGCGGGCTGTAGTGAAAGCGCTGTCCCGTCATCAGATACGCCAGTTCATGACTATCCAGCTCGCTGGCTGACCAGGTGCCAATCAGTTTGCCGTCGCGCATCACGCTGATGCGATCGGCCACTTCCATCACTTCATCTAACCGATGGCTGACAAAAACCACGCAAATCCCCGCGGCTTTCAGTTCGTTCACCACACGCAGCAGGCCATTGACCTCCTGGCGTGTTAGCGAGGCGGTCGGCTCATCCATGATAACCAGCCGGGCATCGGCGGCAATCGCACGGCAAATCGCCACCAGTTGGCGGTCAGCGATGGAGAGTTTTTCCACTTTTTTATCCGGATCGAGGCGTACGCCAATGCGCGCCATTGCCGCCAGCGCCTGCGCTCTCATCGCGCTGCGGTGCACCCAGAGATCGCCGCCAGGCAGATAACGGTGGATGGCGATATTTTCCGCCACGCTGAAATTGGGGAATAACGAGAGATCCTGATAAATCACCTGAATGCCGTAATGTGCGGAAAGTTGCGGCGTCAGGTGATGAAACAGTTTGCCGTCCAGCGCAATGCTAGCTCCTTTTTCCGGCTGATAGACGCCGGAGATCACTTTGATGATGGTGCTTTTACCGCAGCCGTTTTGCCCCGCCAGGCAGTGAACTTCGCCTTTTTGTAGCGTCAGATTCACACTGTCCAGCGCCAGCACGCCGGGGAACTGCTTGCTGATATTTTCAAGCGTGATAAATGCGGTAGTGTCTGTCATCGACGATACCTCTGCCAGCGCCCGGGGAGGACGCCCTGATTAAACCTGCTGCAAAAAGAGCCGGCCTGGCGGCCGGGCTCCGATTCCCTGATGTGGCCTGAAAAACTCAGAAACCAAGTGATTGCGCGTTATCTTTCGTGACTTCGAGGATTTTGTTAAAGCGGATGACCTTTTTCTCCATGTCCACGTCGGCTTTACCCAGCCCGTCGATGGTCAAATCGGAGGTCACGGCTTTACCTTGCAGTAGCTGGTCGGCGACCGTCACCAGTGCAAACCCGGCGTCACGCGGATCCCACAGCAGTGCTTTTTTGATATCGCCGCGCATCAGATACGGCGCAGCCTGGCCTGGCATGGCAATGCCCACTACCGCCAGTTTGTCTTTTGCCCGTTTTTTCTGCACCGCCTGCCCGGCACCAATCGGCCCCAGCGAACCGAAACCGATCACCCCTTTCATTTGCGGGTAGGTTTTCATCAGATCGAGCGTGGTGGCGTAGGATTTGTCGATGCTTTCCGCCACCGGCAGACGCGAGGTGACTTCAAACATGTCCGGGTATTTCTCTTTTTGATACTTGATGGCGTAATCGGCCCACGCGTTGTGCAGCGGCACGGTCAGCGAACCCACGTAGATGGCATACCCGCCTTTACCGCCCATCGCTTTCGCCAGTTCATCGACGTTGGCTTGCGCATATTTTTCGCTGTCGATGGTTTCAATATCCCACTGGCCTATTTGCTGATCCGGCGATTCGTGCGTCAGTACCACAATGCCTTTATCACGGGCTTTTTTCAGTACCGGCTCCAGCACTTTGGCATCGTTCGGCACCACGATAATGGCGTTGACGTTTTTGGCGATCAGATCTTCAATCACTTTCACCTGTTGCGCCGGATCCGGTGTGGATGGCCCGGTCTGGTAAGCATTGACGTCCAGTTTTTTTGCCGCGTCATTGACGCCGGTTTCCATACGATTGAACCAGGGAATGCCGGTGACCTTCGCCACCACGGCGATTTCATACTTTTCCGCAGCAACAGACTGGCCAGACACCATGCATGCAGAAATGAGGGCTGCACTGAGTAATGCGAGTTTGAATTTCATAGTTGAACCTTTCTTGAGGACAGAGGAAAGTCGCGGAAAGGAGGTTAGCAACGAATGGAAGAGGCAAAACAATGGCAATAATCAAAATGTGATCAATGCCCGGAAAGGTTTGTTTTTGGTAAAATTATGGTTAATACCAGGTTAAAAATGACATCTCTCTTGCCTTAAAAGTCAAAATAAGCGTTAAAAAAAAATAAAAATAAAACATTTAATTAACACTTAATTATCATTCATGGCCAATTAGCGATAATCTTTTGCCCACTCTATCCTCTGGCGGTGCTGGCTAATTTCTCATTTTGAGAACTGAAACGAGAAAGGTATTTTGGCAAAGAAGCCCCCCTTAAACAGATGCGTAACAGACAGCGGCAATCACACGATGAGGGTCATTTGGGTGACATTGGTGAGGGGCTATGCTAAGAAACGGCTGTAGTGAAATCGATAATAAGGGGAAGTTGATGAAACGTAGCATGCTGGCGCTGACGGCGCTGTTGCTAAGCAGTGCGGCATTCGCCGACGAGTGTGATAACGCCTCCACGCAATCCGAGCTGAACAGCTGTACCGCCAGTCAGTACCAGACCGCGGATAAAAAACTGAATCAGACCTATCAGGACGCCCTCAAGCGCGCTACCCCACCGCAGGCCGCGCTGCTGAAAAAAGCGCAGCAGACCTGGATCAGCCTGCGCGACAGTGATTGCGCCTTTGTCAGTTCCGGCGTAGATGGCGGCAGCGTGCAGCCGATGGTGCAAAACCAGTGCCTGGCGGATAAGACTTCCGAACGTGAAGCCTGGCTTGCTTCGCTGTTGCAGTGTGAAGAAGGTGATGTAAGCTGCCCGTTGCCGCCCGCACATTAACTTAACGCACGCGGATCCCTTCAATAATCATCCGCTGCACATTGTCGACGGTGCGCTGAAAGAATGCCGGATCCTGTAATGTCGCACCGGTCACGGCTTCGACCTGAGTGGCGAAATCCGCGTAATGCTGCGTGGAGGCCCAAATCATAAAGATCAGATGATGCGGATCGACAGCTGCGAGTTCGCCGCTGTCGATCCAGCCCGCAATAATTGCCGACTTCTCATCCACCAGCGTTTTCAGACTGCCGGTCAGTTCCGCTTTCAGCAGCGGTGCGCCCTGTAGCATCTCCTGACAAAACAACCGGGAAGCCTGCGGGTGATCCCGCGACACCTCCAGCTTAAGACGGATGTACTCTTTGATCGCCACCAGCGGGGTAAAATCGCTGCGGAACGCTTTCAGCGGCGCCAGCCAGATATCCAGAATCTGGCGCAACACGGCAATATAGAGCGCCTCTTTCGAAGGGTAGTAATAGAGTAAATTGGTTTTTGACACCCCGGCCAGCTCCGCCACCTGCTCAAGACGCGCGCCGTGGAAACCCAGCCGGGAAAAGGCGTCCAGCGCGGCGGTTAAAATCGCCTGACGCTTCTCACTGACTGCCCGGGTGCGCTTATCCGCACGCTTCACCGTACCCTGTGCCATATCTGCTCTCCTTTATGTTGGATGCAGCATAGCAAATGGAATCCGCCGACTCGACCCTGTGCACTCTGATTGCGCACAAACGCCTGCTTTTTGTGCACCGTTTTTGACCATTTAGTCCACTTTTTATCGACCCATTTCGCCAACCTTTAATTAACACATTAATAACAATGACCTTTTTCATGTTGGCATCCGCTTTGCAACTCGTTGATTGCGAGGCTGAAAGGACAATGCAGGATGCAGCGCCACGCCAGACATTCACCTGACAATGCGAGGTATGTGATGAAAATTGGTGTTTTCGTTCCGATTGGCAACAATGGCTGGCTGATTTCGACCCATGCGCCACAGTACAAACCGACCTTTGAGCTGAATAAAGCGATTGTGCAAAAAGCCGAACACTATCACTTCGATTTTGCGCTCTCGATGATCAAGCTGCGCGGCTTCGGCGGTAAAACCGAATTCTGGGATCACAACCTGGAGTCCTTCACCCTGATGGCCGGGCTGGCCGCGGTGACCTCCCGCATCCAGATTTACGCCACCGCCGCCACCCTGACGCTGCCGCCAGCGATTGTGGCGCGGATGGCATCGACGATCGATTCCATCGCCAACGGCCGTTTCGGCGTTAACCTGGTCACCGGCTGGCAGAAGCCGGAGTATGAGCAGATGGGGCTGTGGCCGGGGGATGAGTACTTCTCCCGTCGTTACGACTATCTGACGGAGTACGTGCAGGTGCTGCGCGATCTCTGGGGCACCGGGAAGAGTGATTTCAAAGGTGAATTCTTCACCATGAATGACTGCCGCGTCAGCCCGCAGCCCACCAGCCCGATGAAAGTGATCTGCGCCGGGCAGAGCGACGCCGGAATGGCGTTCTCGGCAAAATATGCAGATTACAACTTCTGCTTCGGCAAAGGGGTCAACACGCCAACGGCCTTTGCGCCCACCGCCAAACGCATGCAGGAGGCCGCCAGTGAAACGGGGCGCAACGTTGGCTCTTATGTGCTGTTTATGGTGATCGCCGATGAAACAGACGACGCCGCACGGGCAAAATGGGAACACTACAAAGCCGGTGCAGATGACGAAGCGCTGGCCTGGCTGACTGAGCAGAGCCAGAAAGACACCCGCTCCGGCGCGGATACCAACGTGCGCCAGATGGCGGATCCCACCTCCGCCGTCAATATCAACATGGGCACGCTGGTCGGTTCGTACGCCACCGTCGCCCGTCTGCTGGATGAGGTCGCCACCGTCCCTGGCACCGATGGCGTACTGCTGACGTTTGATGATTTTCTGCAAGGCGTGGAAGCCTTTGGTGAGCGCATTCAGCCATTGATGCAGTGTCGTCGCCATATTCCCGCGCCCACTCGCGAGGTGGCCTGATGATTACACTGAACGCCAGACCGGAATCCCTCACCTTCGCCCCTGAGCGCAGCGCGCTGATTGTGGTGGATATGCAAAATGCCTATACCAGTCCGGGGGGTTACCTCGATCTGGCGGGTTTCGATGTCTCCGCCACCCAACCGGTGGTCGACAATATTAATATTGCCGTCGCCGCAGCCCGTGCAGCAGGCATGTTGATTATCTGGTTTCAGAACGGTTGGGACAGCGACTACGTTGAAGCAGGCGGCCCCGGTTCGCCGAACTACCACAAGTCCAACGCATTAAAAACCATGCGCCAGCGCCCGGAGTTACAAGGAACATTGCTGGCGAAAGGCGGCTGGGACTATGCCCTTGTGGATGCATTACAACCGCAGCCGGGTGATATTGTCCTGCCCAAACCGCGTTACAGCGGCTTTTTTAACACACCACTCGATAGCATTCTGCGCAGTCGCGGTATTCGCCATTTGGTGTTTACCGGCATCGCCACCAATGTTTGCGTCGAGTCGACGCTGCGCGATGGTTTCTTCCTCGAATATTTCGGCATTGTGCTGGAAGACGCCACCCATCAGGCCGGTCCGGCGTTTGCCCAACAGGCCGCGCTGTTCAACATTGAAACCTTCTTCGGCTGGGTAAGCGACGTGCAGACCTTCTGCACCGCCCTGTCGCCACAGAAACTCGTCAATATCGCTTAAGGAGAGGCATTATGCCAAAACAGGTCATTATTCCGCCGGGCACCACCACCCCGATTGCGCCCTTCGTCCCCGGCACGCTGGCAGACGGCGTCGTGTATGTCTCCGGCACACTGCCCTTCGATAAGCAAAATAATGTGGTCTATGTCGGCGACCCAAAGGCGCAAACGCGCCACGTGCTGGAAACCATCCGGAGCGTGATCGAAACGGCGGGTGGCACGATGGAGGACGTGACATTCAACAGTATCTTTATCACCGACTGGACAAACTACGCCGCGGTTAACGAAGTCTATGCCGAATTTTTCCCCGGCGATAAACCGGCCCGTTTCTGCATCCAGTGCGGTCTGGTGAAGCCGGAGGCGCTGGTGGAAATCGCCACCGTCGCGCATATCGGTAAGTGAGGTATGCATGAAGCTGACCCTGAGTGCAGCGCCTTTTGCCGACGCGCCGGTCGTGGTGCTGAGCGCCGGTCTTGGCGGGGCTGGCAGTTACTGGCTGGCGCAACTCGCCGCTCTTGAGGCGCATTACCAGGTGGTGCGTTACGATCAGCGCGGCACCGGTAACAACCCGGACACGCTGCCGGACGGCTACCGTATGCAGGATATGGCTGCGGAGCTGCATCAGGCGTTACGCGAAGCCGGTATTCGCCGTTATTGCGTGACAGGCCACGCCTTAGGTGCGCTTATCGGCTTGCAACTGGCTCTCGATCACCCGGATGCCGTCAGTGGGTTGGTGCTGGTGAATGGCTGGCTAACGCTTAACGATCACACCCGGCGCTGCTTTCAGGTGCGTGAACGCCTGTTGCAGGCTGGCGGTGCAGAAGCCTGGGTCCAGGCGCAGCCGCTGTTTCTTTACCCGGCGGACTGGATGGCGGCAAACGCACCGCGAATGGAAGCCGAAGAAGCGCTGGCCGTGGCGCATTTTCAGGGGGAAACCAATCTGCTGCGCCGCCTCAGCGCCCTGAAAGCGGCGGATTTCAGCGCCCGCGCCGGGCAGATCCAGTGCCCGACGCTGATCATCTGCTCACGGGATGACCTGCTGGTGCCCTGGACCTGCTCCCGCGACATGCAGCAAGCGATCCCCGGCAGCCAGTTGAGGGTGATGGAGCGCGGTGCGCATGCCTGCAATATCAGTGAAAGCACCACCTTCAATACGTTATTACTCGGTGGGCTGGCGTCGATGCTGCCCGCCCCGACACCGTTTTTAAAGGAGAATGTATGAGTGAGGCCGTCACCCCAGCCGCGCTGGACACACTGTTTACTCAGGCTCGCACCCACAATGGCTGGCGGGATCGCCCGGTGAGCGACGAGACGCTGCATGAGATTTATGATCTGCTGAAAATGGGACCGACCTCCGCCAACTGCAGTCCGGCGCGCTTTGTGTTTATCCGAACACCGGAAGGCAAAGAGAAACTGCGCCCGGCGCTCTCCAGCGGGAATCTGGAAAAAACCCTTAGCGCCCCTGTTACCGCCATCGTCGCCTGGGACAGCGAATTTTATGAACAGCTTCCGACGCTCTTTCCCCATGGCGATGCGCGCAGCTGGTTTACTTCCAGCGCAAGCATGGCGGAAGAAACCGCCTTTCGTAATAGCTCGATGCAGGCGGCATATCTGATTTTCGCCTGTCGGGCGCTGGGTCTGGACACCGGGCCGATGTCGGGCTTTGATCGCGGCAAAGTCGATGCCGCCTTCTTTGCCGGCACGACACTGCGCAGCAATTTACTGGTCAACATCGGCTATGGCGATGCCAGCAAGCTGTTTCCCCGCCTGCCGCGACTGCCCTTCGCTGACGCCTGTCAGCTTGTCTGAGGTGTGACTATGAGCATCGATACCCAATCATTTCGCGACGCCATGGCCTGCGTTGGCGCGGCAGTGAATATCATTACAACCGACGGGCCCGCCGGGCGCGCCGGATTTACCGCCAGCGCCGTATGCAGCGTGACCGATTCACCACCGACGCTGCTGGTGTGCCTGAACCGCAACGCCTCCGTATGGCCCGTGTTTCGCGAGAACCAGACATTGTGTGTTAACACGCTGGCGGCGGGACAGGAGGCGTTATCGAACCTATTTGGCGGGAAAACCGCGATGGCGGAACGCTTCGCCGCGGCTGAATGGCAGTCTGGCGAAACGGGCTGCCCGCGATTGTTGGGCGCGTTGGCGTCTTTCGATTGCCTTATTAGCCAGGTCACCAGCGTGGGTACGCACGATATTCTGTTTTGCCAGATAGTGGACATTGCGCGCCAACCGGTGCCGGAAGGACTGGTGTGGTTTGACCGGCGCTACCATGCGCTGGTGCGCCCGGCCTGTCTGGATCAGGGCTCCTGATTCAGACGCTTTTCAGGCGCTGGCAACGGCGCTTTTTTCTTTTTCAGCTTCAGTTCGCTCACCAGCACGCCCAGCACAATCAACGCGCCACCCAATAACGCCAGTAACGGTAAACGCTCGCCCGCGAGGCGGCCAAACACGCCCGCCCATACCGGCTCGCCGGTGTAAATCACCGTGGCCCGGGTAGGCGAAACGCTACGCTGCGCCCAGTTCATGACCACCTGGATAATGGCACTGAAAATCCCTAAACCTAACGCCACCAGCACCAGTCCTGGCGAGAGCGGCGGTACGGATTCCCCTGACGGGAGCATCGCGGAAAACGAAACAACAGACGCAGTAAGCAGTTGCACCACCGTGACCCGACGCACATCGACTGTCCCGGCCCAGGCGCTGATCAGAATGATTTCGGCGGCGATCGCCAGCGCGCTGGCAAGCGTGATGAGTTCCCCTTTCCCGAGCGCCAGCAGATTACCTTCCGGCCCGGCCAGCAGCAGCAAACCGGTAAACGCCAGCACGATGCCGATGCAGGACATCAGTCCCGGCATACGCCCGAGGCAGAGCCATTGCAGCAGGGGCACCAGCGGCACATACATGGCGGTAATAAACGCAGATTTACTGCTGGTGATAGATTGCAGCCCCCAGGTTTGCAGACTGTAGCCCAGCGCAATAGAGATGCCAATTATCACGCCCGCTTTCACCTCCCGCCAGGTGAGGTCACGTAATATCGCCAGCGACAGAAGCGCCACCGCCAGTGCCGCAGTGGCAAAGCGTAACCCCACAAAGAAGAACGGGCCGCTCATGGTCACCGCGTATTGCACCGCGAGAAATGTGCCGCCCCAGAACATGGTGATCAGGATCAACAGCGCTTCCTGAGGCTTAATGGAAAAGGCGTAACGGGAAAAAGACATAGCGCGACCAACAAGAGAAGAAACGTCGTAGTGTGCGGTGGCTTGAGAGGCTGCGCAAGGATAAAAAAACCGCCGGGTCTCCCCGGCGGCGGGCATGGTCGACAACGGGTCAACGTTGCCTGCCATCATCGTTAGCTGCTGCTGCGGCTACCGTGACTGTTTTTGCCCCCTTTTTTTCCTGCTTCTGAGGCGCGCTGAGGGTCATTTTTAAAATTGCCCCCGCTTTGCTGGCCACCTTTACGACCTGCTGCTGATGCTCTTTCACGGTCTTCAGCGAAATTACCTGAACCACCACGATGGTTTGCCATGTCTCACCTCCGGATAAGTGAAATATCAGACATCATACTGCATTCAGTAAAAGAGGATTCTTTCACTTCACGACGTTAAGGCAGAGCCTTTATCTGCGTCGCGTGCAACTAAGCTTAGTGGAATACGGGTATCCAGCCAGCGACCGGTAATATCCTGCAACAGGTTCTCTGCCGATTGGCTGATATTCCCTAAGCGAAACCGATAAGCTCCTCTTAAGTCTCCAAAAAACACGCACAAGAAAAATGTGTCAAATTGCAACAAAGATGCTCTTATCATTTATTTGTTATTTATCAAAGAAATGGTGCTCTTACTTGCACTCTGCCTGTCACGACATACGCTTAAAAGAACGCAGCGATATGCTGCCTGCTAACGTCAAACCGAGGAGTGACAGAAATGGCTAAAGTGTTGGTGCTTTACTACTCCATGTATGGACACATTGAAACGATGGCGCATGCAATAGCTGAAGGGGCGCAAAAAGTGGATGGCGCAGAGGTCGTCATCAAGCGCGTGCCGGAAACCATGTCGGCGGAAGTCTTTCTGAAGGCCGGGGGGAAAACACAAAACGCCCCGGTCGCCACACCGCAGGAACTGGCGGAATATGACGCCATTATTTTTGGTACGCCCACCCGCTTTGGCAACATGTCCGGGCAGATGCGTACCTTCCTGGATCAAACCGGCGGGCTGTGGGCCTCCGGCGCGTTGTACGGCAAGCTGGCGAGTGTATTTAGCTCTACCGGCACCGGCGGTGGCCAGGAACACACCATCTCCTCAACATGGACTACCCTTGCACATCATGGAATGGTGATTGTTCCTATCGGCTACGCCGCACAGGAACTGTTCGATGTTTCACAGGTTCGCGGCGGTACGCCTTACGGCGCGACAACCATTGCCGGTGGCGATGGATCGCGTCAGCCAAGTGCCGAAGAGCTGGCGATTGCCCGTTATCAGGGTGAGTATGTTGCTGGTCTGGCAGTAAAACTGAACGGCTAACCTTCTACAGGAGGAGACAGATGCCAACTCAAGAAGCGAAAGCTCATCGCGTAGGTGAATGGGCCAGTTTACGTAACACCTCACCGGAAATCGCGGAAGCGATTTTTGAGGTCGCGGGGTACGACGAAGCGCTGGCGGAAAAGATTTGGGAGGAAGGCAGCGATGAAGTTCTGCTGCGTGCCTTCGAAAAGACGGATAAAGATGCGCTCTTCTGGGGCGAACAGACGATAGAGCGTCAAAACGTCTAGTTGTTGGCTCCCCCGCCATCACGGGGGAGCATTTTCCTTACTTCGCCGCCTCACGCATCAGCGTAGTGAATTTATCGATTGGGCAGAAACCATTGGCATCGACCGGGCAACCTTTTAACGCCAGCGTCACGCGCTGTGGTGGAGCGTCGAGCGTCAGCGCTTGCGTATTCCGTAGCTGGTCACTGCTCTGATAAACATATTCAATTTTCATCAGATCGCGATTCGCAGTCGCGTCATGCCAGCGCTGGAAGACGATTTTGCCGCCAATCGGCGTGCGCTCGTTTTGGTCATGAAGCTGATAAGGTTTAAACTCAAGCGCCGTCAGCAACGACGCAATATTAGAGTCATGCCCTACCAGCACCGTGATTTTCGGTGCGCTGCCCGCCTCTTCCACCAGGGCGTTGTCGAGGTATTTCACCAGCGGCTTCGCCACATTGCGCGCCACCTGCTGCGACGTAAACAGCGTGTCCTGGTAACTGTTTTTCAGCTTCGACAATACCCGCCACTGTTGTTCTGTTTTGATTTCACCCCACGCCACCTGATCCAGGGGGAAGCCTTCGTAGTACTGCAAGGTAAAGGCGTCCACCAGCGAATTCCCCACTTTCAGCGGCCCGGATACCCCCGGCTCCTGCTGATATTTGGCGCTGAATGTCTCTTTCCCGTCCGCGAGCGAACATTGCTGCTTCTCTTTACAGGCGGGAGACTCACGGTAGCGGGTGATTTTTTCCAGCAGCGCATAGCTTTCCCCCAGCGCATACTGCTTGCGCTGCGTTTCCATGGCGCTTACCGCTTGCTGAGCAAAAGCGTCAGACTCATCGGTGATAACCGGGTTGAACAGCGGATCCATAGTGCCCATCTTTTCCTGATGATGAACCGGCACGTCGCAGCCCGGAAACGCGCCGCTGATAAAGAACTGAGCGGTGGCGACCGTACGTTGCAGACTGTTAGCCCGCACATAAACACTGTCTGACGCCGGGCACTCTCCGGCACTCACCAGCTTTTGCTCCGCCAGCCATTCGCGCATGTAATGCCCCATGTAGACTTCCAGCACCCCACCTTTGGTGGTGAGTTGACCGCCCGGAACATCCCACTCGGGCCAGGCGTTTGGCGTGGATTGCTCCAGCACGCTGCCGTTGTTTGCCAGTGGCGCGCGCAGATTGTGTCGGCTCATGATCAACACTTGTTGTAACTGATAACCCTGCGGCGTGGTTTGCGCCATCACGCCCGGTGTCGCCATGACAGCGGCGATCGCCGTAAGCCAGAGTACGGTTTTCATCCTGTTTTCCTCTTCTCTCAGCCTGAAAACAAAAGTGTGACACATTTATGACGGCGTACCGGGACGCATTTCACGGAGTGTGCGCTGGTGCAAAAAGCGATGTTTTCCTGCCGTGAGTAGTTTTATAATTAAACCACTAACGGAGGAACACCATGAAACGCACCCGCCTTGAAGAGACCTTCTGCCCTGTTGCCCGCTCGCTGGATATTATTGGCGATTGGTGGTCGCTGTTGATTGTGCGCGATGCGCTAAATGGCATTAAACGCTTCGGCGAGTTTCAGAAAAGCCTCGGCATCGCCAAAAATATGCTGACCGCACGGCTTAAGCTGCTGGTCGATGAAGAGATCCTGCGCATGCAACCGGCCTCCGATGGCAGCGCGTGGCAGGAGTATGTGTTAACGGATAAAGGCCGTTCCCTGCAAACCGTGCTGGTGGCGCTTTCACAGTGGGGGAACGAATGGCTGTTTGCACAGGGCGAGCCTGCCAGCGTGCTGGTAGATAACCAGTTGCGCCGACCGTTACAGAAACTGGCGCTACGTGCAGAAGATGGGCGTGAACTGCAACCTGAAGAGGTGACATTGCGCGTAGCCAGCCCGCAGTAATTCAACACGTTACCCTGTTATTATCCTGTAGCGCACTTTTTGCCGTCTTATTTGGTTGCATAATAAAACCAAATATCGCATGCTGCGTTTAGTTTCATTATAAAACCATATCATGAGAGGAAACGAAAATGGCCACTACCGCACTGATCACTGGCGCATCTTCAGGCATTGGCGCTGTATATGCAGACCGTCTTGCCGCCCGGGGCTACAACCTGCTGCTGGTTGCTCGCCGTGAAGACCGACTGAATTCACTGGCAGAGGATTTACAACAACGCCACGGCATCAATGTCCGTACGCTGGTGGCCGATCTTAGCCAGCAGGAGGGTATTCAGCGCGTTGAAACGGTACTCCAGGAAGATGCGTCTATTGCGGTTCTGGTTAACAATGCCGGAGCTGCGGCGCTCTCGCCGTTCCTTGGCAGCACAGCGCAGCAGCACGAAGCCATCAATACGCTGAACACAACCGCGCTGATGCGCCTGACGCTGGCGGTGTTGCCACGCTTTGTAGAGAACAATCACGGGACCCTCATCAATATTGCGTCGGTCGTGGCTTTCCATGCCCGTGCTGGAAGCGCCGTGTACAGCGCCACCAAAGCCTGGGTGTTGAATTTCACCCGCGGTTTGCAGGAGGAGTTCGCTGACAGCAACATTCGCATCCAGGCGGTACTGCCTGCGGCGACAGCCACAGAGATTTGGGGCCATTCCGGTATTACGCTGGATGCTCTGCCGGAAGGATCGGTGATGACCACGGAAGATTTGGTAGATGCCGCGCTGGCGGGACTGGATCAGGGTGAGCTTGTGACCGTACCGCCAGTGGAAGATGTGCAGTTGTGGGAGGATTGGGAAGCGGCACGACTGGCGCTGTTCAGCGCCTCGCGCAATGGTAAACCGGCCTCCCGTTACACACGCAGTTAACGTTTTAACGCACTGCCGTGGCTGCGCATCCACTCCGCCACCGGATCCAATGCGCTACGCAGGGTTGCGCCCAATGGCGTAATGCTATATTCCACGCGCGGCGGCACTTCCGCATAGACCTGGCGCGACACCAGCCCGCGTTGTTCAAACAACCGTAGCTGGCGCGTCAGCTCTTTTTGCGTAATCGGGTAAACCGCCCGTTGCAGATCGCTAAAACGCACCGGCGTGTTCAGGACAATCAAGCGATACAAGATCGGGATCGCCCATTTTCCCGAAATCAGGCTAACGAAATCCGTCATCGGACAGGGTTCCGTCGCATAATTTTTTTCCGGCAACCCTGCCGCTGGTTCCGCCATAGCGCACCTCTCGCCTCTTTAGTATCCATTTGGTACCTTGTATTCAAAAGATACTAACGACTCTATAGTGCATTCTCAAGTCAAAGATGAGGATGAGAAAATGGGCCGTTTAGCAGGTAAATATGCGTTGATCACGGGTGGAACTACCGGTATTGGGCTGGCCACCGCGCAGACATTTATGGCCGAGGGGGCGCAAGTTGCGGTCACCGGACGCAACCCCACTACGTTAGCGCAGGCACAGGCGGTGTTGGGACCAGACGCCTGGGTGATTGCCTCCGATGCCGGGCGAATCGACGAGCAGCGTCAGCTTGCCACAACGCTCGCCGCGCGCTGGCCTCGCGTGGACGTGGTGTATATCAATGCCGGGGATGTTTCCCACGGTTTGCTTGAGGAGTGGCGTGAAGAAAACTGGGATCGATTGATGGATACCAATCTGAAAGGTCCCTATTTTCTGATCCAGGCGCTACTGCCGTTGCTGCATAATCCTTCATCGGTCATTCTGTGCGGCTCTGTCAGCGCACGCATCGGGCTGCCAGCCAGCAGCGCGTATGCGGCTAGCAAAGCAGCCTTGCTTTCACTTGCCAGAACGCTCTCCGGGGAACTGCTGTCGCGCGGCGTGCGCGTTAATGGACTGAGCCCTGGCCCGGTGGAGACGCCAGCTATGAATAAACTCGGGTTAAGCGGCCCGGCGCAGCAGGCGTTGCAAAGTGAGATCAAAGAGTTGGTGCCGCTGGGTAGAATGGGCACGCCAACGGAGCTGGCAAAAGCCGCGCTTTTCCTGGCGTCCGATGAATCCAGCTATGTGGTCGGAACCGAGCTGCTGGTGGATGGCGGCACAGGTAGCCTGTAATGACAGACGGAGCCGCCGCGCGCGGCTCGTCAAGAAACGACGCAGACAACACTTTACGGTGCAGCTCTCCATAACTCGACACAATTCCGCCCTCTTTTTTTGGCAATATACAGGGCTTCGTCCGCCGCCTGAATCAGCCGCTCATAGTCGGGATGCCCGCTGAACATCGCTGCGCCAATAGATAACGAAAGTGCAATATTGTCGCCCGTAGGTGACTTGATATTTGTTTTCTCCACGCGCGCGCGAATACGTTCAGCAATACGCAGAGTGTCAACTTCGGATGCTTCGGTTAATACAATGACAAACTCATCGCCTCCGTAGCGGAAAACGTAATCACAACTCCGCACATTATCATAAAATGCATTCGACACTTTGCGCAGGATTTCGTCGCCAACAAAATGCCCCCATGTGTCGTTAATCTGTTTGAATTTATCCACATCAATGATCAGCACTGACAATGGTGAACCCGCACGATTGGCTTGTGAAATCTCCCGTTTAAAAATGGTGGGCAAAAAACGCCGGTTAAGTAACTTCGTTAAGACGTCCATACCGACTTCATGACGGGAAACTTCATCAAACAATTCCCGTAACAGCGAGTTAATTTGTGCAAGGGTATTTCTTATTTGCATCAGAAACTTAATGCGCAGGGGTTTGGTGCGAAGCGCCTTTGGCGTCATACCAATATTACGAAACAGTTCATCCAGCTCCTGCAATAATCTTGAAATATGACCCACCTCGGCAATACCGCTGAAATAGTGCCGTCCTTTATGATTAAACCAGAGTCCAAAATCCGACTGACTGAGTGGCAGGCTGTTACCTAAATCAGAATCCAGTAGCACTTTGTAAATCATATCCATTTCCCACGCTAACAACGCCGAAATCTGACGCTCCTTCTCCTCTTCGGCATTCTCCAGCAGTGAGAATATGCGGTAGTTTTCATCCTCTTTTGCGGAACTGCTTTCATTAAATGAAAACGCCCGCGACATAATCTCCATCGCCAGATCAATGCTGTTGATAGAATAATGATAGAGTTCCAGCTTTTCCTGCGCACTGCATGGGGAGGCAATAATAAACGGGTAGAGAAGTTTTTTGAGTACGCGAAACCCCATTTCCACAAGTTCAACCGGGATACCGATGCGCGCATGAATCTCAGCAACATGCTGCTGGACCTGAATCTGATGATCGATATCATCGACCTGACATGAAAAGATCTCAACAACCCATTGTTCGAGGGCATGCTTGAGCTGTTTTTCTACTTGCTCGTTTGACAGAAACTCCTCAGCATGCGCGTCGGCGAGCACGATGCGATAGAAGGCAATACTCAGTTCGTGCGCATGGACTTTGGCCAGTTCTGCAGCTATACGGCGAATATGCAAGTCTGTCTGGCCGAGTAAATCCTCCCATTCACCTCTCATTGTTTTAATATAAGTTTCCATCATTCAAACCTCTACAGTAAAACACCTCTGGTTTGGGCTACCGTCTGAACATGGACTGTCAATGGCTGACAGCATGTAACGCAGCGAAAGCGATAGCGAACTTTTCCCGTGTGCTCACCTGCAGGTTAAATAAAAATCTATTCACGATAGAGTGTGCGGATTTAAAAAACAGAAAACAATCAAAACACAGAATTAAAAACCACATCCTGAGTAAGCATCTGGAATGCATGAATGAAGTATAGACCTTATAAAATATACGTGGCAGGACCCGTGCAGATGGATGTCATTAACACACCATCCGCCTGGGTTTACTCATATGCTACCGCTGCGTTTACCCAGGGCTCACTTGCCTTAAATTTCAAATCGACATGCATATAAGATATTTAAGATTAGCAATAGTGAACAGATACGCAGTATGGCAGCCTGATGAATAACACATAAATATGTCACCCAACCACAGAGAGAAACAACACTGTTTTTTGGCATTTGCATACTTTATTCACACATTTAAGATAATTTAATTTCATAATTGCACACTCACCGCCTTACAATTCCTTATTCTGTTGCATAAAACCAGATATCAGGGAAACGATGAGTATTTATATAATGAGTGGTAACATTTATCTGCGAAATGGAATTATTTCATTAGCAAAACCAGAAGGATGGGAGATAATTTCATATGAAGTGGACAACTGTTACGAGAAAGAATTAACTTGCGATGATGTGGTGATCCTTCATGTTGATATCAAAAATAGTTATTATGCAAAAGCGATCTCGTTGATAAACAGAAAAAGCAAATTGTTAGTAATACTGGAAGCAATGAGGGATATTGTCATTGCCGATGTTGATAATGTTATAAAATCAAGAGAGCCGTTATCCAGTATTACCAATGCCATTCATTGTATAATCAAAAAAGAGAAAAAGCCTAAAGCATCCAGCAACACGCTTAGCGACATCGAGAACATCATTCTGAACGAGTCTCTAAAAGGAAAGAGCATTAACCTAATCGCTGATGCTTTAAACTTGTCACCCAAAAGAGTATATGCTTACCGCACCAGAGCATGTAAGAAACTTGGCGGAAAGAAAATTAACGATCTTCTCCTTATTCGGGATAAACTTCTTGAAGACTCCAGCCTTCGACTTCCGTCACGTATCCGAACAGAACATCAGGGCTGGAATTTATAAATCACCACCTGTAATTATTGTGCCTCCGCCAGTTACATACATGCCAGTGCAAACGGGGGCATTGACTTAACAACAGGGCCAGGGTTGCTTACTAATCCTTCCAGGAAAGTGCATAGCATCTTGCAATTTAAAGACGATGTATATACATTGCAATAAAAATCACAATAACCATATAGAATAACAAAACATTTGATGTTAAATATTTTATGCACAATGTTTAGCAAAATCATTGCATGAGCATAAGTCCATCGCCAAAGTGTGGAAAAGTGAATCACGCCTAAAACAATAGCCGACGTTTTATTGAAAACCGCAACCAGTTTATAAAGCCAATCATTTCAAGCAATAACATCACTCTTAAATTTCCAATAAAATCCAGACTGATAAATAAAAACATTCATCAATTTGATGAGTTTGATTTACTGGTCAGCTTTTTCTCTGGCTGAATCCAATGCCAGACATCATATCACAAATTTATTTGCGATAAGATTAATAGATTACATTCTGTACTCCATCCACTTCATCCTTAGCTGTCGAGTCGCGATGCTGGCTTTATGAGAAGTTATCGCTGTTTTTCTTACAACATTCTCTTTTTTGGGAAAGATTTGACTCCTTATGACATAAAACGTTACCGCTGTAGTTCTTAAAAAAGAATAACCCTCATTCTGTCGGGCAACACAAATGTTAGATAAAAGTTGAAAAAAGATACAACACTATGATTGATACTGTTTTTATAGTTAACATTTTTGCAATGTAACTTATTTTATTTAGTCATTATATCTTTTTACTAACCAGCCAGGACCACCACTGCTAATCTTAAACACGCAAACGAATGGTCAGAAAAGCAGGATTGAAGACTTATTTGCTAATAGCAATTGTCGAACCATTATCATGGCAAACGGCAATGCTTATGCTAAGCAATTAAAAGTTCAGAATTTAACCATCGTACCTGTATACATATAATGCTAATAAACGGGAATAACATAATACCAAGCCGTGCCCCCCCATGGTTGTCCACATGGAATTTCGCCAACATAAATTGTCCATCAATATAGTGGTAATTAATATGAAAAAGACTGCAATTATTCTCGCATTAATCGCAACATTTACAACCGGAAATGTTCAGGCCGGCGTTACAGCTCAGGCCGTTGCCACCTGGTCCGCAACAGCAAAAAAAGACACGACGAGCAAACTGACTGTTACGCCTTTAGGTAGTTTATCTTTCCAATATGCTCAAGGCGTCGGTGGTTTTGGCTCACAAAGAGGGTTATTTGACGTCGCGGTAGAAGGCCAGCCCCAAACAACAGCATTTAAACTCACCACCCGACTACTTGCTAATACGCTTACACAGCTCAATGGTTCAGGCTCTACTCTGGAGGTCGGTGTAAGCTATTTGGGAACATATTTATCCAAAGGAAGCAATACAGTGATGATTGATACCGCTAGCGGTATTCTTGGTGGTAATTTAAGTCCTCTGGCTAACGGCTATAACACCACAGGCCGTGCAACAGCACAGGATAGTTTCACATTTTCCATTATTAACGGCACATTAGACGGTTCAACACAGGCATCTGACTTCAGCCAACTCCCGGAAGGGATCTGGAGTGGTGACGTTAGCGTTCAATTCGATACAACCTGGACCAGCTGATTGTTTTATCTAAAGCAGGAGCGGCCAATCGCCCTGCTTATTTTTATGGTATGTCAATGAAAAAGACTATTTTGATAGTATGGATCATACTCATCTGTCCATTTCCTGTGTCGGCACTTGATGTTGGTGATATCTCATCCTTCATGCATAGTAATGATTCGATGATAAGCAAAGAGATCAAAAACACGACTACAACAGGGCGATTTATTAATATCCATATAGATAGAATAACCACACCATTGGAGAACGGAAAGACAATTCCAATGGAAAGTAAAAATGAGCTTTTACTTACCCCTGGCAGTTTATTATTGCCGGCAAAAAGCAATGAAATTATCCGTTTTTATTACAATGGACCTGATGATAACAGAGAGAGGTATTATCGAATTACATGGTTTGACCAGGCATTAAGTGGGGTGCAGAAAAACAATTCATCACGAAATGCTGTCGCCACAGCCTCTGCCCGTATAAGTACAATTTTAGTTGTATCGCCACGCAAAGTGAAATATGACTATCAGTACAACCTGGGTGAAATACTAAATACTGGAAATGCCACACTCCGGATCATTGCATATGGTCCATGCCTTGCAAGTAAACAAGGTAGCGAGTGCAAGGAAAACTACTTCCTGATGCCTGGAAAATCACGAACATTCACACATGTTGATGTATCAGATCCCAACGGACACATTGCTTTTTGGCAAGCCGAGCACTTTACCCCAGTAAAATAGACATTTTATCGTGGAGTTATTACGCTTTGTGTATCTTGCATAATCGTTTTCCCAAACTTATAAATACTTTTGGCGCAGTGCTATTTACTCTTTCAAATAGCACCTTTGCTGTCACATCTGATATCAGTCAAATAGGCGGCATAATTATTCCAAAAGCATTTGATAACGCATTGCGTGATGGAATGACTATTCCCCTTTTCCTTCATCTGGATGGCGTACAGGGAAACCAGGATGATCAGCGCATCGGAACTGTTTCAATATTGCTTGCTAATAATATGATCAAGGTGCATCAAATTACACTCGAAGAGAAAGACAATAATGCATCGGTAAATGAACAAACACGTCAGGAATTATCCGCACTTACACAGACCCCATTTGACCAGAACTTTGTCATTCAGTTGAATCAAAACGCAAAGTTATATTTAAATTTCCAGCAACTGACATTACAGCTTATTGTCAATCAGAAAGCTTTAGCAACTCAGTTACTTTCCCGCAATGATGATATTGGGAAATCCAGTGGGGAAAGTCTCAGCCATACAGTAAGCTACAATCTCGGCGTTTATAATAACCGAATGAGGAATGGAGAGAACAATACATCCAGTTATCTTTCGATGAATAACGTCACTGCTTTACGTGAACACCATATTGCTATAGATGGAACACTTTACGGCATCGGGACAAACAGGCAGCAAAAAGAAATATACAAAGCGATGTATGAGCGTGACTTTGCCGGTTATCGCCTTGCGGGCGGAATGTTAGATTCTTGGAATATGCAATCGCTCGGTCCAATAACAGCGATCGCCTCGGGTAAAACTTATGGTATCTCATGGGGAAATAACGCGAACTCGACTGTCTTCGACTCATCACATTCCACCTTACCTGTCATCGTTTTTCTCCCTGCTGCTGGTGAAGTTCATTTATATCGGGATGGGAAATTACTCAGTGTGCAAAACTTCGACATGGGCAGCCATGAAGTAGACACTCGAGGATTGCCATACGGTATTTACGACATCAGTGCTGAAGTCATTGTTAATGGTCAGACAGTCAGTAAAACCATTCAGCGCGTAAACAAAGTTTTCGCACACTCACGGGGGGCCGGTATGCCTGTGGGTTGGCAAATTTGGGGTGGAAGTATGCATATGAATACCTGGAGCGCAGAAAACGGGAAAAAAATGCAGGCAAAAACTACGCCCCTTCTGGGGCTATCCGCATCTGGCGGATTTAAAAGTCTTAGCTGGATGGCTACAGGATATAGCTATAACGCTCTTACTGTTGGTGAGACACAGTTCTCCTGGCCTATCGCCAATTATATAACATTGAGTATGCAAAATATGGTAACCACCGATCGCTCATGGAGTAGCACCAGTAGCCTTAGTCTTTCACTTCCTAGGGGATTTAGTTCTGTATGGTTCAGCCAGGATAAAGCAGTTATTGGTAATAAGTTACGCCGCCATGGTTCAGATAGCCAGGCCATTGGTGCGTCATTGAATATGAATGCATTATGGTCTCTCCTGGGAACAGTCAGCGGCAGTTATAACGATGACCGTCGCAATAAGAGCCGTTACTTTACTACAGATTATACTCAATCACTCTATAACGGTCAGTACGGTTCTTTAGGCGTACGAGCTGGAATACAGCGGTATGAAAGCGGTTACTACGGTAGTCGCATCCGTACAGAGAAATATATCGGTCTGGATTTTACCCTGCCATTGGGGGGCTGGCTTAGAACAGGTTTAACGAATCAAAATGGCTATACCCTTGCTAATTTGTCTGCACAAAAACAATTTCAGGATGGTGTCATCCGTACATTCGGAGCCAACCTTTCTCGCGCTATATCAGATAAGAGCGGGGATGACAAAACATTAAGCGGCGGAGCATGGACACAATATGAAACCCGCTATTCATCGGGAACATTAAATATCAATAGTGGCATTGATGGATATATCAACACCAACCTGACGGCCAGCGGAAGCATCGGTTTGCTCGGAAAACATATTGCTGCCAGCGGGAATAGTGAAGGTAATGCCGGTGTCATTTTCCGTACTGATGTTGGCGATGGAGGCAAACTTACTGCCAGGGTTAATGGCCGTACTTTTCAGTTAAGCGGCAAACAGAGTTATATTCCTCTTGAACCCTACAATCGCTACGAAGTCGAAATTAATAACAATAAAGACTCACTAGATAGCTACGATATTGTTGGTGGGAGAAAAACCGCACTCACCCTTTATCCCGGTAATGTTATATTGATTCAGCCATCAATAAAGCAAATGGTTACCGTTTTCGGTCGCATGCGAGCAGAAGACGGAACGTTGCTTACGCATACTCAAATCAATAACCACATTGGCAAAACGACAACGGACAGTAATGGTGAGTTTGTTATTGATATCGATAAAAACTATCCAGACATAGATTTTTTTTACAGCGAAGATAAAAGCTGCGAAGCGTCGCTGGATATCCAAGAAGCTCGAGGTGCCGTTTGGGTTGGTGATGTCATCTGTCAGGGATTGAAAACCTATACCTCCACCCTTTCCACAGGATCCGACCATGAAGGTTAACCTGACTTATCTTATTCATTTGTTTTTTATTTGCTTGCTGGCGCCCCCATGCTATTCCGCCGTGACCAAAACGGTATGGGGAGACGCGCCAACACGTGAGTATGTATTCATCGAAAATGACACAGACGATAATTTTTTTGTAACGCCTGGGGGAGTATTGGATCCTCGCATGACCGGATCGAATCGATGGACGGGTTTAAAATATTCAGGTTCGGGGACGAAATACCAGGAAAGCCTGGGCTATATCGATAATGGTTACAACACACTTCTGCTGGGAAACTGGAGATTTGATATGTGGTTAGACAATGCCCCTGTGTCACAGCCACTTCGCGGATTACGTTGTATTAACTGGTATTCAGGTTGCGATATGAATACCAGTATGATTCCGCCTCAAACAACCGATGCTAAAGGATTTTACGGCGTTATCGTACCGGCAGGTGGTGCGAAATGGATGCATGGAATGATGTCCGACCAGTTTTACCAGTATCTCAACGCCAGTTCAGTGGGCAGTAATTTCACTATGACCATCAATACCTGCCAGACCAGTGAGGGCTATAGCGCCTATGCGGGTCAACGCTGTCGGTATATGGGATCCGGCCACTGGTATGTGAGAAAAGTCTCATACACCAAAGCAGCCCATTTGAAGTTATACAATACCAACGCGTTGTCAGAGATTTTTATTAACAGCGACGGCCGCCCTACGTTAGGAGAAGGCAGTTCCGGATGTAATATTCAGGTTATTGGCGGACGCACAGGTGTAGCATGCAGGATGATGAATTATATGCTAAATCATAATGGTCTTAATAATAGTTCTATTCGTTTTTTTCCGGCGATCAACCATCCAGCCCTGGCAGCTGCAATCAAATCCGGAGACATGCAATTTAGTATTGACGGAAAATCATGGAAAAATGTCAGCGGCATGACCAATTATTATTCATTTAATGATATGAAAGGTGGAAATTCGATATTTATTTTTTTATCTGATAATTTTTTTAAAACGATGGTTAATCTGGGAATAAGCGATGCGAATACACGGGATTTATTCAATTTCCGTGTTCGAAACATCACTGCCCCCGAATCAGGTTGGTATGAATTCTCACCCTCTGCGCAAATGGTTATCAAACCTCGCGACTTCAGCGTCAGCATTATATCCAAAGATTATATGGCTAATCCACATCGCACCGGAACTGTAGGAACAACAAAACCTGCACTGGATTTTGATTATATTGTTACAACCAGCGGCAAAACGGCAGCAGATGAGGTAATGGTACAAATAACCGGCCCGACACAAAATATCCATGGACGCTCATGGTGCATTTTTAGTTCGGATGACGGTCTTACGCATGTTCCCTTCCCTGCTTCGCTGACCTTTACCACAAGGGGGGGCGGCAATAAAACGTATGATGTCGGTTGTGACGGGCAGTGGCGAGATATAACCGATGCTCTATGGGTTACAACTCCCTGGACAGACTCGAGTGGAGGGACGGGTGTTATGAATAAATCAAATGTAAGATTCTCCATTGCTATGGATTCCCCAGAATCGATATACACGACAAATCAGGCAGGATGGTATGGAGACGTCAGTGCATCCGGTGAAATTCGAGTAAAGGCAATATGGAAAAATGTTCCGTAAAATTACTAAATACATCTGCATTGCAACCGCATTTTTTATAAGTGCACATTCACAAGCTATTTATGTCGGTAGTCTGACCTTTTCAATGACACCCGACAGCAGAATGGTGACAAAATATGTCATTAATAATAATAAAGCAACGCGGCTTTATCGCATAACCGCTGTACCTATAGACACGCCTGGCCAGTATGAAAACAAAACGCAGGCTGTGGATGGAGAACTGCTGTTCTCTCCACGGCAAATTACACTTCAACCTGGTGAAGGTGACTTTTTTAAATTTTTTTACAATGGACCAAAAGATAGTAAAGAGCGTTATTATCGCGTAGCATTTGAGGAAATACCATTATTAAACCAGACAGGTATGAATAATGCCAATGGCAAAGCGAGTATCATTCCAGTCATAGTAATAGATACAATCCTGGTCGTTCGTCCTCGCAACACCCATTTCAAATGGATGTATAATCGGCAGGCGGGAACATTTAAAAATAGCGGTAACACCTGGTTCAAGCTGCTCATAAAACCTGATTGCGAAGCTACAGAAGACGAAAGTGATGCCTGGTATATGCGCCCAGGAGACACTCTTCAGCATAAGACGCTCGAAAACTCAGCGAATATATTCATTGTTTATAACGATCGTTTTATAAAAGTCACCGACGAATGCAAGTAATTGTCCGTTTAACGGCAATACGTTATTATAGCCATCAATGAATTGGCTAAATCAATTCAATTTTTGTACGCATTCTCATCCATCCATTTCCATAAATCGATGTTTACCCTCAAGGAAGAACACATGTTTACACATAAAAAAGCTCGGTCATATATGATGTTAAGTATTTGTGTCAACCCACACAAATCATTGTAAAAAGAATGGTAATCATTCCATTGATATGATGAAATAAATACTGCCAACGCTTTTAATCAGAGAAGATGTAATTCTAAAAAGGGACATAGCCACTGGCTGTGGCGTATATAGATATATGTATTGGATTATCAACGATAATATCGAATTCCGACCGGATGCAAAAAAGCTGATATCAGCCTGCAATCCCGAGATGAATGTAACATTGACAACGCCTGCCAGCCGCTGTCTCCTCCTGCTTTTGGAAGCCTCTCCGGAGATTGTGCTTCAACAAGATTTCTTCAAAAAGGTTTGGGAAGAGGAAGGTATGCTCGTACCAACAAATACACTTTATCAGAATATCTCTATTGTTCGTCGGGGGTTACGTGCCGTAGGCGAAACGGATAGACGATTAATTGCGACTATCCCAAGAAGAGGTTTTCAGATTGACGAAAGTGTTAAAATCACCAAGCGGTCAGATACCGAAAATATTACAAAGAGCCACGATGACGAGAAGAATATTGACAGTAAACACAATGATACGGTTAATCTGCTACAGAATATGCATGATGATAAATCAGACTTGGGCGGAAATGACTCTGGCATAAAAAATGACAAATCGTACAGAATGAAAATAGCATCCGCCCTCCGTTCGCACCTGTCAATTATTGCTATGCTTATTTTTTTTGCTACAGGTCTGTTTATAAACAGCATTGGAAGGCATTTAAGTTCCGGACCTAACCTGCTTAATACTTATTCATTAGTTGAAAGAGAAGATGGCTGTCATTTTTATACTAAAAATGACACACTAGACGGTAGTGGTAACTATCAAAAATATAAGTCACTGATCCTGAGTTCAGGTTTAAATTGCCAGCATTATCCTTGGGTATACTTCCCCATATCAAAAACATCTCCCACGTTAACTGCATTGATTTGCAAGAATAATTTTTTAACGGCATCGGAGCCTGAATGCGTTTCGCTTTACTTCCGAGGAATCAACAGTGACTAGAAAGAAAATAATTTTCTTTTCCTTTTTTTTCTTTATCGCCGGTGTATTCGCGGACTATTTTTATCAAATTTTAATATCGAAACACTATAATGAAGAAAAATGCACCGCATCCCTTATCGTGTTTTATGAGGACACTCGCGCTAATCTGACATTAGATTTTATGTATAACCTGAAAGAACATCGAGGTGTGGTTGCAGTCAGTGGCAATTATATAAAAAACAATCGCCCTGCGGGATATATACGCAGGGATATCTCTTATACATGGACAGAAAACAAAGACACCTATAACTTCACATCGACCATGGTAAACAAAGTTAAAAATGTTGAAACCTTGTCCGATGACATCATTGCTCTTGTTATGCCTGATTTTTATGTCTACCCACAAAAATACATTAATTATTCCATTCAGAATCAAGGTAATAGTGGTTTTTTATTCACCATCGGTAAAAGACCTTTGTTTTTTTGCGCACGCTGACCTGGTGCTGCAGGATAGACAACAAGATACTTTCTGCTCACCAGGCCGGGGAAATATCATCAGCGTCCAGGAAAACAGACGATACGGCGGACATCCCGGCATGCTTGCAAGGTGGAAATACCGGCCACTCATCCAGGCATGATCGACACCAATAAAAGGGCATTTAGCCCACGAGCAGTTGGGATAGATATTGGCCCAGCCCAGCGGAACACTGCGTGCATCATTACCCGTTGATTTTGCTGTCACCTATCTTGCGCCACTGATTGCTGAATTCGCTGAGCTTTATCCCCGCATTAACTTTGAATTCGATCTGACGCCCAGAAAAGTCGATTTAATAAGTGAACCATCCGACGTCGCAATCAGGATGGGAGAGCCTGAAAACTCCCAGCTGATTGCAAGAAAGCTGGCCTCGCTCACCGCGTTTCTGTACGCCTCCCCGGAATACCTGGAACGTTCCGGCACACCTTCTGTCCCATCGGAACTGGAGGATCATGAATGTGTGGGCATGTTAAAAATCAACTCATGGACACTTCACCACGGCAAAGAAACTCAAACGGTGAATGTCAGTGGTCGATTTGCATTGAATAATGTGGGAATGATTCGCCGGCTGGCAACATTACACCAGGGGATTATGCTGATGCCAAAGGAAGTGGTTGCCGATGAGTTGGCGACCGGTAGCCTGGTACAGGTTCTTCCTGACTGGCACGGTTCACCCCGCGCAGTTTACGCACTCACAGAAACACGTCTGATACCGGCGAAAGTGCAGAGATTTATAGACTTCCTGCGTGAACGATTATCCCACCACGATTGAATCGGCGAAATGTTCTCCTGCTCAACGAAAGTAGTCCTCTCTGGGGAAGTGATTGTTACCACCGTGCCTCACGCCGGAGCCCTTTGGGCTGGCCCCGGCGTGAGGTCAGGAATGTCTACAGTCCTGAGGACAAGTATTGACCAAACGCATCGCCATTCAGATTAACCATAAACACGGCATAATCTCCCCGAAAGGGTTAGCGTCCAGTCTCCGGTTGACGCCGGAATAAAGGCAGACTGACCGCAGTTAAGATCAATAACTTCCCCACCCGAATGCTGTAAAGAAGCGCGACCCTCGATAACCAGTACAATTTCCGCGCTGGCGGTATGCACCGGAAAATGCGTCACATCGGTATAGATATCAAAACAAAAATCAGCCACCGGCACAGGATAATGATGTTTCCCATGACCGCTTTCGGGGATCATCAGTAATGTTTCCTGATAAACAGGTTCAAACACCGTACAGGCAACCAGTTCTGTCAGGTTGATCCTTTTCGGTGTTAAACCTGCTCTGAGCACATTATCGGAACTTGCCATAACTTCAACAGCCACACCCTGCACATAGGCATGTAATGTTCCGGGGGAGAGAAACATTGCCTCACCTGGCTGCAACGTCAGGCAATTCAGGAAAAGCGGCGCAAACAGGCCAATATCATGCGGGTAATAGTGATTCAAACGCAGAATAAACGCCGCCAGATTTTCGTCATACAACGCCGGTGCTTCACTGACCAATCGTTCGATCGCCTGCTGCTTTTCATCCTCAGGCAATTGCATCAGTGTGACGAAGAACCCCTGCATCGTTTCCGCGCAAGGATGCAAGGCTAATTGATCAATCGCATCGTCAAGTGAACGAACAGTAAGCCGCCTGAAATGCGTAACGATTTCATCAGGTTTGCGAAAACCGTTCATTGCCATAAAGGGCGTAACTGCATAGACCAACTCAGGTTTATGATTATCGTCGTTATAATCTGGCGGGTTATTCGAACCCTGTTGTTGGCGTTGAAAACCCGCTTGTGCCTGCGCCTTTTGCGGGTGCACCTGTAGAGATAACGCGCTTTCGGCAGCGAGGAGCTTAAGCAGATACGGCAGATCGCCGAATTGTTCCACCATGCGTTTGCCGAGCATGGCATTTTTATCACTCGTAATCAGCTCAGCCAGAGAGCAGGTTTTATCCTGGAAAATAACCTGAGAAACACCGGCCGGATGAATACCCATCCACACTTCTGCCTGCGGTTGGTCATCAGGGTTCGGAATATGAAAACGCTGATTAAGTGCAGTGCGACTCCCCCATGGATAGTTCTTCACCGCATTAACGAGTGGGTAAAAACAGGACTTGCTCACGTCCGTTACTCCTCGCAGATAAACTGATTGGTTTGCGCGAGTGCCTTAAACCATAATCCATTGCGCTTTATTCGCCGTTCTCCCGTTTCAATATCGAGACGATAAAAACCGTACCGGCGTTTGAAGGCATTGATCCATGACCAGTTATCAATAAACGTCCACTGATGAACGCCAAAACAGTTGGCGCCATCGGAAATTGCCCGATGTAGCTGAATTAAATGCTCCTGCATCAGGCCAATACGGAAACTGTCATCAATCACGCCGTCAGGTTGTACTGGCCCTTCCGATGCAAGATCCATCGCAATACCAATCTCTGCAAGATACCATTTTATATTGCCGTAATTGTCGCGGATATTTGTAGCGATATCGTAAATAGCCTGCGGTAAAATTTCATTATTATCACGGTAAGGATTAAATCGCCCTTGCGGGTTAACATAATTCTCAAAATAAAGTTCTGGGGTGAAGTAGTCGAGCGCATAGTCAGCTTCCCGCGCTTTCACTCGTCGCGGAACATAATAATTGACACCCAGAAAATCAATCTGCGAGGAGGTAATAACATCAACATCTTGCCTCGATACTTCAGGCAAGCACTTATTGGCCGACAGAATTTCGCATAATTCCTTCGGGAACTGATGTTTCACCAGCGGATCGAGGAAGCTACGGTTAAACAGAAGATCGGCGTACCATGCCGCTTTTTTATCTTCCGGCGAATCATTGCGCGTGTAGGAAGGCGTAAGATTCAACACCACGCCAATTTCACCCGCAAGGTTGAGTTCCCGGTAAATGTGAACGGCTTTCGCATGAGCCAGCATGATATTAAATGCCACCTGCGCCGCCAGTTTCCCGTCTCGCTTGCAAGGATAATGGAAGTCATACAAATATCCCCCTTCAACCGGCACAATGGGCTCATTAAAGGTGATCCAGTACTTCACTTTGCCGCCAAATAGCGTAAATGCCGTGCGGGCGAACCGGGCAAACAGTTCTGCTACGTAAGACGATTCAAAACCACCGTATTTTTTCTGCAGCACTTCTGGCATATCAAAATGGTAAAGATTGATCATCGGTTCAATACCGTTGGCAATCATCTCATCAAGATACGCATGATAAAAACGTACCGCATCCGCATCAGGTTCACCGGTTTCAAAATCGGCAATCAGGCGCGACCACTGAATCGAAGTTCTGAAGGAATTAAAATTTAACCGCTTCATTAATGCTACGTCGTCTCTATATTGGGTGTAAGTCTCGCAGACCTTTTGTGGTCCTGTTTGCTGATAAAAACGTTCAGGATGTTCCGCGAACCAACTGTCCCAAATGGAACGGTGTCTCTTGCCCTCCACGCCTTCGGTTTGCGGACCAGATGCTGCTGCACCCCAGAAAAAACCCGCCGGGAATGAATACCGGGTCATAACGCCTCCTTAATAAAAAAAAGCTGCGCCCGAAAGGCGCAGCCAACATCACTACTCTGCAGTCACTTCAATCGATTTAATAAACATGTAGCCCCAGTCGCCGGGGAACTTACCAAAGCTGATCCGGTTTTCCCCCGCTTTCAGGGTGACAGGCACCACCTTTTGCTGGCCATGTTCATCCGTTTGCGGAAATTCAACCCCAATCGGCGCACCGCCATTCACCACAAAGGAGTTCTTTTTGCCACCCCATTTCCCGTTGAACGTCACATGCAGGGCAAACTGCCCTTCCCAGGGAACATCAACCCGCCAGGTCACCTTATCGCCTTCATGGGCAAAAGGACCGACGAAGCCGTCATCCCCCAGCACCAGCGGGTTTTCACTGGTGTTGACTGCATCCAGACTGGCGCGACTGACGTCCAGCACGCCCCCGCCAAAGGTACAGTAGTCCGCCGGCGCTTTACCGGTGGCCTCTTTCACCGTGACATTGTGGGTTTTGCTACTGCTTAACAGTCCATCGTCAGCCGTGAATGTCAGCGCATAGGTTCCCGGTGCCGAGAACCATGCCCGGGTTTCAGGCTTGCTGGCGTCACATATATGTGCGTTTTTATTACCGTTGTTGCTCCAGCGCTGCGTTACCTTGCGGTCCGGAAGATCATCGTCCTTCCAGCTTGCTTTCAGCAGGACGCCTTTATCCAGCGTCGTTGCGCGCACGCCTTCAAGCGTAACAACTGGCGCCATATTCTTTTGGATATGCGTTACGCTGATAATGTTTGACGGTGCCGAGGCCCCGCTCTCATTTTTCGCTATCACGCGGTAGTAGTACGTTTTTCCCTGTTGCAGGCTGCGGAAATCGTCGCGGAACAGCGCCATTGTGGCCGGGCTCCATTCATTCACCCCATCTGAAATGTCGTTGCCAACGCGTAGCCACGGTCCCTTTTCTGACGTAGCCCGTTCAACATCGTAATAACGTCCAACCGGCGAGCCCATCCAGTTGATGGCGAAAGGCGAATCGGTTTTAAGCAAATGCGGCGCATCCGGCACGGGCAACGGTGGAACCTGTGCTAACCCCGCAAGTTGCGCAGACGCCGTGCGCACCAGATCCACAACCTCGCTTTCCTGGTTGGCTTTTCCCTCCAGTGGAAACCCAGGCAAGTGATAGCTGTAATGACCGGTAAACTCCTTATGCCAGTAAAACCCGCCATCATGTCGGTGACCGCGGAATCCCCAGACAAAACCGCCAATCGCCTGCGCACCATTCACTTCGCTATGTACGATGGACTGCATAATGTCATTCAGTTGCGTATGGTCCAGCAGGCCAAATTCCCCCACCAGATACGCCTTTTTACCGCCGATCGCCTGCAGGTCTTTTTGCACCTGATCGGGATGGTTGTTACCGGCATTGGTGTAGTAATGGTTGCTGACGATATCGATGTTCGGATCGGTTAAAGCAAACGGGTTAATCTTCTTATACGTTCCGTCGACAATCAGCTGGTGCGGCGCCCATTTGCGGATCCACGCGGCGGTTTGCTTGAGGAAATCCGCGTTGGTGTCTTCCAGTTCATTACCCGTTTCCCAGGCCATGATCGCTTTTTCGTCATAATAGGAGCGCCCCGTCACGGTATTTTTACGGGTAATCACCTGACGAATAACATCCAGGTACGCCTTGAAGGTTTTGCTGTCGGTACGATAGAAGTCTTCAGGTTTTTCATGATAGAAGGCAGCCAGTTGCTCACGGCCACCCCACCACCACCAGTGATCAATAAAAGGCAGAATCAGGCGCAGCCCCTGCTTGTCAGCTTCCGCGATCATGTTGTCGTAGACTTTCATCGCCTCTTCATTAAGGCGTGGCATAGCGTCCGGGCGCTCTGGCGCGAGAATATGCGTTGCACGTCCGCAGGCAACATCGTTTTCCTGCTGCACCGAAAGTACGTAAACACGTTGCGCTCTGGCACCGGTTTGCACCATCGCGCGGATCCAGTTCTCCTGCTCTTGCGGTGTGGGCCATTTGAAATACTGACCCCAGCCGCGGGGATCGGCTTTGCAGGCACCACGTGCGTCATCTTCAATACGGTGTAATTCCGGCGCGTGAATACCGGCAAAACGAAAAACCTTGTCGCCATCCTGAAGTTGCGCCCCGTGACGGGTGATAAAGTTTTCGAAATGCGACTGTTCCGCCGCCATTGCCCCCGCGCTTCCCAGCAGGGAGAGTATTGATACCAGGACTATTTTACGAATGGGTTTACACATGTTTCTCTCTCCTTAGAACCACACCTCGGCCTGGACGCCAAAGTTCACGGTATCGGTGCTCCCGCTGCGGCTGTATCCCCCCGCTGAGATTGTGTTCGTGCTCCAGTTGTAATTCCCATCCAACGCATCGGACACGCCCTTATCCCATTTGGCATACGTCACGAAGAAACGCAGCTGTGGTCGGCTCCAGAAACCGGAATCGAAGGTCAGTGTCGGCGCGATGGTGACTTTCGTCAGGCCCCCTTTCCCTTTGCCGTTGACGCCCTTGTAATTTTCATCATCGAGATACTCGTAGCCCACTTCATACTGCATGGCGAAATTTTTCGTGATTTGGTGGTACGGGCGAATACCGGCAACCCAACTGGAGCGTCCCCAGCCGTCGGCATCGCTGCTCCACCAGCGGTAATTTTTATCTTTCTGATAGTAGGCAAACGTAGAGATATCAACCGCGCCCAGCGACGCCATACTATCCAGCACAACACGCCACGATTGTGTATCCTCCAGGTTGGCCCAGCCCCAGCCGTTTTTACCCAGCGAGTCACCCGCCGCCAACCCGCGGCCATACTGCATAACCAGTTTTGAATAACCGCCAGTCAGCCCCCAGAAGCCGTCAAAGTTGTACACCCCGGTAATGCCATAACCTTTTTCAGAAGAGGTGGGGTGGTTTTCATTGCGGTTCATGCGATGACCAATCAGCTCCAGATCCAGCCCTGTCCCGCCGATTTTTTTGAACCACAGGTTGAGGGAATAGTCGTCCGGGTAGCCCTGATCGCCCTTATCTACCGGATACGCTTTCGTCTCACTGGTCGGTGAGAAGGCATAGACACCCGCATCAAAACGGGCAAAGCCAAGATCCATATTGTCAAAACCGCCACCGGTACCGTTGTATTGAATATATTCCCAGTCAAACTGGTGGCTGGAGGTGTTAGAACTGCTGTAGCGTTTTCCCCCCCAGAACGTGATATCCGGGGCAAAGTCGAGATGACTTAACTCGACAAATCCTTCACGAAACTGCACGTCGTGCCCATCATCGTCCTGGCAGTTCCAGTCAGAGGTACATTTACTCTGGTGAGTGATATTTGCCTGGATTTTGGCCACCGCCCCGGATGCCGCTTTCAGCGTGACTTGTGGAATTAATTCAATTTTCGTGTCGTCTTCGTTACCCAGACGCCATTTGCCGTCAGGCATCAGTCCCAGCGAATCGACGCGGTTACCATCGGAGTTCGCCAGAATGCCGGAGCGAATATAGCCATGAAGGGTAAAGTCATACGCTTTGATGTCGTCGGCCTGCGCAGCACCGCTAAGCGCCGCGTTAATGAGTAAGGCCAGAGGTATTAATCGGTTCAACCTGTTCATCATTTTCCTTTTTCTTTTTTTGAGTGAAAGAGCGTCTGTATGGCGCGAATGGAAATTTACGGATCAAAAATGGAAATGTACATCCGCAAATGGAAAGCGCTTTCCATTATTGCTGGATCAAATCACAAATTCTAAAAACAGAGAAAGAAAAGCGTGATGAAAATCACATCAACAGAGAGGAAAGCGAAAACACGCCAGCGCAACAACAATGGCTGGCGTAAAAAACAGGTCAGGCAGGGTTATTTGCTCTCAGAATCCATCAACTGGCGCTCATAAACGTTAAAGAACGGGCGGTAAATCATCCACGAATTCAGGAAGGCAAACAGGCACATAAACATATTTTTCCAGCTGCCATTGGCCGACCAGGCGGCACCTAATGGTGAAGGCATTGACCAGGGCAGCATCGCCACCGCGCGATCGAGCACACCAAGATGGGTCAGATACCATGCGATGCAGGCGTTGATAACGGGCACAACGATAAAGGGGATCAAAAAGACAGGGTTAAGTATTATCGGAAATCCAAAGAGAATGGGCTCATTGATATTAAACAGCGAGGGGATGAAACCGATTTTCCCGACGCTTTTCAACTGGCGGGAACGACTGCGCAGCGCCATAAAAATCAACGGCAGCGTTGAGCCGATCCCTCCAATAAGCAGATAAAAGTCCCAGAAACCTTGCAGATAAATATGAGGGAGTTGCGCCTCTCCGCTCGCCAGCGCCTGTTGGTTTTCAAATAAATAGGTCATCCAGAATGGGTTCATAATACCGGTGATAATTAACGCGCCGTGAATACCAACAAACCATAATAAATTACATATAATCAATGAGATGAGTATCGCCGTCAGCGTATCTGAAGCAATAATCAACGGCCGAAATGCTTCACTGATCAGATGGGGTAAAATCATCCCGGTGGTTAGCTTTAGCGTGGTATTGACCACCGTGATAGATAACATCACCACCAGCAACGGCACCAGCAGTTGGAAACCATTTCTCGTCATCACCGGTACTTCGTCCGGTAGTCGTATACACCACCCTTTCTGATAAAAAAAACGGATCACTTCCACACAGTAAAAGCTGGAGATCAACGCACTAAAAATCCCTAACCCACCGAGGAAAATATTGGCGCCGTCGGTGGTTTTAAAACCAATAAATACCAGAAATGAGAGACACCCCGTCAGCCCGCATAGCCGTTCCGGCAACTGATATTGCTTTGCCAGACTCGCACTGGCGCCAAAAGCAATAATCAACGCAACCAGTCCTATCGTCAGCTCAAAAGTAGGGAGCAGCATCGGTCGAATAAGCTGGTAGTAACGGCCAAACCCGGAGAAAGGATTAATGGAAACGGGCGGAAAAATCAGCGGCACCATCAGACTACCAACGATGACGAAAGGCATGGCCAGCGCAAAGCTGTCACGCATCGCTGTAATGTGCTGACTCCGGGTAAGCATGTTGGCAAAGGGCGTTATACGCTGCTCGATCAACGTAACCGCAACATTCATAAGCTGAATGTTCATGGTGGAACCTTTATAGGACGTGAAGTAGCGGGATCATCGCCCACATCAATACAAAGCGGAAGTCTCAATCTGGTGATCCTGCTCACATTTAGCGCATCCATAAATGGAAAGCGCTTTCCGTTTTGAATCCACAATTCTATAGTGCGCCCATTGTTGTCACTCAGTCAGGAGTCTTCCATGAAAAAAATCATGCTTTGCTGTTCAGCCGGAATGTCTACCAGCCTGCTGGTAAAAAAAATGGTCGAAGAGGCGGAAAAGCGCGGCCTGGATGTTGATATTAAAGCCTTTGGCGTCGCGGAATTCGAACAACAGGTGGGCAATTACGAGGTGGTATTACTCGGCCCACAGGTGAAGTACATGCAGAACGATCTGCAAGGGAAAGCCAATACATACGGCATCAGAGTCGAGCCTATCAACATGATGGATTACGGCATGCAAAAAGGGGCGGCGGTTTTAGATTTTGCCCTCTCATTAATCGAAAATAATAAATAAGGGATACACGATGAGTTCTCTGTACTCTCAGTTAATCGCGGTGATTGAGCAAAAAATCACGCCGCTGGCTGGCGCAGTCGGTCAACAGAAATACGTCACCTCCATTCGTGACGGTTTTATTCTGGCACTGCCGTTTATGATCGTCGGCTCTTTTATGCTGGTCTTTATTTTTCCCCCTTTCTCACCGGATACCCATTGGGGGTTCGCCCGGGCCTGGTTACAGTTTTCGTTAGAACACAGGGCCAATCTGATGCTGCCGTATTATTTCAGTATGGGCATCATGACGATATTTATTTCCGTTGGCGTCGCTGCCAGCCTGGCTCGCCACCACGCGCTGGATCCATTGACTTCAGGTATGTTGTCGCTGATGGGTTTTTTACTTATTGCCGCGCCGTTAAACGAGGGGCTCGTTTCGACAGCCTATTTTTCCGGCCAGGGTATTTTCACCGCGCTGCTGGTCGCCATTTATACAACAGAGATGTACGCTTTTCTGCGTCGTCACAATATTACTATTCGCCTGCCGCCAGAAGTTCCCACCGGCGTGGCGCGCTCATTTGAGATCCTCATTCCCGTGCTCGCCGTCGTACTGACGCTGCACCCACTCAATCTGCTGATAGAAGCTCAGTTCGGCATGATTATTCCGGAAGCGATTATGTCGCTGGTGAAACCACTGGTGGCAGCATCGGACACGTTACCGGCCATTCTGCTCTCGGTGCTGGTGTGCCAGATACTGTGGTTTGCCGGTATCCATGGCGCACTGATCGTAACCGGTATTATGAACCCTTTCTGGATGGCCAACCTGTCAGTCAACCAGGCAGCCATTGCCGCCGGTACCGCCATTCCACACATCTACGTTCAGGGATTTTGGGATCACTACCTGCTGATCGGCGGGGTGGGTTCAACCTTGCCGCTGGCGTTGCTGTTGATCCGCAGTAAAGCCGTACATCTGCGGACCATCGGGCGCATGGGCATCGTACCCGGTATGTTCAACATCAATGAACCGATCCTGTTTGGCGCGCCGATCATTATGAACCCCTTATTCTTTATCCCGTTTGTACTGGTACCGATGGTCAATGCCACGCTGGCGTACTTTGCCCTCGATTTTAACCTGGTGGCCAGAGTGGTCTCCATGACCCCGTGGACCACACCCGCGCCAATTGGCGCATCCTGGGCCGCGAACTGGGCATTTAGCCCGGTGATCATGTGCCTGATTTGCATGGCAACGTCCGCTCTCATGTATTACCCCTTCTTTAAGGCTTATGAAAAACAATTGCTTGCGCAGGATTCTGCCGAAAAGACGCAACCTGGCCGCGTTGGACAGTCTGAAACCGCGTAACAGTCACGATTAAAACGATGAGGATGTTATGGAATTAGAAGAGCAAGTCATGGGCATTATCATCAATGCCGGACAATCACGCAGTCTCTGTTACGAAGCGCTACAGAGTGCTAAGCAAGGAAACTTTGCTGATGCGGATGAAAAAATGCAGCAGGCGCAGCACTTCGCTCGCGAAGCGCATTTAGTACAAACCCAGCTCATCGAAGCCGATGAAGGGGAAGGCAAAACCAAAATGACACTGGTGATGGTGCATGCCCAGGATCACCTGATGACATCCATCCTCGCCAAAGAATTAGTGACTGAACTTATCGACATTTACCGTACCCGTCATTAAGCCATGCTGCGCAGAAGAGAGGCATGCCCTCTCTTCTTTTACTGGAGAATAACGATGTTTCACCTTGGCCTGGATATTGGTGGTACAAAAATGGAAGCGGTATTGCTGGATAAAAACGGCGATATTCGTTTTCGTGAACGACGCCCAACCTATAAAGCAGATTATCGGGGATTTATTCATCATCTCGTTGCAATGATTGAGCACATCAGGGCCGAACAAACAACCGACTTTACGTTAGGGATCGGGTTACCCGGTGCCATTGATCCCGAAACGGGGCTTATCAAGAATTGTAATTGCCAGGTATTGAATGGTGAGAATTTAGAGAAGGATTTGGCGCTTAGCCTTGATCAGCCAGTGTTCCTGGCAAATGACGCAGACTGTTTTACGCTGTCGGAAGCGATAGACGGTGCCGGAAAAGGGTACGGTACTGTTTTTGGCGTTATCGTCGGCACCGGCTGCGGTGGTGGCGTAGTGGTTAATGGTCAGTTGCTAAGCGGCCCTAATGCCATCGCGGGCGAATGGGGGCATAACCCTCTGCCGGGTTGGACAGTTGAAAGAGATGGCCCGGTTCAGCACTGTTACTGCCTGCATCAAAACTGTATCGAAAGCTTTATTTCCGGCACCGGCTTTAGCCGCCGTTTTAATGCCAAACAAGGAACGCAATTGAGTACCGAATCGATCATCGCTGCGGCGCAAGCAGGAGAATCGTTAGCCGCCGCACACTATCAGCACTTTATCGACGCCTTTGCCCGCAGCCTGGCCGGGGTTATCAATACGCTTGATCCCCATGCCATTGTGATAGGGGGCGGGCTCTCAAATGTGGTTTCGCTGTACAGGGATCTCCCGATAGCGATCAAAAAGTATATTTTTTCGCCCTCCTGCCGCACCGTGATTGTTAAAGCAAAATTCGGCGATGCCAGCGGCGTGCGCGGTGCAGCCTGGTTACCGACACTCCACTCACACGGCATGCGTAATCGCCCCATGACGGCGTAAGTGACTAATACCTGTTCGCATTTATGGTATCATCGGGAGAAAATCGTAATACAGAAAACACCATGCCTACTATCGATGATGTTGCAAAGTTAGCCAATGTTTCCCGGGCCACAGTCTCACGTGTATTGACCGGTACGCGCGGCGTGCGCGACGACAGCCGGGAAGCTGTTTTGAAAGCCGTGGAAGTGCTCGACTATCGCCCGAGTTTTGCCGCGCAAACTCTTGCCAGTAACACATCAAGCTATATCGGTATGGTGCTGCCTGCTAATGAAGCCAGTTTTAGCGCAACCCTCCTGCCTCGCCTTTCACTTGCGGTAAAAGCGCTCAATAAATCATTACTCATTCAGTATGTGAATGATGAGCACGAGCAAAGAACGGCCATCCAGAATCTGCAACATCAGTGCGCAGCGGTTGTCACGTTAAGTAATGTCAGCAGCGATATGCCCGGCAATGTCATCGCCTTTGATGCCTTCTCAGCAAAAGGCAGCGCGCACCAGGGCTACAATTATGCCTTTGCCGCCGAAAGCGCCTGCCGCTATGTGTTGGGAAAAGGCCACCGTAATATTGCCTTACTCGTCGACAATGAAGCCGACACTGCCAGTAAACAGATGCTGGAGGGGTATCGCAGCGTACTGCAAAATTACTCCCTTCCCTTTAACCGCCAGTTGCTGGTGATGGCCAATAATAATATTGAACAAGCCTTGTTAAAGCTGATAAATAGCTTCACAAAATACACTGCGATCATTGCCAAGCGTGACAGTTATGCCGCAGAGGCCATGCGCTTATTGCGTGAGTTTAATATTGCCGTTCCGCAGGAAGTGTCCATTATCAGCCTCGAAGACTCGCCGCTGGCCTCTTTACTTTATCCTCCACTGACCTGTATTTCCTACCCGGTAGAAGAACTGCTGGAAAGCTGTATTCAGCGCATCCGCTCGCTGATTGACGGGCATGCGCTTTTTATGGAAGAAGGAAAGTCAGTGACCGGGCGCCTCGTTGCGCGAGCCTCGGTTATCGATATCACGCATGCGCAGTAACGCGTAATCTGTTAGCGGGAAAATGGCTGGCAACACGGAAAGCCCTCAAGTTGCCAGCGTCATATCTCCCGTCACCTTACATATGCTCGCTTCAGAGATACCCCCAAACGCATGCCAGGAAATGTCCTGGTTGTCTGTGGCGAATTCAGCAATAGCAAAACAGAAAGCCTGGTGCGAACCACTGTAATAATAAAAAACGAGAAAAAGTCAGGCAGGGAACGTACGTGAATCGCACAAAAAGGAGGGGGATATTCTAACCACTATACCAACAGCCAAAAAACAAAGGGGTTACCTTTCGGTAACCCCTCGTTTAATCTGGCGGAAGCGCAGAGATTCGAACTCTGGAACCCTTTCGGGTCGCCGGTTTTCAAGACCGGTGCCTTCAACCGCTCGGCCACACTTCCGGAATGAGGCGCACTATAAACACCCTCGCGTCTTCTGTAAAGCCTGAGAATGTTCATTTGCCTGAAAAATCATCAAAAACGTGTTGTTCGCCTGAAAAATCAACACAATGACCATTTATTCAGCGTGCAAAATGCAAAACAATCAGTGTTTCTTAATATACATGTCCTTTGTCAGGTAGTACCCCAGGCTGTCAGGTGCAAATCCCCCCACCCACGGTTTCACCAGATGGGTACGAACATAGTGGTAAACCGGTATCGCCGGCACATCCTGACCCAGGATATCTTCCGCCTGCTGATAATACTTACCGCGCTCGGTGATATCTTTAGCCTTCGCCGCGTTACGCAACGCCTCGTCGTAGGCCGGGTTGCTGTACTGGCTGGTATTCTCGCTATCGCCGGTACGGAAATTGTTGAGGAACGTTGAGGCATCATCATAATCAGCAATCCATGCATAACGAACAGCATCAAAATTGCCGTTGTGCATGGTATCCAGCATGGTTTTCCACTCCTGGTTTTGCAGTTTTACCTCAACCCCCAGATTTTTCTTCCACATCGAGCTGGCTGCAATAGCGATGCGCTGATGCGTCTCCATTGTGTTATAGAGCAAATTAAAAGTCAGCGGATGGGCATCATTGAACCCCGCCTCATTGAGCAGTTTTTTGGCTTCGGCAAGACGTTTTTCGCGCGGCCATGATGCATATTCAGGTGAAGCGATCTTTACCCCACCAATTTCCGGTTGGCTAATCACCCATGCAGGACGTTGCCCCTGAGCCATGACCTTATCGGCGATAATATCTTTATCCAGCGCCATATTGAGCGCCCGCCGCACCCGCGGATCGTTAAATGGCGGTTTGGTGGTATTGAATTCGTAGTAATAGGTAGCCAGTTGCGGATCCACATTGACCTGATCGCCCAGCGTTTTCTGTAATTGCGCGAACTGGTTCACAGGGATGGTATAGGTGATATCAATTTCACCGGCTTTAAACCGGTTAACGTCGGCGGTTTCCGAATTGATCGGCAGATACGTCACCTTATTGATTACCGTCTCTTTGTCATTCCAGTAACGCTTATTGCGCTCAGCACTAATACGCTCATTCACCACCCAATCCGTCACCTTATAGGCGCCGCTGGTGACAATATGTTCCGGCTTTGTCCACTTCTCGCCAAAGCGGCTAATTAACACTTTATCTACCGGCACCAGTGAAGGATGCGCCAGCATTGGCAGAAAAGAGGCCGTCGGTTGCGTCAACGTCACCTCAAGCGTTGAATCGTCCAGCGCCTTCACACCCAGCGTATCCGGGGATTTCGTGCCCTTCGCAATGTCCGTCGCATTGACGATGTGCATATTGCCAGGATAACTGGCATAGGGTGACGCGGTCTTCGGATCAACCAGACGCTGCCAGCTCCAGACCACATCTTTTGCCGTAATTGCAGTACCGTCTGACCAGGTAATACCCGGGCGTAAATGGAAAACCCAGACCGTGTTGTCCTTGTTCTCCCATTTTTCCGCCAGACGCGGTTCAATGGTTCCATCCTTTCTGACCGCCACCAGCCCATCAAAGATATCGCTGATGATATTAAATTCGACATCGCTTTCGACTTTATGCGGATCCAGCGACGCGGGCTCACTGCCATTGTTGCGTACCAGTTCCTGTTTTTCCGCGAGCACGGTTCCTGCCGGCACCGTCGCAGCAAACGCGCCTGAACATACGCTCAGAATGCCGACAGTCAATAAAGAAAGTGCAATGTGATTACGTGTTTGAGGTTTCATGTCCTTTGCCCTTGATCATTAATATTGTGACGATGCGAGTACACTCTTAGCGCTCAAATGATTACAGGGCAATATTTTTCAGTGACATATAAGACACCAATATGGATTTGCATCACATTTACCCGCTTCAATTACGAAGTACGCGTTTTGCCATAAGTCTCGCTAAAACAGACTTGCTTTATGAGTAAAGATGGGTAAAACAACTTTGTCAGGAAGCAAGTCTTTTCTAGACTCCACACTTAATTACATCTGTCATAAGAGAGTGACTCATGGATCGTATTATTACTTCATCGCGTGACCGCACATCCCTGTTAAGCACCCACAAGGTCTTGCGCAATACCTATTTTCTGTTAAGCCTTACGCTGGCGTTTTCCGCGATCACAGCGACCGCAAGCACTGTATTAATGCTGCCCTCTCCGGGGCTTATCCTGACGCTGGTCGGTATGTACGGTCTGATGTTTCTGACCTATAAACTGGCGAACAAACCGACCGGTATCCTGGCCGCTTTCGCGTTCACCGGCTTCCTCGGTTATATCCTTGGTCCAATGCTGAACGCTTACCTCTCTGCCGGTATGGGCGATGTGATCGCTCTGGCGCTGGGTGGTACTGCGCTGGTCTTCTTCTGCTGCTCTGCCTATGTACTGACCACCCGCAAAGATATGTCATTCCTTGGCGGCATGCTGATGGCAGGCGTGGTGGTGGTGCTGATCGGTATGGTAGCCAATATCTTCCTGCAGCTTCCGGCGCTACACCTGGCGATTAGCGCAGTGTTCATTCTGATTTCTACCGGCGCTATCCTGTTTGAAACCAGCAACATTATTCACGGGGGAGAAACGAACTACATTCGCGCCACCGTGAGTCTGTATGTGTCGCTGTACAATATCTTTGTCAGCCTGTTGAGCATCCTCGGTTTCGCCAGCAGAGACTGACCGCAATACTGCTCTTCCTATAGCCCCGCTTATGCGGGGCTTTGTTTTTTGCTACACTCCCGCCGTTGTTGACTGACGTTGTGAAAAACTATGTTGATCTTTGAAGGTAATGAAATAGAGACCGATAGCGAAGGCTATCTGAAAGAGAGCGCATGCTGGAGCGAAGCGCTGGCACTGGCGATCGCGGAAAAAGAAAATATCGCCCTCTCCCCCGAGCACTGGGAAGTGGTGCGTTTTGTGCGAGAGTTTTACCTGGAGTTCAATACGTCTCCTGCCATTCGCATGCTGGTTAAAGCGATGGCGAATAAATATGGCGAAGAAAAAGGTAACAGCCGCTATCTGTACCGCCTGTTCCCGAAAGGACCGGCAAAGCAGGCGACCAAAATCGCCGGCCTGCCGAAACCGGTGAAGTGCATTTAATAACGGATGTCGAAACGGGTCCATTCTTTACCGGGTTGATGCGGTTCAGTAAGAACCCTGTCGACCCGGGCGCTGCGTGGACCGCCTGCTTTTAGCCATTCAATAAGTTTGTTGACCGCTTCTGCGTCGCCGCAGGCCAGTACTTCTACGCTGCCATCATCAAGATTACGTGCATAACCCGTCAGGCCCAGTCGCTGGGCTTCATGCTGCGTGCTATAACGGAAGCCAACACCCTGCACTATTCCGTGTATCCAGGCGATTGTGCATACCTGTGCCATCTTCGTCCTCCTTTCGCTGCTGGCGCGTTGCATTTAACCGGCGAACCCGTGACAATAGCGCCCATTTTCTTCAGTTTACAGAATAGCCGAATATGAGTGTACGTTTAGTGTTAGCCAAAGGGCGCGAGAAATCACTGTTGCGCCGCCACCCGTGGGTTTTCTCCGGCGCAGTCGCGCGCATGGAAGGCAAAGCCAGTCTCGGAGAAACCGTTGATATCGTCGATCATCAGGGTAAATGGCTGGCGCGGGGCGCATTATCGCCCGCATCACAAATACGTGCCCGCGTCTGGACGTTTGATAAAGACGAAAGCATTGATATTGATTTCTTTACCCGCCGCCTGCAACGCGCGCAGCAGTGGCGTGACTGGGTGGCGCAGCGCGACGGTCTCGACAGCTATCGTCTGATTGCGGGCGAATCCGATGGCCTACCCGGTGTGACCATCGATCGCTTTGGCAATTTTTTGGTTCTGCAACTGCTGAGCGCAGGGGCGGAATATCAACGCCCTGCTCTGCTCTCCGCGCTGCAAACGCTCTATCCGCATTGCGCTATTTATGATCGCAGCGATGTTGCAGTACGTAAAAAAGAGGGTCTGGAACTCACCCAGGGGCCAGTTCTGGGCGAGCTGCCGCCCGCTCTGCTGCCTATTGAAGAAAACGGCATGAAGTTATATGTCGATATTCAGGGCGGACATAAAACCGGCTATTACCTCGATCAACGTGATAGCCGTCTGGCTACCCGCCGTTATGTGGCAGATAAACGTGTCCTTAACTGCTTCTCCTACACCGGAGGGTTCGCAGTTTCAGCGTTAATGGGAGGATGCCGTCAGGTAGTCAGCGTTGACACCTCACAGGAAGCCCTTGATGTTGCAAAACAAAACGTGACGCTGAACAAACTTGATCTCAGCAAAGCGGAATTTGTGCGCGATGACGTCTTTAAACTGCTGCGTAAGTACCGCGATCAAGGGGAAACCTTTGATGTTATCGTGATGGATCCACCCAAATTTGTTGAAAATAAAAGCCAGCTTATGGGCGCATGCCGGGGATATAAGGACATCAATATGCTGGCGATCCAGCTCCTGAATCCCGGCGGGATACTGCTAACGTTCTCCTGTTCAGGTTTGATGACCACAGATTTATTTCAGAAAATCATCGCCGATGCCGCAATAGATGCTGGCCGTGATGTACAATTTATAGAGCAGTTCCGTCAGGCCGCCGATCATCCGGTGATCGCTACCTACCCGGAAGGGCTGTATCTGAAAGGGTTTGCCTGTCGCGTCATGTAACTTGAATTTTGGAACCTCGCCCGCATATACAAGGGTATGTAGGGTTCCCGGGAGGTGACAATGATTGCCAGCAAATTCGGTATTGGCCAGCAGGTTCGCCACTCTCTGCTGGGCTACCTTGGCGTAGTGGTCGATATCGACCCCGAATACTCTCTTGATGAGCCATCCGCCGATGAGCTTGCGGTGAATGATGAGTTGCGCGTACTGCCCTGGTATCACGTGGTGATGGAAGATGATGATGGTCAGCCTGTGCATACTTATCTGGCCGAGGCTCAACTCACCAGCGAAGTGACCGATGAACACCCGGAACAGCCTTCAATGGATGAGCTGGCGCGTACTATCCGTAAGCAACTTCAGGCACCTCGCCTGCGTAACTGACAACACCCCGCCAGCGCGGGGTGTTTTTATTTTGCAAGGCCAAGTCTGGGGATTTCGATGGCCGGGCAGCGATCCATTACCACATTTAAGCCCGCTTCTCGAGCCAGTACAGCGGCTTGTTCATTTATAACGCCCAATTGCATCCACAATGTTTTGGCCCCCACCGCGATAGCATCCTGTGCGACCTCCCATGCGGCTTCTGAATTACGGAAAACATCCACCATATCAATCTTTTCCGGTATATCTGCCAACGTTGCATACCCTTTCTGACCTAATAGCGTACTGCCAGCCACTTTTGGCGACACGGGGATCACGTGATACCCCTGCTCCAACAGGTACTTCATCACGCGGTAGCTCGGACGATCGGGTTTATCACTCGCCCCTACCAGCGCAATGGTCTGAGTTGATTGTAAAATATCGGCAATATCGGTTTCTTTCATGGTTTCCTCCGGGCGATTTCACAAAGTGTAAATCAAACTGGCGAACTCAACCATTTTCATATTTTTTTAGCGGCTTCTCTTGCAGCATCAGGCGCTTCCAGTAATCTGTAGCAAAAATCACTGACGGAAACAGATTATGGAATTAACGACTCGCACCCTACCCGTGCGTAAGCATATCGCGCTCGTTGCACACGATCACTGCAAGCAGATGTTGATGAAATGGGTAGAACGGCATCACCCCGTGTTAGCCAACCATCAACTGTATGCAACAGGTACCACCGGTAATTTGATCCAGCGCGCAACAGGACTGGAAGTCAACGCCATGCTGAGCGGGCCGATGGGCGGCGATCAGCAGGTTGGCGCACTGATTTCCGAAGGGAAAATCGACGTACTGATTTTCTTCTGGGATCCGCTCAACGCCGTACCGCACGATCCCGATGTCAAAGCGCTGCTGCGCCTCGCCACGGTATGGAATATTCCGGTGGCAACCAACTTATCTACCGCTGACTTTATTATCGAGTCCCCACAATTCAATACCAGTGTCGACATCCTGATCCCGGATTATCAACGCTATCTTTCCGAACGACTGAAGTAAAAGCAGGCGGCTTATAGCCGCCTGCTGTCAGGGTTTTCTCGCCTGTGGCACGTCCAGAGACTTAAGGATGTCGACAAACCTCGACGGGTTCTCTTTATCAAATAATAACCAGACACGTTTACGCGCGCGGGTCAACGCTACATATAACAACCTGCGCTCCTCTGCATCGGGGAAATCCTCTGGTTGCGGCAGCAGCGCCTGCTCCATAATCGACTCACGGGCCGGAGCCGGAAAACCGTCCTGTCCTTCCTGCAATCCCAACACGATCACATAATCCGCCTGCTGACCCTTACTGGCATGAATGGTCATAAAATCGAGCTGCAATTTCGGCCAACGCGTCGCCGCTTTGTCCAGACTCGCGGGTTTACCGTGATGATAACGGGCCAGGAGCAGAATACGATCTTCCGGCGTGGCATAGCCGCTGAGTTTGTCCAGCAAGGCATCCAACTGGTCCTGCGCCAGTAGCGTAACAGCATGCTTATCACCAGCCGTCAGGCTGTTCAGTGGTTTTGCGAGTTGCCACGGGTTTTGCTGAATGAAGCGATTAGCAACATCGCCAATTCGCGTATTGAAACGGTATGTGGTGTCGAGTGCGCAAAGATCGCCCTCGCCAAAATAATCATGGAAAGCCGTCGTCAGTGAGAGTTGCGCACCACTAAAACGGTAAATTGCCTGCCAGTCATCCCCAACGGCAAAGAGCGTCGTCTGTGAATTCTGCTTACGCAGTGCTGCCAGCAAGGCTGCACGTTGTGGCGAAATATCCTGGAATTCATCCACCAGAATATGTTTCCAGGGACTGATAAATCGCCCTTTATCCAGCACATTTATTGCCTGGTGGATCAGCCCGGAAAAATCGACAGCATTCTCCTCTTTTAAGGCTGTTTTCCAGGCTTTCAACAACGGAGCCATCAATTTGATACGCTTGCTAAACAGCTCCCGAACCTCTTCCGGCGCGCTGGCAATCATCTCCGCCTGAGCGCCACCGTGCATTCGCATTAAGCCAATCCAGCGATCAAGACGGGGAGCAATACGCCGCTGCAATGCAGCGTTTTCCCAGAAGTTACCTTCCGGAACGTTCCACTCCATCTCCTCTTCAAGCCATTGCCGCCACCCTTTAGCTTGTGCTTTCTTTTCACTGCATTGGGAACACCAGGCATCGGTCAGGAGCGCCAGTCGCGCCGGAGTATCGCTTTCGAGCTCACTGACTTGCGGAACTTTTTTGCTTCCCTGCTGGATAATGTGCAGCGCCAGCGCATGGAAAGTCCGGGCAGTGATCTCCTCGGTATGCAGCCGCTCACGGATACGGTCATCCATTTCCCGGGCCGCCTGACGACCAAAAGCCAACAACAGGATCTGCTCAGGCGCGGCTTCACCCCGCGCTAACAACCAACCTGCCCTCGCCACCAGCACCGAGGTTTTACCGCTCCCCGCGCCTGCAAGCACCAGCAATGCGTGTTCCCCGTTAACAACGGCTCGTGCCTGCGCAGGATTCAGCGGTGAGGTTTCAACCTGGTCGAAAAATGCTGCATATTCCACCAGCATAGCGTCGGTATAGGCTTGATTATGCTGCGTGCGGCGTCCCTCAATGTCATTAAGCCACGCCTGACACTGCTGCCAAAGTTCACGGCAATTATCAAATTCATGCAGACGGCTGGTTGGCACAGGCAACGCCGTAAATGCCTGCTGCAACTGTTGCTGGAGGCCGCTAATTTGCTTGCGCGTCAGCCACTTTTTTTGCTCTATGCGTCCGGCAATCAGCTCCAATTGCGCAGATAAAACACCTGCAGCAACCTCGCTCATCTCCTTGCTCCAGTTATTCCAGCGCTCATTCAAGTGGTGATAAAAACGCTGGGTTTCGCTCCACTCGGTACCATGAAGGCGCACAACTTTCTTGTCAGCAAGCAGAAACTCCATCTCTCCCCATACCAATCCGCGTTTGCATTCGATTGCCAATAGCTGATTGAAAGGAATAAGGTATTCATGTCGATCGCCTGCGACTTTGACGCCCGCGTTAAGGATCACCGCACGATCATAAGGGTGCTGCGCCAGACGTTTTCCCAGAGAGGTCGCTTTCAGTTCCATGTCTTATTGTTCTCAGCTTGTGACAATAATTGCCAGTTTACCTGCCAGAGAATTGGTGCTCCAGTCCAAAAAATCGTTACAATTGCCAGGATATGTTTCTCACCGTATTACACCGAGGTTTTATGCGTACCGTTCTGAATATTCTGAACTTTGTGCTTGGCGGTTTTGCCACCACGTTAGGCTGGCTGCTAGCTACAGTGGTGAGTATGGTGTTGATTATCACCCTGCCGCTGACGCGCTCCTGTTGGGAAATCACTAAACTTTCGCTGGTACCATGGGGAAATGAAGCGATCCATGTCGACGAACTGGCTCCCCAAGGTAAAAACGTTCTGCTAAACGCAGGCGGCACCGCGCTGAACATCATCTGGTTTGTGCTCTTTGGCTGGTGGCTGTGCATCATGCACATTGTCGCCGGGATAACACAGTGCCTGACCATTATCGGCATTCCCGTTGGCGTGGCGAATTTTAAGATTGCCGCCATTGCCCTGTGGCCAGTGGGCCGCCGCGTGGTTTCTGTCGAAACGGCACGTGCCGCGCGCGAAGCCAATGCTCGCCGCCGTTTTCAGTAATTGGATAGCCATTCGCTATGTTGAGCCCTCTTATTCGTCGCTACACATGGAACAGTGCCTGGCTTTATAACGTCAGGATTTTTATCGCTCTTTGCGGAACCGCGGCGTTGCCCTGGGTACTCGGTGAGGTAAAACTGACTATTCCCTTAACGCTCGGTGTCGTCGCAGCAGCGCTGGCGGATCTGGACGATCGCCTCACCGGACGCCTGCGTAACCTCATCATTACCTTGATTTGTTTTTTTATCGCCTCAGCATCCGTCGAATTGCTCTTTCCGTGGCCATGGCTGTTTGACATTGGTCTGGTCAGCTCAACAATTGGTTTTATTTTGCTGGGTGGGCTTGGCCAACGTTATGCCACTATCGCCTTCGGCGCGTTGCTCATTGCGGTCTATACCATGCTGGGGATCTCGCTGTTTGAACAATGGTATCAGCAGCCACTGCTGCTACTGGCTGGCGCCATCTGGTTTAACGTGTTGACCCTGGTCGGCCACCTGGTCTTCCCGATTCGCGCGCTGCAGGACAATCTGTCTCGTTGTTATGAAGGGCTGGCGCACTATCTGGAGTTAAAGTCACGGTTGTTTGACCCGGACATTGAGGATGAAAGCCAGGCACCTTTATACGATCTCGCGCTGGCCAACGGCCAACTGGTGACAACACTGAACCAGACTAAAGCGACGCTTCTCACCCGGCTGCGCGGAGACCGCGGGCAGCGCAGCACCCGCCAGACGCTCCATTATTATTTCGCCGCGCAGGATATCCACGAACGCGCCAGTTCGTCGCATATTCAGTATCAAACGTTACGCGAACACTTTCGCTATAGCGATGTTATGTTTCGCTTTCAGCGGCTGTTGTCGATGCAATCTCAGGCCTGTGCTCAGCTTTCCCGGGCAATTTTACTGCGCGTGCCTTATCAACATGACTCCCGCTTCGAACGGGCATTTGTGCACCTGGATGCTGCGCTGGATCGTATTCGCGTTAATGGCGCGACATCGCCTGAGCATATGAAAGCACTCGGCTTTCTGTTGGACAATTTGCGCGCCATTGATGCACAACTGGCAAGTATTGAATCCGGCCAACCACAACCGTTGTCAGCAAGTGACACCGAAAACCAGCTCGCCGATGACAGCCTGAGCGGTTTCAGCGATATCTGGCTACGGATACGCAACAATTTATCGCCGGAATCAGCGTTATTTCGTCATGCTGTACGCATGTCTGTGGTGTTATGTATTGGTTATGCCTTTATCCAAATCACCGGACTACAGCATGGTTACTGGATCCTGCTCACCAGCCTTTTTGTGTGCCAACCGAACTATAATGCCACACGCCATCGCCTGACTTTGCGCGTAATCGGTACGTTGGTGGGTGTCGCTATTGGTTTACCTGTGCTCTATTTTGTTCCTTCCCATGAAGGGCAATTAATATTGATCGTTATTACCGGCGTGCTGTTTTTTGCCTTCCGCACAGTCCAGTATGCACACGCGACAATGTTTATTACCCTGTTGGTATTGCTGTGTTTTAACCTGCTGGGAGAAGGTTTTGAAGTCGCCATTCCCCGTATTATCGATACCCTTATCGGGTGCGCCATCGCCTGGGCGGCAGTGAGTTTTATCTGGCCCGACTGGCGTTTTCGCCATTTATCACGCGTTACGGAGCAGGCATTTGACGCCAATTGCCGTTATCTCGATGCTATTCTTGAGCAGTATCATCAGGGACGTGATAACCGCCTGACTTATCGCATTGCCCGCAGGAATGCCTACAACCGTGATGCGGAACTGGCTTCCGTTGTATCTAATATGTCCACCGAACCTGGCGCATTCCCGGAACTTCGCGACGCGGCCTTCCGGTTGTTGTGCCTGAACCATAGTTTTACCAGCTACATATCAGCATTGGGCGCTCACCGTGAACAGCTCACGCAACCCGATATTTTGCGTCTTCTTGATGATGCTGTTTGTTATGTCGACGATGCCCTGCATCACCTCCCAGCCAGTGAGGGACGCGTGCAGGAAGCGCTCGCCGACTTATCGCAAAGAATTAAACATCTGGAACCACGTCCGGACAGCAAAGAGCCACTGGTGCTTCAGCAAATTGGATTGCTCATCGCTTTACTGCCGGAAGTGTGTCGTCTGAAACGGCAAATCGCTTAGTAAGGCTTGCTCCCCTTTGTTATCAGTTCATTAAACCACTCCAACAACTCCTGGCGTCTGATCGCCGGGAGTGCAGCTTCATGAAGACCAATAATGGCGCCTTCAAGAGCGAAGAGAACTTTAACGCTGAGCTGCTGATTCATTTTTCTTAATCTGAGCCAACATGCTTTCGCACCAAGTAAACGCAGCGTATGCGCATCCAGTACCCCGGCGTCATGTAACAGAGCCTCAAGCTGGAAAGTAAGATTGGGCAAATCGCGCAGGCGCAATCGGGCAGTCCGCTGTATTTTCTCCTGTTTCGCTGCACTGAGCGAAAGCGCAGAAAGTTCCAGCAATAATGCGCGATCGCTCCACAAGCGTTCATTCACGAAGTAGTAATTTAACGAAACCTGACGGCCACGCTTATTGAACATCAGCATGGGGGCTTGCCGGGTAACGGTATAATGTGCACTTTCATCGCACGCGCGCAGATAAAGTTCTCCGCCAGCAACCATTGCAAAAACCGTTTTGTCTACCGACAAACTGTAACCACCGAAATGGGCGCGATAGCAAATATCCCCGAGAGATGCGAGGCATTCGCATGACTGATAGATCCGTTGATGTGATATGTCTTCCATGATTATTCCTTTAAAAATCACGTAGTAACAACAATAACATTATTATCGGATCCGTTAATCAGGAACATAGGCAACTGAGGACGGGACAGCAAGAAAATTTTACGTATGGCGGCGGGGACAGAGCAAAAATGCGAGTTACTTTCAGAAAATGAGGTTGATCTTTGAACGTTCAGAGGTTACTGTATGTTTATACAGTAACCACAGGGCTGGATTGATTATGTACACTTCAGGTTATGCTAATCGTTCAACAAAATTGGCTTCCACACTCAGCACAGCAAATCGCGCTGAATCCACCGGCGTCGCTGCGGGGCTGATTAGCGAGGTTGTCTATCGTGAAGACCAGCCTATGATGGCACAACTTCTTTTACTTCCCCTACTGCAGCAACTTGGGCAGCAATCGCGCTGGCAGCTATGGCTAACGCCTCAGCAGAAACTGAGCCGTGAATGGGTACAATCTGTCGGCTTACCCCTCACCAAGGTTATGCAAATCAATCAACTGTCGCCTGGCGTGACGCTGGAATCCATGATCCGTGCATTGCGTACCGGCAATTATAGCGTGGTAATTGGCTGGCATGCGGAAGAACTGACGGAAGAAGAACACCACCGCCTGGCGATGGCCGCAGAGGAAGGCAACGCAATAGGCTTCGTTATGCGCCCGTTACGTCATGATTCTCTGGGTGCGAGACAGCTTTCAGGGATAAAAATTCACTCTAATTTGTATCATTGAGTAAATTTAAGATTTATCCTGGGATATTTTTTAAGAATGACTGGCATGACCAATTTATCAGTCAAATACAGCGACAAAGCCTGTGTGGCGCGCTTCGCAGGCTAACGACATCGACTAATACTTAGTCAAAAATGTTAAATAATGTGTACACAAAGTCTTTTTTTTCATATGCCTGACGGAGTTCACACTTGTAAGTTTCCAACTACGTTGTAGACTTTACATCGCCAGGGGTGCTCGGCATAAGCCAAAGATATCGATAAAGATATCTCCTGAGTTATTAGTGAGCAATGCCCCCGGTGAAGGATTTAACCGTGGCTCTCTTAGAGATTCCCATGGCGATTTTTGGATGATAACGAGGCGCAAAAAATGAAAAAGACAGCTATCGCAATTGCAGTGGCACTGGCTGGCTTCGCTACCGTAGCGCAGGCCGCTCCGAAAGATAACACCTGGTATACAGGTGCTAAACTGGGCTGGTCTCAGTTCCACGATGTTGGTAACAACCAGATCTCTAATACTGGCCCGACTCACGAAAGCCAATTAGGTGCTGGTGCGTTCGGTGGTTATCAGGTTAACCCGTATGTTGGCTTTGAACTGGGCTACGACTGGTTAGGCCGCATGCCGTACAAAGGCGACACTGTGAACGGTGCTTTCAAAGCTCAGGGCGTTCAACTGACCGCTAAACTGGGTTACCCGATCACTGATGATCTGGATGTTTACACCCGTCTGGGTGGTATGGTTTGGCGTGCAGACGCTCAGAACAACCTGGGCTTCAAAGATCATGACACCGGTGTTTCCCCAGTATTCGCTGGTGGTGTTGAGTGGGCAGTTACCCGCGATATCGCTACCCGTCTGGAATACCAATGGACCAACAACATCGGTGATGCTAACACCGTTGGTGGTCGTCCGGACAACGGTCTGCTGAGCGTAGGTGTTTCTTACCGCTTTGGCCAGCAGGAAGAAGCTGCACCGGTAGTTGCTGCTCCGGCCCCGGCTCCGGCTCCGGAAGTACAGACCAAACACTTCACCCTGAAGTCTGACGTTCTGTTCAACTTCAACAAAGCGACCCTGAAACCGGAAGGTCAGCAGGCGCTGAATCAACTGTACAGCCAGCTGAGCAACCTGGATCCGAAAGATGGCTCCGTAGTGGTTCTGGGCTTCACTGACCGTATCGGTTCTGACGCTTACAACCAGGGTCTGTCTGAGAAACGTGCTCAGTCCGTTGTTGATTACCTGGTATCTAAAGGTATCCCGGCTAACAAAATCTCCGCACGTGGCATGGGCAAATCCCAGCCGGTTACCGGCAGCACCTGTGACAACGTGAAAGCGCGTCCTGCGCTGATCGATTGCTTGGGTCCGGACCGTCGCGTTGAGATCGAAGTTAAAGGCATCAAAGACGTTGTAACTCAGCCGCAGGCTTAAGTTTACGTCTATGAAAAAACCCCGCCAGCGCGGGGTTTTTTATTGCCCGTACAGTAACGGGATAAACTGAGGTTTCATTATTCTTTGCCGAGCAGTGCCTGCAGGTCGTGCTTCAGTGTTGACATCTGCGAGGCATACTTCTCTTTATGCTCCGCATCCTCAATCAACTGCACAATGGTTTCCGAAAGGGTTTTCCCTCTCCGTTGCGCCAGCCCTGCCAGCCGTTGCCAGACAACAAATTCCAGATCGATCGATTTCTTGCGCGTATGCTGATGTTCAGCGTTGAAATGCCGCTTACGCCGGGCGCGGATAGTCTGTTTCATCCTGTTGACCAGCACCGGATTCATATGCTGCGCAATCCAACTGTTAACCAGTACCGGTTCATTTTCGAGGGTCAACAATACATCGACGGCATCTTTTGCAGCACTGGCTTCTATATAGCGCGTGATGAGCTCCCCCTCACGATGCTTCTTAACCAGATACTTCCATTTCCAGCCGCTTTCGAGATTTTCCAGTTGTTGATATTTCATTGCGATCCCAATGTTACCGTGTAACTCAGTTCAGAATATCAGTTTTTGTCGGCTCTGCTGAAAAGAAATCATCCTCTGCGAGCTGCAGTCAATGTTCCTGCGCCAAAAGCGCGTAATCCGTGTGCTGCGTCGGCGTTTACGGTATAATCCCGCCTTTTACACCAGACAAAAAAACGACTTTGACCATTACAAAACTTGAATGGAACGACGTGGTTCCTGATACCGAAAGCTATCAGGAAGTATTTGAATCGTCCGAATTAGCGCGTGAGAGTGATTTCTCACTGGCCGATACGCAACCCCGATTACAATATGCGCTCGAGCAACTGCTCTATCCGCTGGCAACGTCACGCTTTTTACTGGCTAAAGCGCCGGAAGAGATTGAGTATCTGGAGCTTATTACCAGCGCAACAGAAGAACTCATACCCGAAGAGCGTCCGCTTGTTGGCGGTCAATACCATATAAATGGTTCAACCGTACGCTTTGACGCCTCCGTTGATGCTCAGTCTGATTTTGTTGGCAGTAAACCCGCGGTATTTGCTGACTGGGTAGAAGCAGAACAGTTGTTCGGCTGCCTGCGGCAATTCAATAACGAAATCATCCTGCAGCCAGGTCTTGTGCACCAGGCAAACGGCGGCATACTGATTATCTCCCTGCGCACGCTATTAGCCCAGCCACTGCTCTGGATGCGCCTGAAAGCCATGGTAACGCAGCGGCGTTTTGACTGGGTTTCCTTTGATGAATCCCGCCCGCTGCCGGTTATCGTGCCATCCATGCCACTCGATCTGAAAGTCATCCTCGTGGGTGAACGCGAATCGCTGGCAGAATTTCAGGAAATGGAGCCGGAGCTCGCAAGTCAGGCAATTTACAGCGAGTATGAAGAAACGCTGCAGATCGCCGATGCCGAAACAATGGCGGTATGGCGTCATTGGGTTGAGCAAACCGCTCGCAGCGCACAGCTCCCCTGCCCGGCCGCGGACGCGTGGCAAACATTGATCCGTGAAGCGGTACGTTACACCGGCGATCAGGAAACATTGCCGCTGTGCCCACTATGGCTCACCCGTCAGTTACGCGAAGTCGCAGCAATGTCTACTGGTGACACCTTCCGCGGCGAAGAGTTACAAGCGATGCTCGCCCAACGCGAGTGGCGGGAAGGTTTCCTTGCTGAACGTATGCAAGATGAGATTTTGTTGGAGCAGATCCTCATCGAGACGGAAGGTGCGCAAGTCGGTCAGATTAATGCCCTGTCGGTCATTGAATTCCCTGGCCACCCGCGCGCCTTTGGTGAACCTTCGCGCATCAGTTGTGTTGTGCATATCGGCGATGGCGAGTTCAATGATATTGAACGCAAAGCAGAACTCGGCGGCAATATCCATGCGAAAGGCATGATGATCATGCAAGCGTTTCTGATGGCCGAACTGGAACTGGAACAGCAAATCCCCTTCTCCGCGTCGTTAACCTTTGAGCAATCCTACAGTGAAGTTGACGGTGACAGCGCATCAATGGCGGAGTTGTGCGCATTAATCAGTGCACTGGCGGAAGTCCCTCTCAATCAGAGCATAGCCATTACGGGTTCAGTGGACCAATTTGGCCGCGCGCAACCTGTTGGCGGCCTGAATGAAAAAATTGAAGGTTTCTTTGCCATCTGCCAGCAGCGTGAACTGACAGGCGAACAAGGTGTGATTATCCCGGCGGCAAATGTGCGCCACTTGTGCCTGCATCAAAATCTGTTAGATGCCCTTCAGGCAAAGCAATTTTTCATCTGGGCAGTGGACGATATGATGGATGCACTACCCTTATTAACGGGCCTGACATGGGATGCTGAGGGGCAAAATAACCTCAAGCAGGTCATTCAGGAACGCATTGCTCAGGCAACGCAGCAAGATGCACGTCATCGCTTTCCGTGGCCGCTTCGCTGGTTAAATTGGTTTACTCAAAACTGATCGGACTTGTTCAGCGTACACGTGTTAGCTATCCTGCGTCCGAAACTACATATAAGGCTTACTGAGAACATGGTAGATAAACGCGAATCCTATACAAAAGAAGATCTTCTTGCCTCTGGTCGCGGCGAACTGTTTGGTGCAAAAGGCCCGCAATTGCCAGCCCCTAGCATGCTGATGATGGACCGTGTGGTCAAAATGACGGAGACTGGCGGTAACTTTGATAAAGGCTATGTTGAAGCTGAACTGGATATCAATCCCGACCTGTGGTTCTTTGGCTGCCATTTTATTGGCGATCCGGTGATGCCGGGCTGTTTAGGTCTGGACGCAATGTGGCAGCTGGTTGGCTTCTATCTGGGCTGGCTGGGTGGCGAAGGTAAAGGCCGCGCACTGGGCGTGGGCGAAGTGAAATTTACCGGTCAGGTCCTGCCAACAGCCAAAACCGTTACCTACCGCATCCACTTCAAGCGTATTGTTAATCGCCGTTTGATTATGGGTCTGGCAGATGGCGAAGTGCTGGTCGACGGGCGCGTTATCTATACAGCAAACGATTTGAAAGTCGGTCTGTTCCAGGACACCTCTGCTTTCTGATTTCGGATGAGAGCGGGTTTTACAACCCTGTACAGGCGAAACCTCCGCAATGCGGAGGTTTCTTTTTTAAAGAGACAGAATCAGGCAATTACGGCCCTGTCCTCCATGGCTTGCCGCCAGCCTCCCAGCCACTCGGACCTTTGATTCAGGGTTTGGTACGGACACATTTCTTTCGGGCGTCCGGTAATACCAGCCTGATAACCACGTTGATGTGCCCGTTCCAGGCGATCTCGTTTTTGTCTCTTCATGCCTCGTTTCCCTCATTATTTGATCTGGTGGAAAAGAAAACAGTGGTCACTAAGTGTGCAACCACAGGTTACGAATACCTTGAATAGACCGGGGCGTCAATGCGCAAAATTCACGCCAGTGTCATAATTGTGAGCTACACAAAAGTTCATTTGTACAAAAAATGTGAACCAGCACAAGTAATGGTCTGAGTGAGAACCAAAAAAAAACCGCCAGCGCTTTCGCAGCTGACGGATTTTTTAGCCATTATATTTTGTTATGGCAGACGATTTAACTCATCTGCAATATTGCTCGCTTCCTGCTGCCATCCCTGCGCCAGCATTTTGACCATATCATCATACCCGTCCTGCTGCTGCTTCAGCTCAATATGAAACGGCCGCTTAATCAGCCTTCCCTGATGCTTAAGCAACCACTCACCGCCGATAATCACCCGACCGTCATAGCGTCCATGAAAACCCGTTACAGTGACGTTCAGCGTATCCTGCTCACTGCCCAGCGGTTGCGATGCAACAACCCATCCCGGTAACTGATTACTCAAATTTGCCACCAGCGTATTACGCAGTTGCTGATCGAGTGGACTGGCCCAGAGATTGTTATTGGCAATGACATACTGCACATCAGTAGTCTGATAAACCACGCCGTTACCCGCCAGATAATCCGGTACGGACACCTGCTCAACCCATAGCTGGCGGTTTCCCTGGTTCTGCCCGGTGCTGGCTTTGACCGCCGTCTGTGACGGTGAAGGCAACTGATAGTAGCTTTTGTTATCCCCCGTGCTGCTACAGGCAGCCAACAGCATGACAATGCCGGTCAGTATGCTTTTTCTCATTGTTTTGCCCTCTTCGGCTGCGGATCGTCTTTCCCTTTCGCTTCGAACACCAGCGCATTGCTCTTATCGTTGAGCGTTTTCAGTACCGGCTGTAGTTCACGCAGTACCTGGTCAAGACGCTGCATATCCGCCACCATCTTGTTATACGCGGCTGACCCGGGCTGGAAGCCCTGCATACTGCGGTTCAGTTCCCGCAACGTCGTTTGCATATCCGCCGGTAATTGTTGCATTGACTGACTGGCCGTCAGCTTATTCAGGTTATCCAGCGTCGTCTGCAAGCGTTTAAGTGTTTGCTGGCTCTCCGACAACGTACTGGTCGCCTGTTCGATCATCGGGTTCAGCGGCAGATTGTTGATCTTATCCAGCGTGTCCATCAAACGCTGCTGAATTTGCGCCAGGCCACCGCTCACCGTCGGGATAATCTGATAACCGGCGAACTCACGCATCCCGCTAACCGCCGGAACATTGTTGTAAAAATCGAGATCCACATACAATGCGCCGGTCACAATGTTGCCGGTTTTCAGCGAGCCACGCAGGCCACGTTTGAGTAACTCGTTAAGGTGCGCACTCATATCCGGATCTTCACCAAGCTGGTTAATTAACCGCCCCGGTTCAATACGGATCAGAATCGGTATCCGGTAATCGTCGTTTAACGCCTGCCGCATGCCCGCGGTAAAGAACGGCACCTTACTGACGGTCCCCAGACGAATACCGCGGAACTCAACGGGTGCGCCAGGTTGCAAGCCACGAATGGAGTCTTTAAAGAACATCAGGTAATCGATGTGATCGGTATAGAGCGACTCCTGAATGCTGCGCTGATCGTCATACAGGGTAAACGCCGTTTTTTCGCCAACGGGCTGACCTAAATCAACACCTTCCGGCACATCAAAACTCACGCCACCACCGAATAATGTCGCCAGCGATCCCATTTCCACCCGCATGCCTGCCGACGTGAGATCCACCGCAATACCACTGTCCTTCCAGAAACGCACATTGCTGGTCACCAGCCTGTCGTTAGGGGCATTGATAAAGAGCTGATAACTCATCGTACGTTTTTGCGTATCGAAGGTACTGGTTTCAACCGAGCCGACGCGGTAACCACGGAATAACACCGGATCCCCGGCGGTTAATTGCCCGGCTTTACTGCTGTCGAGGATCACCCGGATGCCTTTCGCATCAGGCGGCGCCAGCGGCGGCGAGTCCAGCAGGTTGTAGCGCTCTGGTTGATTACCTTTGTTACCTGGTTGCAACTCAATGTAGGCCCCCGAAAGCAGGGTTCCCAATCCGCTGATCCCTTCACGGCCTACCTGCGGCTTCACCACCCAAAAAACGGAATCATCGTGCAGCAGCTTTTCCATCCCGGAATTAAGCCGCGCTTTGATTTCTACATGGGTTAAATCATCGGTCAGCGTCGTGCTTTCCACCACACCAACGTCCACACTGCGGCTCTTAATGGTGGTCTTGCCACCGATAATGCCCTCCGCATTGGTGGTGATCAGCGTCACTTCCGGGCCCTGATGGCTGTAGTGATAGAAGAGGATCCACGCACCAATCAGCGCGGTCACAATCGGGAAAATCCACACCGGCGACCAGTTTCTTACCTTTTGCACGTTGGCCTCCCCACTCTTATTCTCCATGCTTTAACGACTCCTCATGGTGCGTTAGCGGTTCACGATCCCAGGTCAACCGGGGATCGAAAGTCATTGCCGCAAACATCGTGATAATTACGACCAGCGCAAACATTAGCGCACCCATTGCCGGGTAAATATTCATCAACCCGCCCATACGCACCAGCGCGGAGAGTACGGCAATCACAAACACGTCGATCATTGACCAGCGGCCGACAAACTCGACCACCTCATAAATAATGTGCATTCGCTCGCAATCGCGCTTGCCATGCCCTTTCGCATCGATGCATAGCCAGGCGATACCGATCATTTTCAACGTCGGCACCATAATACTGGCGATAAAGATCACCAGCGCTACCGGGTATGACCCCTCACTCCAGAGCAAAATCACCCCTGCAAGGATCGTGGACGGCATGCGATCCCCCAGCAAATCCGTCACCATAATGGGGAGAATATTCGCAGGCAGGTAGAGCAGAATGGAGGTGACCAGCAGCGCCAGCGTCCACTGGATACTGTTTCGCCGCCGGGCCTGGCCATGCGTATGGCAGCGCGGGCAAACCGATTGATCAATCGCAACAATTGCCGTGCAGCAAGGACATGCGCGTAACCCCTGACGGATACCCGGTACCCCGACATGCAAAATCTGCGCGGGTTTTGGCGCCGGTGCGATGTCATCCCATAACCAGTGGCGATCAACACACTGAAAAGCCCGCAACTGCAGCAGGCAAAACAGACACCATGGAATAAAGCTGCTGCCGATGCCCACATCGCCATAGGCCATCAGTTTCACGAAACTGACCAACACGCCCGCCAGGAAGATCTCTGCCATCCCCCAGCTTTTCAGTTGAAACAGGATCCTCGCCAGACCAATTTTCAGGCGAAAATTCATCGGCACGCGGTTTACCAGCAACAGGATAGTCACCAGGCAAAATGCCGGAACTAACTGAACAAACAGCAAGAAGAAAGTGCCAAGACTGGCGTAATCCTCAGAAAACATCACCCCGGGAATTTCCAGCAACGTCACTTCGCTGGTCACACCGGCCACTTTCATATTGACGAAGGGAAAGAGGTTTGAGAGCAACAACATGAATAATGCCACGATGGCATAGGCAGTGGGACGCTGCCGCGGCGCGTCCCATTCGGTCGTCAGTGTTGCGCCACAGCGCGGGCAAGTGGCTCTATGCCCGTTCTGCAACGGTGGCAACGCCACCAGCATGTCACATTGCGAACAGAGAATGTGACGAGTGGCGTGGTGGTGTTCACACATACAGGCTCCCTTTTATGCGCCGTTTTTTAGAGCCTCCAGGTACTCCCAGCGTTCAAACGCGTCTTCCAGCGCCTGCTCCGCCGAAGCCATATCAGCTAAGACTTTCTGCGTATGATCATGCGGCTGACTAAAGAAGGCGGCATCCGCCACCTGCGCCTGCAGAGATTCCAGCTCAGCTTCCAGCTGTTCCAGCTTCTGCGGCAGTTGTTCCAGCTCACGTTGCAGGTTATAGCTTAGTTTGTTGGTGCTTCGTTTGACAGTTTCTGCTTTGGCGACCGGCGCTTCCGTATTTTTTTTCACGGTTGCCTGTTTTTGCGCCTGCGAAGCAGACTGCTGACCGCGCGCGTCGTGATAACCGCCAACATACTGACCAATGCGTCCTTCGCCTTCGAAGATCCAACATTCGGTCACGGTATTATCCACAAACTGGCGATCGTGGCTGACCAGCAGCACCGTGCCCTGATAGCTGTCGATCAACTCTTCCAGCAGTTCCAGCGTTTCAACATCCAGATCGTTGGTCGGTTCATCGAGGATCAACAGGTTACTGGGTTTCAGGAACAAACGCGCCAGCAACAGGCGGTTACGCTCCCCACCGGAAAGCGCGCGCACCGGCGTCATCGCCCGTTTTGGATGGAACAGGAAGTCCTGCAAATAACCCAGAATGTGGCGCGGTTTACCGTTGACCATGACTTCCTGTTTGCCCTCGGCCAGGTTGTCCATCACGGTTTTTTCCGGATCCAGTTCCGCCCGGTGCTGATCAAAGTATGCCACTTCCAGCTTGGTGCCCACATGCACGCGCCCGCTATCCGCCTGCAACTGGCCCAGCATCAGTTTCAGCAATGTCGTCTTACCACAGCCGTTCGGGCCGATAAGGGCAATTTTGTCGCTCCGCTGGACCTGCGTAGAGAAATCGCGCACCAGCACCTTTCCCTCAACCCCGTAGTTGACGTTTTCCATCTCAAAAACGATTTTGCCGGAGCGGGAAGCTTCTTCCACCTGCATTTTCGCGCTGCCCATTACTTCCCGGCGCTCGCTACGCTCACGACGCATCGCTTTCAGCGCACGAACACGGCCTTCGTTACGGGTACGGCGCGCTTTGATACCCTGACGGATCCAGACTTCCTCCTGCGCCAGCTTGCGGTCAAACTCGGCATTTTGCAGATCCTCAACGCGCAGAGCCTCTTCTTTATCCAGCAAATATTGGTCGTAATCGCCAGGGTAAGAGACCAGCTTGCCGCGATCGAGGTCGACAATGCGCGTCGCCATATTGCGAATAAATGAGCGGTCATGGGAAATAAAGATGATGGTGCCGCCAAACGATTTCAGGAACCCTTCCAGCCAGTCGATAGTTTCGATATCCAGATGGTTAGTCGGTTCGTCGAGCAGCAGCACGCGCGGGGCGCTGACCAGTGCGCGACCTAACGCGGCTTTACGCAACCAGCCGCCGGACAACGAGGAAAGCGCCATATCCGCGGTCAGACCCAGCTGCGCCAGCACCTCGTTAATGCGGTTTTCCAGCTGCCACAAACCGTGATGATCCAGCAGCTCCTGCACCCGCGCCAGCTCGGCAAGGTTTTTGTCGCTTGGATCGCTCATCACCAGATGCGAAATATCGTGATAACGCTTGAGGTATTCAGCCTGCTCTTCAATGCCCTCAGCGACAAAGTCGTATATGCTGCCCGTGACGTTGCGCGGCGGATCCTGTTGCAGACGCGCCACCACTAAATCCTGCTCATAAACGATGCGTCCATCATCCAGGTTGACTTCCCGGTTGAGGATCTTCATCAGCGTTGATTTACCCGCCCCGTTGCGCCCTACCAGGCACACGCGTTCGTTTTCTTCGATATGCAACTCTGCATTATCGAGAAGCGGCGCATCGCTGAACGACAGCCACGCGCCATGCATACTGATCAATGACATTTACTTATCCTTTCAGGCTGCGGTAATCAGCCAGCAGTTATGGATTTGACGATTGCGGGCAAAGTCCTGCGACTGCGTTTTTTGGGTGATTTCTTGTGCCTTCAGCCCCAGTTTCGCCAGCCCGTCGAGATCCATACGGAAACCGCGTTTGTTGTTGGAAAACATAATCGTGCCGTCCTTGCGCAGCAGGCGTTTCAGATCCTGCATCAGGCGCATATGATCGCGCTGCACATCAAACGAGTCTTCCATGCGTTTAGAGTTCGAGAAGGTCGGCGGATCGATAAAGATCAAGTCAAACTGCTCATCAGTATCGCGCAACCAGCCAAGGCAGTCCGCCTGAATCAGACGATGCGCACGCCCGCTAAGGCCGTTGAGGCGCAGGTTGCGTTCCGCCCACTCAAGGTAAGTGCGGGACATATCCACGGTAGTGGTGGAACGCGCGCCGCCTAAACCTGCGTGTACGCTGGCGCTACCGGTATAAGAGAACAGGTTCAGGAAATCCTTACCTTTACTCATCTGACCCAGCATACGGCGTGCAATGCGGTGGTCGAGGAACAGGCCGGTATCCAGATAATCCGTCAGGTTGACCCACAGACGAGCGTTATATTCGCTCACTTCCATAAAGTCGCCCTTCTCGTTCATCTTCTGATACTGGTTGTTGCCTTTCTGCCGCTCACGGGTTTTCAGCACCAGTTTATTCGGCGCAATGCCAAGTACCTGAATGGTGGCAGCGATAATATCGAACAGACGTTGGCGCGCTTTCTGCGCATCCACGGTTTTCGGCGGCGCATACTCTTGCACTACCACCCAATCCGCGTAGCGATCGACTGCCACGTTGTAGTCCGGTAAATCGGCATCGTACAGACGGTAACATTCGATACCCTCCTGACGCGCCCACTTCTCCAGTTTTTTCAGGTTTTTACGCAAACGGTTAGCGTAATCTTCCGCCATCGCCGGGGCTTTCGCTTCGCCGGTATTTTCCGCCAGATGGTAGTTTTTCTGCACGCAATCCAGCGGGCCATTCTTGGCTTTGAATTGACGCTCCGCGCGCAACTGCAGGCAATTGAGCAAATCGACCGAGGCACTGAACAGCGACAGGTTCCAGCCGCCGAACTGCGCTTTCAGCAAGCGCCCCAGCAGACTGTGCAGCGCAATCAGCGCCGGCTCGCTTTCCAGACGCTCGCCGTAAGGCGGGTTGCTGATGACCGTACCGTACGGACCTTTCGGCAGCGGATTACTCAGTTGGGCGACATCTTTTGCCTCAAAGGTGATCAGTTCGCCCACCCCGGCACGACGGGCGTTTTTACGGGCAATTTCGACCACGCGCGCGTCGTTGTCGGAGCCATAGAAACGGGATTCATAACCGGCAATCCCCTGACGGGCGCGGGTTTGCGCCTCGGCTTTCACCTCTTGCCACAGCACGTCATCGTGCTGCGCCCAGCCGCTAAAACCCCAGTGACCACGATGCAGACCCGGCGCGCGATCGGTTGCCGCCATCGCGGCTTCAATCAGCAATGTACCGGAACCGCACATCGGGTCCAGCAGCGGCGTACCCGGCTGCCAACCAGAACGCATCACAATCGCCGCCGCGAGGTTTTCTTTGATCGGCGCCATACCGGTGCGATCGCGGTAGCCGCGTAAGTGCAGGCCTTCGCCGCTCAAATCGAGAGAGATATTCGCGGTGTCCTGATTCAGCCAGACATTAATGCGCAAATCCGGCATGTCACGTTCCACATTCGGGCGCGGAAGATTTTTACGGGTGAAGCTGTCGACGATGGCGTCTTTCACTTTCAACGCACCGTACTGGCTGTTACGGATCTCATCATTCAGGCCGCTGAAATGCACCGCGAAGGTCGCGCCCGGGTTAAAAATCTCTGTCCAGTTAATCGCCTGCACGCCGAGGTAGAGATCAAGGTCGCTATAAACCTTGCACTCTCCAAGCGGCAGCATAATGCGCGAAGCCAGACGACTCCACATCAGGCTCTGGTACAGGAGCCGTGTGTCACCTTCAAAATGGACACCACCCTGAACAACACGGCACTCTACAGCACCGAGTTTTTCCAGTTCAGTTTTTAACAGCTCTTCCAGCCCACGGGCCGTACTGGCAAACAGAGAAATCATAATGTCACTTATACTCAACGAAAATTGTTGCGCATTATAGCTAATCTGGCGTTCATGTCATAAAGTTGAGGGCTAATTTTCGTCTGACAGGGGGCAAGACGTGCCGACTCTTTCACGTCTTTTTATCCATCCGGTGAAATCCATGCGCGGTATTGGTCTGACGCATGCTGTAGCCGACATTAGCGGTCTCTCGTTTGATCGCATTTTTATGATCACCCAGCCCGATGGCACCTTTATTACTGCCCGCCAGTTTCCGCAGATGGTGCGCTTTACGCCATCGCCGCTGACGGATGGTCTGCATCTGACCGCGCCAGACGGCAGCAGCGCAGTGGTCCGCTTTGCTGATTTTGCGCCCGATGCCGCGCCAACGGAAGTCTGGGGCAACCATTTTACCGCGCAGGTTGCTCCCGATGAGATTAACCGCTGGCTGAGTCACTTTTTCTCACGTGATGTCCAGCTTCGCTGGGTTGGGTCGACGCTGACCCGCCGGGTAAAGCGTCACGATGACGTCCCGTTATCCTTTGCGGATGGTTTTCCCTATTTGCTCACCAACGAAGCTTCGCTGCGCGATTTGCAGCAACGCTGCCCGGCCAGCGTCAGGATGGAGCAATTCCGCCCTAACCTGGTGGTGACTGGCGCGCAGCCGTGGGAAGAGGACAGCTGGAAAGTGGTGCGCATTGGCGATGTGATTTTTGATGTGGTGAAACCGTGCAGCCGCTGCGTGTTTACGACTGTCAGCCCGGAGAAAGGCCAAAAACACCCGACCGGCGAGCCATTAACAACGCTGCAAGGGTTCCGAACTGCGCAGGACAATGGCGACGTGGATTTTGGGCAGAACCTGATCGCCCGCAATAGCGGTGTGATCCGAGTGGGTGATGAGGTCGCTATTCTGGCTACCGCTCCGGCCAAAATATACGGTGCCGGCGCTGTGGCGGAAACGTTGTCGCCGGAAGTTCAGCCGGAAGGTACAGTGGACATCAGTTGGCAGGGGCAGACGTTTCGCGGCAACAACCAGCAAGTGCTGCTGGAACAGCTTGAAAATCAGGGGATTCGCGTGCCCTATTCCTGCCGGGCTGGCGTTTGCGGATGTTGCCGGATACGGCTAGTGGAAGGTGAAGTCAGCGCCATGAAAAAATCGGCCGTCGCGCAGGATGGTTCGATTCTCTGCTGTAGCTGTATACCGAAGACGTCGCTGCGGCTGGAGGCTTAAACCGCCTGTTCGTAGCGAATGCCAGCGGCGTTCATTTGCGGCTTCAGGCGATCGTTCATGATTTTGATCGCATCGCCAAGCTGCATTGTGCGCCCGGCAATGACCACGCCCGGCTGCGCCAGCAGACAGAGCGCTGCATTTTCGCCCGGTTCCACCACCAGCAGATTGACGCACTCCTGCGTGTCGCTCAGCCAGACGCAGGCCCCTTCCCCCGTCGCAGGCGACCAAAGTTCGCCGTGGGATAAAAAGTGCCAGCTTTTCGGCATTTGCGGTTTCAGGAAGCGAATGGCGACCAGCGCATTGAGCACCAGCTCTGCACGTTGCTCATTGGATAAATCAAGATCGCGGCATTTTTCATCGAAAGAGAAATAGAGCGCCGCATCGTCGACACAAAAACCTGAGGGCGAAAAGGCATCCGGCGTCAGCATCTTACCGGCAAACCGCGAACGAAATAACATGCCATTGGCTAAGTCGAGCATCATACGGTCATGCTCGTCATCAAAATACCAGCGCCAATTGTCGTCAGGTTTAATTCGCATTGTCCTCTCCCGTCCCCATAAACATCCTGTTACTTTTTCATCCTTTTTGTCGCCCCGGTTATTACCCTAATAATGAAAGACTAAAATGTTTAAATTAGCAACAGTGACGGAATATAAAACAACCAGGGCGGGAAATAAAGCCCTGGCGGTTCAGTAAAAGGAAAAAAGATTAGATATGGGTGACAATTTCTTTAATCAGCGGCGGGCCTTTAAAAATAAAGCCAGAATAAATTTGCACCAGCGTTGCGCCTGCGGCCACTTTCTCGCGCGCAGCGATCACCGAGTCAATGCCGCCGACGCCGATAATGGGTAACTGCCCCTTTAATTCCTGAGACAAGCGGCGAATTATTTCAGTACTTTTTAATTGTAATGGACGGCCGCTTAAACCACCGGTTTCATCACAATGTTTCATTCCCTGCACGAGGGATCGATCCAGCGTCGTATTGGTGGCGATAACACCATCAATATTGTGACGAACTAAACTGTCCGCCACCTGGATCAATTCTTCTTGTGAAAGATCCGGTGCGATCTTCACTGCCACCGGCACATATTTATGGTGGCGATTTTGCAGATCGTTTTGCTTATTTTTAATTGCCGTGAGGAGATCATCCAGCGCTTCGCCATATTGCAGAGTACGTAACCCCGGCGTATTTGGTGACGAGATATTAATCGCGATATAGCCTGCATAAGCATAGATTTTCTCCATACAAATCAGGTAGTCATCTTTACCCTGCTCGACTGGCGTATCTTTATTTTTGCCGATATTGATACCGAGTACGCCATCAAAATGCGCTTTCTTAACGTTCTCGACCAGGTTATCAACGCCGAGATTATTAAAGCCCATCCGGTTGATCAGACCTTCGGCATCCACCAGACGGAAGATCCTCGGTTTGTCATTGCCCGGCTGTGGCCGTGGCGTCACGGTGCCAATTTCAATGGAGCCAAACCCCATCGCCCCAAGTGCATCAATGCATTCGCCGTTTTTATCCAGACCCGCCGCCAGTCCAAGCGGATTCTTAAAGGTCAGGCCCATACATTGTACCGGTTTCTCCGGTACACGCTGGCGTACAAGCGCTTCCAGCGGTGTGCCCGTGACACGGCGTAATTGTTGAAATGTTAATTCATGAGCGCGCTCTGGATCTAGCTGGAAAAGGGCTTTACGAACGAAGGGATAGTACATGAACTCTCCTGGATTCCCGGTGTGCAAACCGGGGGCGTATTATCTGCGAAACCCCCGGCAAATGGAATTGACCTGCGGCAAAAAAAGCTGATTTGGCGCAATCGTTTTCCCTTCCCCTCTCCGCTTTATGCAATTTTTGGCAATTTTTCTTCAAATAAATCATTTAGTGGAATAAATCGCCTCTGTCACACTGCTTTAAATTGTTATGAATGTTACTTAAAAGCAAACAATTAGTTATAAGGAGCTACTATGCGCGTTGTCACTCTCGCCGGAAGTCCGCGCTTCCCGTCCCGCTCCAGTGCGCTGCTGGAGTATGCTCGTGAGCGTCTGAGCGCCCAGGATATTGAGGTCTGCCACTGGCACTTACATAACTTCGCGCCAGAAGATCTGCTGTATGCCAACTTTGATAGCCCGGCGTTACAAACGCTTATTGAACAGTTGAAAAGCGCAGATGGCTTGATCGTCGCTACCCCCATTTATAAAGCCTCATTTTCCGGCGCCCTGAAAACGCTGCTGGATTTACTCCCCGAACGCGCACTGGAAGGCAAGGTGGTTTTACCGCTGGCGACCGGCGGAACCGTGGCGCATATGCTGGCAGTGGATTACGCGCTGAAACCTGTTCTCAGCGCGCTCAAGGCGCAGGAGATCCTGCATGGCGTGTTTGCTGACGACAGCCAGGTGCTTGATTATCAGCATAAACCCAGCCTGATTCCCAACCTGCAAACCCGTCTTGATAGCGCACTGGAAACCTTCTGGCAGGCGCTGCACCGCCGCGATATCCAGGCACCGGATTTCCATACGACACAAGGAGTCGCTCATGTTTAGCGCTTTCAGACATCGCGCACAATGGCTGGCGATCGGCGGGCTGTTGACCGTATCCGGTTGGGTACATGCCGCCGAACCTGCACCGGATGGGTTACGCATTGGCTATCAGAAAGGCAGCGTCAGTATGGTGCTGGCGAAAAGTCATGAATTGCTGGAAAAACGTTACCCGAATACCAAAATATCCTGGGTGGAATTCCCGGCTGGCCCGCAGATGCTGGAGGCGCTCAACGTCGGCAGCATTGATCTTGGCAGCACTGGCGATATTCCGCCGATTTTTGCCCAAGCTGCTGGCGCGGATCTGGTCTATGTCGGCGTGGAACCTCCTAAGCCGAAAGCGGAAGTGATCCTGGTGGCGGAAAACAGCGCCATTAAAACGGTCGCCGACCTGAAAGGGCATAAAGTGGCGCTGCAAAAGGGTTCCAGCTCCCATAACTTGCTACTGCGCGCCCTGCAAGAAGCCGGACTGAAATTTACGGATATTCAACCTGTCTTCCTGACACCGGCCGATGCCCGCGCAGCCTTCCAACAAGGGAACGTCGACGCCTGGGCCATCTGGGATCCGTACTATTCCGCCGCCCTGTTACAAGGCGGCGTGCGAGTGTTGAAAGATGGCACCACGCTGAAGCAAACCGGCTCCTTCTATTTAGCTGCCCGCCCCTATGCAGAGAAGAATGGCGCCTTTATCCAGGGCGTACTGGACACCTTTAGTGAAGCGGATGCCCTCACCCGCAGCCACCGTGACGAAAGTGTCGCGCTGCTGGCAAAAACCATGGGATTACCGTCGCCCGTTATCGCCACCTATTTTGATCACCGCCCCCCAACCAGAATCGGGCCGGTAAACGAGGCAACCGCCGCACTGCAACAGCAAACGGCCGATCTGTTTTATGCCAACCACCTGCTACCGAAGAAAGTGGATATCCGTACCCGCATCTGGCAGCCAACCCAACAAGGAGCCAAGTTATGAGCCTGAATCTGTTCTGGTTTTTGCCTACCCACGGAGACGGTCACTACCTGGGGACCGATTACGGTTCCCGACCGGTGGATCATGCCTATTTACAACAAATTGCCCAGGCGGCGGATCGTATAGGATTTAGCGGCGTACTGATCCCAACCGGGCGCTCCTGTGAAGATGCCTGGCTGGTGGCCGCCTCCCTGATCCCGGTAACCCAGCGTCTGAAGTTCCTCGTCGCCCTGCGTCCAAGCGTCACCTCCGTCACCGTCGCCGCCCGCCAGGCCGCCACACTGGACCGCCTGTCTAACGGCCGGGCGTTGTTTAACCTCGTGACCGGTAGCGACCCGCAGGAGCTGGCAGGGGACGGTGTGTTTCTTGATCATACTGAACGTTACGCAGCATCCTCAGAATTTACCCATGTCTGGCGTCGCCTGCTGGAAGGCGAGACGGTCGATTTCCAAGGCAAACATGTTCATGTGCGCGGCGCGAAATTATTTTTCCCCCCCGTACAGCAACCGCGCCCGCCACTCTATTTCGGCGGTTCATCGGATGTGGCGCAAGATCTGGCCGCGGAACAGGTCGATCTCTATCTGACCTGGGGCGAGCCCCCCGAACAGGTCAAAGAGAAAATTGCCCAGGTGCGCGCCAAAGCAGCGGCGCACGGGCGTAACGTTCGCTTCGGTATTCGCCTGCATGTGATCGTGCGTGAAACCACCGCCGAAGCCTGGCAGGCGGCAGACAACCTGATCTCGCATCTGGACGACGAAACCATTGCCAAAGCGCAGGCGGCCTTTGCACGCCAGGACTCCGTCGGCCAGCAGCGTATGGCGGCGTTGCATAACGGTCAACGCGGCAACCTTGAAATCAGCCCCAATTTGTGGGCGGGCCCAGGTCTGGTGCGCGGCGGCGCAGGGACGGCGCTGGTGGGTGACGGTCCAACGGTGGCGGCGCGCATTAACGAGTATGCGGCACTGGGAATAGACAGTTTTATTCTTTCCGGTTATCCGCATCTGGAAGAGGCGTATCGGGTGGGTGAGCTGCTGTTCCCGCATCTTGATGTCGCTATCCCGCAGATCCCGCAACCGCAATCGTTGCAGCTTCAGGGCGAGACGGTGGCGAATGAGTTTATCCCGCGAAAAGTGGCGCAAAGCTGAGGAATCATCATGGCTGCACAGAACAGCGGGTTGCTGCGTATCGCACCGTGGTTACTGCCCATCGGGATTGTGATCGTCTGGCAAATCGCCTCATCGACTGGCTGGCTCTCTACTCGCATTCTTCCGTCACCGGAAGGCGTGCTGGAAGCCTTCTGGACGCTGAGCGCAAGCGGAGAACTGTGGCAGCATCTGGCCATAAGTTCCTGGCGTGCCGCGATTGGCTTCTCTATTGGCGGCAGCATCGGGTTGACGCTGGGGTTGATAAGCGGTCTGTCGCGTTGGGGAGAACGGCTGCTGGACACCTCTATCCAGATGTTGCGTAACATCCCGCATCTGGCATTGATCCCCCTGGTGATCCTGTGGTTTGGCATCGACGAGAGCGCGAAAATATTCCTCGTCGCGTTGGGTACGCTGTTTCCGGTGTATATCAATACCTGGCATGGGATCCGCAATATCGATCGTGGACTGGTGGAAATGGCGCGCAGCTATGGATTAACCGGTTTTGCGCTCTTTATCCATGTGATCCTGCCGGGTGCCCTGCCCTCTATTATGGTCGGCGTGCGCTTTGCCCTTGGCCTGATGTGGCTGACCTTAATTGTGGCGGAGACGATTTCAGCCAATGCGGGCATTGGTTATCTGGCCATGAACGCACGGGAGTTTCTGCAAACCGATGTGGTGGTGGTAGCGATTATCCTCTACGCCCTGCTCGGCAAACTGGCTGATGTCAGCGCGCAACTGCTGGAGCGCCTGTGGTTACGCTGGCATCCGGCTTATCATGAGAAGGAGGCAAATGCATGACGACCGCCCGACTCACTCAAGGGATCCCCTTGTTATTAAATAGCGTAAACAAGCACTACGGTGATAACGCCGTATTGAAGGGGCTGGATTTACACATTGCTGCCGGGCAGTTTATTGCCGTGGTGGGGCGTAGCGGCGGAGGCAAGAGTACCTTACTGCGCCTGCTGGCCGGCCTCGAATCCCCAAACAGCGGTGAACTGCTGGCGGGAAACACGCCACTGGCGCAGATCCAGAATGACACGCGAATGATGTTTCAGGATGCCCGCCTGCTGCCGTGGAAATCGGTCATCGATAATGTCGGTCTGGGTCTGAAAGGGGCCTGGCGCGAGGCCGCACAACAGGCACTCCGGTCAGTGGGGCTGGCGCAGCGCGCAACGGAGTGGCCTGCCGCGCTCTCTGGCGGGCAAAAACAGCGCGTAGCACTGGCGCGTGCGCTGGTGCATCAGCCCGGACTGTTGCTGCTCGATGAACCGCTTGGCGCACTGGATGCGTTAACACGTCTTGAGATGCAAGCGCTGATTACGGAACTGTGGCAATTACATGGGTTTACGGTCGTACTGGTCACGCACGATGTCAGCGAAGCCGTGGCCATGGCCGATCGCGTCCTGCTGATTGAAGAAGGGAAAATTGGCCTGGATTTGGCCATCGATATCCCCCGCCCGCGCCGGACAGGCTCACTCAGGCTGGCGGAGTTAGAAGAAACAGTACTGAACCGGGTCATGCAACGCGGCGAGTCAGAAAGTATGGTTGCGCCACAAACCCGCCACGCCTGAAAGCATGTCGTCTTAGCCGTTCGGAAGGCGACATTGACAGGCCCGGAAAGCGTTGCGCTACCGGGCCTGGTTGCCGGACTATGCCAGCGCTTTACTGACTTTCTCGTACAGATCGCCGGACAGGTTCGGCAATGCTTTTAACTGCTCCAGCGCTGCGCGCATCAACGCCTGACGTTTGGCGTCATAACGTTTCAGGCGGATCAGCGGCTCAATCAGACGCGACGCCACCTGAGGGTTGCGGCTATTAAGCTCAGTCAGCATTTCGACCAGGAACTGATAACCGCTGCCATCCTGCGCATGGAATGCCGCCGGGTTGCTGCCGGCAAAAGCACCGATCAGCGAACGAATGCGGTTCGGGTTGCTCAGGCTGAATGAACGGTGTTTCAGCAAACCACGCACTGTTTCCAGCACATTGCTCGCCGGGCTGGTAGCTTGCAGGATAAACCACTTGTCCATCACCAGACCGTCATGATGCCATTTGTCATCATATTCCTGCATCAGCGCATCGCGGCACGGTAACTGTGCGGCCACAGCGGCTGAAAGCGCCGCCAGCGCATCGGTCATGTTATCGGCGTCGTGATACTGCTGACTCACCAGTTTGTCGCCCAGTTGTGCATCGCCAAAGGCCAGGAAGCGCAGGCAGGTATTACGTAACGCGCGCTTGCCGATATCCGCATGCTCCACCTGATAGTGGCTCAATTTGTTGGCGTTATACACAGCAAGGAACTCGTCCGCCAGCTCAGTGGCAAGCGTACGCGTCAGCGCTTCACGCACGGCGGTGATCGCGGAGGGATCGATAACCTCAAACAGTTCGGCAATCTCATTCGCTGATGGCAGCGTCAGGATCTCGGCAGCAAGAGCCGGATCGATGACCTCGTCGAGCAGGATCGCGCGGAAGGCATCGGCCACATGCAGCGGCAACGACAACGCCTGCCCCTGCTGATGACGTGCAACATTCAGCTTGATATGCGTGGCCAGCAGGCTTTGCGCTGCATCCCAGCGGGAGAAATCGTTGCTGGCATGGCGCATTAAAAACGTGAGCTGCTGATCGCTCCATTTATATTCCAGTTTCACCGGCGCAGAGAACTCACGCAGCAGTGACGGTACCGGCTGGAAATAAACATTATCAAAGACAAACGTTTGTTCCGCCTGCGTCACGTTCAGTACGTGGTGTACCGGATGACCGCCTTTTTGCAGCGGGATCACCTTGCCTTCGTTATCGTACAACTCAATATCGAACGGGATATGCAGCGGCTGCTTATCTTGCTGCTCTGCCGTTGGCGGCGTGCGCTGGCTGATGGTCAGCGTGTACTGCTCGGTATTCGGGTTGTAGTCATCCTGCACCGTCACAATCGGCGTGCCCGCCTGACTGTACCAACGACGGAAATGCGAGAGGTCGATATTGGAAGCATCTTCCATCGCCTGCACGAAATCGTCACAGGTCGCAGCGCTGCCATCATGGCGCTCAAAATAGAGCTGCATCCCTTTCTGGAAGTTCTCTTCGCCCAGCAGCGTGTGCAGCATGCGGATCACTTCAGCACCCTTTTCGTAGACTGTCAGGGTATAGAAGTTGTTCATTTCAATGACTTTGTCCGGGCGAATCGGGTGCGCCATCGGGCTGGCGTCTTCCGCAAACTGCATGCCGCGCATGGTGCGCACATTGCTGATGCGGTTAACCGCACGGGAGCCGAGATCGGAACTGAACTCCTGATCGCGGAACACGGTCAGCCCCTCTTTCAGGCTAAGCTGGAACCAGTCGCGGCAGGTGACGCGGTTACCGGTCCAGTTATGGAAATATTCATGACCGATAACACGCTCAATATCGAGGTAATCTTTATCGGTCGCGGTATCCGTCCGGGCCAGAACATATTTCGAGTTGAAGATGTTCAGCCCTTTGTTCTCCATCGCCCCCATATTAAAGAAGTCGACGGCAACGATCATATAGATGTCGAGATCGTACTCCAGCCCGAAGCGATCTTCGTCCCACTTCATGGAGTTCTTCAGCGACGTCATCGCCCACGGCGCACGATCGAGATTACCGCGGTCAACATAGAGCTCCAGCGCCACTTCACGCCCGGAACGGGTGGTAAAGGTGTCGCGCAGTACGTCAAAGTCACCGGCAACAAGAGCAAACAAATAGCAGGGTTTCGGGAACGGATCCTGCCACTGAACCCAGTGACGGCCATCGCTCAGCTCACCCTGATCAACACGGTTGCCGTTCGACAGCAGGAACGGATAGCGGGTTTTATCGGCAATCAGTTTGGTGGTAAATCGCGCCAGCACATCCGGACGATCGAGATACCAGGTAATGTGACGGAAACCTTCCGCCTCACACTGGGTGCACAGCGCTTCGCCAGACTGGTACAACCCTTCCAGCGCGGTATTCGCCGCCGGGCTGATTTCATTGACGATACGCAGGGTAAAACGATCCGGCAGGCCATCAATGACCAGTTGGTTGCCTTCTTCTATTTTATAGTTCGACCATGGGGCATCGTTCACATGGAGAGAGAGCAATGTCAGCTCGCCGCCATCGAGGCGCAGCGGTACGACAGAGGCGCTATGGCGAGACACTTTACTCAGCGCGGTGACGACCGTTTTGGCGGCGTCGAGCTCAAAGGTCAAGTCAATATCGCTAATCAGGTAATCCGGCGCACGGTAATCGTGGCGGTATTTGGCTTGTGGCTGTTGTGTCATAAAAAACCTTTAGCATCTTCTGTTTGGTTACGACTCCAGTCTATTCCGGTTGCGGAAAACGCGCCACGCAGAATGTTCATCTTTTCAGAGGGAAAAGCTCTGGTTTGCTACATTCTGGCAACAGGAGGCACGAAATGCCATCGACCCATTCCGTGCGATATGGTGTGATCGGGGTTCAATAACCTGGTAAACAAGGTATACTCCAGCGACGACCTGCTTTGTTTATTGTACTAAACGCTCCTGTAAGAGGATGCTACTGCGCACCATGACTCAACTCGCTTTCCCTGGTCTGCAAACGCTGCTGGATACCGACGCTTACAAGCTGCACATGCAGCAAGCGGTGTTCCATCATTATTACGATGTGCACGTTTCAGCAGAGTTCCGCTGCCGTGGCGACGATCTGCTCGGCATCTACGCTGACGCGATCCGTGAACATGTGGATGCCATGCAACACCTGCGTTTGCAGGATGACGAGTACCACTGGCTGTCCGGCCTGCCTTTCTTTAAATCTGACTATCTCAACTGGTTGCGCGACTTCCGTTACGATCCGCAGCAAGTCGCTATTAGCAACGACAACGGCAAGCTCAACATTCGTCTCTCCGGCCCATGGCGCGAAGTGATCATGTGGGAAGTGCCGCTGCTGGCGGTCATCAGTGAAGTGGTGCATCGCTGCCGTTCACCTCAGGCAGGCGTAGAGCAGGCTCTGCTGCATCTGGAAGAAAAACTGGCGGATTTTGCTGTGCGTACGGCCGGAAAGGATATGTCCCGTTTTCGCCTGATGGATTTCGGCACCCGTCGCCGTTTCTCCCGCGATGTTCAGCAGGCGATTGTTAAACGACTGCAGCAAGAACCGTGGTTTGTTGGCACCAGTAATTACGATCTGGCGCGCCGGTTGTCATTGACGCCAATGGGAACCCAGGCACATGAGTGGTTCCAGGCGCATCAGCAAATCAGTCCAAATCTCGCCACCAGTCAACGCGCTGCGCTGGCGGCCTGGCTGGAAGAGTATCCAACGCAATTAGGCATTGCGCTGACCGATTGCATCACCATGGATGCCTTTTTACGCGATTTTGGCCCGGAGTTCGCTACCCGTTATCAGGGGTTACGCCATGACTCCGGGGACCCGGTGGAATGGGGGGAGAAAGCCATCGCCCATTACGAGAAACTGGGAATTAACCCCCTGACAAAAACGCTGGTGTTCTCCGATAACCTCGATCTGAACAAAGCGCTCGATCTGTATGGCCACTTTGCCTCACGCGTTAACCTTAGTTTTGGTATCGGCACCCGCTTAACCTGCGATATTCCCCAGGTGAAGCCGCTGAACATCGTGATTAAACTGGTGGAGTGCAACGGTAAACCGGTGGCGAAATTGTCCGACAGTCCGGGAAAAACCATCTGCCATGACAAGGCGTTCGTCCGCGCACTGCGTAAAGCATTTGACCTGCCCCAGGTCAAAAAAGCCAGCTAATCTCCAGGGAGCCAGACGGCTCCCTTCTTTTTGCCGACAATTTATTAATTGTTCCTGCGAATTCTGCTTGTCTGATGGCGTATGCCAGGTAACATAGATATCCCCCCTTATCGGGCGGACAAGTGTTTATTTTTTCCGACTATTAACAGAGAGAATATTATGAGCGTTGTGCCTGTAGCCGACGTATTCCATAGCCGCGTTGCCGTTGACAGCGAAGTCACCGTACGCGGATGGGTACGCACCCGCCGAGATTCTAAAGCTGGTATCTCCTTCCTCGCCGTTTACGACGGCTCCTGCTTTAATCCTGTACAGGCCGTTATTAATAATTCTCTGCCCAATTACAATGACGAAGTACTGCGTCTGACCACCGGCTGCTCCGTTATCGTCACCGGCAAAGTTGTGGCTTCGCCGGGCGAAGGCCAGAGTCTGGAAATTCAGGCAACCCACGTTGAAGTGACCGGCTGGGTTGAAGATCCGGATACCTATCCGATGGCAGCGAAACGCCACAGCATCGAGTATCTGCGTGAAGTCGCGCATCTGCGCCCGCGTACGAACCTGATCGGCGCCGTCGCACGCGTTCGTCATACGCTGGCGCAAGCGCTGCATCGTTTCTTTGATGAGCAGGGTTTCTTCTGGGTTTCCACGCCGCTGATCACTGCTTCCGATACCGAAGGCGCGGGTGAGATGTTCCGCGTTTCCACACTGGATATGGAAAACCTGCCGCGTACGCCGGAAGGCAAAGTAGATTATGACAAGGATTTCTTCGGTAAAGAGTCTTTCCTGACCGTATCGGGTCAGCTCAACGGCGAAACTTACGCCTGTGCGCTGTCGAAAATCTACACCTTCGGCCCGACTTTCCGTGCGGAAAACTCCAACACCAGTCGCCATCTGGCGGAGTTCTGGATGCTGGAGCCAGAAGTGGCTTTTGCCGATCTCGATGATAACGCCCGTCTGGCTGAAGCGATGCTGAAATATGCGTTCAAAGCCGTCCTCGATGAACGTATGGATGACCTGAAGTTCTTCGAAGAACGCGTCGACAAAGATGCCATTGGCCGTCTGCAGCGCTTTATCGCAGCAGATTTCGCTCAGGTGGATTACACCGATGCGGTAGCCATTCTGGAGAAATGCGGCGAGACGTTTGAAAACCCGGTGTACTGGGGTGTCGATCTGGCTTCTGAACATGAACGCTATCTGGCTGAGAAGCATTTTAAAGCGCCGGTCGTCGTGAAAAACTACCCGAAAGATATCAAAGCGTTCTATATGCGCCTTAACGATGACGGGAAAACCGTGGCGGCGATGGACGTGCTGGCGCCGGGCATCGGTGAAATCATCGGCGGTTCTCAACGTGAAGAACGTCTGGATGTTCTGGATGCCCGTATGGCTGAAATGGGGCTGAATAAAGAAGACTACTGGTGGTATCGCGACCTGCGCCGTTATGGCACGGTGCCGCACGCCGGCTTTGGTCTCGGTTTTGAGCGCCTGATCGCCTACGTTACCGGCGTACAGAACGTCCGTGACGTGATCCCGTTCCCGCGCACACCGCGCAGCGCGACATTCTGATCGATCAGATAAGAATGAAGGCCAGCCTGAGCGCTGGCCTTTTCTTTATCTCTGCCGCATCAACCTGTGTTCACAACGCAGACACATTTTTACTCACTTCCTTACCTTCCCGTTCATTTTCTGCACCAAATTGGGCTGAAACCACTCTGTACAAAAAATCAACAGCGATGTTATTGCAACTTTTTGCCTTCGCTTGCTTTCGCACTTTTGGTTAAAAACAGAACAGCTATCCGGATGGCTAAATCACGTCATAAGAAAAAACAGGATGAGAAGGGTTTCTGAATAAGAAAAGCTGTTATCTCAATTAAACATAAGCAATTCATATAAATAGGAATGAAGATGCTGTTTTTAGCAGCAGTCAGTCCGGAATTATGAAGTGGTTCACAAAGTTCCCTAAAATTAATAAATTCTTACACAATATTTCTTTTTGTTACCGCTTTAAGACATTTGTAGCACTTTCAGGGTAGCGAAACGCTGACATGTTTGGAAAGATGCCTTTCAGACACAGAAAGACACCAAACTCTCATCAATAGTTCCGTAAATGTTTATTGACGGAATTTATTGGCGGCAGTGGCAGGTGTTAAAAAAAACCAATGAGGGTAATAAATAATGATGAAGCGCAATATCCTGGCAGTGGTTATCCCTGCCCTGCTGGTAGCGGGTGCAGCTAACGCTGCAGAAATCTATAACAAAAACGGCAACAAACTGGACTTCTACGGCAAAGCTGTAGGCGAGCACATTTGGACCACCAACGGCGCAACCGGCAACGAAGACACCACCTACGCTCGTGTGGGTTTCAAAGGTGAAACTCAGATCAACAGCGAACTGATCGGTTACGGTCGTTGGGAATACAACATGGATGCCTCCAGCACTGAAGGCAGCCAGGACACTAAAACCCGTCTGGCATTTGCTGGTCTGAAAGCCGGTGACTTCGGTTCTTTCGATTACGGTCGTAACTACGGCGCTATCTATGATGCTGAAGCAGCAACTGACATGCTGGTTGAGTGGGGCGGCGATGGCTGGAACCACACTGACAACTTCATGACCGCTCGTACCAGCGGTGTTGCAACTTACCGTAACTCCAACTTCTTTGGTCTGGTTGACGGCTTGGGTCTGGCTCTGCAATACCAGGGTAAAAACGAAAGCTCCAGCCGCGATGTCAAAAAACAGAACGGCGACGGCGTAAGCACCTCTGTGACTTACGATCTGGGCGCTGGTTTCGGCGTTGCTGCAGGTTACTCTTCTTCTAACCGTACTGTTTCTCAGAAAGCTGATGGTAACGGTGACAAAGCTGAAGCGTGGGCAACTTCTGCTAAATATGACGCTAACAACGTGTATGCAGCAGTTATGTACTCTCAGACCTACAACATGACTCCGCAGGAAGATGATTCCTTCGCTAACAAAACTCAGAACATCGAAGCTGTTGTACAGTACCAGTTCGATTTCGGTCTGCGTCCGTCCGTTGGCTACGTACAGACCAAAGGTAAAGACCTGGCTGCACGCGGTAACTTCGCTGGCGGCGACGCTGACCTGACCAAATACATCGAAGTGGGTACCTGGTACTACTTCAACAAAAACATGAACGTATATGCTGCATATAAGTTCAACCTGCTGAAAGAAAACGATTACACCCGTGCAGTTGCTCTGGCTACCGACGACCAGGCTGCTGTTGGTATCGTTTACCAGTTCTAATCAGTCCCCCCTCGACTGTTATATGCATATCAAACAGGGCTACGGCCCTGTTTTTTTATGTCTGCGATATAAAGAGTGATGACTTTTGAAAAGTATCGCGCTTTTTATCGCAAACGGTTGGCAATTCCCGTATCTCCCGTTAACCTGATAGCGGATCTCCCTTCTGTCATCAAAATGGAACCTCGTCATGTTTGAGAATATAACCGCCGCTCCTGCCGATCCTATTCTGGGTCTGGCCGATCTGTTTCGCGCCGATGAACGCCCCAATAAAATCAACTTAGGGATCGGCGTCTATAAAGATGAAACCGGCAAGACCCCGGTGCTGACCAGCGTAAAAAAAGCGGAACTTTATCTGCTGGAAAATGAGACCACCAAAAATTACCTCGGCATCGACGGTATTCCTGAATTTGGCCGTTGCACCCAGGAACTGCTGTTCGGCAAAGGCAGCGCGATTATCAACGACAAACGTGCACGCACAGCACAAACCCCAGGCGGTACCGGTGGTCTGCGCGTAGCGGCGGATTTCCTCGCCAAAAATACCTCTGCAAAACGCATATGGGTAAGCAACCCAAGCTGGCCGAACCATAAAGGCGTCTTCAACTCTGCCGGTTTGGAAGTGTGCGAATACACTTACTACGACGCACAGAATCACGCGCTGGACTTCGACGGTCTGCTGGCCAGCCTGAATAACGCACAAGCGGGCGACGTGGTGCTGTTCCACGGCTGCTGCCATAACCCGACCGGTATCGATCCAACGCTTGAACAGTGGGAGACGCTGGCGAAGCTGTCCGTCGAAAAAGGCTGGCTGCCGCTGTTTGACTTTGCTTACCAGGGCTTTGCCCGCGGTCTGGAAGAAGACGCTGAAGGGTTGCGCGCATTTGCTGCGCTGCATAAAGAGTTTCTGGTTGCCAGCTCCTTCTCGAAAAACTTTGGTCTGTACAATGAGCGTGTCGGTGCCTGTACGCTGGTCTGTGCTGATGCGGAAAGCGCCGATCGCGCCTTCAGCCAGATGAAATCAGTCATTCGTGCGAACTACTCTAACCCACCAGCGCATGGCGCTTCCGTGGTGGCGACGATCCTCAGCAATGAAGCCCTGCGCGCAATCTGGGAACAGGAGCTGACCGATATGCGCCAGCGTATCCAGCGTATGCGTCTGCTGTTTGTGAATACGCTGCAGGAGAAAGGCGCGGATCGTGATTTCAGCTTTATCACGAAACAGAATGGCATGTTCTCATTCAGCGGCCTGACCAAAGATCAGGTGCTGCGTCTGCGTGAAGAGTTTGGTATTTACGCTGTGGCATCCGGGCGTATTAACGTCGCGGGCATGACGCCGGACAATATGGCGCCGTTGTGTGAAGCCATCGTTGCAGTGCTGTAATCAGCGCTGAAAAAAAGGGTCGCCACGGCGACCCTTTTTTATTTACCAGACTGGAAGCTCATCCTGCAAGAACGGGTTATGCAGCCGTTCATCACCCAGCGTCGACAGGGGGCCATGACCGGGAATAAAGGTCACGTCATCGCCAAGCGGCAACAGTTTACGTTTGATGGAGTCAATCAGTTGCGCATGGTTGCCCTGCGGGAAATCGCTGCGCCCTACACCGCCTTTAAACACCACGTCGCCGGAAATCAGTAAACGCGATTGCGCGTCAAAGAACACCACGTGACCCGGCGTATGCCCCGGGCAGTGCAACACCTGTAAACTCACTTTGCCCACGCTGACCGTATCGCCTTCATCCAGCCAGCGATCCGGCGTCAGTGGCTGACAATCATCAAGGCCGAACATCCGGCTCTGCGCCGGTAAGCCTTGCAGCCAGAACTCATCTTGTTTTTCCGGGCCGATAATGGGCACACCATAATGCTGTGCCACTTCAGCCGCCGCGCCAACGTGATCAAGATGACCATGCGTCAGCAGGATTTGCGTAAGCGTCAGGCCGGAAGCATCCACTTCCTGAATAATACGCTCAGCATCACCGCCGGGATCGACCACGGCGGCGAGTTGGGTTTGTTCACACCAGACAAGCGAACAGTTCTGGGAGAATGCGGTAACCGGAATAATACGATAGTTCATGCTGCTCCTGTAGCTCAGGCCTGAGGTTTACCAGTGCCGAAGCGGCCCGGTATCAATATGCACAAAATTGCTGCTGGGGTAATATCCTACACCACCCGCGCGTAGAGATAACGCAGCTTTGCGAATATTGCTCAGAGAAATCCCTTCGATATGGAAATCCATGGCCTGGCCTTTGGTGTGATAACTTTTTTTCGCTACTCCACGGCTGTGCTCGCGAAGTTCATTATTGGTATCAACAGAACGATAACCAGAAACGAGTTGCACAGGTTTGCGTGTTCCTAACAGCCCCTGCAGACGATATAGCTGGTCAAACAGACCAGGATCGATGCTTTTGATCTTATTCGCGCGGTAATCACGGAAAAAGTGGTTAAGTTTTGCTAATTCATCCTGAATATAGCCCCTGCCGTCGAAAAACTCGGCTTTAATAGATTCTCCGGTATGAAGATTATTAAGCGTCAGAATACGCGGGCGCGGAGTAGAAAGGGTGGCAAATGCCTGCGTCGGCAGGAAGGATGCGCCGAGAGCGACTCCACCTAACGCAAGCAGTTTGCGACGATTAGCGTCAAATTTATCCATGATAATCAGGTCTTCAGGCAACATAAAATTGAACGTAATTTATGCACTTTTATGCGCACGAGAGGCACCTTACCGGGCATCAAAGTCCACGTCAAGGTTGCCTCATCCCAGCAAATACGGGCTCTGTAGCTTACCTGGCCCGTTTTTCACCTTTTCTTACGACAACGTTATTTTACGAACTGCTTCATTTACCTGATTAATTGCTCCGCTTTTGGCAGGATTTGTGCGCCGGATCGCGCCGTCAGATCATAATTGTAAATATCTGTACGATACTGCGTGCGGCCATCAGCTCCGACAAACGCCGTCAAATAATAGAAATTGACCGGAATATCCTGACGGATATTAACGTAACGGGTATCCCCCTGCTTTAACGCATCGGAAATGCGCGTGTCATTCCAGCCCGCATCCTGCAGCAGCATATTCGCCAATTCAGACGCTTTATTCACGCGCACACAGCCTGAACTCAATGCCCGCGCCTCTTTCTGGAACAGGTTATGGTTCGGTGTATCGTGCAAATAGATGGCTTCAGAGCTCGGCATATTGAACTTATAGCGACCCAGCGAGTTCTGCGCACCAGGTGCCTGCTGGAACCGGAAAGGCAGGTTTGATGGTGTAATCGTCGCCCAATCCACCATAGAAGGATCGATCGCTTCTTTGCTGTTCCAGCCGCGCAGCACGGTATAGCCATGGCGTTCAAGGTAGCCTGGGTCATTCCACACCTTCGGCAGAATGTCTTTTCGCGCCAGCGTTGGCGGAACATTCCACGGCGGGTTGACCACGACATTATTCAGCGCGCTGCTCATCATCGGCGTCTTACGATCGGGTCGGCCGACAATCACCCTCGATGCCAGAACCTGGTTACCGTTCAGGTAATAAACCAGCGAATATTCCGGAATATTCACCATAATTCCGGTCGCGAGATTACCAGGCAGCAAGCGGAGGCGTTGAATATTCAGCGCCAGCACAGCTGCGCGTTGCGCCGGGCTGACGTTAAGCCAGTCACGCGTTGACTGACCGATCACGCCGTCCGCATGCAGCCCCTGCCAGGACTGAAAACGTTTCACCGCCTCGACCAGTTGACGATCATAGGGACCGCGCGCCGCAGCCGCTGCGTGCGTTTTTTTCACCGGTTGAGCCGACGGGCTAACAGCGACATCATCTCCCGGCAGCGCAATGTTGGGACCGCCGTCCAGCATACCGGTACGCTGCAAAATTTCGCGCAGCGCAGCGATGTCGTTGCTCCACTGACCGGGGCGCAGGGACGCGGTATCTTTTAATTGCGGCCACGGGCGCGCATCGGCCACCAGCGACAGCAGCGACTGGTGCATTGCGGTATATTGCGGGTGATGTGGAGCAAGGCTAGTGATGAAACCGGGCAGCGTGCCCTTATCCAGCGCCAGCTGCCACTGATTGATAACGGAGAGAGCCGGCGTCGCCAGCGTGTAGGGTTTGTCGCTGTAGAGCCAGCGCTGGCCCTTAGCCTGAATACCTTCAACAAAATGCAGATACCCCAGCATGGCATCCGACAGCACGATATCGCGCGCCAGACCGGACACCCCAGGATCGGTTAACAGCTCAACCCAGGTGGTAAATTGCGGCTGAAAACCGGCAATCGCCACTTCCGCCAGTTGTTGCTGAAACGCCTGCACCGCATCGCGGTTGTCCCACATGGGTTTTTGCCCCCGCGCGGCATAGAGCGCAGCGAGCTGATTCATATAGAGCGGCGTCCAGTTCGCGGGTAATTGCGACTGCAACTGCGCGCGTACCGCCGCGACGGAAACACCGGCAGGATAAGGCGCGACGCCTGCCATCATTGCCGTCGCAGGCGACTGTTCCAGCGGTTGTGCAAGGACTGTCGGTTGATCGCCCTGCGTGGCTGAGCTATCAACAGGTATCACTTCAGGCTCATCGGCCTGCACACTAAACAGCGGAGCGAATGCAAATGCCAGACACAAACTCAGCGCCGACATTCGACGACCATACAACTTCTCAAGCAACATCCCTTGCCCCCTGTTTCTCTCACATTGCGCATGACAAATTCGTCAGCTTTCTATCAGTATATAAACAGCAAAAACCATTTGCCTGACCTGGTGTAAAGAAGTTTAAAGATAAAAAACCGGCAGGCATAGCGATCAAAAATAAAAAAGGGCGACATATATGCCGCCCTTTGAATTCATCACAAACGCTATGAGGCGTCTGCGGTACCCGGCAATGTTTCCGGTAGTTGCGCCGCGAAGCCGCGCAGACCGACCACATGCACATGTTCATGATTCTGGAAGACTTTACGCACCAGTTTATACGTAGTGCCTTTTTCCGGGCTGATATTTTCCGGCGCGGCAATGATCAACTGCATCTCCAGACGTTCGCACAGCTCGAACAACGTCGCAATGGAACGGGCGTCGAGACGCGCCGCTTCATCGAGGAACAGCAGACGACACGGCGAAATATCTTTGCCGCGCAGGCGACGGGCTTCATCTTCCCAGCTCTGCACGACCATCACCAGAATCGACATCCCGGTACCGATAGCCTCCCCGGTGGAGAGCGCGCCGGATTCCGCACGCAGCCAGCCATCGGAGCCACGGTTAACTTCCACTTCCATCTCCAGATAGTTGCGGTAGTCCAGCAGCTCTTCACCAATGGTCTGCGGCGTACGCTGGCCCATATCGATTTGCGGGTTCAAACGCTGATACAGTTTCGCCAGCGCTTCCGAGAAGGTCAGGCGGCTGCTGTTAAACAGATCCTGATGCTGCTCGTGTTGCTCAGAGAGCACCGTCAGCAACGTGGCATGGCTTTCCCGCACATTCACATTCAGGCGCACGCTGTTAACCTGGCCGAAGGAGACGCTTTGCAGTCCCTGGTTCAGCATACGAATACGGTTCTGCTCGCGCTGGATGGTTTTACGAATAATGTTCGCCACGCTACGGGAGCTGATTGCCAGTTTCTGTTCGCGGGAGGTTAGCTCTTCCGTCAGACGGCTGAGTTCGATCTCCATCTGTTCAATGGCTTCAACCGGATCGTCAGTACGAATAATATCCTGACGGATACGCTCGCGCAGATGCTGATACACGGCGACAAAGAACTGGATCTTGCGCTCCGGACGTTTCGGATCTTCCGACATACGCAGCACGTCGCGAAGATGCTCATTGTCTGATACCGCCAGACGTAATGCCCCCAACGCCTTATCCGACATCGAACGCAGTTCGTCAGCAGAGAGATAAGCCAGCTCACGGCGGTGCAAACGACGTTCCACGCCATTGTCTTTCACCATGCGCATTACCGCACACCAGCCCGCTTTTGCGGTCACCACCTGCTCGCGCATCTCATGATAATCACGTTCCAGTTTGCGCAGTCTGCGGGTCAGGTTATCCATCTCCGCTTCACAGAAAGTGATCGCTTTTTCCAGTTGATTGCGACGGGCACGGTTGGTGGAGAGTTGCGCATGCAGTTCGTCGCGGCGAATACGCGCCCGCTCTTCCGCGCCGCCATCCGCGCGTACGCCGATGTCCTGCAACTCTTTTTGCAGATCGTTAAGCAGCTCTTTTTTGGTATCAAACGAACTCTTCAGCGAAGCCAGCACCTGGTTGTACTGACTGTACTGCGCTGCATGGCTACGCATCGCTTCACGGGCTTTGGTACGTTCCGCTTCCGCCTGCTCCAGGCGCTGACGCAGTTTTTCGTTGAGATCGTTGTTGCCGTTAAACATTTCAGCCGCATCGGAATAGCTGAAATGGGCGCGACGTTGAACCACTTCCGCCAGCACAAACGCTTGCTGGCGCGCATCACGCTGTACCTGCTGTGAGGCAGCGTAATCTTCTTTTAACTGTTCAAACTGCTCCGGATCGCTTTGCAGCACCGACACCATCGGTTCCAGTTTCGCCAGTTGGTTGCCAAACTGCTGAATAAAGCGGGCGGCTTCCTGCGCCTCATCCAGACGCTCCTGGATCTCATCCACGCGATCCGCCAGCGTGTCGTCAGTCAGCAAGTTGATGCGTGGCAACAAGCGGTTAAGCTGCGCCACGCCCTCTTTCGCCAGATCAAACTGTACACGACTTTGCTGGTTGTCGTTTTCATGGGCGCTGATGGCGCGCTCCAGCTCGCCGCGGCGGCTGTTGAGCGTGCGGATCTCCGCTTCCGGATCGTCTTCGAACGCCACCGCCAGATGGCTGCCAATAAAGCGACTGAACGCCTGATGCAGACGCTGCGTTTTTTGCACATCGAAAGAGAGGGTGGCAAAGCGTTCCGCCAGTTCTTCACGTTCGGCGTGCAGGCTTTCAATACGGCTTTCGCGAGCCGCGCGGCCAAACAGCGGCAGCGACGGGAAACGGGAGTAACGCCACTGGCGATCTGCGATCTTCACGACCACCGCTTTTTCCAGCTCATCAACGCTAAACACGCTGTCATCAAAGGACTGCGGATCCCCTTCAATCAGATAGAGATCTTCCGGGCAATCATCCAGACCTTCCAGCATTTCAGCGATCTGCGACAGATCCGGCACCACGATGGCATGGCGCGACGGACCGTATAACGCAGAGTAGTACGGCGCATCGTCAATGCTAACATCATCGTAAATTTCCGACAGCAGCACGCCGCCAAAGCGTTCCGCCAGCGCATTCAGACGCCCGTCTTCCGCGCCGCCAGGTTGACTTAAACGTTCAATTTCGTCATCCACTGCGCGTTTGCGCGCGCCAACTTCGTCACGTTCAACGATGGCTTCACGCTCACGCTCCAGCAGTTGTTGCAGGTATTCGGTCACATCCTGACCGGATTCAAACTGCTCGCCGCTCTGCTCACTCAGTTGCGTCAGGCTGCTCTGCGCTGCCAGCCAGACAGGGGCGCGTTTAGTCAGTGACTGAATGCGTGATTGCAGTTGCTCCAGTTCCTGACGCATCGCCATGCGCTGTTCACCCGCAGCAGCAACGTTATCGGACAGTGCCGCGATTTGCGCTTCCAGTTGCTGATGCAGCGCCTCTAACTCTTCGGCGTCGTACTGCTTGCCCTGACGTTTGCAGAACTCCGCCAGCAAACGTTCAGCGTCCTGCTGCTCGCGCAGACGCTGCTCCAGTTCATTCAGGCGCATACGCAGCGGCTGAACCTGCTCTGCTAAATGGCGCTGGTTAACGCCATCGCGCAATAAGTCGCGGGCGACATCCCAGGCTTCATCACGGGCCAGCGGGCCATTGATTGCCGCCACCAGTTGATACGCCTGCTCAAACTGGCTGTGCGCCGTCTGGGCAACGCTCAGTTTTTGATCCAGTGACAGCAGTTTTTCTGTGGCTTCCAGCTCTTTCGCCTGGAAGGTTTCCAGCCATTCATCGGCGGTTTCCGCCGTCAGATCCGGCAGACGGCACAGCTCTTTCGCACGCTGTAACGCTTGCAGAGCCTGGTTGTACTGGATAGCGCGGGTTTGCTGCACGTCCAGCGCCTGCTGGTAGTCTGCAAGCTGGCTTTTCAGCTCATCCACTTCCAGTTCCGCCGCGTCGGCACGGGCTTCGTTCTCTTCCTGGCGCTCAGCGGCTTCCGCCACCACTTCATGCTGCTCTTCGAGACGAATGCTCAGCTCGTCCAGATCCGCTTCGTAGCGCTCAATTTTTTCCTGCTGACGCAGTGCGGTCTGCACCAGATTCAGGTGATCGCTGGCGGCCTGATAATCTGCTTCCAGATCCCCTTCCGATCCGGCGTGCTCAGAGAGCTCGCGCGCCATATCCACATGCTTGTATTGTTCCGCCGCCAGTTGCTGACGCGAGGTAAACAGTTCACGACGGAACTCCAGTGCCTTATCCAGATGCACCCGACGTTCGTTAGCGTGGCGCATATAATCCGCCGCCACATAGTTGGTGGCTTCACTAATTAAATGCTTAAACAGATCGCGATCCGACTGGGTCACACGGATCGCTTCCAGCGTCATGCGGTTTTCACGTAGCGCGGCTTCCATGTCCTGGAACGCCTTACGAACGCCGCTGTTTTCCGGTAACAGGTAATCACGCAGAGAGCGGGTAATGGCGCTGGAGATCCCGCCGTACAGCGAGGCCTCAATCAGGCGATAGAACTTACTGCGATCCGAAGCAGAACGCAGACGCCGCGCGACAATGCCCAGATCGAACATCAGCGCATGGTAGTCGGTGATGGAGTTGAACTGCTTAAACTGTACGCCTTCCATCGCATCCAGTTTGTCTTTCACTTCCTGCAGCGACAAAACTCGCGCCTGGCGTTCGTTCAGGGTTTCCGTCAATAACTGGGTCGGCAGCACGGCTGTCGGCAGGCCCTGAATGGCAAACGGTTTGATGTCCACTTTGCGATCGCGACCGGCAACCTGCTGCAGACGCACCCCCACCAGCACACGCTGATGACGGGAGTTGATCACATCGAGCACTGAATAACAGACACCCGCTTTTAACTTCCCGTGCAGACCCTTATCGCGGGAGCCCGACGTGGCCCCGGCTTCGGTGGTGTTACGGAAATGCAGCAGCGTCAGATCCGGGATCAATGCGGTGACAAACGCCGCCATAGTGGTGGATTTCCCGGCGCCGTTCCCCCCGGAGAGGGTGGTTACCAGCTCATCCAGGTCAAAGGTGCGGGCAAAAAAGCCGTTCCAGTTAATCAGCGTTAGCGAACGAAACTTACCGCGATCGATCATTACTCTTCCTCCGAGCTATCCGGCTGATTGTCTTCAGGCTCATCATTGAGCTGCAGGTGGTTTTCGACAGGCATCGCTTCACCGTCGCGGATCATGCGCAGTTGCGCCTCACGCGGATCATCGCCTGAACGGACATCCGCGCCAAAGCGGAACACCGATTCAGTGATGCGGAACTTGCTGCTGTCATTACCCATAAACCAAATCATGCCAAGGCGGCGCAGACGGTTTAACGAGGAACGCACCTTTTCCTGCAGTTTTTGCCGGTCCAGGTCAGAACCGGTTGAGCGGTTGTTAACCAGCTTCAACAGTTTCGGTTCATCCGCCAGCGACAGCAGCTCGTCATACAGCTCCTGCTGGGTGAAAATCCCTTCATTGGCCAGACGTTCCGGGCTGAGATAGAGGTAGCAGAGGATTTTGCCGACCATCATATCCAGTTCGGAAAGCACCGAACGCGGGATAAGCGTGGTTGAACGCGGGCGCAGGTAGAAGAAACCTTCCGGCGCGCGGATCAACTCAACGTTGTAGCGAGCGTAAAACTCTTCCAGGTACTCCTGGAAATCCATTAAAAAGGCGTGATTATCCAGCTCGTCGAGACCAATATGTCTGCCCGAGCGTAGTGCGCTGTCCAGCGCCGGAAACAGCGAGTTAGCCAATGCCTGCGCCAGTTTAACCGGCATCACTTGTTCAATATTTGTCGATGACATGCGCCTGTACCTTGGCTCCGTAATCATTAATCGGCTGCCATTTCGGCGGCAGGCCGGTGAAATCTGCTTGCGCTACGCCGAGACGTACCGCCTGATCAACCACAATGCGCGCAATGTCGAAATGACGAACGCGTGGATACTGCGCCAGATACTCGCGGGCCACCAGGCCGAGATCCAACGGCACCCCTTTGGTCTTATAAATTGCCAGTTGCTGCTCGATCATCGCCGCAAGCTGCTCGCGGATTTCGTTAAACTCTTCGAACTCCAGATCCGGTGGAAGTTCGCCGGTGACTTCTTCGTCGCGCAGCGCCATCTCTTCATCGCGCATATCGAGTAAGCGGTCAGCATTGGCGTAAGTCAGTGCCCATGGGGCGTCGAAATAAGACTGTACCGACTGGCGCAGACGTTGGGCAAAGACGCGGTTTTTATCCATATCAATGGCAGTACGGATAAATTTATGCACGTGACGGTCATAGCCGATCCACAGGTCAATCGCCTGTTGGCCCCAGCTCACAATGCGGTCCAGCTTGCTTTGCAGGTTGAACACCAACTGGTCGAGGAACTCCAAATCGCTGTGCGCCATGGTCGCATCCTGGATGCGCAGCAAATTGGCCTGCAATTTGTCTCCGGCGGCTTCCAGCGTGTCCTGCAACTCACGCAGGGTGCCGGAGGTTTCCGACAGCAACATTTCGCAACTGGAAATCGCCGCGCGCCAGTCTTTGTTCAGCAACTGGGCAATGTCATCTTTCACCTGCTGCTGCTGCTCATCCATCACACGTTGGGTGAGATCGATACTGTCGAAGATCTCCGCCACCGAATATTTTAACGGCGCATAGACGTTACGGTGCCAGTGAAACTCATCACCGCCCTCGTCCGCCGCATCGGCAGCGCGTTTTAACTCCCCCGCCACGATCGACAACTGCATCGAGAGGCGCAGCGTAGAAAACTCGCGCTGACGGATGTAGTAGTCCGTGATACCGATACCCAACGGCGTCAAACGGTAGATCGCATTGCCTTCCGTTAACTCACTGGTGAAACGGTTTAATAAACGCTGACGCACCATATCGTTAATGGCGTTGTTGGCGCGCTGAATGATGGTTTCACTGGTTTGTTCAAATGCATCACTCACATAACGAAAGGCATCCACCAGCTCGCCTTCGCTCATTTCACCGTCCAGACGCTCGCCGTTAAGCGTGGCGACAGCCAGCAAAAAAGAGAGCCTGTCGACCGGTAGCGAGATGGAGAAATCATTCTTTCTGGCCCAGGCAACCAGTTCGGGGACTGTCTGGGAAAATTCACTCATCGTTTGTCCTTCCATCGATTTGCGGCCTAAGCGCGGTCACGTGAATATAGCGGCCGAGACTGATGTACGGCTCCTGGCGGCAATAGCGTGTTTCCAGTTCAAGCAATGCATCGAAACAGTCGTGCTGCTGGTGTTTCTCGCGAAGGTAATCGTGAAAAACACGTACACCGGTTTTACCGGTTATCTGCCAGCCAATCTGTTCAAGCCAGCCGTAGACATCCGCTGGAACGCGCGGATGGTCCGGGGAGAGAGTCCGCTTTTTACGTTTCGGCATACCGGCCCGCACGTAATCAAAATTCCCTGCCACCATATTGTGCATCAATAGCCCGTCGGCGTTATAGAACATCAACGACAACGCACCGCCAGGGCGCAACACCGACCATAAGGTCTGCAATACGCTGACGGGTTCCGCGACCCATTCAAGCACAGCATGGAACAATATCAGATCAACCGGCGATTCCAAATGCTGCGCAATGTCCTGAGCGGCGCATTGTACGAAATGCATGTTACCGCTCACACCTTTCTCGTCTGCCGCAGCCTGCGCACGTGCAATCATCTCTTTTGACACATCGCACAGCGTCACCTGATGGCCGCGCTGCGCCATACGGATCGCCGTTTGCCCTTCTCCGCCGCCAGCATCCAGCACGTGTAATGTGCCTGGTCCCATTGACGCCAGCAATACATCAAGATCCTGCCAGAGGATTGCCTGACGCAACTGGCCTTTGGTAGTGCCATAGATGTTGCGTGAGAATTTCTCCGCGATGTCGTCGAAATTTCGATCCTTCATGGCCGCTCCACGCTTGCGACAAAACCGCTATTTTGTCACAGCCGTAACGATAATGAACCCACCTGATGTAAGATCCGCTGAAATCACCTGCTGTATGCTCAAAAAGGAGACGGATACGGTGCTTTTTACCCTCAAAAAATACATTGGCGGCCTGATGCTGCCCCTGCCTTTCTTGCTTTTACTGATCGGTTTGGGTCTCGCGCTGGTGTGGTTTAGCCGCTGGCAAAAAACCGGCAAAGCGGTTGTCACCCTTGGCTGGGTGGCGCTGTTGCTGTTAAGCCTGCAACCTGTCGCCGATGGTCTGTTAAAACCTATCGAAGATAAATACCCCACCTGGCGCGGTACTCAGCCGGTAAAATATATCGTGATCCTCGGCGGTGGCTATACCTGGAACGACGACTGGGCCCCCAGTTCTAATCTGATCAGCAACAGCTTACCGCGGCTCAATGAAGGGATCCGCCTGTGGCTGGCGAACCCTGGTGCAAAACTTATCTTTACCGGCGCGGCGGCTAAAACCAACCCGGTCAGCACTGCCGAAGCTGGCGCACGCGTGGCGGAAAGCCTGGGCGTACCGCGTAGCAACATCATCACGCTCGATGAACCGAAAGATACGGAAGAGGAAGCAGCGGCGGTCAAAGCAGCGATTGGCGATGCGCCTTTCCTGCTGGTCACCTCCGCATCGCATCTGCCACGGGCAATGATCTTTTTCCAGCATGTCGGGCTGCATCCTCTTCCCGCCCCTGCCAACCAGCTGGCGGTCACCTCACCGCTTAATCCCTGGGAACGGGTTATCCCCTCCCCGGTCTGGCTGCTGCACAGCGACCGGGTGGGATATGAAACGCTGGGAAGAGTCTGGCAGTGGCTGAAAGGCAGCTCAGGAGAGCCAGGGGAGCAGTGATTTAGAGGCCAGTTCGAAGTTGGTGCGGCTGAACTGCCCGGTATTCACTAGTTGCGCCACTTCATCCCATAACAGATACAGCCAGCGTCGCCAGAGGAACGACTCCGCCACTGGTGCACGCTGTAAGTAGTGCCAGAGCAAACCTTCTGCCTGCGCGCCATCCGCCAGACGGAACAGTTCATATTCACGCGGCGCCCACAGCATAATGCCCGGCCCGACCATCGCCAGTAACTGATCGCTACGGGCATCTTTCAGCATGCTACGCAGATTAAAGCTACCGTGCACCAACACACAATTATCGTTAAACCCTTCAAACAACGCAGGCAGGCACTCCCGGGTGCGAAACAGCACGCGTTTATCCTGCATTGTTAGCCCGGTATTGTGATACTGATTAAGAGTAGTCCACAGCACTTCTACACGCTGGCGATACCAGGATGGCCAGATGTTTTCCTGCGTGCTGTCGACCGTTCCTACGCAGCCGTGACTGTCCTGCCGGTGCCAGCCGAGCAGCCCTTCAACAATCTGATCTTTCAGTTGCTCCCAGCGTTCCGGCGTACGGGCTGGCGCTTCAACGGGAACACCGCGCAGACGTTCAATCAGCAGCACATCCGGCCCCGGATGCTCTTCATGGGTCATGACGCCGTAGACCACCGGCATCCGCACCGTACCGCTGCGTGCGAGCATTGAAATTTTCCAGGCCAACTGTCGCGCAAGACCCGGCGTGGAGAAGCTTCTCGCCAGTAATGGCATCGGGTTGCCCTTACTGTCATATAAGGACCAGAGTGCCGAGTCAGGTTTTTCGCTGACGCACTCCATACGACTCAATTTTTCTCCCAGCAGATGACTTAGTTCGGCGCGCAGTTGTTCCATAGCAGATGCCCTCATCAAGACTACTGCTTTTATAATGAGCGCCAGGGCGCGAGATGTCACCCTGATGAGATCAAAACAGTTTAAGAATTTAGCGGCTTGAAGAGAAATCCCCTCCGAATGAAGGGGATGAGGAGATTAATGCAGTTCCGCGCGAACGCGCTCCAGATCGTCTTGCGTATCGACACCGGTGCCGGGAACAACGCTTGCCACCGCGACATGTATTTTCTCGCCATACCAGAGCACACGCAGTTGCTCCAGCATCTCAATCTGCTCAAGCGGGCTGGTTTGCCAGCTGACATAACGGCGGATAAAACCGGCGCGATAGCCGTAAATGCCAATATGACGCAGGAAGGTATCGCCAATCGTTTCGCGGGAAAGTGCAAAGCGATCGCGATCCCAGGGAATGGTGGCGCGGGAAAAATAGAGCGCATAACCTTCGGCATCCATCACCACTTTCACCGCATTCGGATTGAACGCCTCTTCCGCACTGTGAATTGGCACGGCCAATGTCGCCATGCCAACCTCGCGCGCGGCCAGGTTTTCTGCAACCTGGCGGATAATAGCCGGTGGGATCATCGGCTCATCGCCCTGCACGTTGACAATCACGGTGTCATCGCTGAAACCGCATTTTTCCACCACTTCTGCCAGACGCTCAGTCCCGGACTGGTGATCGGCACGGGTCATACACACTTCACCGCCCACAGCTTCCACTGCACGCTTCACCGCTTCGTTATCCGTAGCCACAATGATGCGTTCCGCTCCCGATTCACGGGCGCGCTCCAGCACATGCACCACCATCGGTTTACCATTAATATCCACTAAGGGTTTACCCGGCAGGCGTGTCGAAGCATAACGCGCAGGAATTATCACCACAAAACTCATGGACGGCTCTCTTCGGCAGTTAACGAACGGGCTTCGTTTTCCAGCAGCACTGGAATACCTTCCCGGACAGGAAATGCAAGGCTATCCACTTTGCAGATCAGCTCCTGCTTATCCTGGGTGTAGTAAAGTTTGCCGTTACAAACCGGGCAGGCGATGATTTCAAGTAAACGGTGATCCATTTTTCCTCCTGATGCACCGACAATTAACGGGTTAAGCTTAACATATTCAATTCTTACACCGCGCCTGTTTCCAGACCAGCGCGCAATGCCAAAAACAGCCCTTCCGGCAGGCGAGAAAAGGTGACCCGCTGCGCGCCCTGCCAACGGGCAAAATCGGTTATTGCAGCTTGCAGCCCCTTTTCCAGTGCGTCGCCGGGTTTCACGCCCGCTTCAAGATAGAGTGCTATAACCTCCAGAACCCCTTCTTTGCGGTGCATCTTGGCATCCATACGCCCGACAAGCCGACCGCGATGCAGCAGCGGCAGAACAAAATAGCCGAATTGCCGTTTTGGTGCTGGGGTATAGCACTCCAGTCGATAGCTGAAATCAAACAGCTGTTCTGCACGTTTGCGATCCCACACCACCGGGTCAAACGGCGAAAGCACCGCGCTGTGCGTGGCCCGCAGTTTATCGGCCTCGGCCTGCTCCAGCAGTGGCAGCAGTGAAGCATGCAGCCATGCCGGGCCAATGTTCTCGACATTGACCGGGTAGATCTTTTGCGCGGCCTGTAAACGCTCCAGCAGTACAGGTAAGGCGGGTTGACGCAGGCGATAGTAATCCGCCAGCCACTGAGCGCGAAACAACCCCAGACTGCGCGCGCTATTCTCCAGCATGCGAAATTCGGCCTCGACCTGCGGTAACAGATCTCGCGTATCATCCCAGTGCGGCATGACCCGATGGGTTAAATCATAAACTCGCTGAAAATTCCGACGCTCAACCACCATCACTTTCCCGGCGGTAAATAATCCTTCGAGATGGCGTTTGTGCGGTTTCCACTCCCACCAACCGCTGGTGCCTTTACGTGGATGTTCAAAATCCGCAGAACGCACCGGGCCATTTTGCTGGATATGCGCAATAAGCTGCGCAATTTCGTCCGCATGCTCTTCCATCCATGCCTGGCGGTATTTCCACCCCATGTTATCCGGCGACAACATGCGGTGGCGCATCAGCGCAAAATCCTCACGCGGTAAAAAACAGGCTTCATGCGCCCAGTACTCCATCAGCTCGCCGTTTTTCAGGGCTTCATCCAGCCACTGCGGCGGATAATGCCCCAGGCGGCTGAACAGGACCAGATAAGGGCTGCGGGCAACAATATTGATGGTATCAATTTGCAACAGCGACATACGCTGAATGGTGGTGAGGATATCTGCAGGTCTGGCGCGCCGTGAGGGTTTACGTAAGAGCCCTTGGGCGGCGAGATGCAGGTGACGGGCGGCGGTCAATGAAAGGTGCGGCACAGACATGGGAGTTCCTGTTAAGTCAACAGGGCGCAGCCGATGCAACAGTCGTCAGCGCGCCAGAGTGATCAATTCCTGCAGTAATTTCTCCGCCCGTTCGCCTTCCAGTTGTGCGTCTACAGGCAAATACCACCAGTTGTCTTCGGCAAAAGCGCGGCACTTAACGGCATCTTTCTCAGTCATGACTAACGACTGACCGGGTTTCACCAGTGCGTGGACATCATTATGGGTGAGCGCCTGATGATCGGCCAGTGCTACCGTCTTTTCCAGCGTTACGCCACTTTCAGCAAGGGTAGTAAAAAAACGAGGGGGATGGCCAATGCCCGCCATCGCCACCACATGCTCCAGATCGCGAACTTCACGGTGCTCGCCGGTATGCAGGTTGATAGCCATCCCGGGCCGCAGACGCATCGGGATTTCGTCGCGCTTTGCCACGCCGCCATTGGTGATGACGGCATTGACTGTTTTCAGACGTGAAGCGCGCTCGCGCATCGGTCCGGCAGGCAACCACCAGCCATTGCCAAAGCGCCTGACACCATCAATGACCACAATTTCCATATCACGGGCAAGCCGGTAGTGCTGCAAACCATCATCCGTGACAATAAGTTGCACCGGATGCTGTGCCAGAATCGCTTTAACAGCCTCGGTCCGCACAGGCGAGACAGCAACCGGCGCGCCCGTGCGCTGATAAATCAATACCGGCTCGTCCCCGGCTTGCGCCGTGGGGGTGGTTGAGGTCAATAACAGGGGATAACGATCCGCTTTGCCGCCATAGCCACGCGAAACCACGCCAACACGGATACCGCGCTGCTGCAACTGCTCAACCAGCCAGATGACCACCGGTGTTTTACCATTGCCGCCGGCGGTCAGATTACCCACAACGACCACCGGGACAGGCGCGCGCCAGGCTTTCTTCAGACCCAGACGATAGGCAAGACGAATAACACCGCTCACCAGGCCATAGAGCCAGGAGAGCGGCAACAGCAACAGCCACAGCGGAGATTCACCGGACCAGATGCGCGCTATCATTCGCCAAACTGCATCTTGTGAAGCTGAGCATACACACCGCGGTGCGCCAGCAACTCGGTATGGCTACCGCGTTCAACGATGCGACCATCCTCGACCACGACTATCTCATCAGCTTGCTCAATGGTCGAAAGACGGTGAGCAATCACCATAGAAGTACGGTTTTTTTGCAGCTCGTTTAACGCTGCCTGAATAGCGCGTTCAGACTCGGTATCCAGCGCGGAGGTCGCTTCATCGAGGATCAGGATTGGGCTATCTCGCAACAGCGCGCGGGCAATGGCGATACGCTGACGCTGACCGCCGGAGAGCAATACGCCGTTTTCACCGATGACCGTGTCCAGGCCTTGATCCATTTTATTGATAAAGTCGAGGGCATAGGCCATCTTCGCAGCCTGCTCAACCTCTTCGCGGCTGTACTCTTCGGTACGCGCATAGGCAATGTTGTTAGCAACGGTGTCGTTAAACAAATGGACATTTTGCGATACCAGCGCAACCTGATCGCGCAGCGAGGCCAGTTTATACTCACGCAGATCGTGGCCATCCATCAGGATTTGGCCTTCGTCGATATCGTAAAAACGCGTGATCAGGCTGGCCATCGTCGATTTACCGGAGCCAGAACGCCCCACCAGGGCAACGGTTTTCCCGGCAGGGATCGTCAGATTGATATTACGCAGCGCGGGGGTTTCCCGTCCCGGATATGTGAAAGTGACATTGCGGAATTCGATATCCCCACGGGCGCGTTCAATCACCAGGGTGCCTTCATCTTTTTCCTGCTCGCTATCAAGGATCGCGAACAAGGTCTGGCAGGCAGCCATACCGCGCTGGAATTGGGCATTGACGTTGGTCAGCGATTTTAGCGGACGCATCAGCGCAATCATCGAAGAGAAAACCACGGTGATCGTACCGGCTGTCAGCGTATCCATCACGCTTGGGAAGCTCGCTGCATACAGCACAAATGCCAGAGCAAGAGAGGCAATAAGTTGAATGATCGGGTCTGAAATGGATGAGGCTGACACCATTTTCATCCCCTGCAGACGCATCTTGTTGCTGACTTTGTCGAAACGACTGGTTTCCACTTGCTGACCACCAAACATCAGCACTTCTTTATGCCCTTTCAGCATTTGCTCCGCACTGGTGGTCACCTGCCCCATGGTGTTTTGCATGTTTTTACTGATGTTGCGAAAGCGTTTAGACACCACGCGAATAGCGAGCGACACAATTGGCGCCAGCACAATCAGGATCACCGACAGCTGCCAGCTATACCAAAACATCATAATAAACAGGCCGATGATCGATGCGCCTTCGCGCACCACCGTGATCAACGCACTGGAGGAAGAGGACGCCACCTGTTCAGAATCGTAAGTGATTCGCGATAGCAGCGTCCCTGTGGACTGTTTGTCAAAGAAGGAAACAGGCATCCCCATCATGTGGCCGAATAAACGACGGCGCATGGTCATTACCACTTTTCCGGAAACCCAGGAAATGCAGTAGCTGGAGATATAACTGGTGATACCACGCAGGATCATCAGCCCGATAACCACCAGCGGCATCCACAGCAGCACTGAACGGTCCGTTTTACCAAAACCATCATCCAGTAACGGTTTGAGCAGCGATAGCATAAAAGTATCGCTGGCTGCGTTGAGGATTAACGCTATCCCCGACACGATCAGACCCGCTTTAAAAGGCGCAATGGTTGGCCAAAGTCGGCGGAAAGTCTGCCACGTGGAGAGATCTTTATCGTTCTGCATTCAAAAAACCAGCACTTGTTGAAATAGCCGCATATTCTACCTGTTATCGCTGGGGACGCCAAACCACTGATGATACCAACGAGGTAAAAGTTGATCTCGTAAGCTATGGATTTCCCAGCCCTGCGATGAGAAAGAGAGCGTTATCTGCCCCTGATGGGCCGTATCGAACCAGCGATAGCCTTGCTGGCGATAGCGTGTCGTCACTTTTGCCGAGGGCAATCGCCAGGCGTTATAGCGAGATGCCGACGCCAGTGCAGCTTCACCGGCGACACGTTGAATAAAAGGCAACGTTGATGAGGTATTGCTCCCATGATGGGGTACCTGTACCAGCGTGGAAGCAAGATGTTCCCAATAACGACTCAGCATCGCCATCTCCCCTTGCGCCTCAATATCGCCGGTCAGCAAAATACTGTTCTGGCCATCATCTACCCTAACCACGCATGAGCGGTTATTACCTTGTGCCGTTGAGCCTTGCAAGGGCCAGTGAACGCTGAAATTTAACCCTTGCCACTGCCACCTTTCCCCGCGGAAACAGGATTGATGTCCCGTCCAGCCCAACGGGCTTCGCACCCACATTCCCGGCCAGTTATTCAGTAAACTGTTCAGCCCTCCCCGGTGATCCAAATGTTCATGACTCAGGATAACCCCTTCTGGCTCCAGCGCATGCCAGCGCAGCCACGGGATAATTAACTGCTGCCCGCTGTCGCCGCCAGGCCAGGCCGCACCTGTATCATAAAGGATCGCTTTGCCATCACGCTCAATGACCATGGCCAGCCCGTGCCCGACATCCAGCATGTGTACCGACCATCCCCCACCCCGCTCACTTCGCCAGAATGGAAAAGCCAACATCACCAGACATGCCAGGCAAACAGCGGGCGTTGTGCGCCACAGATTAAAACGCCAGGCCATCAACGCACACCAGGGCGCCCATGCCAGCCACTGCCAGCGCATATCAACGTTCAACCAGCCTTGAGGGAGCCAACGTAAAAAGCTGAAGAGTATTTCCAGCGTGTTATCCGCGACAGACCAACAAACGGTCTCCATTATTGAAGGCCCGGTCAGATGCAGCAGCATACCCAACAGAATGAAGGGTACGGCAACGAAAGTGACCAGCGGGATAGCCGCCAGGTTCGCGACCAGAGCGCTGAGGCTGATGCCGTGGAATATCGACAACTGGATCGGCAGAAGCAGCAGTGTCATACCCGCCTGCAAATAGACGAGGTTAATGCAGCCCCTCACCCACCAGCGCGGGTGTGAGCCAGGAGTGGGGAGCCACTGATACCAAAACAGCAGCGCAGCCACTGCAAAAGCGGACAGCCAAAGGCTGTCAGAGAGAACGGCAAGGGGATCGGTAAATAAAATGGTTGCCACACAGCACAGCCATACTTGCCAGGGCGACCACAGACGACCGGAAAGCCTTAACATAGCCCAGGCACTGAGCGCCACCGCCGTGCGTAGAGCCGGAGGCTGCAACCCCGTTAGCCATGCATAGACAATCGCGCCGCCCACGCTTAAAAGCAACGGTAACCGCCAACCAATCCACCGGGCGGGAAGGAAAAACTGCACACCGCGTACGATAAGCCACACCAGCATAGACGCAAGAGCGATATGCAACCCGGAGATCGCCATCAGATGCGCCGTGCCGGTTTGTCGCATCACGTTTTTCACGTCACTGTTCAGCGCTGAGCGCTCTCCCATTCCCAAAGCCAGTATGACCTGCTGCCAGGAGTATGCCGTCAACTGCTCCCTCAGCGACAGCAGATACCCGGCACGCCAGCTGCAATGAGCATCCAGTATTTGGGCATGAATAATCCGCCCGCTTAAAGATTGATGGGATGCCAGAGCATAACGTTGGGAGTCAAAACCGCCATCATTGAGCTGCCCATGTATCGGGCGAGCGCGAATTGTCATCGCCCAACGTTGCCCGCTGCAGGCCTGCTGGGGAAGATACTCCCCGTAAAAGGTAATGCCGGGAGCCGGATAAAGGCGCACGCCGTCCAGGCGGAGAATTTTCCCCTGGTGGCGGGTCATATTGTCGGTTTCGGTAAGCATCACCTCAACATGGCGGTTACCACCTGCCAGGTGTCGGGTCGGCCAGAGGGTTTGCTGTGCTGCGAGGATCCCCCATACAAAGAACAGAAGCGTGAACCCGCAGTAACGCAGCACCGGCTTTTGGCTGTACGCAAGCAGACAGCCAAAAGCCAGTACGCACCAGACAAGACGGATATCCGGTAAAGCGGGCAGCCACAGCAGTGGCAAAATGCCGGCCATAATACAGGCGCTGAGCGCAGGTAAGGTCATGCACACCTCCTTGTTGCACAGGAAGTATGCGGCGTTGCAGTTGCAGTGTCTGGAGAGTGATGAACCTTTTGCGGCGCAGGCTGGTAAGTTTTTACCGCGTTACATCTTACGCAATAAGCATTACGAGCAAAGTCCCGAAAAATTCAGACTGGCACAAAACAAAAAAGCACCCCGAAGGTGCTTTTTTGCTGTTTAAGTTTTAGCGCTTCGCTAAACCTTATTCATAAATATTGGCGCGGTCGCGTAATTCTTTACCCGGTTTAAAGTGGGGAACATATTTTCCTTCCAGATCCACTTTGTCGCCTGTTTTCGGGTTACGCCCGGTGCGAGGTGCACGATAGTGCAGAGAAAAACTGCCGAAACCGCGGATCTCAATGCGCTCACCCTGGGCAAGAGTAGAGGCCATATGCTCCAGCATCTCTTTTACGGCATCTTCCACGGCTTTTGCCGGGATATGCGATTGCTGGCTTGCAAGTCTTTCGATCAATTCTGACTTGGTCATGATTCCTCCGGTTTCCTTCAAGGCAAAAATTCGCTTAATAGCTTTAACAAGGGCGGCCGTAGCCGCCCTTTGTCATTGATTACAGGACGAATCCTGCAATCTGTCAAGTGACTCGTCATCCTGCGAACTGCAGTGCGTTAACTTCGTCACTACAGTCCGCAAAGTTGGGAGTAACTTACTCGCCTTTCGCTGCTTTGAAAGCTTCAGCCATAGCGTTAGAGAAGTTGCCTTCTTCCTGTTTGTTGTTAACAGAAGCGATTGCATCTTTCTCGTCAGCTTCGTCTTTCGCACGAACAGACAGGCTAACTACGCGGTTCTTACGGTCAACGCCGGTGAATTTAGCTTCAACATCGTCGCCAACATTCAGAACCAGAGTTGCGTCTTCAACGCGGTCACGGGAAGCTTCAGAAGCGCGCAGGTAACCTTCAACGCCGTCAGCCAGTTCTACGGTTGCGCCTTTAGCGTCAACTGCAGTGACTTTACCGTTTACGATTGCGCCTTTCTTGTTCAGTGCAACGTAGTTGTTGAACGGATCTTCTGCGAGCTGTTTAACGCCCAGAGAGATACGCTCACGCTCTGCGTCAACCTGCAGAACAACGGCTGCGATTTCGTCGCCTTTTTTGTATTCACGAACTGCTTCTTCGCCTGCAACGTTCCAGGAGATGTCAGACAGGTGAACCAGGCCGTCGATACCGCCGTCCAGGCCGATGAAGATACCGAAGTCAGTGATAGACTTGATTTTACCTTCAACGCGGTCGCCCTTGTTGTGGGTTTCAGCGAACTGCTGCCACGGGTTGGATTTGCACTGTTTCAGGCCCAGGGAGATACGACGACGTTCTTCGTCGATATCCAGAACCATAACTTCCACTACGTCGCCAACGTTAACAACTTTGGACGGGTGGATGTTTTTGTTGGTCCAATCCATTTCGGAAACGTGAACCAGGCCTTCAACGCCTTCTTCGATTTCAACGAAGCAGCCGTAGTCGGTCAGGTTGGTAACGCGACCAGTCAGCTTGGTGCCTTCCGGGTAACGTTTAGCGATAGCTACCCACGGATCTTCGCCCAGCTGTTTCAGGCCCAGAGATACACGAGTACGTTCGCGATCGAATTTCAGCACTTTAACAGTGATTTCGTCGCCAACGTTTACGATTTCGCTCGGATGCTTAACGCGTTTCCATGCCATGTCAGTGATGTGCAGCAGGCCGTCTACGCCGCCCAGATCAACGAATGCACCGTAGTCAGTGAGGTTCTTAACGATACCTTTAACTTCCATGCCTTCCTGCAGGTTTTCCAGCAGCTGATCGCGTTCTGCGCTGTTCTCGGATTCGATAACCGCACGACGGGAAACAACAACGTTGTTACGCTTCTGGTCAAGCTTGATTACTTTGAATTCAAGCTCTTTGCCTTCCAGGTGCAGAGTGTCACGGACCGGACGAACGTCTACCAGAGAACCTGGCAGGAACGCACGAATACCGTTCAGCTCAACAGTGAAGCCACCTTTAACTTTGCCGTTGATAACACCGGTAACAGTTTCAGCGTCTTCGTAAGCTTTTTCCAGCGTGATCCAAGCTTCGTGACGTTTAGCTTTTTCACGGGACAGCAGGGTTTCACCGAAGCCGTCTTCTACTGCATCCAGAGCAACGTCAACTTCGTCACCAACCTGGATTTCCAGCTCGCCCTGGGCGTTTTTGAACTGCTCAGCCGGAATGGCGGACTCAGATTTCAGACCGGCGTCAACCAGTACTACGTCTTTGTCGATAGCAACAACAACACCACGAACGATGGAACCCGGGCGGGTTTCGATTTCTTTTAAGGATTCTTCAAACAGTTGAGCAAAAGATTCAGTCATGTTTAATCTTCAGGTTTCATATTTAACGTCCACCTGGCTCCGTGCCGGATGGGGTTGTTTAACATACCCGCTGTCATTCCATTGCAACGGGGGTACTGCAAATTCGGTCGCAATTATGCGAGGGCCAATTTTTGGCGAGCATATTGTAGCGCTTTCTCAATCACTTGCTCAATACTTAAACGGGTTGAATCCAGTACTAAAGCATCGGCAGCTGGCACTAACGGCGCAACAGGGCGATTACGATCGCGATCGTCACGTTCTTTGATCTCGGCCAAAAGGCGTTCAAAGTTAACACTAAAGCCCTTCTCCTGCAACTGCAGCATGCGGCGGTGCGCACGCTCTTCTGAGGAGGCGTCAAGGAAAATTTTCACTGGCGCATCGGGGAAAACAACGGTGCCCATATCACGCCCGTCAGCGATCAGACCCGGCGCTTCGCGAAACGCGCGCTGGCGACGTAATAGCGCCTCACGCACGCGCGGGAAAGCCGCCACTTGCGATGCCGCATTCGCCACGTCCTGAGTGCGAATTTCACCACTCACATCTTCGCCTTCCAGAATCACTTCCAGATTGCCGTTGGTCGAGACAAAACGCACATCCAGATGCGCCGCCAGAGGAACCAGCACCTCTTCGGAGGTCACATCAACATGGTGATGTAGCGCGGCCAACGCCAGCACACGATAAATGGCGCCAGAGTCCAACAGATGCCATTGCAACGCTTCCGCCATTGCCTTGCAAAGGGTGCCTTTTCCCGCACCGCTCGGCCCATCAATGGTAATTACCGGGGCAATTGCCGTCATCTTTATCTCCTTAATCAGGGCATACCGTTACATAAACGCCGCGCATTATACGCGGCAATGCGCACGATCGTTACTCCCGCGTGCGAATAACGGAATATATGGAGCTGAGTGTAGAAGAATTGTGCGGGAAGCGGGCTGATTTACATCAGCCCGGCACAGACAGAAATGACGTTACTTTTTATCTGCAGCAATGCGCTCGCGGATATGCTGCGCGCGCTCAGTTGACGGCGGATGGGAATCAAACATCGATTTCTCCGAACCCGCATCCAGCTTCGCCAGTTTCTCAAAACTGGTGACTAATCCCTGACGGCTGATGTTACGTTTTTTCAGCAAATCGTAAGAGAAATCGTCCGCGGCGGATTCCTGAGTGCGGGAGAATGCGGAATTGACCATATTCTCAGCCAGATCGCCGAGCTGGGACTGGGAGAGTTGTGCACCTGCCGCACTGCTGGCGGAGATGGCATCACGGGCAGCCAGTGTCGCATACGCCGTCTGCATTGCTTTGCGGCTATGCCCCAAGGCAACGTGCCCCATTTCATGCCCCAGTACAGCTTCGACTTCATTATCCGTCATCATATCCATGAGACCGCTGTACACGCGAATGCAACCGTTCGCCATTGCCCACGCGTTAACCTCTTTCGTCATATAAACTTTATAGGTTACTGGCGTGCCATCGATATTGTTACCCAGCGCTTTTGCGATTTTGTCGAGACGCTTCGCATAGGTACTGGATGCCGGGGCAAGGGTGTTCTGTTTATCCATCTCCGCGCAAGACTTCTCTGAGAGCGCCTTCACGTCGGCATCGCTGAGCGTTGCCGCTTTGTATGCTGACATACCGGATTTGGTTAACGCTTCTGCGTTGATGCCACCCATGTTTTTACAACCAGAGACCAGAGTTGCCGCCATCAGGCAGCTGAAAATCATTGTTTTTTTCATAGACAGTCCATGTTTATCTAATTGAATCATCGGGAATATTCCCGGGCAGATAGTAACATGGCGCAGAAGGTTGTCGACACCCTCAACAATAGCGGGTAAATCAGCCCTGCGATACCTGCGCAGGGCTGATAAATGTTATCAGGCAGGGGTACTAATGCGGGCTAACTGTTCGAAGTAGTCCGGGAACGTTTTGGCTGTGCATTTCGGATCAAGGATCGTGACCGGCGTATCCGACAGCGCCACCAGCGAGAAGCACATCGCCATACGGTGATCATTGTAGGTGCCGATTTCCGCAAACTGCAGTTTTGCTGGCGGCGTCACGCGAATATAGTCTTCGCCCTCTTCAACTTCCGCGCCAACTTTACGCAGCTCTGTTGCCATCGCAAACAAACGGTCCGTCTCTTTCACACGCCAGTTATAGATGTTGCGCAGCGTCGTCGTCCCGTTAGCAAACAGCGCTGTAGTGGCAATGGTCATTGCCGCATCCGGAATATGGTTCATATCCATATCGATAGCGTTCAGCTCACCATGCGTACAGGCAATGTAATCATCGCCCCAGACAATCGTCGCGCCCATTTTTTCCAGCACATCGGCAAAGCGGATATCACCCTGCACGCTGTTGCGGCCAATGCCGGTTACTTTAACCGTTCCGCCTTTTATTGCTGCCGCGGCGAGGAAATAAGAGGCAGACGAGGCATCCCCTTCAACCAGGTAGTGACCCGGTGACTGATAGCACTGCCCACCACGCACCACAAAACGCTGGTACTGCTGGTTTTCAACGTCAACACCGAAGGTCTTCATCAGATGCAATGTGATGTCGATATAGGGTTTGGAAACCAAATCGCCTTTAATGGTGATGATCGTATCTTGTGGAGCCAGCGGCGCAGTCATCAGTAGCGCGGTTAAGAACTGGCTAGAAACGCTGCCGTCAACACTCACATCACCGCCGGTAAAACCACCGCGCAGGCGCAGCGGAGGATAATTTTCCTGCTCAAGATAATCAATCTGCGCGCCGCCCTGACGTAGGGCATCGACCAGATGGCCGATTGGACGCTCTTTCATGCGCGGTTCGCCGGTCAGCACTAACTCATTGTTCCCAAGGCACAGCGCTGCCGCCAGCGGGCGCATGGCAGTTCCGGCGTTGCCAAGGAACAACTCCAGCTTTTCCACAGAATGCAGCGGACCGCCGACACCGGTCACTTCGCAACGGGTGCGATCTGCGGATAAAGTGTAATGAACTCCCAGCGCGCTGAGGGCATTCAGCATATGGCGCACATCGTCACTGTCCAGCAGGTTAGTCAGAACGGTCGTGCCATGGGCGAATGCAGCAAGCAACAACGCGCGGTTTGAGACACTCTTTGAACCAGGCAGATTGATGGTGCCATCCACCCGCGCGATGGGTTGTAACGTCAGGGATTCCATGAAACTTCACTCTCAACAAACAGAATAAAACCCCCGCAGTCCAACTACGGGGGTACGTTAAAACAGGTCGATGATTAACCGTGGCGACGTTCGAAATCGACCATAAAATCAGTCAGCGCCTGAACACCCGCCAGAGGCATCGCGTTATAAATAGAAGCACGCATGCCCCCTACAACGCGGTGGCCTTTCAGCGCGTGCAAACCCGCGGCGAATGACTCTTCGAGGAAGACTTTATCCAGCGCACTGTCTGCCAGTTGGAAAGGCACATTCATGCGGGAACGGTTCGCTTTTGCGACATCGTTACGGTAGAAACCGCTGTTATCAATCACGCCATAAAGCAGGTCAGTTTTTTGCTGATTGATTTTATCCATTGCAGCCACACCGCCCTGTTTTTTCAGCCATTTAAACACCAGACCTGAGAGATACCAGGCAAAAGTCGGCGGCGTGTTGAACATGGAGTCGTTTTCGTTCAGCACGGTGTAATCAAGAATGGACGGGCAGGACGCGTGCGCTTTACCCAGCAGATCTTCACGTACAATCACCAGCGTCAACCCCGCCGGGCCGATGTTTTTCTGCGCGCCGGCGTAGATCACGCCGAAACGGCTAACATCAATCTGGCGCGACAGAATCGTTGAGGAGAAATCCGCAGCGACAACGACGTCGCCAAAATCCGGCGTTTCGTCAATGGCGATACCGTCAATCGTTTCGTTCGGGCAGTAATGCAGGTAAGCAGCGTTATCGCTCAATTGCCAGTCGCGCATCGGTTTTACCGCACGCAAACCATCAACAGTGATTTTGGCGTCGATCACGTTCGGTACGCAGTATTTTTTCGCTTCTTTTACTGCGCTTGCCGCCCAGTAGCCAGCATCCACATAATCCGCAGTGGTTTTCTCACCCAGCAAGTTCAGGGGAACGCCGGCAAACTGACCGCGTCCACCGCCGTGACAGAACAGAACCTTATAGTTGGAGGGGATGTTCAGCAGGTCGCGAAAATCCTTTTCTGCTTCTTCCGCCACATGGATAAACTCTTTACCACGGTGGCTAATTTCCATCACCGATGTACCAAGCCCTTGCCAGTCGCACAGTTCCTGTTGCGCCTGTTTGAGCACATCCGCCGGTAACACTGCCGGGCCAGAACTAAAATTGAAGACCTGAGTCATTTCCCCTCACCACGCTATAAAGCAATAAGTTATTCCTGTGACATCGGTTTTATCATTCAGCGCCACGCGCCGCAACGGGTAATAGGCGCGGGGGGGAAGTTGTGCGCCAAATCACATAGCAGATTGTTTTGCATTGCTTACTGAGACCCGATAAAAACCCTGTTATGTGACGCGAATTGCCCGACTGGCCTTCGACCATTCCGGATTTGCACAGCGCGGGCAGATTTTCTCTTCACCCACCCGAAGCGGGACAATTTTGCTGCAGCGCACGCAAACATAGTCTCCCTCTTCAGGGGCCTTTTTAAAGCGTTCGCTACAGCCTTCCGGTAGAATACACAGGCCGGGTTTAACCTCTTCATCGGTAAAGTAGTACACGCTAAGTTGCCCATTCGTTTCCATAATCGCCAGGCGGACCTGCCCTAACTGGTCAACACCGTTGGTGCGCAATTCCATAAAGAATTCAAATTCGGTCAGGTTCTCCTCGTGTAATTTCTCCCATGCCAGCTCGCCGTCTTTGACGATCACTACCGGTTTGCCTTCCAGCAAATCCTCCAGTTTTTCACTGTGCGACATCAGCCACATCACCAGTCGGTAAAGCATGCCCAGGGTAATAAACACTACGAGCACGGGTAGCATCGGCACATCGTCGTAGAAGGCCACATCGCCCGCAGCCGATCCCAGCGTCAGAATGATGAGGACTTCAAATAACGACATCTGCCGTACGCCGCGCCGGCCGGTGATTTTGAGAAATAAGAAGACTAAAACAAAGGTATAGAGGCTACGCAACGCGACTTCCCACAGAAAATCAAGGGGTACCTTGTCGAGCGCCATCCGGTGCAGGTCGAACGCTTTCATTTTTTCATGCCTGAACAGTCAGTTACTTTCCATAAGCATAGTCAGAAGTTTTATTTTCGCCGGACTAATGGGGAAGATAGCGTCAGTCACGTAAAACCCGTATCATTGCGCGCTTTACGTACGAAAAAAGTGACCGTCATGACTCAAACATTTATTCCCGGCAAAGATGCCGCGCTGGAAGACTCCATCGCTCGCTTTCAGCAAAAGCTCGCCGATCTCGGTTTTAACATTGAAGAGGCCTCCTGGCTGAACCCGGTACCCAACGTCTGGTCTGTGCATATTCGCGATAAAGAGTGTGCGCTGTGTTTCACCAACGGCAAAGGCGCCACCAAAAAAGCGGCGCTGGCCTCTGCACTGGGTGAGTATTTCGAACGCCTGTCCACAAACTACTTCTTTGCAGACTTTTGGCTCGGCGACACCATCGCGCAGGGTCCGTTCGTTCATTATCCTAATGAAAAATGGTTCCCGCTGCCGGAAGATGACAGCCTGCCGGAAGGTATTCTCGATGCGCGCCTGCGCGCGTACTACGATCCGGAAAACGCACTGGCCGCAGGCATGCTGGTTGATTTGCAATCCGGTAACGACGAGCGCGGTATCTGCGCCCTGCCGTTTACCCGCCAGTCCGATGAGCAGACGGTCTATATTCCCATGAATATCGTTGGCAACCTGTATGTGTCTAACGGTATGTCAGCCGGCAACACGCGTAATGAAGCCCGTGTTCAGGGGCTGTCGGAAGTGTTTGAGCGTCATATTAAAAACCGCATTATTGCCGAGAGCATTAGCCTGCCGGAGATCCCGCAAGAGGTGCTGGCACGCTACCCGGGCGTTGTTGAAGCCATTGCAAAACTGGAAGCGGAAGGCTTCCCGATTTTCGCTTATGACGGCTCGCTCGGCGGTAAATACCCGGTTATCTGCGTGGTGCTGTTTAACCCGGCTAACGGCACCTGCTTTGCCTCTTTTGGCGCGCATCCTGATTTCGGCGTCGCGCTGGAACGTACCGTTACCGAGCTTCTGCAAGGCCGTGGCCTGAAAGATCTCGATGTGTTCACCCCACCAACTTTTGATGATGAAGAAGTGGCTGAGCACGCCAACCTGGAAACCCACTTTATCGACTCCAGCGGTCTTATTTCATGGGATCTGTTTAAACAGGATGCGGATTATCCATTCGTTGACTGGAGCTTCGCCGGCACAACTGAAGAAGAGTTCGCCACCCTGATGGCCATCTTCAAGGCGGAAGATAAAGAAGTGTACATCGCTGACTACGAGCATCTGGGGGTTTACGCCTGCCGTATTCTGGTGCCGGGCATGTCGGATATCTACCCGGCGGAAGATCTGTGGCTGGCCAACAACACCATGGGCAGCCATCTGCGCGAAACGATTCTCTCCCTGCCTGGCAGTGAGTGGGATAAAGAAGATTACCTCAATCTTATCGCGCAACTGGATGATGAAGGCCATGACGACTTTACCCGTGTGCGTGAACTACTGGGTCTGGCTACCGGGAAAGATAATGGCTGGTACACCCTGCGTGTTGGCGAGCTGAAAGCAATGCTGGCGCTGGCTGGCGGAGACCTGGATCAGGCGCTGGCCTGGACCGAATGGACGATGGAATTTAACGCCTCCATCTTCAGCGCTGAACGGGCAAACTATTACCGTTGCCTGCAAACCTTGTTATTGCTGGCTCAGGAAGAGGACCGCCAACCGCTGCAATACCTGAACGCGTTTGTACGCATGTACGGTGCGCAGGCTGTCGAAGCCGCCAGTGCGGCGCTGAGCGGTGAAGCGCCGTTTTATGACCTGCAACCTGCTGACGGTACGCTGAAGGCTTTCCCGGCGCACCAGGCGTTGTTAGCGGCTTACGAAAAATTACAACGCGCGAAAACGGCGTTCTGGTCGAAATAACGACAAGTAGTGCGACAATCTGTAGGCTTAATGACGGGTCTACGCTATATTACGGGGCAATTTCATTGCCCCGTTTTATTTATTTTTTGGCAATGACGGCCAGTTGTAATATTTAGGTTAAATATGGGTAAATATTAATATCCTCCCAATCTAACATTGTTACTTCTTATGGCAATTACTCCATTTTAATTAACTGTTTTTTGGGAGGCGTCATAAAAAAATTCAACTCTTTTTGCAACTTTTAAACTTTATTTTTATTTTAATAATCAACAAGTTACTCCGCATTCGTAGAAAAACCACGCGCTTTGCGGTCCTATAAGCCAGGCGAGATATGATCCATATCAAATTCTCTTCTATAATGCTTTGTTAGTATCTCGTCGCCGACTTAATAAAGAGAGAGTTAGTGTGAAAGCTGACAACCCTTTTGATCTTATTCTTCCAGCAGAGATGGCGAAAGTTGCCGAAGAAGCTGGTGTCTATAAAGCGACTAAACATCCGCTTAAGACTTTCTACCTGGCGATCACCGCAGGTGTGTTTATCTCCATTGCTTTTGTTTTCTATATCACTGCTACCACCGGTACAGCGACGATACCGTTCGGTATTGCTAAACTGATTGGTGGTATCTGCTTCTCACTGGGGTTGATCCTTTGCATCATCTGCGGTGCCGATCTTTTTACATCCACCGTACTGATTGTGGTGGCGAAAGCCAGTGGGCGCATCACCTGGGGGCAACTGGCCCGTAACTGGGTGAACGTCTATGTCGGTAACCTGGTGGGTGCACTGCTGTTTGTGCTGTTAATGTGGTTGTCTGGCGAGTATATGGTCGCCAATGGCGGTTGGGGCCTGAACGTCCTGCAAACTGCCGACCACAAGCTGCACCATACATTTGTTGAAGCGGTTGCGCTGGGTATTCTGGCGAACCTGATGGTCTGTCTGGCCGTGTGGATGAGTTATTCCGGCCGCAGCCTGATGGATAAAGCGATGATTATGGTGTTGCCGGTTGCGATGTTTGTCGCCAGCGGTTTTGAGCACAGCATTGCAAACATGTTTATGATCCCGATGGGTATCGTAATCCGCAACTTTGCGAGCCCGGAGTTCTGGACCGCAGTTGGTTCCAGCCCGGAAAGTTTTTCTCATCTGACTATTGCGAATTTCATCACCGATAACCTGATCCCTGTAACAATCGGGAATATCATAGGTGGAGGGTTATTAGTCGGGTTGACATACTGGGTCATTTACCTGCGTGGCAACGATCATCATTAATGGTTGTTTCAGGCAGTAAATAAAAAATCCACTTAAGAAGGTAGGTGTTACATGTCCGAGCTTAATGAAAAATTAGCCACAGCCTGGGAAGGTTTTGCGAAAGGCGATTGGCAGAATGCAGTAAACGTACGCGACTTTATCCAGAAAAACTACACCCCGTACGAAGGCGACGAGTCCTTCCTGGCTGGCGCAACTGATGCGACCACCAAGCTGTGGGACAAAGTAATGGAAGGCGTTAAACTGGAAAACCGCACCCATGCGCCAGTTGATTTCGACACCTCCGTTGCCTCTACCATCACTTCTCACGACGCTGGCTACATCAACAAAGCGCTGGAGAAAATCGTTGGTCTGCAAACTGAAGCTCCGCTGAAACGCGCCATCATCCCGTTTGGCGGGATCAAAATGGTTGAAGGTTCTTGCAAAGCGTACAACCGCGAGCTGGACCCTGCTCTGAAAAAAATCTTCACCGAATACCGCAAAACCCATAACCAGGGCGTATTCGATGTTTACACCAAAGACATCCTGAACTGCCGTAAATCTGGCGTTCTGACCGGTCTGCCGGATGCCTACGGCCGTGGTCGTATCATCGGTGACTACCGTCGCATTGCGCTGTACGGTATCGACTTCCTGCTGAAAGACAAATATGCCCAGTTCCTGTCACTGCAGTCTGACATGGAAAACGGCGTAAACCTGGAAGCGACTATCCGTCTGCGTGAAGAGATCGCTGAACAGCATCGCGCACTGGGTCAGATCAAAGAGATGGCCGCTAAATACGGTTGCGATATCTCTGCTCCGGCGACCAACGCTCAGGAAGCTATCCAGTGGACCTACTTCGGCTACCTGGCCGCTGTTAAGTCTCAGAACGGCGCTGCAATGTCCTTCGGTCGCGTATCCACCTTCCTGGACGTGTACATCGAACGTGACCTGAAAGCAGGCAAAATCACTGAACAAGACGCGCAGGAAATGATTGACCACCTGGTCATGAAACTGCGTATGGTTCGCTTCCTGCGTACCCCTGAGTATGATGAACTGTTCTCTGGCGACCCGATTTGGGCAACTGAATCTATCGGTGGTATGGGCGTTGACGGCCGTACTCTGGTTTCCAAAAACAGCTTCCGTTTCCTGAACACCCTGTACACCATGGGGCCGTCTCCGGAGCCGAACATCACTGTTCTGTGGTCTGAAAAACTGCCGCTGAACTTCAAAAAATTCGCTGCTAAAGTCTCCATCGACACCTCTTCTCTGCAATACGAGAACGACGATCTGATGCGTCCGGACTTCAACAACGATGACTACGCAATTGCTTGCTGCGTGAGCCCGATGGTTGTGGGTAAACAAATGCAGTTCTTTGGTGCTCGTGCTAACCTGGCGAAAACCATGCTGTATGCAATCAACGGCGGCGTTGATGAAAAACTGAAAATGCAGGTTGGTCCGAAAACTGAACCAATCAAAGGCGACGTGCTGAAGTTTGATGAAGTCATGGATCGTATGGATCACTTCATGGACTGGCTGGCTAAACAGTATGTCACTGCGCTGAACGTTATCCACTACATGCATGACAAATACAGCTACGAAGCTTCTCTGATGGCGCTGCACGATCGCGACGTTATCCGTACCATGGCTTGTGGTATCGCTGGTCTGTCTGTAGCAGCTGACTCCCTGTCTGCTATCAAATACGCGAAAGTTAAACCGATTCGTGATGAAAACGGTCTGGCTGTCGACTTCGAAATCGAAGGCGAATACCCGCAGTTTGGTAACAACGACGCTCGCGTTGATGACATGGCTGTTGACCTGGTTGAACGTTTCATGAAGAAAATTCAGAAACTGACCACTTACCGCAACGCTATCCCGACCCAGTCTGTTCTGACCATCACCTCTAACGTTGTGTATGGTAAGAAAACCGGTAACACCCCAGACGGTCGTCGCGCTGGTGCGCCGTTCGGACCGGGTGCTAACCCGATGCACGGCCGTGACCAGAAAGGTGCTGTCGCCTCTCTGACCTCCGTTGCTAAACTGCCGTTCGCTTACGCTAAAGATGGTATCTCTTACACCTTCTCTATCGTTCCGAATGCGCTGGGTAAAGACGACGAAGTGCGTAAAACCAACCTGGCTGGCCTGATGGATGGTTACTTCCACCATGAAGCGTCCATCGAAGGTGGTCAGCATCTGAACGTGAACGTGATGAACCGCGAAATGCTGCTCGACGCGATGGAAAACCCGGAAAAATATCCGCAGCTGACCATCCGTGTGTCTGGTTACGCAGTACGTTTTAACTCCCTGACGAAAGAACAGCAGCAGGACGTTATTACCCGTACTTTCACTCAGACCATGTAATGGTATTGACTGAAATCGCGAAGTAAAAAGCGTATACTGAAGGCTCCACGCAAGTGGGGCCTTTTTAACACCTGAAGTATGCTTTGCCAGCCATCTCTGCTCACTGGATGCCTGCCAAAACAGACTTAGCGCAGAAGGAATCAAACTGCGCAGACACAGGCCCCGGATGGGCCATATCTGGAGAAACACCGCAATGTCAGTTATTGGTCGCATTCACTCCTTTGAATCCTGCGGCACGGTCGACGGCCCGGGCATCCGCTTTATTACCTTCTTCCAGGGCTGCCTGATGCGCTGCCTCTACTGCCATAATCGCGATACCTGGGATACGCACGGTGGGAAAGAAATCACCGTTGAGGATCTGATGAGCGATGTCGTTACCTACCGTCACTTTATGAATGCGTCCGGAGGCGGCGTAACTGCATCCGGCGGCGAGGCTATCCTGCAGGCGGAATTTGTCCGCGACTGGTTCCGCGCCTGCAAGAAAGAAGGCATTCATACTTGCCTGGACACCAATGGCTTTGTTCGCCGTTACGATCCGGTGATTGACGAACTGCTGGAAGTGACCGACCTAGTGATGCTCGATCTGAAGCAAATGAACGATGAGATCCACCAGAACCTGGTTGGCGTCTCTAACCATCGTACGCTCGAGTTCGCACAGTATCTGTCGAAGAAAAATATCAACGTGTGGATCCGTTACGTCGTGGTGCCAGGCTGGTCTGATGATGATGACTCCGCCCACCGCCTGGGCGAGTTTACCCGCGATATGGGCAATGTTGAGAAAATCGAGCTGCTGCCCTATCACGAACTGGGTAAACATAAATGGGTGGCGATGGGTGAAGAGTACAAGCTGGACGGCGTGAAGCCGCCGAAGAAAGAGACCATGGAACGCGTCAAAGGCATACTGGAGCAGTACGGCCACAAAGTGATGTACTGATCGCGATTAACGCCAAAAAAGCCGCAACGTTGTGTCGCGGCTTTTTTATCGCTGCCAATCAGGCATGCGCCACCGGCGTCGGATGATGGCCTGCTTTGCGCATCAGCATTACCAGATAGATAAACGACACACCCGCAATCATGATGAACAACAGGCTGTCTGAATAACTCTGCATCAGCATCGCGGTCAGCGTCGGGCCAAGCAGGCTGCCAATGGTATAGCTCAGCAGCAACGCCTGATTCATTGCGACCAGTTGGTGGTGTTCGACTTTTTCGCAGGCCCAGGCCATTGCCACCGGATAAAGCGTAAAACCCGCCGTGCCGAGCACAAACAGCGCGGGAGCCATTGCCGCATTGCTTAACATGGCGAAACAGCCAACGATCACCACAAACACCTGCACGCGCAGCACCAGCAAACGGCCAAAACGATCCGCCAGGCGGCCAACAGGCCACTGCCCGACAATACCGGCGCTGACCAGCAATGCCATCCAGAAGCCGATCCCTGAATCGCTAATCCCCTGGTGCGAAAGATAGAGCGGCATCAGGCCGTACAGCGAGCCAAGGATAATCCCGGAGATAATGCAGCCATTTACGCCCAGGCGTGCCTGGCGCAGGCGTAACATCGGCCATACCGACGTGGCGCCCTGCTCTTCACTGTGTTGATTCACAATACGGGTGAACAACAGAGGCAAAATCGCTGCCAGCACCAGCCCGGTGGTCCAGGGCAGCACACTCATCAGTTCCGTCGGCAGTTTGCTGACCATCACCTGGCCCAGCACTGTACCCACGTAGTAAACCATCATATATGCCGCCAGCAGTCGACCGCGGTTGCGTGACGTGCCACTGCACATCAGCCCGCTTTCAACCACCACCCAAATCATCGCGCAGCCCACACCGGCGATAAAACGCCAGGCCATCCAGCTCCAGAAGCCCACCATCAGCCCCAGCCCGATACACCCGGCGGCAAAGATCAGCGAAGCAATGTAATAGCTGCGGTTAAACCCCAGACGGCGGATCAAACGCCCCGTCAGCAGCGTACCCAACAGGTTACCGGTGAAGTATGAGGAGCCCACCATCCCCACCTGCCAGGTAGGCAGATCTTCATGGGCGAGCCAAAGCGGCACAAGCGTATTCAGCGTTGCAATCGCCAGCGTCAACAGCATCAGGCCACAGAGCAATAACAGCACTGGCCGGGTATAGGTGGACATGGATAAAAACCGTGAGGAAGTTCAGAAGTCGTGCGCATCATGCCACTGGCAAAAACATTGTCAATCCGCTGTTTTTAGGGGCAGACACGTTTTGCACCACGACGATTGATAAAACTTATCCAGTGTCGTGATTACATGATAAAAAACCGTTTCAGTCGGTTGATTATGAAAGACTATTCCAGGGATAAGGCGGAATTGTCAGTCGAAAAAATTCATGGTGATTTTTCAGCTGAAGTCGCTGAAAAAAGGCAGTAAAAAAGCGCCCGCAGGCGCTTTTCAGGAACGTCGGTAACAGCGATTAGCCGATAAACTCAAGGCCTTTCATGTACGGACGCAGCACTTCCGGAACTTCGATACGTCCATCAGCCTGCTGGTAGTTTTCCAGCACCGCAACCAGCGTACGGCCAACAGCCAGACCGGAACCGTTCAGCGTGTGCACCAGACGAGTTTTCTTGTCCGACTTGCTGCGGCAGCGCGCCTGCATGCGGCGAGCCTGGAAGTCCCACACGTTGGAGCAGGAAGAGATTTCACGGTAGGTGTTCTGCGCCGGCACCCAGACTTCAAGATCGTAGGTTTTGCAGGCGCCAAAGCCCATATCACCGGTGCACAGCAGAATTTTACGGTATGGAAGACCCAGCAACTGCAGCACTTTCTCTGCGTGACCGGTCATCTCTTCCAGCGCCGCCATGGAGTCTTCCGGGCGGACAATCTGCACCATCTCAACTTTGTCGAACTGGTGCATACGAATCAGCCCACGGGTATCACGACCGTAAGAACCGGCTTCAGAACGGAAGCACGGCGTGTGTGCGGTCATTTTGATCGGCAGATCGTCTTCGTCGATGATTTCGTCGCGCACGAGGTTGGTCAGCGGTACTTCAGCGGTCGGGATCAGTGCATAGTTGCTGCTGTCCGCTTCTTCTTCCAGCGGACGGGTATGGAACAGATCGCCAGCGAATTTTGGCAACTGACCCGTACCGTACAGCGTGTCCTGGTTCACCATATACGGAACATAGTTTTCCGCGTAGCCGTGTTCTTCGGTGTGCAGGTCGATCATGAACTGTGCCAGAGCGCGGTGCATGCGGGCAATCTGCCCTTTCATCACCACAAAACGGGCACCGGTCAGTTTTACCGCAGCGGCAAAGTCCAGACCGTTGTGCATTTCGCCCAGCGTAACATGATCGCGGATCTCAAAATCGAACTGACGCGGTGTGCCCCAACGGCTGATTTCAACGTTGTCGTTCTCATCACGGCCCGCAGGAACGCAATCATCAGGGATGTTCGGGATAGTCAGCGCAATATTACGGATATCGCTCAGCAGGGTGTCCAGCTCCACTTTTGCAGCGTCCAGCTCTTCACCCAACTTGTTCACTTCCAGGCGTAATGGCTCGATATCTTCCCCGCGTGCCTTCGCCTGGCCAATGGATTTCGATCGTGAGTTACGCTCTGCCTGCAGGTTTTCTGTCTTGACCTGAAGGACTTTACGACGCTCTTCAAGCGCGCGTAATTTATCTACATCCAGCTTAAAGCCCCGGCGTGCCAGTTTTTCAGCGACTGCGTCTGGCTCGGTACGCAGCAGATTGGGATCGAGCATGCTTTTCCTGTGCTTATCGAATTGAAATAAAAAGAGAGCGACCGCAGCCTGCGGTCGTTGATGTACAGCAGTAACCTTACCGCAACGCCCGCACTAGCGGTAGCGTTTTATAGGGCTTTTATGATCCTGTTCGGCGAGCCAGGCGAGCTTTTCGCCAATCTTACCTTCCAGGCCTCTGCTGGTGGGATGATAATAACGCGTTTGTGCTAATTCCTGCGGGAAATACTCTTCCCCGGCGGCGTAAGCATTGGGTTCGTCATGGGCATAGCGATACTCCTGCCCATAGCCCATCTCTTTCATCAGTTTGGTTGGCGCATTGCGTAAATGCACGGGCACGTCATAATCCGGACGCTCGCGCGCATCCACCAGCGCCGCTTTGAATGCGGTATACACCGCGTTGCTCTTCGGCGCACAGGCAAGGTAGACAATCGCCTGCGCGATGGCGCGCTCGCCTTCCGCCGGACCCACACGGGTAAAACAGTCCCAGGCGGAAATTGCCACCTGCATCGCACGCGGATCGGCGTTCCCCACATCTTCCGAAGCAATCGCCAGGCAACGGCGGGCAACATACAGCGGATCGCCCCCGGCAGTGATAATGCGTGCATACCAATAAAGCGCCGCATCCGGCGCACTGCCGCGCACCGATTTGTGCAGCGCGGAGATCAGATCGTAAAAGCGATCGCCTTTATTGTCGAAGCGCGCGCTGCGCTCACCCGCAATCTCCGTCAACAATTCCGGTTTCAGCACGCGTTTACCGGAGGCGTCCAGCTCGGCCATATCGGCCATCATCTCAAGCGTATTGAGCGCCCGACGCGCATCGCCATTGACCAGCTCAGCAATCGCCCGCCGGGTTTCGTCAGGCAGCACAATGTCCTGGCCACCATACCCACGGGCTTTATCGTCCATCGCCTGTGCCAGCACCTGCTCAATATCTTCTGTCGTCAGCGATTTAAGCAAATAGACGCGCGCGCGGGAGAGCAGCGCGGAGTTAAGTTCAAAAGAGGGGTTTTCAGTCGTTGCGCCAATAAACGTAATTGTGCCGTCTTCGATATGTGGCAGAAAGGCATCCTGCTGACTTTTGTTAAAGCGGTGGACCTCGTCAACAAACAGGATGGTGCGCCGGCCGGCATTGCGATTCTGACGTGCGCGCTCGATGGCTTCACGGATCTCTTTCACCCCGGAGGTGACCGCAGAGATGCGCTCGACATCCGCACTGGCGTAGCGGGCAATCACTTCCGCGAGCGTCGTTTTCCCGGTGCCTGGCGGCCCCCAGAGGATCATCGAGTGCAGATGCCCGGCTTCAATGGCGCGCGGCAATGGTTTGACTTTCGCCAGAAGGTGCTGCTGGCCAATATACTGCGCTAAATTTTCTGGCCGCATACGGGCGGCCAGAGGTTGAAACGCATTATCGGAGAAATCGAGCGACATGTTGCTCATGCGCGCCTCTTACTTACGTTGATCGTCAACCGTTACGCCCTGCGGCGGGGTAAAGGTGAATTTCGAAGCATCAACGGTGCCGTTTTGTTGTGATTTCAACTGATAGCTGCTGCGCTGGTCATCCTGTTCAATCGCACTGAACTGGTGGATGGTGCCGTCACGGCCAACGTTGATGGTAAATTGTTTCAGATTGCCGTTGCTGCCTTTCGGCGTCAGCACAAAGTCATCGCCATTTTGCACAATGTTGTACTGCTGCCAGTCGCTGGCCTGGTTGCGGGCAATCAGCATAAACGGGGTGTTGCCGGTTGCGTCTTTCAGCCAGGTCGCTGTCGCTTGCTCAACAAACGGGTTATAGAACCACAGGGTTTTGCCGTCGGAAACCAGTACGCTTTCATCCGGTTGTGTCATATGCCAGTTAAACAGATTCGGGCGTTTTACCCACAGATCACCCTGTCCTTCCTGCACTGCCGCTCCGCTGCCATCCGTCACTTTCTGGGTAAAGCTGGCGTGGAAACTGCTGACTTTATCGAGACGGCTTTTCAGATCGCTGGAAGCATCCGCCCATGCATTGCTGACTAACAGACTGCCCATCAATGCACACACCATGGCGATTTTTTTCATTGTCATTCCTCAAATACGTCACTCCCGATGTGGGAGAATACTTCTGTCACTCTAAGCGCCGCGCGGGTGGAGTGACAGAAGAAAAGGTTGAATTTCTACTTATTTACCCATCTTTGCAATCAATCAAACGGCGGCGGCGCCAGTACCTCACGGTTACCGTTGTGCCCCTGCTCGCTGACAATCCCCTGCGCTTCCATCTGCTCGATTATGCGCGCTGCACGGTTATAACCGATGCGGAACTGACGCTGTACGCCGGAGATGGAGGCTTTACGTTTTTCGGTGACGAAGTTAACAGCCTGGTCGAATAACGGATCCAGCTCTTCACCACCGTCAAAACCACCGCCTGCGCCACCCTCGCTTTCGCTGTCTGACGTGATGCCATCGACGTACTGCGGACGACCCCGCGCTTTCCAGTCCTGCACCACCGCATGCACTTCCTGGTCGCGAACAAACGCACCGTGCACGCGCACGGGCGCAGAGGTGGAGTTCGGCCCGGAATAGAGCATATCGCCCATACCGAGCAGGGATTCCGCTCCGCCCTGGTCAAGAATGGTGCGCGAGTCAATTTTGCTCGACACGGTAAAGGCAATACGCGTTGGTATATTCGCTTTAATCAGACCGGTGATAACGTCAACGGAAGGACGCTGGGTCGCCAGCACCAGGTGAATACCGGCAGCGCGGGCTTTCTGCGCCAGACGCGCAATCAGTTCTTCCACTTTCTTGCCGACGGTCATCATCAGGTCAGCAAATTCGTCCACCAGCACCACGATATACGGCAGTTTTTCCAGCACCGGATGCTGCACATCCATGCTATCGCCAGGTTTCCAGTACGGATCCGGGATCGGACGGCCCATTCGCGCAGCTTCGGCAATCTTTTCGTTATAACCCGCCAGGTTACGGACACCGAGCGCAGACATCAGCTTATAGCGACGTTCCATCTCGTTGACACTCCAGCGCAGGGCGTTGGCGGCGTCTTTCATATCTGTAACCACTTCGGTCAACAGATGAGGAATGCCTTCGTAAACGGAAAGCTCCAGCATTTTCGGGTCGATCATGATAAAGCGCACCTCTTCCGGCGTCGCTTTATACAGCATGCTGAGGATCATCGCGTTGACACCCACTGACTTACCGGAACCGGTAGTCCCCGCCACCAGCAAGTGTGGCATCTTCGCCAAATCGGCAATCACCGGATCGCCCGCGATATCTTTCCCCAGCACCACGGTCAGTGGCGACGGGCTTTCGCGGAACTTCACGCAGTCCAGCACTTCACGCAGGTACACGGTCTGACGTTTTTTGTTCGGTAATTCCAGGCCCACGTAGGGCCTGCCGGGGATCACTTCCACCACACGCACAGCAACGGTCGACAGTGAACGCGCCAGGTCACGGGAGAGATTGGAGATACGCGCCGCTTTCACGCCCGGCGCCAGATTCAGTTCAAAACGGGTAATAACCGGACCCGGCGAGTAGTTCACCACATCCGCTTTAATGCGGAAATCAGCCAGACGCGCTTCAACCAGACGCGCCATCTGCTCAAGCGCAAAGGTGTCCACCGGCTCGACTTCAGTCGGCGGCTGGGTCAAAAGATCCAGCGAAGGCAGCGGCGTGGTCGGTTTTTGTACCGGACGGCTGTCGCCATTACGCATTAACAGCGGGTGGATCAGACTCTCCTGCGGCTGTGGCGCAGGTTGCTGCGCCTGCTGTGCCACAGCGTGCTGATACTGATGCTGTGCAGGTTGTTGATGATGATGATGATGCGACTGTTGCACCGGCTGCTGATGATGCTGGACTGGCGGTTCCGGATCCGGCATCGCACCTGGCGTAAACAGCGGTTCACTCGGGCCGTCATCCACCAGCGCTTTCATCGGCGAGAATTCAAAGTCTTCCGGCATAAACGCCTGCATACCCGCAGGTTGTTCCCCGGAATAACGCTGCTGCTGAGAAGCGGTAAACTGACGGGCGAGTTCGGCTTCTTCCGCCTCTTCCTCACTCAGTTGCGGCTGTGCATGATAGTGCGGTGTATCATGATGGTACTCTTCACCGTAGCGATCGTGCTGCGTCGCGGCAAACTGGCGTGCCAGCTCATTCTGTTGCTGCAGATCCGCATCGTCGTCATCATGATGACGAACCTCTTCCTCGCGCGCGCGCTCTTCAGCCATACGCTGCGAAGGCAGCTTGATGCCATAGGACGCCAGTTCGCGGCGCGTGGGCACCCGTACGCGATTCGGTCGCGGGAGCTGCGGGCCAATCCCCTCTTTCACCTGCGGACGCGGCGCGCCACCGGCAGCAAGGCTAAACACCGGAGCGGCGGCGACAACGGTCGCGGCAACACCGCCGGTTGCCTGCTGCACACTTGCCGCAACGGGTGCAACAAGGTTCGGATCGGTTGCAGGCGCAGCCGGTATAATCGGTTCGGCCGGTTTTGGTATGGGCATTGCGCTGGCGGGCTCAGGGATCGGCTGATACCAGGCGGCAAGCTGCTCGCGTTCACGAGCGCGCTTCTCTTCCACCTCTTCAAAGTAATAAAGCGGCGGACGCGCCTGTTTCACCTCTTCAACAATCGGCTCCGGTTCAGGTTCCAATATCGGTTCTGGCGCAGGGGAAATCTGTGGTTCGTTCTGCCACGACAATGGATCGTGCTGTGGAGATTGTGCGTAGAGCGCCTCTTCCTGCGGTTGCGGCGTTACCGGCGCATCCGGGATCCAGGTGTCTTGCTCGACGGGTTGCTGCCATTCCGATTCCGGCGACACGTACTGTACAGGCTGGTACGGCGCATCATGAGATTCCTGCGCATACTGTGCAGGCTGCTGAGGCGCATACTGTGCAGGCTGCTGAGGCGCATCCGCAGTCGCCGGCGGGGTCTGGGCATAGGGCCATTCCACTTCCGGCTGCAGCGCATGAACGTAAGGGTCAGCAGGGGCGGCATATGCCTGCGCTGCAGTGGTGGCTGCTGCGGCAGCAGCCACTGGTGCGACGATGCTGCGGCCATTCATCAGCGGATCGTACTCTTGCTCCGCTTCCGTCGCACGATGCCCGGAAAACAGCACATCATCAGCGTCTGCGGGAACACCGCGCGCACTGTAAGCAATCTCGTCCTCATCGTCGTCCATCCGTTTGCCGGAGAACAACGCTTCGTCAGTTTTACGCCCCATAGGGTTGGCGAATTTCTCGGCGATGCGTTTACGGCGCGCCAACGCGCCACGCAGAATACGAGTCCGGCGGGATTCATGCGACGCGCGCTGCGGAGCAGCGTGGTCCTCATCCTCGTCTTCATACTCATCGTCATCAACCCAGGTGTCATCACGGCGGGTGCGATTACTGGCAAAAGTAAGGATGTTAAGAATGACACTGCCAATCTTCTCGGCGATGGTGACCCAGGACCAACCGGTGAACAAGGTCAGACCCGCGGCCCAAATGCACAACAGCGCAAGCGTACCGCCGCTGCTGCGTAACAGCGGCTGCAGCGTGGTGCTCAGCAGACTGCCAATCACGCCGCCGGAGGCAAAATACCAGATATCGTCTGCGTTGATGGCCGCCAGACCACACGAGGTCAGGATCAGTGCCAACGCACCAATCATGCGCAACGAGACGGCGAAATAGTCAATGTAGTCTTCACTGGCCCGGTGGCGATACGCAAACCAACAACCGCCGGTAATGATCACCGGGATGGTGTACGCCATCACACCAAAGATGAAAAACAGCGTATCTGCCAGCCATGCGCCTGGCGCACCGCCCAGATTATGGATAGGTTCATGCCACGCCGTTTGCGACCAGCTCGGGTCGGACGGGTTAAAGCTGAGGAGCGCCGCCATTAGCCAAACGGCAAAAAGTGAAACGAGGATCAGCAACGCCTCCAGGAGTCGACGCCCGCTGCTTAACTTGGTCAGTGTGACTTCTTTGTCTTCTGTGTATTCCTGGCTCAAGACAGGCTCTCCAGGTCCTTGATGCTAAAACGGACAACAGCGCCGGGTTTCCCCGGCACTGTTGCTGTATGGATTAACAGGAGTGTAATCAAAAAACAGCGATTTTGCACCTGTTCCGTGTTAGCGCGTCTTAATTACCAGACGATTGCTCTGTTTGACTTCTTCCATCACCACATATGTGCGGGTGTCGTTAACGCCCGGCAGACGCAGCAGGGTTTCCCCTAACAGTTTGCGGTAAGCCGACATATCCGGCACGCGCGTTTTCAACAGGTAGTCAAAATCGCCGGAAACCAGATGACACTCTTGAATTTCTTCAAGTTTTTGCACAGCGGAGTTAAATTGTTCAAACACATCCGGCGCGCCACGATTCAGAGTAATCTCAACAAAAACCAGAAGTGATGCATCCAGATAATGCGGGTTCAGCAGTGCTGTATAGCCCTGAATAAACCCTTGTCTTTCCAGCCTGCGCACACGCTCAAGGCACGGCGTAGGGGAAAGTCCCACTCGTTTAGAAAGCTCGACGTTGGAAATACGCCCATCTTTTTGTAATTCGTTAAGAATATTACGGTCGATGCGGTCGAGATCTTTACCAGGGCGCTTTTTACTATCTACCATTATTATTGTCTCTCTGTATTCCTTCCCTACTCCTGTCTTGACCCTGTGCACTTCACTGTTCAGGATCTTTGCCCGTCGCGGTACGTCCGCGTGTGTTAAAACTGGCACGGCGCGTAATCCAGGGGCTATATTAAGAAGACCGTTGCCTGACGGCAGCTATCGATATCACGGATGGCGTCTGTCCACGCCATGCGTAGATTTCACTAGCCCGGTAAAAATGGCATTTACATGCATGAATTTGGGTCACGCGCGAAACACTGCTTTTTTTCTTCCTTTGATGTTTTCGCAAATGCGCAGGGGATTGTCAAAGCAAAACATCTTTTTTTAGTACAACATGCCAGATATTCATCAGCACCGCCCCGTAATCCTCATTTAATCACCTTATAACTGACTTTTTCTCAGTAGAAATTGTTATGTTTGGCCGCAAAATGGCGTGCTGTCATCGGTCATTTCTATTACACATATCGTTAACAAAATCGCTGCACTCTTTTTTTACGCTGGCAAATTCCCTACAATCCAGCCCAATGTCTGCCAAACAATAATGAGGATCTCATGGGTACGGCCAAACACAGTAAGCTGCTTATCCTTGGTTCAGGCCCTGCCGGTTATACCGCTGCGGTCTATGCTGCGCGCGCAAACCTGCAGCCGGTGTTAATTACCGGTATGGAAAAAGGCGGTCAGCTCACCACCACCACCGAAGTGGAAAACTGGCCGGGCGACCCGCACGATCTGACCGGGCCATCGCTGATGGAACGCATGCATGAGCATGCTACTAAATTCGACACTGAAATCATTTTCGACCACATCAACAGCGTTGATTTGCAGAACCGACCGTTCCGCCTGACCGGCGACAGCGGCGACTACACCTGCGATGCATTGATCATTGCTACCGGCGCATCCGCACGTTACCTCGGCCTCGCCTCTGAAGAAGCATTCAAAGGCCGCGGCGTCTCCGCCTGCGCCACCTGTGACGGTTTCTTCTACCGTAACCAGAAAGTCGCGGTGATCGGCGGCGGCAATACGGCTGTTGAAGAAGCGCTGTATCTGGCGAATATCGCCTCTGAAGTGCACCTGATCCACCGTCGCGATACGTTCCGCGCGGAGAAGATCCTGATTAAACGTCTGATGGACAAAGTGGAAAGCGGTAATATCGTGCTGCATACCCACCGCACGCTGGAAGAAGTAACAGGCGATCAGATGGGTGTCAGCGGCCTGCGTCTGCGTGATACACAGAACGCCGACAATGTCGAATCACTGGAGGTTGCGGGTCTGTTTGTGGCTATCGGCCACAGCCCGAACACGGCGATTTTCGACGGCCAACTGGCGCTGGAAAACGGCTATATTAAAGTGCAGTCCGGTATTCACGGTAATGCCACGCAAACCAGCATTCCTGGTGTCTTTGCGGCAGGCGACGTGATGGACCATATCTATCGTCAGGCGATCACTTCCGCCGGAACAGGCTGCATGGCGGCACTGGACGCAGAGCGTTATCTTGACGGTCTGGCTGAACGTAAATAATCTTTACAAGTCAGTAACAAAGGTAAAAAAGGCGACTATAAGTCGCCTTTATTTTTGCCCCGATGTAACATTGCGCAGACTAAAAATCCGATAACTTCACCTGCAAAGCGCGCAATGAATAAAACCCGTCAACAAGAGCTTACCCGCTGGTTAAAACAGCAAAGTATTATTTCCCGTCGCTGGCTGACGGCGTCCCGCCTTCTCGGCGTCGTTAGCGGCGTGCTGATTGTGGCGCAGGCATGGATCCTCGCTCGCATCCTTAATCATATGATTATGGAAAATATCCCGCGCGAAGCCCTGCTGCTGCCCTTCACGTTGCTGGTGCTGATCTTTATCCTTCGCAGTTGGGTGGTGTGGATGCGCGAACGCGTGGGTTTTCATGCCGGTACGCATATTCGCTTTGAGATCCGCCGCCGCGTACTCGATCGCTTGCAACAGGCGGGTCCGGCCTGGATTCAGGGCAAACCTGCAGGAAGCTGGGCGACGCTGATCCTTGAGCAAATCGACGACATGCACGACTTCTATGCCCGCTATTTACCGCAGATGGCGTTGGCGGCCAGCGTGCCATTGCTGATTGTGATCACCTTGTTCCCCATCAACTGGGCCGCTGCGCTGATCTTGCTTGGCACCGCCCCCCTGATTCCGCTCTTTATGGCAATGGTCGGTATGGGCGCTGCAGACGCCAACCGCCGCAATTTTAAAGCTCTGGCGAGGTTGAGCGGTCATTTCCTTGATCGTCTGCGCGGAATGGAAACATTACGTATCTTTGGCCGCGGCGCAGCAGAAACCGACAACATTCGTCATGCATCGCAAGACTTCCGCAGCCGGACCATGGAAGTGTTGCGCCTCGCTTTTCTCTCGTCTGGCGTCCTGGAGTTTTTTACCTCACTGTCGATCGCCGTGGTCGCCGTCTATTTTGGCTTCTCTTATCTCGGCGAACTCGATTTTGGTCACTACGGAACGGGCGTCACGCTGTTTGCCGGTTTTCTGGCGCTGGTGCTGGCGCCGGAATTTTTCCAGCCATTACGCGACCTCGGTACGTTTTACCACGCGAAAGCCCAGGCGATAGGCGCGGCCGACAGCCTGAAAACCTTTATGGAAGCGCCTTTAGCCCATCCGCAACGCGGTGAAATCACGCTGAAAGCCGATGAGCAGATTACGCTCACAGCCAGCAACCTGATCCTCAAATCGCCGGAAGGCGCAGTGCTTGCCGGGCCGCTCAATTTCACGCTGCCCGCCGGGCAGCGCGTTGTGCTGGTCGGGCGCAGTGGCTCAGGGAAAAGTTCGCTGATTAATGTGCTGTCGGGCTTTCTGCCCTATGAAGGCTCGCTGCGTGTCAATGGCATTGAACTGAGCGATCTGGATCCGGACGCCTGGCGCGCTGTCATAAGCTGGGTGGGGCAAAACCCGCAGCTTCCGGCGGCGACCCTGCGAGACAATATTCTGCTTTCACGCCCGGATGCCAGTGAAGACGCGTTACAGACGGTGCTGGAAAAAGCCTGGGTTAACGAGTTTCTGCCGATGTTGCCGGACGGTCTGGAAACACAACCCGGCGATCAGGCCGTCCGTCTTTCCGTCGGCCAGGCGCAGCGCGTGGCGGTGGCCCGCGCCCTGCTCTCGCCCTGCAAACTGTTATTGCTGGACGAGCCTTCAGCCAGTCTGGATGCCCACAGCGAGCAGCGTGTCATGCAGGCGCTGAATGATGCTTCTCGCCAGCAATCCACACTAATGGTGACACATCAGTTGGAAAACCTCGCTGGCTGGGATGCGATTTGGGTGATGCAGGATGGTCAGATTATCGAGCAAGGCACGTATGCCGCGCTTTCCACTGCGCAGGGGGCATTTGCCGACCTTCTTGCTCATCGTCAGGAGGAGATTTAAATGCACGCGTTGCTGCCTTACCTTGCATTGTATAAACGCCACAAATGGATGCTGACATTGGGCGTGATCCTCGCGATTGTTACGCTGCTCGCCAGTATTGGTCTGTTGACGCTCTCTGGCTGGTTCCTGTCCGCATCTGCGGTGGTCGGCGTCGCCGGGATCTACAGCTTCAACTATATGCTCCCCGCCGCTGGCGTTCGCGGCGCGGCGATTACCCGTACTGCCGGTCGCTACTTTGAGCGTCTGGTCAGCCACGATGCCACATTCCGCGTGCTGGAACATCTGCGCGTATCGACCTTCAGCAAGCTGTTACCGCTCTCCCCTGCCGGTTTAGCCCGCTTTCGCCAGGGCGAATTGCTGAACCGCGTGGTCGCCGACGTTGACACCCTCGATCACCTGTACTTACGCGTGATTTCACCGCTGGTGGGTGCGCTGGTGGTGATTATCGTGGTGATGGTTGGCCTGAGCGTGTTGGATGTGTCGCTGGCGCTGATTCTGGGCGGGATCATGCTGGCGACGTTGTTTATGCTGCCGCCGCTGTTTTATCGCGCAGGCAAACCCACTGGCGAGAATCTCACCGCCTTGCGTGGTCAGTATCGCCAGCAACTCACCAGTTGGTTGCAGGGACAAGCTGAGTTGACGCTGTTCGGCGCCAGCCAGCGCTACCGCCAGGAACTGGAAAATACCGAGCTGAGCTGGCATGACGCCCAGCGCCGTCAGTCCGATCTTACCGCGGTCTCACAGGCAGTGATGCTGCTGATCAGCGGTACGGCGGTGATCGCCATGCTGTGGTTTGCTTCCGGTGGCGTGGGCGAAAACACGCAGCCAGGCGCACTGATTGCGCTGTTCGTCTTCTGCGCGCTGGCAGCTTTTGAAGCGCTGGCACCGGTAACGGGGGCTTTTCAGCATCTCGGTCAGGTCATCGCCTCGGCAACGCGCATCACCCAACTCACCGAATGCGAGCCGGAAGTGACGTTCCCACACAACACGACCGCCGCGCCAGAACAGGTCGCTGTCCAACTTGATGCGCTGTCGTTTAGCTACCCCGGCCAACCACAACAGGCACTGGACAACATGACGCTGTCGATTTCTGCCGGGGAACATGTGGCAATCCTCGGGCGCACCGGCTGCGGCAAATCCACACTGCTGCAGTTGCTCACCCGCGCATGGGATCCGCAGTGCGGTGAGATTCGCTTAAATGACCAGCCAATTACGGGTTTTTCTGAGCCAGTATTACGTAGCCTTATCAGTATGGTGCCGCAGCGCGTGCATCTGTTTAGCGCCACTCTGCGCGACAACCTGCTGCTGGCTGCGCCCCACACCAGCGATGAGCAGCTAACGGCAATGTTGACGCGCGTCGGGCTGGAAAAACTGCTCGACGGTAGCGGCCTGAATGCGTGGCTGGGTGAAGGCGGGCGTCAATTGTCCGGTGGGGAGTTGCGTCGCCTGGCGATTGCCCGTGCGTTATTGCCTGATGCGCCGCTGGTCTTGCTGGATGAACCCACAGAGGGCCTGGATGCATCAACCGAGAGCCAAATCCTTGAATTACTGGCTGAAGTAATGAAAGGGAAAACCCTGTTGATGGTCACCCATCGCTTGCGTGGCTTGTCGCGTTGCGATCGGATAATTGTGATGGACAACGGGCAAATAATTGAGCAAGGTAATCACGCAGCGTTAATGGCGAAACAGGGGCGGTACTACCAGTTTAAGCAGCGTCTGTAAGTGGATATTCGTCATTTTGCCGTTCCTGCTACGGCACCGCTAAAGTATATCGGCCAAAATGACGATATTAACCTGTGTCCCTTGTCGCGTTGTGGAGCACTGAAGTCATGCGCCTGGTGCAGCTTTCTCGTCATTCTATCGCATTTCCTTCGCCCGAAGCGGCGTTGCGTGAACCCAATGGGCTTCTGGCGCTGGGCGGCGATCTGAGTCCGGCGCGCCTGTTGATGGCCTACCAACGCGGTATTTTTCCGTGGTTTTCCCCAGGCGATCCCATCCTTTGGTGGTCACCGGACCCACGCGCCGTGCTATGGCCCGAGTCTTTTCATGTGAGCCGTAGCATGAAACGTTTTCACAAAACCTCCCCTTATCGTGTCACGCTGAATCACGCCTTCGGTCAAGTGATTGACGGATGTTCGCAGGATCGCGATGAAGGCACCTGGATCACGCCAGACGTGGTTATGGCTTACCACCGACTTCATGAGCTGGGACATGCGCACTCGATTGAAGTCTGGGAAGACGATGAACTGGTCGGCGGTATGTACGGCGTTTCGCAAGGTGCGCTATTCTGCGGTGAATCGATGTTTAGCCGCCGTGAGAATGCATCAAAAACCGCGCTGCTGGTCTTTAGCGCTGAATTTGTGCGTCGCGGCGGAAAATTAATTGATTGCCAGGTACTGAATAATCACACAGCCTCACTTGGCGCTGTGGAGATCCCACGTCGGGATTATCTGCTGCATCTTGCCGACATGCGTAAACAACCATTACCGTCCCATTTTTGGGTGCCACGGACGCTGTTTTTATCCCTCTGACGAATGTTTTCGGCACATTTTTTATCAGGGTGTTATAATGGACGCTCAGAGCCGCTTTTGCCTGTTGCCCCGCCTCATCCGGGAATGGTTCGTATCAGGGATGCCCTTCGTTTATCTCATCGCTCCCCTTTACGGATGCGCGTTTCGCGCGTCGTGACTTGTGGCGTGAGGGCAATATGCAAAAGTCGTTTTGCTGCGTTTTATCAGCACAAATCTTTACTTAACAGACGAACTTCGGCATTATCTTGCCGGTTCAAAAATTATGGTAGTGATACCCCCGAGGATTAGATGGCCAAAGAAGACAATATTGAGATGCAGGGCACCGTTCTTGAAACGTTGCCTAATACGATGTTCCGCGTAGAACTGGAAAACGGTCACGTGGTCACTGCGCATATCTCTGGTAAAATGCGTAAGAACTATATCCGTATTCTGACGGGTGATAAAGTGACTGTGGAACTGACCCCGTACGACCTGAGCAAAGGCCGCATTGTCTTCCGTAGCCGCTAAGATCTTTCGCCAGCACGGTTAAGTGCACATATTCTAAAGGCCGGGTAATCCCGGCCTTTTGTTTTTCTCTTCCCGCTCTCTCCCGTCAGATTAAACTTTAACCACCCAAGACAATTGTCTATACTTAGCTATGACAAATGTCCGCGTGCAGGAGGAAAAATGAGAACCTGGAGTCCGGATCAAAAACCGGCTGAAAATGCGCTCTGGCGCTTTGCCGGTTTCCCCGCAAACAGAGGCCTTAAACTTGTTCAGATGCTGAATGAAGGTTTGCCGGTCAGCATCCTCGATAATATTCATGAATGGACGGAAATGTCCCGTTCCGACATTTTGCGCGTGACCGGGATTAACGAACGCAATGTCGCCCGCCGTAAAAGCACCGGTCGGACGTTAACGCCGGAAGAGAGTGAACGTATTGCGCGTTTGGTCAGGGTGGTGGATGCGGCGGTGCAGTTTTTCGGCAACAAAAAGATGGCGTATGACTGGCTGCAAGCGCCGGTTCGCGGTCTGGGCAACGTTGCGCCGATCTCGTTAATTGCCACAGAAAGCGGCGCACTGGAAGTGACCGACCTGATTGGTCGCCTGGAACATGGAGTGTTTGCTTGATTTTCTATCGCCTTGTGACGCACCGCTACGCCAGCGAAGCCTGGACCGGCAGCGGTGCAAATCTCTATGGCGGCAGATGGAATCATAAAGGTCACCCGGCAGTTTACGTCGCGTCGTCCATTTCGCTGGCGGCGCTGGAAATGCTGGTGCACGTACACAGCGACAGCATCCTCACTCAGTACGGGCTGTTCAGTATCGAGATACCCGATAACGATATTGAATACCTTGATAAACAATGGTTACCACCCGACTGGCAGGAAAACCCGGCCCCGCTCTCAACCATGGATCTCGGTACCGCCTGGCTCGAAGCCAACAGTGGCGTTGCACTGGTGCTTCCTTCCTGCGTGGTTCCACTCGAGAACAACGCCATGTTGAACCCACAACATCCGGTTTTCAGTAAGCAGTTGAAAACGGTCAAAGCGCTCCCCTTTTCTTTTGATACCCGCCTGGTAAATCAGATCACAGTACGTTAAGACCCGCGAACAAACGCCAATGGAAATCAATCTCATTTGTATTTAATATGCGAACGCTCACTTCATTTTGTTCACATAATGCCCTTTCGGATCGTTTAAAGAAAAGGGCTGTGAAAACAAAAGAGTGCGCGTCTAAACATAACAATCTGATGAGGTATTGGCATGTCTTTCAATCGGGTATATGGCAAGCAGCTATGCGCCGAACTCAACACAACGGGGTTTAAAAAGAAATTTGCGTTCTCATTACTGACGCTTTGCATCACCCATGCATTCGCTATTTCAGCAGCAAATGCGGCTGACAGTGCAACAACCTCCGACAAAACCCGTTCGGAGCAGACGCTGGTCGTTACGGCAGATGGCAACAATGAGGCAAAAACCGAGGCGACGAAATCCTATACCGTACCGGCTACGCGTGCAGGCACGAAAATGAACCTGACACAACGCGATATTCCACAGTCGGTTAGCGTATTAACCCAGCAGCGGATCAAAGATCAGAATTTGCAGAATGTGGGAGATGCACTGGCTAACGTCACCGGCATCTCGGCTTCGCAGAATGACTCAGAGCGCGTTGACTTCTATTCCCGCGGTTTCTATCTCGACAATTATACCTACGATGATATTCCCTCCGCGCAGACCGGCGCATGGAACTTTGGTGAAACAGACGGCGACTCTGCGATTTACGAGCGTATTGATATTGTACGGGGCGCGACAGGTTTAATGACCGGCACCGGTAACCCTGGCGCTGCCGTTAACATGATCCGTAAGAAAGCCGACAGCAAAACCTTCACAGGTAATCTCTCGGCAAGCTACGGAAGCTGGGATAACCAGCGTTATGTTGCCGACTTATCCGGGCCACTGAATGATTCAGGTACCGTGCGTGGCCGCGTCGTGACTGGTTATCAGAATCAGGACAGTTGGGTGGACCGCTACCATAAAAGGAAAAAATTCCTCTATGCTACTGTCGCGGCAGACATCACGGACAATACGACGCTGGATCTGGGTTATGACTACCAGACGCGCGACACCGATGGCCCCACGTGGGGAGGTCTGCCAACCTGGTACAGCAACGGTAGCCGTATTCAGTATGATCGCAGCGCTAACCCGTCAGCAGACTGGACGCATTACAACATTCTGTCACGCAAAGTCTTCGCCAATCTGACCACCAACTTCGACAACGGCTGGCAGGTACGCGTCAACGGAACCCATGCTGAGTCGGATTTCGACAGTAAGCTACTTTATGTCACCGGCTATCCAGATCAGACCACCGGCATTTTGGATAGCAGTGGCTATGGCTACGCAGGCTGGTATAAAGGGTTACGCACTCAGACCGCCATTGATGCCTATGCCAGTGGCCCGTTCGAACTGCTGGGGCGTCAGCATCAGTTAGTGGCAGGAGTTGATTACAGCCGCCAGCGTAACCGCTACCTCTACTCAAGCACTATCCTTTCACCTGCTGAAATAGGCAACTGGAACGACTGGAATGGCGATGTGGCGGAGCCTGACTGGCCCGCCTGGGCGCTCTCTTCTGAAGATACCATCCGTCAGAAAGCCAGCTATATGGCTGCACGCTTTTCGTTGACCGATCCGTTGTCGATGATCATTGGCGCGCGTTATACCCAGTACAGCGCGCAGGGTACGACTGCAGATATGAAGAAAAATAACCTGACGCCTTACGGTGGGCTGGTCTATGACATCAACGAGAACGTCTCCGCGGTTACCAGCTACACCTCTATCTTCAAGCCGCAAACGTATCGCGACCAGCAAGGCAATTATCTGAAGCCGGTGACCGGGAAAGATTACGAAGCCGGTATCAAAGGCGACTGGGACGACAGCCGGATCACCGCGAGCCTGTCGGTGTTCCGCATTGAGCAGGACAATCTTGGTCAGATCCTGAGCAATACCTATGTCAACAACAGCAGTGAAAACGCCTACAAAGCGGCAAAAGGCGTGGTGAGTCGCGGTGTTGATTTTGAAATCAACGGTGCGGTCACGGATAATCTGAAGGTCACGTTTGGCGCCACCCGCTACGTGGCGAAGGATGCATCCGGCGATCGCACAAACCCGTACATGCCGCAAACCAGCCTGAAACTGTTTACCAGCTATACCCTGCCGATGCTGCCGGAGTTGACCGTCGGTGGTGGCGTGAACTGGCAGAACCGCACGTATAAAGAGGCCACGAATCCATCCGGGCAAACAGAGCGCGTTTACCAAGGGAGCTACCCGCTGGCCAATCTTTTTGCCCGTTACCAGATCAACAAAAATCTCGCGGTACAGGGAAACATCAAAAACCTGTTTGACCGTGAGTACAACACCAATCCCTCCGGCGGAGTGGCATTCAACGAACCGCGAAATTATTCGGTTAGCCTGAATTACGCTTTCTGATTGTAAATGGACGCCCCTGGCGTGGCCCTCCGACAAAAGCGGTCACGTCAGGCAATGATAAAACCGTGTAAAGCGGGAAGCTGTCATGCCGGAAAGATTCTTTTTCTTGACCATCCCCCCGCCTCCCGCCGTACTATCAGCAGCAAACATCATCAAAATTAATGATTGGCGGAAACATGGAACAGTCCGGACACAGTAATCATTCATTACTGCTTAGCGAATGGCAGGCTTTATTGCACCAGACGCCCCCCACCGTTCACGATATTCTTACCGGCCTGGGCGATGAGGAGATCCGCCATCTGGTTAATGTTTTTTATGACTACATGCTTTCACATCATGAAAGCGAGCTGTTTCTGAGCACTGAACAGGTCAGTACACGCCTCAGTCATAGCATGTTCCATTGGTTACGCAGCGTGCTGGGCAGTGCCCGGCAAGATCTCCCGCAGCTATTAGAAAAACAGCGTGAAATTGGCATTATTCACGCACGTATCGGCTTACCAATTGATCTTGTCGCACGCGGGGCGAGAAAGCTGAAAAACGAGCTTTACCAGTTATTACAGACGAAAGAGACCATCCCGGCCGCCTTACTGAGCGATATTATTTGCTTCAGCAGCCTGGCGATGGACACCGCGATAGAAGCAATGACGGTGTCTTACTCCCCCACCTACCAAAGCTCCATGCAGGCGCAGGAACAGTACCGCCTGCTGTCGATTTATGACGATGTGAATGTTGAGCGTGAACGGCAGATCAGCGCGCTGACAAGCTGGGAAAACCAGTTTATCTACAATATCGCCACCGGGCTGCCTGCTGCGGATCTTATCCCTCTGGCGAAATCCGAATTCGGTATGTGGTTTTCTCATAAAGGCAGGCATCTGCTGGGCAACCCCAACATGCTGGCCAATATGGATACCCTGATCAAGCAGGCGGATGATCACATTACACAGGCACTGACCCAGTCACTGTCGCCAGTGGTGGAGTCGCGGATGGCGGTGCTGCAGGCGATACGCCAGCTTACCGGGCAGATCCATCGCCTGCTCACATCGATGTTCGATGCGCTGGTTGAGCTTGAAAACGGTAAAGATCCGCTGACGCAGCTGCTGAATCGCCGCTTTATTCCCACCATTATGCGCCGGGAGATCTCACTGGCGCTGAATGTGCGTAAACCGTTTATTCTGGCCATGCTGGATATCGACCACTTTAAAAAAATCAACGACAGCTACGGGCACAGCGCGGGCGATATCACGCTGAAAACCGTTGCCACCGTCATTTACGACCATTTTCGCAGTAGCGACTATGTGTTCCGCTACGGCGGCGAAGAGTTTATGGTCTTGCTGGTCGAGTCGGATTTAACTCAGGCGAAGATCATTCTGGAAGCGTTACGCCAGAAAATCGCCGCACTCAGTATTGAGGTATCCCCCACGCAGCACTTCTCCGTGACCGTTAGCATTGGTTTCGTGGACTTTGATTATCATCCGGATTACAAACGTTTGATTGATAAAGCAGACCGCGCGCTCTACGCGGCCAAAGATCATGGGCGAAACCGTATTGAAGCGCACCCGCGCTGATCCCCACCCTGCTTTCGCATCTTATCTGGCACAGAGATAAAAAAAACCGGGTCCACAGGAACCCGGTTTTTATGGCGTCACCGCAGAAATTAATGGGCTGCTTCCGGCTTGTGCTTCTGGGCACTCTGGAAACCGTACTCCAGCTCATTTTTCTCTTTGTTAAGGGTGACCGTAACCTGGCCGCCGTCCACCAGCGAACCAAACAGCAGTTCATTGGCCAGCGGTTTTTTCAGGTTATCCTGGATAACACGCGCCATCGGGCGGGCGCCCATTGCACGGTCATAGCCTTTTTCGGCCAGCCAGTCACGCGCTTCCTGACTGACTTCCAACGACACGCCTTTCTGATCCAGCTGCACCTGGAGTTCAACAATAAATTTGTCGACCACCTGATGGATCACCGTTGTCGACAAGTGATCGAACCAGATAATGTTATCCAGACGGTTACGGAACTCCGGCGTGAAGATTTTTTTGATCTCTTCCATCGCATCGGTGCTGTTATCCTGGTGGATCAGACCGATGGATTTACGTTCGGTTTCACGCACACCGGCGTTGGTGGTCATCACCAGCACCACGTTGCGGAAGTCCGCTTTGCGCCCGTTATTATCGGTCAGCGTACCGTTGTCCATGACCTGCAACAGCAGGTTAAAGACATCCGGGTGTGCTTTTTCGATTTCATCGAGCAGCAGTACCGCATGCGGATGCTTGATCACCGCGTCGGTCAGCAGACCGCCCTGATCGAAGCCCACATAGCCCGGAGGCGCACCGATCAAACGGCTAACGGTGTGACGCTCCATATACTCGGACATATCGAAACGCAGCAGTTCAATACCCAGCGCTTTTGACAGTTGTACCGTCACTTCGGTTTTACCCACGCCGGTCGGCCCCGCAAACAGGAAGGAACCCACTGGTTTATGGTCCTGACCCAGCCCTGCACGGCTCATTTTAATGGCCTCGGTTAACGCCTCGATGGCTTTATCCTGACCAAACACCAGCATTTTCAGGCGATCGCCGAGGTTTTTCAGCGTGTCACGGTCGCTCTGAGAAACGCTCTTCTCAGGGATACGCGCGATACGGGCAACAACCGATTCGATATCCGCCACGTTGACGGTTTTCTTGCGTTTACTCACCGGCATCAGACGCGCACGCGCGCCCGCTTCGTCGATGACGTCAATCGCTTTATCCGGCAGATGACGATCGTTGATGTATTTCACCGCCAGCTCAACCGCCGCACGCACCGCTTTCGCCGTGTAACGCACATCGTGGTGCGCTTCGTACTTCGGTTTCAGGCCATTAATAATCTGCACCGTCTCTTCAACCGACGGCTCCGTGATATCAATTTTCTGGAAACGGCGCGCCAGGGCGCGATCTTTTTCAAAGATGTTGCTGAATTCCTGATAGGTGGTGGAGCCCATCACGCGAATTTTACCGCTGGAAAGCAGCGGCTTAATCAGGTTCGCGGCATCCACCTGACCGCCGGACGCTGCACCCGCGCCGATGATAGTGTGGATCTCATCGATAAACAGAATGCTGTTGTTGTCCTGCTCAAGCTGTTTCAGCAGCGCTTTGAAACGTTTTTCGAAATCACCACGGTATTTGGTGCCCGCCAGCAGAGAACCGATATCCAGCGAGTAAATGGTGCAGTCGGCCATCACTTCCGGCACATCACCCTGCACAATACGCCAGGCCAGACCTTCCGCGATGGCGGTTTTACCCACGCCGGACTCACCCACCAACAGCGGGTTATTTTTACGACGGCGGCACAGCACCTGAATCGCGCGTTCCAGCTCTTTACCCCGGCCAATCAGAGGATCGATGCCTCCTACGCGAGCAAGTTGATTAAGATTGGTGGTGAAGTTCTCCATACGTTCCTCCCCGCCTGCTTGCTCTTCGCTGCTCGCCTGGCTGTTGCCGGTGCTCCCTGCGTCAGATGATGGCCCCGGCTCGTCTTTACGCGTGCCGTGAGAAATAAAGTTCACCACGTCGAGGCGGCTGACTTCATGTTTGCGGAGCAGATAAGCCGCTTGCGACTCCTGCTCACTAAAGATGGCAACCAACACGTTCGCCCCGGACACTTCGCTACGACCGGAAGACTGAACATGAAACACCGCGCGCTGAAGAACACGCTGGAAACTGAGCGTCGGTTGCGTGTCGCGCTCTTCCTCGCTCATGGGCAGAACGGGTGTGGTTTGTTCGATGAAGGCTTCGAGTTCCTGTCGCAGCGCCACCAGGTCCACGGAACACGCTTCCAGCGCTTCGCGGGCCGAGGGGTTACTGAGCAGAGCCAGTAACAAGTGCTCGACGGTCATAAACTCATGTCGGTGCTCGCGCGCTCTGGCGAAAGCCATGTTTAAACTGAGTTCCAGTTCTTGATTGAGCATAGGCACCTCCCCCAAGTTTTATTGCCTGCATTCAGGCTCTTTCCAGCGTACACAGCAACGGATGTTCGTTCTCCCTGGCGTACTTGTTCACCATAGAGACTTTCGTCTCCGCGACCTCGGCGGTGAAAACACCGCAAATGGCCTTTCCGTGATAGTGAACCGTGAGCATCAGTTGCGTTGCGCGCTCTACATCATAAGAAAAGAACTTTTGTAGCACGTCAATAACAAATTCCATTGGCGTGTAATCATCGTTCATTAACATCACTTTATACATAGATGGCGGTTTCAGCGCGTCGCGCAGTTTCTCATCCGCCAATTGTTCAAAATCCAGCCAGCTGTTGCTCTTACCCATCGTTAGCTTTTCATCTTAGGTTACAGGTTCCGACGACGTTTAATCGGCCGATAAAATGAGTCTAGATGCATTTTCAATCTACATCAGATGTCAGATAACAATCATCTATCGTTACCATCCGCGACGGCTGTCACATTCTTTCTGAATAGCGTTAACTGCTTCAAAATTTTGATGCGCCGCCTCCCAGAACCCCTGCCAAACGCTTGACGCGTTATCCGATTTCTCTAAATTGTACTCTCGAGAGTTGGCGAGGTTTTGAACAGCCCCCACACTCTGCCACCGGTTCATTCCATCTTACTTAAATAAGATTTACGAAGGATGTCGAAGCATGGAAACGGGTACTGTTAAGTGGTTCAACAATGCCAAAGGGTTTGGTTTCATTTGCCCTGAAGGCGGCGGCGAAGATATCTTCGCACATTACTCCACCATTCAAATGGATGGTTACAGAACGCTAAAAGCCGGGCAAACTGTCCGGTTTGATGTACACCAGGGCCCTAAAGGCAATCATGCCAGCGTCATCGTGCCCGTCGAAGCAGAAGCTATGGCCTGACGCTTCATCATTCATTGTGTACATGCCCCGGATAAAATGCCAGCCCAACAGGCTGGCATTTTTATTACTCTCGCGCCAGCGCGTCCACCGGATCCAGCCGTGCGGCGTTACGCGCCGGCAACCAGCCAAACAACACGCCGGTAAAGGTTGAACACAAAAACGCAGTCAACAATGCCACTGGCGAGAAACCAATTTCCCAGCCGGGTAAAAAGAGCTGCAGCGTCATGGCAATCACCATTGACAGCGTCACGCCCAGCGCGCCGCCCACCAGGCAAACAAATACCGCCTCGATCAAAAACTGTGACAGCACGTCACCCGCCCTTGCACCTACCGCCATGCGGATGCCAATTTCGCGCGTACGCTCAGTGACCGACACCAGCATGATGTTCATCACGCCAATGCCGCCAACCAGTAACGAAATGACCGCGACCAACGTGAGGAACAATTGAAGAGTACGTGTGGTCTTTTCTGCGGTTTTCAAGACGCCGTCCATATTCCAGACGAAGAAATCTTTTTTACCGTGACGTAGCGTGAGCAGACGGGTGAGCTGCTGCTCTGCCTGCTCGCTGCCGTACCCTTCATTCACGCGCACGGTTATCGAGTTCAGCCATGACTGCCCCATAATCCGCCCGGCAATGGTGCTGTATGGCAACCAGACACGCAGGATCTTGCTGCTGCCGAACATGGACTGCTTCTCTTCCGCCACGCCAATCACCGTTGCCGGCATATTGCCCACGAGGATCACCTCGCCCACCACGCTGGCCTTATTGGGAAATAACTGACGCCGGGTATTACTGTCGAGCACCACCACCTGCGCCCGCCCTTTCAGTTGCTCATCGTTAAACGATGCGCCTTCACTGAACGTCATGCCGTACACATTGAAGTACTGCCCGCTGACGCCATTTGCGCTGGCGGCAATATCAATATTGTCCGAGCGCAGACGCAAATTTTGCGAAACAGACGGCGTGGCGGAACGCACCCACGGCTGCTTCTGAATGGCGATCAGATCGTCATATTTCAGCGCTTGCCGGTATTGAGGGTCGTCATCGCCAAAATCTTTTCCGGGGTAAACGTCGATGGTGTTGGTGCCAATGGAGCGGATATCCGCCAGCACCAACTGCTTCGCCGCGTCGCCGACCACCACAATCGAGACAACCGATGCAATGCCGATAATGATGCCGAGCATGGTCAGCAGGGTGCGCATCTTGTTGGCCGCCATGGCGCGCCAGGCCATGGTCAGCGCCTCGTGAAAACGGCTGATAAACTGCCGCCATCCGCCGGCTTGCGTTAAGCCCTCATCCTGATGCGCTGGCGCGGCCGCTTTCACCCTGGCTGGCGGGTTGCTGATCAGCTCGCCATCGCGGATTTCAATCACGCGCTCCGCCTGCGCCGCAACCTGCGGATCGTGCGTGACGATAATCACCGTATGCCCACGATCGCGTAATTGATGCAGAATGGCCATCACCTCTTCACCAGAGCGGCTGTCCAGTGCGCCAGTGGGTTCATCTGCGAGGATCACCTGGCCGCCATTCATCAGCGCACGGGCAATACTCACCCGTTGCTGCTGCCCACCGGAAAGCTGCGCAGGCAAATAATCCGCGCGTTCGCCCAGCCCAAGACGCGCCAGCAATGCACGCGCGCGGGCCAGCCGCGTCTTACGTTCTGTGCCCGCATAGACCGCTGGCACTTCCACGTTTTGCGCCGCGCTCAAATGCGAAAGCAAGTGGTAACGCTGGAAGATAAAACCAAAATGGTCGCGACGTAGCTGCGCCAACGCGTCGCTACTGAGAGTGGAAACGTCGGTGCCTGCCACCCGGTAAGTGCCGCTGCTGGGCTTATCCAGGCAACCGAGAATATTCATCAGCGTGGATTTTCCTGAACCGGATGCGCCGACAATCGCCACCATTTCCCCGGCATGAATCTCCAGATTAATGCCCTTCAGCACCTCAACCTGCCCGTCACCGGAAGGATAACTACGGCGAATGGCGTTTAGCGTCAGCAATGCGGTCATTGCGCCGCACCACGCTTCAGTTCTCCAGTGACCACTTCTTCCCCGGCATCCAGCCCTTTGACGATCACCACCTCGGTGTCATTACGCGCACCCAGCGTCACCTCGCGATCGCGGGTTTCGCCATTGCGCAGCACTTTCACTTTGTAGCGATTATCGCCAACCGGATCGCCAAGCGCCGCCAGTGGAATGGTTAACACATTTTTGATACCCGCCAGTTGGATATGCACTTGCGCGGTCATATCGAGACGCAGGATGCCCTGCGGGTTTGGCACTTCAAAGCGGGCATAATAGAAAATCGCATCGTTAACTTTCTCCGGCGTCGGCAGAATATCTTTTAATGTCCCTTCATAGCGGGTGCCCGGATCGCCCAGCACAGTGAACCAGGCTTTCTGTCCCGGTTTCAGGTGGATCACATCCGCTTCGGAGACCTGCGCTTTCACCAGCATGGCGCTCATGTCCGCCAGCGTCAGGATGGTCGGCGCCTGTTGTACCGCAATCACCGTTTGCCCCTGCAAGGTGGTGATTTGCGTCACTTCGCCCGCCATCGGCGCGAGAATACGCGTGTAATCAAGGTTGGTTTTTGCCGTGTCCAGCGTTGCCTGGTTGCGCTTAATCTGCGCATCAATGGTGCCAATCTGCGCCTCTTTTACCGCCGCGTCTGTGGCGGCAGTGTCCAAATCCTGGCGCGAAATCAGATGGCTTTTCACCAATTGCTGCTGGCGGGCCAGCGTCACCTGCGCCAGTTTTTGCTCGGCCTGTGCCTGACGGCGCTGTGCACGCAGCTCCATCAGCGTCGCTTCCACCTCTTTAATCTGGTTTTGCGCCTGTTCCGGATCGATAACCCCAAGCAGTTGATCTTTCTTCACCTTGTCGCCAATGCTGACCGACAAGGTTTTCAACTGCCCATTGACCTGCGCGCCAACGTCAACTTTGCGTAACGCATCCAGTTTGCCGGTCGCCAGTACGCTCTGTTGCAACTCCCCCGGACGGACAATTAACGTCTGATATTGCACGACTGGTGCGTTGAGTTTCCCCCACAACCACCCCGCTGCCAGTAAAATAATCACTGACAGCGCAATGATCCCCGTCCTGCGTTTTCCCTTCAGTTTCATAAAAATTCCAGATTGTCGGACTGTGCGTTGTATAGAGAGCAATCTTAACTAAACAAAACATCAACGAAACAGAAAATTCTTAATTTCTCCATTTTTCATTTATCTGGCGTTGAGAATCCCCCTGCTTGAATAACTTTCTCCCGTATTTTCCGGATTTCACCATGTCCAGCATCACTGATGTTTCTTCGCCTGAGTTATCTCTCCCTACCACCGCCTGGCAGCTTTTCCGCGCGTTGACGTCCGGTGCGCTGATGCCGGGTCTGGCCTGGAAAAACCCGGCCTACCGCCGCAAATTTTTGCTGCGCTCGCTGGGTACGCCGCTCAGTACCGCCAGTTACCTGGCGCGGCTTGCCAGCCTGCCGCAGCTGGTGCAGATCCTTCAGGTTCAGCCCGGTTTGCCATGCCGGTTGCATCGCCCCTGGCTGTCGATCAATATCAGCCGTGAACAGGCGGCAAACGCCCTGTGCTGGCACTATGAAAATATGCTAAAGCGGCTTCCTGCAATATTGACTAATGCGTATCTGAGCAAAGCAGGCGCCGAGCTGGTTATGCTGAACGGCAAAGATGAACAAACGTATTTCCTGCGGCTGCACGCCAACGCCATGCAGGATAAAGAGGGCGAGGCGACGCTGGAATTTTGCGACGCGCAACAAACAACCCTGGCTGAACTCACGTTTACGCTCTGTCCGTTTGAGGGAAAAAGCACACTCTATATCGGTGGGCTGCAGGGTGCAAAGGCCCATGTGCCGCATGACCTGATCCAGAGTGCAACCAAAGCCTGTCATGGCCTGTTCCCGAAACGGCTACTGGTGGAAGCCGCCATGACGTTGGGGCAATTCCTGGCGGTGGATGAGATCCGCGCAGTCAGCAACGAAACGCATATCTATCGCAGTGTGCGCTACCGCCGGAAAAAACAGGGGAAATTGCATGCGGATTACAACAGCTTCTGGGAATCCCTGGGGGCGGTTGCCGACAGCCACGGCGATTTTGTGCTGCCCACGGTGATGCCGCGTAAATCCATGGAAGAGATCGCCAGTAAAAAACGTGCGGAATACCGCCGCCGCTACGAGCTGCTCGACAGCCTGCATGCGCAGACTGCCCATCGTTGCCAGAACTAATCGGCTCTCCCGCGCGCCAGCCATAGCACGCGGGAAAACATTTTACGGAACAGATGCGGCACGGCGTCCACGCCGCGTCTTCCTGCTTCCATCGCCACTTCGATCGCCAGGTCCGGTTTCGAAGATCGATGAATCGCTTTGGTGATCACCCGGCGCATATTCATCGGCACTTTTTCCGGCAACTGCGCCACGCGATGGTAAACATCGGCAAACCCCTCCCGGTACATAAAATGCTCCATATCCAGCGAGGGAAGTTCCGTTAAGTGCTCGCGTACGTGGTCACGATCGTTATCCAGCAGACCGCGCACCGTCGCGGAATACTTCCTCCCCGCTTCGTCGCCATCCACCAGCACATGCCATTCAATGCCCATCCGGCGGGCAAATTTAATCAGCGGTTTTAAACCTGACTGGGCGAACTCAATCACTTTCACCCCTTCCGCATCGAAATGATGACCGCACTGGCGCGCCAGCTCGTTAATCACCCAGTTTTCGGTTTCCCCTTCCACCAGTAACCAACAGCGGGCAAACAACGAGGAGGGGCGATTGACGCGAATATGAAACGAAATTCGCCGCGCATCTTCCGCGCTTAACCCACTCGGCCCGAGGCGCCAGGCCGCAACGCGGGAAGACTCACGCACCAGTCGGCACACCTGTTCAACCGGCGTCATCGACAGCAATTCGCCTGAATTTGTGGTGGTAATCTGTTGCAATGGCAGCAGATTCAGCAGTTGCCAGGCCACCGATAACATAATCGGATGCAGCCGCGTTTCCGGATCTTCCACCAACAACAGCGGTCGCGCATCACGATCGAGATGCACCGTCCCTTTTGCCTGCAACAGGGTGGAGAAAAAGCCCAACAGGATCACCCGGTACATGCGCCCGCCGGGTTTGTCGATCATCCGGTTGATAATGTCCAGATAGCGCCAGCTACGCTGCTCATCATGGGAACGGCGTCGCATCAGGCGCTGGCGCGACTGCCCACTGCCCTGCTCGGCAAAATAGTGCTCCAGCAGTTGCACCATCGCTGATAAACCGTGACGGATCTGCCCGTCAGTCAGGTTTTGCGGGCGCGAGATGAGCTCACGGGAGAGGAAATCAAGCTGGCGCGCGGTGGTTTCCATCTCCGGTCTGTCAGGCATCGAGCCATTACGAATACGGCGCATAAAGCGCGCATCCCGCAAACGCAGCACCGGCGACAGACGCACCAGATGACGGGCGCTTTCATCAATGTCCGGTAACGGAAGAAGCTGCCCCTCGGCATCCAGAAAACCGCGCAGGGTCATGACGCTGCCATCTTCAGACAGCTCACCCTCATGACGATAAAATAACCGGTGATAGCCATCATTATTGGCAACCCAGCAATCGGCCAGCGGCCGGTAACGCCGCACACGATAGCGGCCCGGCTCCGATTCACGAAAGGTCAAAATGATATGCAAATGGTGTTCGCGCCCCTGGACATCTCCCGGTGGAAACCAGAAATCATCGCGCACAAAGTGGTAGAGATCGGTTTCCGGCGAGAGCAGCAACGTCAGCGCATCCAGCAGACTCGACTTACCCCAGGCGTTCTCCCCAATCAGCACGTTATTCTGTTCAAGCATTAGCGATAATCGGTTGATACCGCGAAATCCAACAATATCCACGCGCTCCAGAATCATGAATCCTCCGGCATTGCCTGTCTTTTCCCATCCAGTCTTCAGCAAAGTATAGCGGGATGAAAAGCCGCAGATCATGTGCTAAGTACAAAATTTTATTGATAAATATGTATCAGAAGCAAACCAGGGACGCCTGGTCTGCTGTTTTGCGGCTGATATAAAATTTACCCTGTTTCGTGGCTTTACTCCCTATCTGTCGTTCGGTAGTGTGTTGCCCGGATGTTTTAACTTTGCAAGGATTCGGGCTGTTCATGCTTTCAGGACTGTTAATTATTCTTCTGCCACTGGTTGTTGGTTATCTTATTCCGCTGCAACACAAGGCCGCACTCAAACTTATCAATAAGTTGCTCAGCTGGATTGTGTATCTGATCCTGTTTTTGATGGGTATCAGCCTCGCCTTTCTGGATAATCTCAGCGCCAATTTATGGTCAATCTTCCACTACACGGCGGTCAGCGTGGTGGTGATCCTGCTGTGTAACGCAGTGGCATTATTGTGGCTGGAACGCACCCTGCCATGGCGGCATCAGCATCAACAAGAAAAACTGCCATCACGCATCGCGATGGCGTTGGAATCCCTGCGCCTGTGCGGGGTGGTGGTGATCGGTTTCGCCCTCGGTCTTAGCGGGCTGGCGTTTTTACAGCATGCCACCGAAGCCAGTGAATATACGTTGATTTTCCTGCTGTTTCTGGTGGGGATCCAACTGCGTAATAGCGGCATGACGCTCAAACAGATCGTCCTGAACCGGCGCGGTATGATTATCGCGGTGGTAGTGGTGGCAAGCTCACTCGTTGGCGGCGCGATAAACGCCCTGATCCTCGGTTTACCGCTCAAAACCGGCCTCGCCATGGCCTCCGGTTTCGGCTGGTATTCGCTCTCCGGCATTTTGCTAACCGAATCCTTCGGCCCGGTGATTGGCAGCGCCACGTTCTTTAACGATCTGGCGCGGGAGTTGATTGCCATTATGCTGATTCCGGGGCTTGTTCGCCGTAGCCGTTCAACCGCGCTGGGGCTTTGTGGGGCAACCTCCATGGACTTCACCTTACCCGTACTGCAACGTTCCGGCGGACTGGAGCTGGTTCCGGCCGCCATTGTGCACGGTTTTCTGCTCAGCTTGCTGGTTCCGCTACTGATGGCGTTCTTCTCCGCCTGATACCCCTTTGGCGGTAGATCGCTGCCGCCAAACTTGCGCTAAATCAATCTCCCCTTAATTTGCATGCAAAAGCGCTTTTAAGCCCTCCCACAGCAGCATAATCTTAAACATGTATTCTAAATATAACTTTAAACTTCATTAAAGGTGTGACCATGTTTTGTGTGCAATGTGAACAAACCATCCGAACTCCGGCGGGAAATGGCTGTGCGTACGCGCAGGGGATGTGCGGCAAAACCGCGGAAACCTCCGACCTGCAGGATTTGCTGATTGCCGCGTTACAAGGGCTCTCCGCCTGGGCCAGCAAAGCGCGTGACTACGATCTGATTGACCACGAGATCGACAACTTCGCGCCGCGCGCATTCTTCTCCACGTTGACCAACGTGAACTTCGACTCCACGCGCATTGTGGGTTATGCCCGCGAAGCGATTGCCAAACGTGAAGCGCTGAAAGCCCTCTGCCTTTCTATTGACCCGCAGGCAAGCGTCGACAACCCGATGGCGTCCCTGCAACTGGTGAGCGACGATCTGGGCGAACTGCAACGCCAGGCCGCCGATTTCACACCAAACAAAGATAAAGCCACTATTGGCGAAAATATCCTCGGTCTGCGTCTGCTGTGCCTGTATGGCCTGAAAGGCGCAGCGGCGTATATGGAACACGCCCACGTACTGGGGCAGTACGACAACGATATCTATGCGCGTTACCACAAAATTATGGCATGGCTCGGTACCTGGCCTGCTGATATGAACGCGCTGCTGGAATGTTCAATGGAAATCGGCCAGATGAACTTCAGCGTCATGAGTATTCTCGACGCGGGTGAAACCAGCATGTATGGTCACCCGACGCCAACCCAGGTGAATGTTAAAGCGGTCGCCGGTAAATGCGTGCTGATTTCCGGTCATGACCTGAAAGATCTCTACAACCTGTTGCAACAAACCGAAGGTACCGGCGTTAACGTCTATACCCACGGTGAAATGCTGCCGGCGCACGGCTACCCGGAACTGCGGAAATTTAAACACCTGGTGGGTAACTACGGCAGCGGCTGGCAGAACCAGCAGGTGGAATTTGCCCGCTTCCCAGGCCCTATCGTCATGACCTCCAACTGCATTATCGACCCGACCGTTGGCGCTTATGACGATCGTATCTGGACCCGCAGCATTGTCGGTTGGCCGGGCGTTAACCACCTGGAAGGCGACGATTTTGCTCCGGTTATCCGCCAGGCACAGCAAATGGCTGGTTTCCCGTTCAGCGAAATCGAACACCTGATCACCGTCGGTTTTGGCCGTCAGACGCTGCTCGGCGCAGTGGATTCCCTGATCGATCTGGTCAGCCGTGAAAAACTGCGTCATGTCTTCCTGGTCGGCGGCTGTGACGGTGCGCGCGGCGAACGTAACTACTTCACCGACTTTGCCACTCAGGTGCCGGACGACTGCCTGATCCTCACGCTGGCGTGTGGTAAATACCGCTTTAACAAACTCGACTTCGGCAACATCGAAGGGCTGCCACGTCTGATCGATGCTGGTCAGTGCAACGACGCCTACTCCGCTATCATCCTTGCGGTCACCCTGGCGGAAAAACTGGGCTGCGGCGTTAACGATTTACCGCTGTCGCTGGTGCTGTCATGGTTTGAACAGAAAGCGATTGTGATCCTGCTGACCCTGCTCTCCCTTGGCGTGACGAATATTGTCACCGGGCCAACGGCGCCAGGCTTCCTGACCCCGGACTTGCTGGCCGTGCTGAATGAGAAATTCGGTCTGCGTCAGGTCACGACCGTCGAACAGGATATGCAGCAGTTGCTGAGCGCGTAAGGAGCAGATCATGACCATGCCAACCCCTCAGTGCCCGTGGCGTATGCAGGTTCATCACATCCGGCAGGAAACGCCGGATGTCTGGACGCTGTCGCTGATGTGCCATGATTACTACCCGTACCGTGCCGGGCAATACGCGCTGGTGAGTATTCGCAACAGCGCGGAAACCCTGCGCGCCTATACCCTTTCGTCCACGCCGGGCGTCAGCGAGTACATTACGCTGACCGTGCGCCGCATTGACGATGGCGCAGGCTCGCAATGGCTGACACGGGACGTAAAACGCGGCGATTATCTGTGGCTTTCCGCAGCGCAGGGGGAATTCACCTGCGATAACGAACCCAACGATAAGTTGTTGCTGCTGGCGGCAGGGTGCGGCGTGACGCCAATTATGTCCATGCGTCGCTGGCTGACGAAATATCGCCCGCAGGCCGATGTGCAGGTGATCTTCAACGTACGTTCGCCGGAAGATGTTATTTTTGCCGATGAATGGCGCGACTACCCGGTCACGCTGGTGGCGGAAAATAACGCAACCACCGGTTTTACCGCCGGTCGTCTGAGCCGCGAACTGCTTAATGCCGTACCGGATCTGGCGGCACGCACGGTGATGACCTGTGGCCCGGCACCGTATATGGACTGGGTAGAGAGTGAAGTGAAAGCGCTGGGTGTAACGCGTTTCTTTAAAGAGAAATTCTTTACGCCGATCGCAGAAGCCGCCACCAGCGGGCTGAAATTCAGCACGCTCTCACCAATGAAAACCTTCTATGCGCCGGTGGGCAGTTCGCTTCTCGAGGCACTGGAAAGCAACAAAATGCCGGTGGTTGCCGCCTGTCGCGCCGGGGTGTGCGGTTGCTGTAAAACACAGGTGATTTCCGGGGAGTATACCGTCAGCAGCACCATGACGCTGACGGAACAGGAGATTGCCGACGGTTACGTACTGGCCTGTTCCTGCCACCCGCAAGGGGATTTAGTGCTGGCGTAATGCGTTGGCAAAACAAAACGCCCTTCATCATGAAGGGCGTTTTTTTATCTTATTTCCAGGCGGGCGCCACGGAATAACGACCCGCGCCAACAAAGGCAATAACCAGCGCTGCCACAAAGAAGTAAACAATACTCTCAATCGCCCACGCGCCGGTCGCATCCAGCGTCCCGGTTTTACCGATGCCGACCAACAACCAGGCCACCACCATAGTGAACGCCAGCACCAGCGCTGACGGACGGGTGAGCACGCCGAGAATAATCAAAATCGGACACAGCACTTCACCAATCAGTACACCATAAGCGACAAAGCCAGGAAGCCCCTTCGACACCAGCATACCGGCGATGCCATCAATACCGCCGATTAACTTGTGCAGACCGTGGAATAACATCAAGCCGCCCACCAGCAAGCGCAGTAATAACTTGCCAAAGTCCTCATGCGAAAACATATTATTAACTGAATTTAACAATGATTTAACCATTTGAAATGATTCCTGTTTTCATCGACCTTTGTCAGAGTATTCCGAAGTGTAACAAAAATAAACCCCTGTTTTATAAAAGCGCAGACGAATCCCGCTCTCTCCCCTGTTCATTGTCTAAGCTTGTAGACAAGATCACAAAAAGGAGCGGAATGATGAAACAAACAGTGGCCGCTTACATCGCCAAAACGCTTGAACAGGCAGGTGTAAAACGCATTTGGGGCGTGACCGGGGATTCCCTCAACGGGCTGAGCGACAGCCTGAACCGGATGGGCACCATCGACTGGATGCCAACGCGCCATGAAGAAGTTGCCGCCTTTGCCGCCGGAGCCGAAGCCCAACTCACTGGCGAACTGGCGGTGTGCGCAGGGTCTTGTGGGCCTGGCAACCTGCATCTGATTAACGGCCTGTTCGATTGCCACCGCAACCATGTGCCCGTGCTGGCGATTGCCGCCCATATTCCTTCCAGCGAAATCGGCAGCGGTTATTTCCAGGAAACCCATCCGCAGGAGCTGTTCCGCGAATGCAGCCACTACTGCGAGCTGGTTTCCACCCCGGAACAGATCCCGCAAGTGCTGGCGATTGCGCTGCGTAACGCGGTGCTGAAAAAAGGCGTGTCGGTGATTGTGCTGCCCGGAGATGTGGCCCTGAAGCCCGCCCCGGAAACGGCGAGCAGCCACTGGTATCACGCACCGCAGCCGATCGTGACGCCAACGATTGAGGAACTGCAAAAACTGGCGCAACTGTTGCGCTACTCCAGCAATATCGCGCTGATGTGCGGTAGCGGCTGCGCCGGTGCGCACAACGAGTTACTGGCTTTCGCCGGTAAGCTGAATGCGCCGATTGTGCATGCCATGCGCGGCAAAGAGCATGTGGAATATGACAATCCTTATGATGTTGGCATGACCGGTTTAATCGGTTTCTCGTCCGGTTTTCATACCATGATGAATGCCGACACCTTAGTGCTGCTCGGTACGCAATTCCCCTACCGCGCCTTCTACCCGACCGATGCGAAAATCATCCAGATCGACATTAATCCCGCCAGTATCGGTGCACACAGTAAAGTGGATATGGCACTGGTGGGTGACATCAAAGCCACACTGGCCGCGCTGCTGCCGCTGCTGGAGGCGAAAACCGATCGCCGCTTCCTGGATAAGGCGCTGGAAGATTACCGCGACGCCCGTAAGGGGCTGGATGAGCTGGCGAAACCGAGCGATAAAGCCATTCACCCGCAGTATCTGGCGCAGCAAATCAGCCATTTCGCCGCCGAGGATGCCATTTTTACCTGCGATGTCGGCACGCCTACCGTGTGGGCGGCCCGCTATCTGAAAATGAACGGCAAACGGCGGCTGATTGGCTCGTTCAACCACGGTTCAATGGCGAACGCAATGCCGCAGGCGCTGGGAGCCAAAGCCACGCAACCGGACCGGCAAGTGGTTGCGTTGTGCGGCGACGGCGGATTCAGCATGCTAATGGGGGATTTCCTCTCAGTGGTGCAAATGAAACTGCCGTTGAAAATCATCGTTTTTAACAACAGCGTGCTGGGTTTTGTGGCGATGGAGATGAAAGCGGGCGGTTACCTGACCGATGGTACCGACCTGCATGACACCAACTTTGCCCGCATTGCCGAGGCCTGCGGCATCACCGGTATTCGCGTGGAAAAATCCGCAGACGTGAACGACGCGCTGCAACGCGCATTCTCTATTGATGGCCCGGTACTGGTGGATGTCACGGTCGCGAAAGAGGAGCTGGCTATCCCGCCGCAAATCAAACTTGAGCAGGCGAAAGGCTTTAGCCTGTATATGATGCGCGCCATTATCAGCGGGCGCGGCGATGAGGTTATCGAGCTGGCGAAAACCAACTGGCTCAGGTAAAACAGGAGCATAACCCATCGCAAGACAAGGAAATGCCGTGATTGATTTACGCAGTGATACCGTAACCCGCCCGGGGCGCGCCATGCTGGAGCAGATGACGGCCGCCCCGGTCGGGGACGACGTTTACGGGGACGACCCGACGGTGAACGAACTGCAACGCTACGCCGCCAGCCTCAGCGGCAAAGAAGCCGCGCTGTTCCTGCCGACCGGCACGCAAGCCAACCTGGTCGCCCTGCTCAGCCACTGCGAACGCGGCGAAGAGTATATCGTCGGTCAGGGCGCGCATAATTATCTCTACGAAGCGGGCGGCGCAGCCGTGCTGGGCAGTATTCAGCCGCAGCCCATTGACGCCGCGGCTGACGGCACGCTGCCGCTGGACAAAGTCGCCGCCAAAATCAAAGCGGATGACATTCATTTCGCCCGCAGCAAATTGCTCAGTCTGGAAAACACCCACAACGGGAAAGTGCTACCGCGCGACTACCTGAAACAGGCGTGGGAATTTACCCGCGAGCGCGGGCTGGCGCTGCACGTTGACGGCGCGCGTATCTTTAATGCGCTGGTGGAGTATGGCTGTGAACTCAACGAGATCGCGCAATATTGCGACTCGTTCACCATTTGCCTGTCAAAAGGCCTCGGCGCGCCGGTTGGCTCGCTGCTGGTCGGCGATCGGGCCTATATTGCCCGCGCCAACCGCTGGCGCAAAATGACCGGCGGCGGCATGCGTCAGGCCGGTATTCTGGCGGCTGCGGGTCTGTATGCGTTGCAGAACAATGTCGCGCGCCTGAAAGAGGATCATGACAATGCAGCCTGGCTTGCGGCCCAACTGCGCGACATTGGTGCCGATGTGATGCGCCACGATACCAATATGCTGTTTGTCCGCGTCGGTGAGGCGCAGGCCGCCGCGCTGGGGGCGTTTATGCGCGAGCGCGATGTCCTGATTAACGCCTCTGCGGTGGTGCGTCTGGTCACCCATCTTGATGTTAATCGTCAACAACTGACGGACGTTGTTCACCACTGGCAGGCTTTTTTACAACGCTAAGGAGCAGGATGTGGCGCAGCGGATCCTGGTGCTCGGTGCCAGCGGTTATATTGGGCAACGGCTGGTCACCGCACTCAGCCAGCAGGGGCATCAGGTGAAAGCCGCTGCGCGGCGGTTAACCCGGCTACAAAAGCAGGGACTGCCGGGGGTGAGTTTCCACACCGTCGATTTGTACTGGCCGCAGGATCTCCCCACCCTCTTGCAGGACGTTGATACGCTCTACTACCTGGTGCACAGCATGGGCGAGCGCGGTGATTTCGTGGCGCACGAGCGGCAAATTGCGCTCAATGTGCGTGACGCCCTGCTGGAAACGCCGGTTAAACAGGTGATATTTCTCAGCTCACTGCAAGCGAAGGGGACAACCGATTCCGACCACCTGTTGGCACGGCAATATACCAGCGACCTGCTACGCGCCGCGGGCGTACCGGTGACGGAACTGCGCGCCGGGATTATCGTTGGCGCGGGTTCTGCGGCGTTTGAAGTGATGCGCGATATGGTCTTTAACCTGCCGGTGCTGACGCCGCCACGCTGGGTGCGCTCACGCACCACGCCGATCGCGCTGGAAAACTTAATGCACTATCTGCTGGCGTTGCTGGACCATCCGGCTGACGAGCACCGCGTGTTTGAAGCCGCCGGCCCCGAGGTGCTCAGTTACCAGCAGCAGTTCGCTCACTTTATGGCCGTCAGCGGCGTGCACCGTCCGCTGATCCCGGTGCCGTTGCCGACGAGGTTCATCTCGGTCTGGTTCTTACATCTGATCACCTCGGTACCGCCGACGATTGCCAAAGCGCTGATCCAGGGCTTAAAGCACGACCTGCTGGCAGACGATCGCGCATTACGTCGCCTGATCCCACAAACGCTGATCCCGTTTGACGATGCCGTGCGGCGCACGTTGCAGGAAGAAGAAAAACTGGTGAACTCCAGCGACTGGGGCTACGACCCGCAGGCGTTTTCCCGCTGGCGTCCGCAATATGGTTATTACCCGAAGCAGGCGGGTTATACGGTGAAAACCGCCGCCAGCCTGAGCGCGCTCTGGGAAGTGGTCAATCGTATTGGCGGTAAAGAGCGCTACTTCTTTGGTAATCTGCTGTGGCAAACCCGCGCCGCGCTGGATCATCTGATCGGCCATAAGTTGCCGCGCGGTCGCCCCGAACGGGCAATGTTGCAAACGGGCGATGCGGTGGATAGCTGGAAGGTGATCATCGCCGAGCCGGAAGAGCAGCTTGCCTTGCTGTTTGGTATGAAAGCGCCAGGCCTTGGGCGGCTCAGTTTTACGCTGACCGATAAAGGCGATCACCGTCTGCTGGATGTCCGCGCCTGGTGGCATCCGCACGGGATGCCTGGCTTGTGCTACTGGCTGTTGATGTTCCCGGCGCACCTGTTCATTTTTCGCGGCATGGCGCAAAAAATTGCCCGGCTGGCAGAACAAAATAGAGTAAAAGTCTGACCTTAACCGTTTTTCTTTCATCAATCCCATTGCATAGCGGCGTAATTCACGGAAGAATGCGCGCGGTGAAAGCTATTCAAAACAGTGGATTGATATGAAGGTTCTGGTCACGGGCGCAACCAGCGGTTTAGGCCGAAACGCGGTCGAGTATCTGCGGCAAAAAGGCATCGCTGTCCGGGCGACGGGCCGTAATGAAGCCATGGGCAAATTGCTCAGTAAAATGGGCGCAGAATTTGTGCACGCGGATTTGACCGAGCTGGTCTCCTCGCAGGCCAAAGTGATGCTGGCGGATATCGATACGCTGTGGCACTGCTCCAGCTTCACCTCGCCATGGGGCACCCAGGAAGCCTTTGATTTAGCCAACGTACGCGCCACACGCCGCCTGGGTGAGTGGGCGGTGGCCTGGGGCGTGCGCAACTTTGTGCATATATCCTCCCCTTCACTCTATTTTGATTACCATCATCACCGGGACATCAACGAAGATTTTCGCCCTGCGCGCTTCGCCAATGAGTTTGCCCGCAGCAAAGCGGCTGGCGAGCAGGTTATCGACCTGCTGGCACAGGCCAACCCCAATACACGTTTTACCATCCTGCGCCCGCAGAGCCTGTTCGGCCCGCACGATAAAGTATTTATCCCGCGTCTGGCGCAGATGATGCACCACTATCGCAGCGTGTTACTGCCGCGCGGCGGCGATGCGCTGGTGGACATGACCTATTACGAAAACGCCGTACATGCGATGTGGCTGGCCAGCCAGCCAGGTTGCGATACGCTGCCATCGGGCCGCGCCTACAATATCACCAATGGCGAGCCACGCTCGTTGCGCAGCATCGTGCAGAAACTGATCGATGAACTGAATATTCACTGCCGTATCCGCTCGGTGCCCTATACCATGCTCGATATGGTGGCGCGCAGTATGGAGCGTTTTGGCGATAAACGCGCAAAAGAGCCGGCGTTTACCCACTATGGTGTGTCGAAGCTGAATTTTGATTTCACGCTGGATATCTCCCGCGCGCAGCAGGAGCTGGGCTATACGCCGATTGTGACGCTGGATGAAGGCATCGAACGCACGGCGTACTGGTTAAAAGACCACGGGAAACTGCACCACTGAGCCCTCAGAACGGTGCAGATTTGACCTCTGAAACACGTTGCCCGGTTTTATCAATATAGAACCATTCGCCACCAACCAGCGCGATATGCTCACCGTCGCGCTGCGTTTTACAGCCGTTACACACCAGCGCTTTTCCTTCTTTAAATTGCCCGGCGTAATCGAACTGCGGCGCGATTCGATTGCGGAATGCATAGTCCCAGAAGCCGATTTTTCCGTTTTGCCGTGAGCGCACCAGGCCTTCCACATACCAGTCCGGACCATTATCAAAATGGACCACCGACAAGTAGCTGTCCGGTGCATGCACATAGTAATCCCCATCCTGCAATCCGGCATCGCGGGCATATTCATACACACCCACCCAGGAGGTTCCCTCGACATCCCGGCTTTTGGCAAATAATTCAGGCAGGAACAGCAGCTTGCCATCCTTCACTTCCACACACTTATTGAGCTGCTCCACATTGTCTGTTTTTTTATCCCAGTATGAGCAGCCATACACGGGCTTTAACGCGGCGTGGGCAGCAGAAGCCACCATCAGTAGCACACCTGCAATGATGCGAAACACCATGTCCAAAGACCTCGTCATAAAAATTCTGCGACGGTTAACCCGCCTGACCATATTTTTCCAGTAACGCCTCGGCGATAGCCAGGCTACCGGCATCGGCAACCCCGTTCCACAATTCGGGGCGGAAATGCATCTGAAACGCCATGATCACTCTTTTTTGTTGTGCGGGTGTCATCTGTGGTTTGACGTCATACCCATAGCGCGCCAGTAAATCAAGCAATGACGCGGTATCTACAGCTTCATACGGTGAACGGCCATTAAGATAAAATGCCACTCTGCTGGCATCCGGCCAGGCACCGATCCCCTTAGCGGCGAGAGCCCGCCACGGAAACAGCGGGCCGGGGTCATCTTTGCGCTGCGGGGCGATATCCGCATGCGCCACGACGTTTTGCGGCGCAATGTCGTACCGTTTGATAATATCTTTTACCAGCGGAATCAACGCATTAATTTGCGCTGGCGCAAAAGGTGTAAATTGTTTTCCCTGCGCCGTGTTTTGCCAGCCCCGGTTTTCCAGCTCAATGCCGATCGACGTATCATTTATGCGCGTTGCGCCACGCCAGAAGCTCACGCCCGCGTGCCAGGCCAGCTCTTTTTCCGGCACCAGTTGCCAGATGCGCGGTTTACCGCCATGCATCGGTGGGTTAGCGGGGATCAAATAGTGCGAACTTACCTGCTTATCGGTTAACGTCGCCAGCGACACATCGAAATCATCCGCCGTGTAGTGGATCACCAGCACTTTTACCCGCGGGTATGCCGCCTGTGCCTGACGCCGGGTATCTAACTGATAACCGTCTTTATCAATAATGCCTTTTTCACTGACGCAACCCACAAGCAGCAGCGCCAGCAGCAATAACCAACATTTGTTCATTCGCGTGTTTTAACCGCCGTACCGCTGACGCTGACCATCAGCATACTGCCATCCTTCCCGACGGTTTCATAATCAATATCAATACCCACGATCGCGTTCGCGCCCAGCGCTTTTGCCTGTTCGCCCAGTTCGTGAAAGGCGATTTCCCGCGCTTTGCGTAGCTCTTTTTCGTACGAACCGGCGCGTCCGCCGACGATGTCGCGGATCCCGGCGAAGAAATCGCGAAAAATATTCGCCCCGAGAATGGCTTCGCCCGTCACCACACCGCAATACTCAACAATCGGCTGCCCTTCCAGCGTCGGCGTTGTAGAAAACTGCATCGGTCTCTCCTTTTAGCGTTCAATGCGTTACACCACACATTATCAGATCAATACACTATTCTTGAAAGGTCGTGACATCTGAAGAGAAATAAGGAAATCATCATGCGCTATTCAGTTTTGATTCTTGTAATGCCCTGCGCGCTGCTGCTCAGCGCCTGCACCACCGTCACACCGGCATTTAAGGATATCGGCGCTCGCAGCGGCCCGTGCGTGGAAGGCGGGCCGGACAGCGTGGCGCAGCAATTTTACGACTATCGTATTGCCCACCCCAACAGTCACCTGGAGGCCCTGCGTCCTTATTTGAGCGATAACCTGGCAAAAGCGCTGACCGACGCCAGCCGCGACTCACGCCGCGCCACGCTGCTGAAAGCCGATCCGTTCTCCAGCAGTGCCGTTGCACCGTCAGATGCGGATGTTGCCAGCGCTTCCACCATTCCGAATACCGATGCGCGGAATATTCCCCTGCGCGTGAAACTGAGCCAGGGAAGCCAAAGCTGGCAGGATGAAGTGCTGATGGTCCGTGAAGGGCAATGCTGGGCGGTAGACGACGTACGTTATCTTGGCGCGGCAGTGCATGCGCCATCCGGTACGTTGCGCCAGTCGTTGGCACACCCGTAACGGTTCCGCTAATGAATAATTAATCCCCGTAAATTGTCTGGCATTCCACGGTGAATGCCGACATTTATGCCTGGTTCCCTCCCGCTCCGGTATTTTGTGCTAACTTTATGTGAGAACCTGGTTTATTTTTAAGTTTTAACGCACAAATATTGCATAACTATTCTGTCAACGTTACTATTTGCGGCCTCAATTGCTATCAGACTGCTTCGATGAGTATTAAATTAAACAGCATCAATTGCTTTTATGGCGCACACCAGGCGCTGTTCGATATCACACTGGATTGCCCACAGGGTGAAACCCTCGTGCTGCTCGGCCCAAGCGGTGCGGGTAAAAGTTCGCTGTTGCGCGTACTCAACCTGCTGGAAATGCCGCGTTCCGGTCAGTTAAGCATTGCCGGCAATCATTTCGATTTTGCCACTACCCCGTCTGATAAAGCGATTCGCGAGTTGCGCCAAAACGTGGGCATGGTGTTCCAGCAATACAATCTTTGGCCGCACCTGACCGTGCTGCAAAACCTGATTGAAGCGCCGTGCCGCGTGCTCGGTTTGAGTAAAGATCAGGCGCTGGCCCGCGCAGAGAAACTGCTGGAGCGTTTACGTCTTAAACCCTATAGCGATCGCTATCCGCTGCATTTGTCCGGCGGCCAGCAACAGCGCGTCGCTATTGCCCGTGCGCTGATGATGGAGCCGCAGGTGCTGCTGTTTGATGAACCGACTGCCGCACTCGATCCGGAGATCACCGCACAGATCGTCAGCATCATTCATGAACTGGCAGAAACCGGCATTACGCAGGTGATTGTGACCCATGAAGTCGAAGTGGCGCGCAAAACAGCCAGCCGCGTGGTGTATATGGAAAACGGTCACATTGTTGAGCAAGGGGATGCGGGCTGCTTTGCCGCGCCGCAGACCGACGCGTTTAAATACTACCTATCTCACTGAAGACTCGGGAATAATGACAATGAAAAAAGTACTGATTGCCGCGCTACTTGCAAGCGTCAGCCTTAGCGCTACTGCAGCCCAGACTATCCGTTTCGCCACTGAAGCGAGCTACCCTCCGTTTGAATCCACCGATGCCAACAACAGAATCGTCGGCTTTGATGTGGATCTGGCCAACGCGCTGTGTAAAGAGATCGACGCGACCTGCACCTTTACTAACCAGGCATTCGACAGCCTGATCCCCAGCCTGAAATTCCGCCGCTTCGACGCGGTGATGGCGGGTATGGACATCACGCCGGAGCGCGAAAAACAGGTGCTGTTCACCACACCTTACTATGACAACTCCGCGTTGTTTGTCGGTCAGCAGGGTAAATTCACCAGCATCGACCAGTTGAAAGGTAAACGTGTTGGCGTACAAAACGGCACCACGCACCAGAAATTCATCAACGACAAACACCCGGAAATCACCACCGTTCCGTACGACAGCTACCAGAACGCGCGTCTTGATCTGCAAAATGGTCGCATCGACGCGGTATTCGGCGACACCGCTGTGGTCACCGAATGGCTGAAAGCCGATGCCAAACTGGCGGCAGTCGGCGATAAAGTGACCGATAAAGAGTACTTCGGCACCGGTCTGGGTATCGCGGTTCGTCAGGGCAACACTGAGCTGCAGCAGAAATTCAACACTGCGCTGGAAAAAGTGAAGAAAGATGGGACATACCAGACCATCTATAACAAATGGTTCCAGAAGTAATACTTAATGAACGAAATGTTTCCATTAGCAAGTGCCGCCGGGATGACCGTCGGCCTTGCCGTTTGCGCGCTGATCATCGGCCTGGTCCTGGCGATGATCTTTGCGGTATGGGAGTCCGTTAAGTGGCGCCCTATTGCCTGGCTCGGCACTGCCTGGGTCACCGTTTTGCGTGGCCTGCCGGAAATCCTGGTGGTTCTGTTTATCTATTTCGGATCGTCACAGCTGCTGTTACTGCTCTCTGATGGTTTTTCCATCAACCTGGGCGTGGTGCAGATCCCGGTGCAGATCCAGATTGAAAACTTCGATGTCAGCCCGTTCCTGTGCGGTGTGATTGCGCTCTCTTTACTGTATGCGGCTTACGCTTCGCAAACCCTGCGCGGCGCGCTGAAGGCCGTTCCGGATGGTCAACGCGAATCCGGCCAGGCGCTGGGATTGTCGAAAGCGGCGATTTTCTTCCGCCTGGTGATGCCGCAAATGTGGCGCCACGCGCTACCGGGTTTGGGCAATCAGTGGCTGGTGCTGTTGAAAGATACCGCGCTGGTGTCACTGATCAGCGTAAATGACCTGATGCTGCAAACCAAAAGCATTGCCACCCGTACTCAGGAGCCGTTTACCTGGTACATTGTGGCGGCAGCGATTTACCTGGTGATCACCCTGTTCAGCCAGTGGATCCTGAAACGCATTGACCTGCGCGCAACGCGTTTTGAACGGAGACCGAACTGATGCTGGCGTTTTTACCCGAACTGCTCAAAGGCCTGCATACCAGCCTGACGCTGACCATCGCCTCGCTGATTGTGGCGCTGATTTTGTCACTGCTGTTTACCATCGTGCTGACGCTGAAAACGCCGGTGCTGACGCAGATCGTGCGCGCGTATATCACGCTGTTTACCGGTACGCCGCTGCTGGTGCAGATCTTCCTGATTTACTACGGGCCGGGTCAGTTCCCGACGTTGCAGGAATACCCGTTTATCTGGCATCTGCTGTCGCAGCCGTGGCTTTGTGCGCTGCTGGCGCTGTCATTGAACAGTGCAGCCTACACCACACAGCTTTTTTACGGGGCAATTCGCGCGATCCCGGATGGTCAGTGGCAGTCCTGCCATGCACTGGGGATGAGCAAGAAAGATACGCTGGCGATTTTACTGCCGTATGCGTTTAAACGCGCGCTCTCGTCTTACTCGAACGAAGTGGTGCTGGTGTTCAAGAGCACCTCGCTGGCGTACACCATCACGCTGATGGAAGTGATGGGCCATGGGCAGTTGCTGTATGGCCGCACTTACGACGTGATGGTGTTTGGCGCCGCCGGGCTGATTTATCTGGTGGTTAACGGCCTGTTGACCCTGATGATGCGCCTGATTGAACGCAAAGCGCTGGCTTTCGAACGCCGCAACTAATTGCATAAATAATAAACACAAGGCGGGTAACGCATTAATTACCCGCCTTTTTTATTACCATTAAAAAATATTTAAGCATTTTTATTGCATATAAATTCAGTTAATGGCATTGTTAGCCCATGCCTCAGACACGGCAACAACAATAAGATTGACAGACAGGAGTTCCATAATGAAAAAACTGATACTGGCCGCCCTTCTCGCTACTTTCGCCGCAGGTGCCTCTGCCGCTGACAAAATCAACTTCGGCGTTTCCGCCACCTATCCACCGTTCGAATCCCTGGATGCGAATAACAAGATCGTCGGTTTTGACATCGATCTGGCCAATGCCCTGTGCAAACAAATGCAGGCGGATTGCACATTTACCAACCACGCGTTCGACAGCCTGATCCCGGCGCTGAAGTTTAAAAAATATGACGCCGTGATCTCCGGTATGGATATCACGCCGGAGCGTAGCAAGCAGGTCTCGTTTACCGAACCGTACTACGCAAACTCTGCGGTGGTGATTGCGAAGAAAGATGCGTTCAAATCCTTTGACGATCTGAAAGGCAAACGTATCGGTATGGAAAATGGCACTACGCACCAGAAATATCTGCAGGACAAACACCCGGAAGTGAAGACTGTGGCTTACGACAGCTATCAGAATGCGATTATCGACCTGAAAAACGGTCGTCTGGATGGCGTGTTTGGTGATACAGCAGTGGTGAATGAGTGGCTGAAAACGAACCCACAGCTGGGTGTCGCCACGCCGAAAGTGACCGATGCGCAATACTTTGGTACTGGCCTCGGTATCGCAGTACGCCCGGATAACCAGGCCTTGCTGGAAAAACTGAACGCCGCGCTGAAAGCGATTAAAGCCGACGGTACCTATCAGAAAATCAGCGATCAGTGGTTCCCGCAGTAATTGTTGCAACGCCCGGTGGTGCTGTGTTTACCGGGCGCAGAAAAGGAAAAAGTCGCTTACGCGACTTTTTTTGACCCTGCTTCACGCCGGGCGATAAATTCAGCGGCGGGTTCAATGCGGCTCAGCTCTTCCTGAACCCGCGTATCATTCTCAACATCCCATAGATCAACCGCGGCCTGGAGGTTAATCCAGAAGTCCACAGACGTATCGAAGACTCTGGCAAGACGAAATGCCATGTCCGTCGTCAGACGACGATTGTTGTTAACCAGTGCACTCACAGAATTACGATGTACATGCAGCATCTCCGCCAGTTCGTTAATCCTGAGATCCAGCGGCTCCAGATATTCGTACAGCAGAATGTCACCCACTGTGGTTGGTTTTCGGCTGGCCGGTGTCATGTCAACTCCTCAACATAATGGCTTAATAAATATGCGGATCCAGATACAGATCTTCCGCTTTTCCGTTAACCCATTTGAAAATCAAACGATATTGCTTATTCACTCTTATCGAGGAATAACCCTGTAATTTGCCCAGCAGCTCTTCATAACGGTTGCCGGGTGGCGAGCGCAAATCGCGATGCGAAGCCGCTGCATTAATGATGTCCAGTTTTCGGGACAGTGCAGTGTGAATGTCCACCGGAATCTTACGATGCAGCGCTGCGTGGTGGAAAAATGCCTCAAGCCATGGATCCCGAAAACAGCCAATACTTATTTTCTTTGGCATTGCATTGCAGCCTCCTTGCCGCGTTCATGCCAACGATAGTAGCGCACCGCCACACAGTGCACAAGTGCATTTACTGTTTAACCAGCAGTGTCAAAACTTCGTAATGGGCGGTGTGTGGGAACATATCAAACAGTTGCACACGTTCAATGCGGTAGCCGGGCAACAGGCGGATATCTTTCGCCATGGTGCTGGCATTACAGCTGGAATAGATGATGTAAGGTGGCGCCATCCGGCTGAGATAATCGCACAGCGCTGCGCCAATCCCCCGCCGCGGCGGGTTAACCAGCACCAGATCCGGCGCATCACCCTGCGCAGTGGCAAACTGCGTGGAGTCCAGTGCCTGGAAACGCAGGTTTTGCAGCCCTAAGGCTTGCGCGGATTGTGTCGCACAGGCTATCGCCTCTGGTGCAATTTCAATCCCGGTCAGACGCATGTCGGGCGTTGCGCAGTGCAGGCCAAAACCGCCGACGCCGCAGAACAGATCCCACATATGCGCCACTGGCAACGCCCGTACCCAATCCCGCGCAGTCGCATAGAGCGTGCTGGCTACTGTCGGGTTGGTCTGAAAGAAACTCTGCGGACGGATCCACAGCGGCACGCCATTAAAATTTTCCGCCAGCGCCTGTTGTTCAGTGAGGAAAAACTCCGTCTCCCCTTCCATGATGGCCATATGCACTGGCTGAATATTGGCGGAGACTACCCTGAGTTGCGGTAACTGAGCCAGCAGCACAGGCAGCGCCGCACGCAGTTGCGCGAGCTTCGCTTCTGAACGCAGGACAAAACGCAGCATCATGCCGCCATCCTGCTGGCTTTCGGTTATCAGCAGATACTTCAACTCGCCGCGTTTGCGCGCCACGTTGTATGGCGTTAACCCTGCACGGGCGATAAAGGGTTTCAGCGCAGCGAAAACCGGTAAAAAGGAGGCAGGATAAAGCGGGCAAGCGGTCAGATCTTCCGGCGTGCCGTCACGGTGCAACATACCGAGCAACGGTTTTTCTACACTCCCGCTGACCACCATTTTGGCTTTATTGCGAAACCCCTGTTCCGGGCCGCTGACCGGCGAGTCCCAACTCGCCACGGGCAACCCCTCCAGTAAATGCCGGAGATCGTCCATTTTGGTGGTGAGTTGTGTTGCCAGCGGTTGTTCGATCCACTGACAGGATCGGCAACGCCCGGCGTCGTAGAGAGCGCACTGCATAGTAAAGCCTTTCTTTTTGCGGGGCCGGGATTGTACCACCGTTATTGCAGGCGGAAAAAGCGTCGGCTTGGCGTGGGGACAAACAGCAGAAACAACACCAGAAAATCAGGCAGTTTTTGCATCATCAGCGAGCGGAAAATCTCCCGGCGCGACTCCCCGGCAATGCTGAAAAGTTCGGGATAGCCGTAACCCAGCGAGGCGGCCCATAAATAGCCGGTAGAGACGATTTGCGTGCCGAGATAGAGCCAGCGCGCCCAGTTACGCCCTTTCACCACGGAAAAGGCGCAGAGGATTTCGACAAACACCAGCACCAGACTGCCAAGAAAAATCAGTGTCAGGCTCCAGGTCTGCGCGCTGCGCTGCACAAAATCCAGCATCCCACGCATCCCGAGCACATTTATCACCATCAGCACATCAACACAGCGAATGAGAATAATGGCGATCGCCGCCACCTGCACCAGCGCAGGCACATTCAATTTCGCATGATGCGTGGTCTTCTTGAAAAATCCCAATTCGGTGTTTTCCCTGTGAAAAAATGCCGCGACAGGCGCGGCATCAGCAACACAATTTCCCGATTCTAATGAGTTCAGCTTTGTCTTGCACGCTGGATGTCACGGATACGCTGTTTTTCCGCCCGGGCCATTAAATACCAGGCGATAAAACCAACAATGCCCACCACACCGAGGATAAGCGTCGCCAGCGCGTTGATTTCAGGATTTACCCCCATGCGCACGCTGGAGAACACCAGCATTGGCAGCGTGGTTGCCCCCGGCCCGGAGACGAAACTGGCAATCACCAGATCATCCAGCGACAGGGTAAACGCCAGCAGCCAACCGGAGACAATCGCCGGCATGATCATCGGCAGTGTGATCACAAAGAAGACTTTCAGCGGCGTGGCGCCTAAATCCATAGCGGCTTCTTCAATGGAGCGATCCAGTTCGCGCAGACGCGAGGAGATCACCACCGCCACATAGGCAGTACAGAAGGTGACATGCGCCAGCCAGATGGTCAGCATACCGCGGTCCGCAGGCCAGCCAATGGCATGGCCCAGCGCAACAAACAGCAGCAGCAACGACAAACCGGTGATCACATCCGGCATCACCAGCGGCGCGGTGATCATAAACGCAAAGCCGTTTGAACCCCGGAAGCGGCCAAAACGCACCATCACCACGGCGGCGATGGTGCCGAGGATAGCGGCCATCGTCGCCGCACAGGCGGCAATGGTCAGGCTCAGCCCCACCGCGCTCATCATTGCGTCATCATGGAACAGCTCGCCATACCAGCGGGTGGACCAGCCTGCCCATACCGTCACCAGCTTCGAGCTGTTAAACGAGTAGATAACCAGCATCAGCATCGGCGCATAGAGAAACGTAAACCCCAGCACGAGGATCAGAATGCGCCAGGGAGAGCGCACTACCGGTAAGTTGTTCATGCGTTGTCCCCCGCCTGTTTCTGCTGATGTTTGTGGAACCACATGATCGGCACAATCAACAGCAGTAGCATGATCACCGCCACCGCCGAGGCTACCGGCCAGTCGCGGTTGTTAAAGAACTCCTGCCACAGCACGCGGCCAATCATGATGCTGTCTGGCCCGCCGAGCAGTTCCGGGATCACGAACTCCCCCACCGCCGGAATAAACACCAGCATCGACCCGGCGATAATCCCGCCTTTGGTGAGTGGCACGATCACGCTGAAGAAGGTTTTCAGCGGGCGCGCACCCAGATCCAGCGAAGCTTCCACCAGTGAGTAGTCGATACGCGTCAGCGCGGTATAAATCGGCAGCACCATAAACGGCAGGTAGGCATAAACAATCCCGATGTAGACCGCCAGGTTGGTATGCAGAATGGTCAGCGGCTGATCGATAACCCCAAGCCACATCAGGAAGTTATTCAGCACGCCATTACTTTTCAGGATCCCCATCCACGCATAAACACGGATCAGGAACGAGGTCCACGACGGCAGGATCACCAGCAGCAGCAATATGTTACGCGTGGAGGATTTACTGTGCGCCACCGCCCAGGCCAGCGGATAGCCCAGCAGCAGACAGCAAATCGTTGAGATCGCGGCCACCTGAAGCGACTGAAGATACGCTTCAAAGTAGAGTGGATCGTCCGTCAATTGCAGGAAGTTACCCAGATTCAGCGTAACGGTTAACCGCCCGTCCGCCCATTCAATCAGGTCGGTATAGGGCGGGATCTGCCGCGCCATCTCAGCAAGACTGATTTTGAAGACAATCAAGAACGGCAGCAGAAACAGCAGGATTAACCAGATATAGGGCAGCGCAATCACCAGCTTGCGCCCGTGGCGCATCTGCATACGCGCCAGCCACAATGTAAAACCGCCCGGTTTTTCGACGCGGGTCGGCGGCTCCAGTGTACTCATCATCGCTCCTTAAACCGTCAGAACCACACAACTATCGGCGTCCCAGCAGAGACGAACTTCATCTCCCCAGGTTGGCGCGCCTTTACGGTAGCGATGCGCGTTCTGCAACTGGGCGCTGATCATCTGCCCGCTTTGCAAACGCACGTGATAAATCGAGAGATCGCCGAGATAGGCGATGTGCACCACTTCGCCCACCGCAAAGTTGTAGCCATCGGCTGGCGGATCCTCACAGAGCATGATTTTTTCCGGACGCAGCGCCACATACACCGGCACGTTATCCACCACCGACGCATCCGGATCGACTTTCAGCGGATGCATCAGCCCCGGCGAGTCAATCACCAGCCCGTCTTCCTGGCGATCTTTCAGCAGCCCTTCGAAGACGTTCACCGAACCGATAAACTCGGCGCTGTAACGGGTGGTCGGGTGCTCGTAAATCTCTTCCGGCTCGCCAATCTGCACAAACTTACCGCGATTCATGATGGCGATACGCCCGGCCATGGTCATCGCCTCTTCCTGGTCATGAGTCACCATCACGCAGGTCACGCCGACGCGCTCAAGGATATCCACCACTTCCAGTTGCATACGGTCGCGCAGCTTTTTATCCAGCGCGCCCATCGGTTCATCCAGCAGCAGCAATTTCGGGCGCTTCGCCAGACTGCGGGCCAGCGCCACACGCTGACGCTGACCACCGGAAAGCTGATGCGGCTTGCGTTTGGCAAACTCGCTCATGTGTACCAGACTCAGCATCTCCGCCACCCGGTTGGCGATTTCAGCCTTCGGTAGCTTGTCCTGTTTCAGGCCAAAAGCAATGTTCTGCTCCACCGTCATATGCGGGAATAACGCATAGGACTGAAACATCATATTGATGGGTCGCAGATACGGCGGCACGTGCGCCAGATCGACGCCATCGAGCATAATTTGCCCCTGAGTGGGCTGTTCAAAACCAGCGAGCATACGCAGCAGCGTCGACTTGCCGCAGCCGGACGCGCCGAGCAGGGCAAAAATCTCGCCTTTATAAATAGTCAGGCTGACATCATCAACGGCGTGCTGCCCGTCGAAGGATTTGGTCAGATTGCGGATTTCCAGCAGCGGCGTCAGATCCTTGCGGCTCTTCGCCTGTGGGCGGGGGATAGCGTCATTCACTCAAGTGCTCTCCGGCAAAAACATCAACCCGTTTCAACAGGTTGTCGTACAAATGACTGGACAGAGGCCAATCGCCTCTGTCCATTTGTGGGGCAGTTGCACCGCCCCGGTGCAGCATTTCACTCGTCAGGTGACTGAATTATTTGCCGCTTTTCACTTTAGTCCACGCGCGGGTTCTTACGCGGTCGATTTTCGGATCCTGGACTTTCAGCGTAAACAGTTTGGCGAACACATCCGGCGGCGGGAAGATAGCCGGGTTGTTACGCACTTCCGGGCTGATCAACGGCACGGACGCTTTGTTACCGTTCGCGTAGAAGACATGGTCACTAACATGGGCGATCACATCCGGGCGCATCAGGTAGTTGAGGAACTGATAAGCCTCATCTTTGTTTTTCGCATCCGCCGGCATGGCGAAGACGTCAAAGAATGCCAGCGCCCCCTCTTTCGGAATGGTGTAAGTCACATTCACGCCGTTTTTCGCTTCTTTTGCACGGTTAGCCGCCTGCCACACATCCCCTGCCCAGCCGATAGCCACACAGATGTCGCCGTTTGCCAGATCGTTGATGTACTGGGAAGAGTGGAAGTAACGAATATTCGGGCGCAGTTTCAACAGCAGGTCCGTCGCCGGGCCGGTGTAATCGTCAGCTTTGCTGCTGTTCGGATCTTTGCCAAGGTAGTTCAGCACGGTGGCGAAGATCTCTTCCGGGGCATCAAGGAAAGAGACGCCGCAGCTTTTCAGTTTTTCCAGGTTCTCCGGTTTCAGCACCAGATCCCAGCTATCCAGCGGCACATCTTTGCCCAGTGCAGCTTTGACTTTATCGACGTTATAGCCGATACCGGTGGTGGCCCACAGGTATGGAATGGCGTATTTGTTGTCCGGATCGTGCTTAGCGACCATTTTCAGGATATCCGGATCGAGGTTTTTCCAGTTCGGCAGTTTGCTCTTATCCAGCGGCTGGAACACACCCGCTGCAAGCTGACGTTCGAGGAAGCTGGCAGAAGGCACGACCAGGTCGAAGCCGGTGCTGCCCGCCATCAATTTGCCTTCCAGCACTTCGTTGGAGTCAAACACGTCGTAAACGACTTTGATGCCGGTTTCTTTTTCAAAATTCGCGACGGTGTCCGGCGCAATATAATCAGACCAGTTATAAACATGCAGCGTCTTTTGCTCGGCTGCGAGCGTGCTGGCAGAGACAGCCATCAACGCACCCGCAACAAGACCCGATACCCATTTTTTGCTCAAGGCGGTCATATCTCATTCCTTCTGGAAAGTCCGTTAACATACGAACTAAGTGTACGCATTTAAGATATGCAAGAATCATGCATATTTTGTCACTCTGCACAGCCTCGGAGGAGAATACTCTTCCGGCAGACACCGCATGCTGTTTTAAGCACCGCAAGAATAACTGTAGCCAGGGTTTGAGGCTATAGGTCAGATTAAAAAACGCCTTTTATCAATTTTTTATGCAGGATCTGTCTATGTGATAAGCCGGAACGGGAGGAATAGCGGTGAAAAATTCTTTATGAAAAGGTTAATTGCAGAATAAAAACATTTATTATGCAGCCGCTCTGGCAGCGACTGCGCTAATGTCACGGCGAGTTAGTGAAGAAAATTGTGCGACTCTTCAACAACAGTCACATCTTCTTCGCCAGGAGAGAACAGTAGCTGGTGTGCGTTGGCTTCCATGATCACCATCGAAATCTGCTCTTCACTCTGGCGTACAAACCAGGCGAACTGTTCAAAAGTGACACCCGGCCCGACGCTCAATGACTGGCACACCACCAGCTTGGGCAGGTTATCATCCTGAATATCCAGGAACGCTTTCACCGTGAGGGAACTGGCGTTGATGGCAGACAGATCCGCAGAGAGCGCCAGCAACGCAGAAGGTTTAACCTCCGCCATGGCGGTAAACAGCAGAATGTCATTAACCAGATCGACTTTCGCATCGAACACGCCGTCAAAATTTTGCATATGCGGCAGATGCAGCGCCTGGCAGTTATCGCACTCAAAAAAGGTGATGCCCAGTTCGTCGAGCCAGTGACGAAGCGTGTCCAGACCAGGGACGACGAGTGAATCCATATTTGCAGCGCTCTCTTACTGTAAAAAATTGCCCATAGCTTACGCAAAAAGTGCTGAACGCACCATTGATAGCGCAGAAAAATCGCCTCAGCCGCCTGTTTTCAGGCAAAAACCGGGGGTTGCCTGCCGTTCAATCCACTGGATCATACGCCCGGCGATATCAATGCCCGTCGCTTTTTCGATACCTTCAAGACCTGGCGATGCATTCACTTCCATCACCAGCGGGCCGCGGTTGGCGCGCAAAATATCCACCCCGGCAACGTCCAGCCCCAGCGTTTGCGCCGCCGCCAGCGCAATTTCCCGCTCACGCGGGGTGATGTTCGCTACGGTTGCCACGCCGCCGCGATGCAGGTTTGAGCGGAAATCGCCCTCTTTCGCCCGGCGTTCGATCGCCGCGACGACTTCATTACCGACCACCAGGCAACGGACGTCGCAGCCTTTCGCTTCCTGAATGTACTCCTGCACAAGAATGTGCGCATTAAGCCCACGAAAAGCATCAATCACGCTTTCCGCCGCCTGGCGGGTTTCTGCCAGCACCACACCAATGCCCTGCGTCCCCTCCACCAGTTTCACCACCAGCGGCGCACCACCGACCATATTGATCAAATCACTGGTATCGTCGGGCGAATGGGCAATGCCGGTGAGCGGCAGATCGATCCCCTGGCGGGCAAGTAACTGCAACGAGCGCAGCTTGTCTCTGGCGCGGGTAATGGCGACGGATTCGTTAAGCGGATAGCTGCCCAGCATTTCAAACTGGCGCAGCGCGGCAGTGCCGTAGAAGGTAATGGCCGAACCAATACGCGGGATCACCGCGTCAAAATACGGAAGCTGACGACCTTTATAGTGAATCGACGACGCCGCAGGGCTGATATTCATATAACAGGACAGCGGATCGAGGATCTCGACCAGATGACCGCGATGCATCGCCGCTTCACGCAGACGTTTACATGAATAAAGCGTTCCATCCCGGGATAATATGGCAATTTTCACCCTGCACCTCGCAACAAAGACCGGTAAAAGCCCGCGTATGATACACGCAGCAACGCACAGGATGAACGGGTATTAGCGTGTCGCCCATCCCTGTTTATGCAAATAGTCGAGAATAAACGGACGGCTCTCTTTAATAATCGTGCGGCGGATATGATCGCTCCACGTGTCCCTGCGTGTGTTACTGCCGCGCGTCAGATAGTAGTGGGCAATCTCTTCGTCATACTGCGCCAGCACCGTTTTATCCAGCGGCTGGTAATGGTTCTCATGCACCACAAGCTGCGCAGGCAAACGCGGCTTCTGCCCCGGATCGTCGGCAGGCCAGCCCAGGCATAAACCAAACAGCGGCAGAACATGTTTCGGCACCTGCAACAGTTCTCCCACCGCTTCGATGCTGTTACGAATGCCGCCGATATACACCCCACCAAGCCCAAGGGACTCTGCTGCTGTAAAGGCGTTTTGTGCCATCAGCGCCGTGTCCACAACGCCCAACAACAGTTGCTCCGCGAGGCCTGGATTCGCTTCCGGGCAGATCTGAAAGTTACGGTTAAAATCCGCGCAGAACACCCAAAACTCCGCCGCCTGCGCCACATGCTGTTGCCCGCCGGTTAAGGTCACCAGTTGCGCGCGCAGAGCCGGATCGGTGATCCGAATAATGGTACTGCACTGCAAAAAACTGGAGCTGGATGTGGCCTGTGCGCTGGCAATGATCGCCTCGCGCTGCGCCGCCGTAATCGGTTCATCTTTAAAGTGGCGAATGGAACGATGCGCGCACAGCAAGTCAATGGTTGGTGTCATTATGAATTCCCCGGATAAACAAGACCTTCAGTATAGGCCAGCTAAGCAGGCGCGTATTACCGCGGATTGCGCTGAAAGGTTGTAAAGATTAATGCAACAGGCAGAACCTGCTTTTCATCAGGCGCGGTTATGGTCAAGATAGCCGACAGATACCTTCAGATTTGGGAGAGAGTATGTTTGCTGTAATTTTTGGTCGCCCCGGCTGCCCCTACTGCGTACGCGCAAAAGAACTGGCGGAAAAACTGACTCAAGAGCGGGATGACTTTAACTATCGCTACGTGGATATCCACGCGGAAGGCATTACGAAAGCGGACCTGGAAAAAACCGTGGGTAAACCGGTTGAAACCGTGCCGCAGATTTTCCTCGATCAACAACACGTAGGTGGTTTTACAGATTTTGAAGCCTACGCAAAAGCCAACCTTGGCCTGTTTGCCTGAGAACAGACGCAACGCCCTCCATCGTGAGGGCGTTTTACTTTCTGCTCTGCCGGTAATGCCGCACCAGGCTGCGCATAAAAACGCAGCATAACCCGCCAATCCCGCACCAGAACACCGCGCTGAACAGCCAGGCCAGCACCTGCCAGAACGGGCGCGCAGGCGTCAGCAGAAGGTAAGTCAGGAGATAACAAACCGGTGCCGCCAGTACCGCGCCCAGCAGCGGCCACATGACATGGCGGCGATGCGTAACATGGCAACTCACCACGCCAGGCAGCATAAAAAGCAATAACCCCAATTCAGGATGCGCAGAGGTATGCAACGCGCCCTTCATCTTAATGACCAAATAAAGGCAAACCGCAATAAAAAGGACAAAGCAGCAAATAATGCCTTTCCAACGTTGTTTGTTCTTCAAACAATCCTCCTGACGTCTTCTCTATCGCACTTCCCATTCGTTCAAAAGAACGTCCGGACTGATAAAGCATGGCGGCAATCCTTGCCCAAGAAGCACCCGCGCGAATACACGATTCTCACTAGCCGTTGTTATCTAATACGATTAAACTAGCGGCCAGATTTTGTTTTGTGAGGAAGTTCTGGTGTGACTCTGCTTTTTTCTTACGCCAGTGCGTGAACAAAACACTAGCTTAAATAACCATTTCTTTCAACAGCTTACAAGTAAACAAGAAGTTAGCCTCCGTGAATATAAACGTCGCAGATTTGTTAAACGGGAATTACATACTGTTATTGTTTGTCGTACTGGCTCTCGGGTTATGCCTCGGTAAATTACGTCTGGGTTCAGTACAACTCGGTAATTCCATTGGCGTTTTAGTGGTTTCGTTATTATTGGGTCAGCAACATTTCAGCATTAACACCGATGCCCTGAACCTGGGCTTTATGCTGTTTATTTTTTGCGTGGGTGTTGAAGCCGGTCCCAACTTTTTTTCCATTTTTTTTCGCGATGGCAAGAATTACCTGATGCTGGCGCTGGTATTAGTCGGCAGCGCGCTGCTGATCGCTTTAGGACTGGGGAAATTATTCGGCTGGGATATCGGCCTGACCGCCGGGATGCTGGCCGGTTCGATGACCTCAACGCCAGTGCTGGTGGGTGCGGGCGATACGCTGCGCCATTCCGGCATGGAGAGCGGGCAGCTTTCCAGCGCGCTGGATAACCTCAGTCTGGGTTATGCCCTTACCTATCTGATTGGCCTGGTCAGCCTGATCTTTGGCGCGCGTTATTTGCCGAAGTTGCAACATCAGGATTTGCAGACCAGCGCCCAGCAAATCGCCCGTGAGCGCGGGCTGGACACCGACGCGCACCGCAAAGTCTACCTGCCGGTGATCCGCGCCTACCGCGTTGGTCCGGAGCTGGTGGCCTGGGCTGATGGCAAGAACCTGCGTGAACTGGGGATCTATCGCCAGACCGGTTGCTATATCGAGCGTATTCGCCGTAATGGCATTCTCGCCAGCCCGGACGGCGACGCCGTTCTGCAAATGGGCGACGAGATTTCGCTGGTGGGCTATCCGGATGCGCATGCGCGCCTCGACCCGAGTTTCCGTAACGGTAAAGAGGTGTTCGACCGCGACCTGCTGGATATGCGCATCGTCACGGAAGAAGTGGTGGTGAAAAACCACAACGTGGTGGGCCGCCGTCTTGCACAGTTAAAACTGACTGACCACGGTTGCTTCCTGAACCGCGTGATCCGCAGTCAGATTGAAATGCCGATCGACGACAATATCGTGCTCAACAAGGGCGACGTATTGCAGGTCAGCGGCGATGCGCGACGCGTGAAAACTATCGCGGATCGCATCGGGTTTATCTCTATTCACAGCCAGGTAACCGACCTGCTCGCCTTCTGCGCCTTCTTTATTGTTGGCCTGATGATCGGCATGATCACCTTCCAGTTCAGCTCCTTCAGCTTTGGCGTGGGCAATGCCGCAGGTCTGCTGTTCGCCGGTATCATGCTCGGCTTCCTGCGCGCCAACCATCCGACCTTCGGTTATATCCCGCAGGGCGCGCTGATGATGGTGAAAGAGTTTGGTCTGATGGTGTTTATGGCCGGGGTCGGTTTGAGCGCCGGTAGCGGCATTGGCAACGGGCTTGGCGCGGTCGGCGGTCAGATGCTGATTGCCGGTTTGATTGTCAGCCTGGTGCCGGTTTTGATCTGCTTCCTGTTTGGCGCCTACGTGCTGAAGATGAACCGCGCCCTGCTGTTCGGCGCCATGATGGGCGCTCGCACCTGCGCACCGGCAATGGAGATTATCAGCGACACCGCGCGCAGCAACATTCCGGCGCTGGGCTATGCGGGGACTTACGCTATCGCCAACGTGTTACTGACGTTAGCAGGGACACTGATCATCATTATCTGGCCGGGCCTCGGATAAGTCCGAAGCTGAGAAATATTTCGGTGATACGCAGAACTTTTTTCCGGGATGTCAGTCATAACTAGTGCCACTGCTTTTCTTTGATGTCCCCATTTTGTGGAGCCCATCAACCCCGCCATTTAGGTTCAAGGTTGATGGGTTTTTTGTTGCCTGAGAACAACCGACACCCGTTGTCATGGCGGCAAAATGGCTGTACATCCAGGCATGCTCAGTTAATGTTATTCGCAAGCAGCATAAAACGGGTTTTTGTTGTCCCCAAACCATGCCGTGCACTTTTTCGCTGACGCCGGGATTTTCAATGTCGTTGTTTTATCTGTCCCCTTATACCGACAAACAAGGTACATAGCCGTGTGCTGTGCCTTCACATTTTCCTGAGAGGGTTTTAGCGTCCAGACCATGTTGTCGTCTGTATCAGGCATCAAGTCGACCCGTTTTTCTGGCTCACCTTCAAAAACGCTGACCATATTCATTCGATATATTTTTCCGCCGTCCTTTAAGACCTCAGGACAGGTTATTTTTTCAGCGTATACGACTGTAGAAAATAGCGAGATAGCAGCGACTAAAAGTCGTGTTTTACTCCACAACATAATCATTTTCTCCAGCACTTTTAGCTCGTATCCGTACTGCGTTTCGTTGCATCCGTTTAAACTCTCATTGCGTATGAAAACGGAGGCGAAGAATGACTCCGTTATTAGGGACGCTAAAAGGGCTGCTGATTGCAAAAAATTCTATTCACAATCACCGTGATCGTGATTGTTAGCACTCTCAAACCACACTGTGCATTTTTTCGCGGTCACAGGCACTTTTACCGTAATGGTCTTGTCCGTTCCTTTATAATGGCAAACGAGAAACATAGAAGTATTGTGCGCTTTTGCATAATCCTGTGAGTCCTGAAGTGTCCATACCATCTCGTCATCGGTATCAGGTAACAAAGATGCGCGTTCGGACGGGGGGCCCACAAAAACATCGGCGTAATACATTCTGTAATTCTGAGCATTAATGGTTAACATATCAGGGCAACTTACTTTTTCTGCAAACACAGACCCCGAGAAAAGCAAAATAGCGCCACTTAACAGTACTGCTTTATTCCACGACATAATAATTTCCCCCTACGTTTTCCGCGCGTGGTTGCGCATAGAAATGTATGTGTCGAGAACTGACAGGCATCGGTTTTGCTTTTTTAGCACCAGTGACCGGGTCGGTAGAGTGTCCAACCCATTGGTCTAACACCTCGATCCCTGTGTCATCTTGTCCCATATATATGGCCGCGTGAGAGCGGCCATCAGTATGATTGCCATACTGCCCATTATCATCAAACGTCGCTATCGCTGTTCCCGGAGCGATATTCATATTCCCTTTCACCAGAGCACCGCGCTTCCAGTTTGCTGTGCGAGGCATATTGGCTGCTTTTTGTGTAAACGCAACACACTGACCGCTACCAACAGATTGCCCAATATATGCTCGTGGTGTTGCTGCTATGTACGCCATTCCCTGCTGATCTCCATAAGGTTTATCGGGTGATATTGTGTGGCGCACTGAAAGATAAGCAAGCGGGGAATGAATACGTTTTATTGATTGAGATAATTCTTAGAACCCCTTTTTACTTAGCGTAAATCAACGACATATAACCCTACCTTTTCTGGCAGGGTATACCTTATGTTGGCGGGACGTTATGGTGATATTGTCGCAACCTGTCTGGTGTTGATATCGCCATGAAAATTGATGGAGTCATGCGACTCGGCCGTCCGTTTTTTCTGTTACAAACCGGCACGACTCTCAGCCTTTTATCAGGGCATCTCTTCCGTTTTGCGCTGGCATGGTGGTGTTTAAAGGAAACGCATTCCGCGGTGGCATTCTCGTCACTGATCGCAGTTTCCGTTGCCACTGAGGTTTACCTCAAACCTTTTCTGGCTTCTTTTGGCGATCAGTTTCACCGGATAACATTCATTCTCTACTGCCAGCTTATTGTGCTGGCTGTGATAGCGCTGTTTTCTCTCGCCTCTGCCGCCGGTTATTTTCATCTGCCTGCCGTAACCGCAGGTCTTATGGTCATAAGTGCCGTAGCCTAGGTCAGGGAATCCACAATCATGGGGTTGATACCCGATGTCGTCAGTGAGGGGGGCGTTTCCCGGGCAATTGCCAGTCGTTCTGCCATCAATTCAGTGATCATGTTGTCTGGCCCCGTATTGGTCGCTTCACTTATCGCGCTGTTTTCTGCACATGTCGCCCTGTATGGCGCCACCATGCTACAGGGGCTGTCGTGTCTGGCCTTCGTTGTACTGGCAAAAAGCCCTGTGCCGGCACGTCCGGTACTCAGCAAGGAAAGCTGGTTGCGAAAAACGAAGGCGGGGTTTAGTGCTATTTATCATGTGAAATCAGAGCGCTATATCGCCTTCATCTCCTCGTTAATGAACTTCACCCTGTTTCCGTTCTTTTCTGTGGCGGTTCCCTTCTGGATGATTACGCAGATGCAACTTTCGGCCTATTACCTCGGCGCATTTGAGTGTTTATTTGCTCTCGGGTTGCTGGCAGGTAGTCTGTATCTGAACGAAATCTTCAGAGCGCGGTTCGGGCATTTCAACACTGTGTTGTGCGGATTTGTGCTGCTGGGGGCAAGCGTGATTGACATTGTTATCGTGTCGGCTATTTATGCGTCTATTGCCCTGGCGTTTTTCAGCGGTCTGGCGTTCATTTTTATCAACGTCAATCTCAGCACGCTAAGATCGATCGCCACGCCCGGGCATTATCGGGCGCGTATGGCCGCAATGGCAGCCTTTCTCTCAAGCCTGGCGAACCCTTTTGGGGTGATCATCGCTGGCTGGTATATGCACTGGCTTGGCGTCACGCTGTTCGCCCTTTTTGCCGGAGCCGTTGTGATTTTGATGGTGCCGATTCTCCTCGGGTCATCGCATTTGAAAAAAGCGCTCTCCCTCGACGAGACCGAAATGAAAAATTACTACGGAAAAACATGGCCGCACGCATTCCGTGAAATGGGCTAATTAACCAGCCCATTTGCTATTTAGCGGGCCAGCAGTGCAATCAGCGCAAGCAGAGCCGGAAGCGCCTGCACATACAGTATTTTACGGCTGGCTGTCACCGCACCGAAAATCCCAGCAACCAGCACGCAGAGCAGAAAAAAGAAGAGAACCGGAACGCCGCTGGCACCCAGCCATAATCCCCACAGTAACCCCGCGGCCAGAAAGCCATTGTACAGCCCCTGGTTCGCGGCGAGTACGCGGGTCTCGCGGGCAAAATCGGCACTGAGATTAAATGCCTTGCGACCTGTTTTCGTGTTCCATAAAAACATTTCGAGAACAAGAATATAGAGATGTATCACAACAACAACAGCGACAAGAAAAGTGGCTAACACGGGACATCCTGTTGAATGGGAACACGTGAAGTGGAGTATAGATAATTACGCGAGGCATAACCCGTTCTCAGATAATGAATACCTCGCGAGAGCGGAAAAAGAGAGGTAAAAGCAACCGCTCATCCGGTTGCTTTTATTGTGCACAGCGTGTCAGAGGTTACCGTTTTTACCGGCTGCGGCTGTGTTATTCCCCTTCACCGGCGCGCCTAAGGTCTGTTTAAACCACGCCACGACCGTGTCAATCACAGCAGGCTGGAACCAGCTAATATCGCCGTGCTCGGCCCCATCGACGAGGATGTATTTCACTTTATCGTTTTTATCTTTCAGCGCTTTATAAAGCTGCGCGCTCTGAAGTGGCGACACTAACGTATCGGCGCTGCCATGCATGATCAGGAATGGCGGTTCGTGACCACTAATATGCCCCATCGGGCTGGCATTCAGCGCTTTTTGTTTGTCGCTGTCGATGGTTGCGCCGGGGAAATTACGGAATGCCGCGCCATTCACCAGCAGGGCTTCCGTCACCGCCGGGGAGCGATGCACCTGCTGAATATTTTCCGGGAACCCTTCGCCGATATTCAGCAAGTTTGAAATGCCATATAACGTCGCAACCGACTGTACCGTTGACGCTTGCTCAATATTATCGCCTTTATCAAACGCCTTATCTGCGTTGGTGACGCCCAACATCTGCGCCATCCAGCCACCCGCTGAGTCGCCCAGCACACCAATGCGTTCCGGGTCGATGTTGTACTCTTTGGCATGCGCGCGCAGGTAACGCACCGCGGCTTTGCCATCTTCCACCGGCGCAGGGAAGGTATTCGGCACCACGCGGTATTCCGCAGCAGCGACCACAAACCCCGCTTGCGCCAACGCCAGCCGCATTTCAATAAACTTGTCATAATCTGCGCTGGTGAAACCACCGCCCGGGAAATAGACCACCGCAGGCTTCAGGTCGCTGGTGCGGGGCACCAACAGCGACATTTTTAACTGGCGAATCGCACGCACATCGCGGATCTGGGAGTAAATCACATTACTGATTAAATCCACCTGCCCGCGTGATTTTTCGACTTTAATTACCTCCGCGCCAGGGGTATTGCCAGGCAGGTCCTGCGTGGCTGAAAAAGCTGAACCTGAGATGCCTGCCATCAGCAGCAAACCCGCCATGTTGAATCGTCCTCGCCTCATTGAGATCTCCATTCTGTTTGTCGCCTGAAAAGCCAGTGGCTTACGCAATGTTTGTCAGCAGGGAGAGTACTCTGGCTCTTTTTTTAGCGTCAAACCTAATAACTGGATGAAATTCATCTAAATTTTGAATACGTCCCGCACAGTGTGCGCGGGCTCACATTAAAACGGCAGGCGGAACCAGATAGCCCACAGGACATAAACGCCACCCACAAGGAAAAACAGCCGATAGCCCCAGACGATGGCAGGCTCCTGCCGCAGGTAGAATTTCAGTGGATTACGGTGCAGGTTGGCGGCGTTATGGGTTTTATGGAAATGGGTCATCTGCTGTGCGCCTTTGCCCGTCAGCGCGATCATAAAGCTCGACATTACAATCAACACCAGCGCCATATAGCTTTTCACTGCCAGCGCAACGCCTTCACGCAGCCACAGGCTATCTTCATGGCGCAATATCACCACACCGCGTTTTTTTAGCTCAATGGCGGCAATACTCAACACCAGGTGCACCACAATCAGCAGGCCAAAATGCTTTGCATGGGTACTAAAGGGATTTTTTAAGGTGATACCAAAGATCCAGGCGAAAAACGCCACCGATGACAACATCCACATGATGATATTCACGATCGTTCCCTGCTCGCTTTATTGTCTGTTTTACGCCGCTCACGAAGCGGGTATCTGAAAAAGGGCCTTCCGGCCCTTGTTAGCGTGATCCTGCTATTACTGACTCAGAAAGCGGAAATTTTTCTCATCCGTTCCTTTGTCTTTGCACAACAGCATCCGGTTAAGCGACCTGGTGCTCAGGCGGAAATCTTTCCCGCTAAACAGCAGCCCCTGGCCCTGTGTTCCACATTGCATCGTGGCGGAAACATTCCAGGTTTTCAGCTCATCCGCCGACAGCGGGTTACCCAGAATAATAAACGCTGCCTTAACATGCTGTTTTGGATAAGCGTAATGCAGCGGCTCAGCTTCTCCGCGGCGCAAAAAATAGCAAGGCGGTGTTAAATCCAACGCGTGCGTCTGTTTTGCCTTCCCCTGAGAAGCGATCTCCAACTGGCATTTACCCTGTGCCTGCCCTAACGCCAGTTCATGGCCCTGCCAGGCAACGCTGTCTGTCGCGGCAGACTCCGCGTAACTCAGGCTGCTCACCAATAACAGCGCTGCCGCGCCACAGGCGTAATGGATCATCTTAGTCATAGCAACTCCCAAAACCAGACCTCTTTCCCTAAGGCAAAATAATCAGGACTTCCGCCTTTCATTAACATCTTACTGCCATCCCAGACATCAATATGATCGGTTGATCCCCAACCATCCTGAATGAACACGATCCCTTTTTTACCGGCATAGTCCGACTGGGTAACGGATTTTTTCTTCACCGCTTTTCCCACCAGATCATGTCGCCCCAGTAACCAGGTGGCCAGTTCCTGCGCGCGCAGCACATGTTTAGGGCTATGACCAAACCCCGGATAACATTTTGCGCCATGATAAATGCTGAGGTTAACGCCCGACTTCTCCAACGCCACGCCCATTCTGATGGCGCACTGGTTGACGAAAGAGCTGTCACAGGGGCTTTCCGGATAGGGATGGTTATCCCAGAGTTGGCTGAACGATAGCATCATAGTTGTCCTTTTATTGACGGTTCCCGGAGGGTTACTGCACCATGCTGTTGATCATTTTTGCCTCCAAAGAATAGGCGGCATCGCCAAAACTGGCGAGATTTTATTCACCACTATGATTGATTTTCGTGACAATTCTCTATGTTATAAACAGGTAACCAATAGCAGAGGGAAAAATAAGATAATGCTGATTTATAACGTTTTTGGTCGTTATCTGGGGGTAAAACGCGTGGCGGAAAGCTGGCAGGTGTTTCGGGTCGACCGGAATGAAGGCAAGCACTCCCGGCTGTATAACATCACCATTCCTGATGAATTAAGCGAAGCGGAGATCCCCGGCTGGCTGGGTGATATTTTCCATGAAGCAGCCAGCGAGCAACATCCCGATGTCACCCGCGTTGAATAAAGCCCGCCGGAGAAGAAGCCGCCTCACAAACCGGCAATGCGCCCGATCATTGAACGGATCTGCTCCCGGCTCAAGGGCGCACGGTCAATCACAAAGTGCAACGTCATGCCTTCGATAAACGCATCCAGCGCGCGGGCGGTGACCGGGTCGAACCAGTGCTCCAGCGTAGTCTGGCTGGCGCGCATCCAGTTTTGCATCACGCTTTTTAGCGTCGGCTGGCGGTTCATAAACGCATAGAGTTGGTACATCAGCTCCATATTGTGCGCGGTGGTCACCTGCGCGCCGTAAATCAATTCCGTGACCGCATCGCAGGCCCGTGCCGGGCTGTCAACGCCAGCGAAAAATGCCTGATACTGCGCAGACATCTGCTGCGTAAAGCGGGTAAACGCCTCTTCAAGCAGCGCATCAATACCGGCGAAATAATAGGTCATCGAACCCAGCGGCACGTCTGCACAGCTGGCTATTTTCCGGTGCGTGACGGCCTGGATACCGTGCTCGGCAATCGTCTCCAGCGTCGCATCCAGAATGCGTTCACGCCGCTGTGGATCATTGGGTCGTCGGGCCATAAGTCCTCTCACTGCTTTATGTACAAATGTACACTTACTTGCTACTGTTGTCGCACCTTTTTACTGCCCGATGTGACGCTATGACTGCAAATGGATCCCGCAAAGCCCTGAAAAATCGCTTATGGGCGCTGTTCACCTTCTTCTTTATTCCCGGCTTATTGATGGCCTCCTGGGCAACGCGTACCCCGGCTATCCGCGACATTCTCTCGGTCTCCACCGCCGAAATGGGCGTGGTGCTGTTCGGTCTGTCGATCGGTTCGATGAGCGGCATTCTCTCTTCCGCCTGGCTGGTCAAGCATTTTGGCGCACGCAACGTGATCCGCGCCAGCATGTCGTTTTCTGTCCTTGGCATGTTGCTCCTCAGTCTGGCGTTGTGGTTCGCATCGCCACTGCTGTTTGCCGCCGGACTGGCAGTATTTGGCGGTAGCATGGGTGCAGGCGAAGTGGCAATGAACATTGAAGGCGCGGTGGTCGAGCGGGAGATGAACAAAACAGTACTACCGATGATGCACGGCTTTTACAGCCTTGGCACGCTGGTTGGCGCGGGTATCGGCATGACGTTAACCGCACTCGGCCTTGCGGCGAATGTGCATATCCTGCTGGCAGGTCTGGCGGCGATTGTGCCGATTATGCTGGCGATTGCCGCTATTCCCGATGGCACCGGGCGGGACTCTGAGGAAAACAGCGCGCACGGGAAAAAAGGTCTGCCGTTCTGGCGGGATACCCAACTGCTGCTGATTGGCGTGGTAGTGCTGGCGATGGCCTTTGCCGAAGGCTCCGCCAATGACTGGTTGCCGCTATTAATGGTGGACGGTCACGGCTTTAGCCCGACCTCAGGGTCGTTAATCTACGCCGGTTTTACCCTCGGCATGACGGTCGGGCGCTTTACCGGTGGCTGGTTTATCGACCGCTACAGCCGCGTGACGGTTGTCCGCGCCAGCGCCATGATGGGCGCGCTGGGCATTGGTCTGATTATCTTTGTTGATAGCGCCTGGGTAGCAGGCGTGTCGGTGATCTTCTGGGGACTGGGCGCGTCGCTCGGCTTCCCGCTAACCATTTCCGCCGCCAGCGACACCGGCCCGGATGCGCCAACCCGTGTCAGCGTGGTCGCAACCACGGGCTATCTGGCGTTTCTCGTCGGCCCGCCGCTGCTGGGCTTCCTGGGCGAGCATTACGGTCTGCGCAGTGCCATGTTGGTGGTACTCAGCCTGGTGCTGGTTGCGGCACTGGTTGCCCGCGCCGTAGCCAAACCGGCGCCAGACACACAAGCCGAAACCTGCTGACGAGGATGCGGCATTCGCCCGTGCGGATGCCGCGTTGCTTACCCTTCCAGTGAATTCCCCACCCGCTTATCGCGCAGGAACACCACCATCAGGCCTAACCACAGCAGGCCATTCGCCAGATTGAAGAGGCTGAACAAGCCATTGCCCCCTGTCAGCCACGCGTGCTTACTGACCTCAATGCCCACGGTAAAGATGAGCATTTGCAGCATGCCCATTGCTGCTGAAACCGTACCTTTACTCATCTCGCTGGCGAACAACGTCAGACGCACCAGCCCGGCGTTCGCCAGCCCGATGCCAAAGGCGTACACGCTTAACCCGGCGGTCATCCATAAATACGCATGCGAGGAGGCAACCGTCGCCACCGCAGCCAGCATCAGCCCGGCGACAATCGGCCAACCGCCCATCATAATCAGCGCCCGCACGGTGCGGCGGGACGTGAGCCGCGCCAGCAGCAGATTACCGACAATCAGTGCGCCAAAAATCGGCACCTGCAATAGCCCATATTCATAACTGCTCAATTGTTCGCCGCTGATAATAATAATTGGCGACTGCGCTATCCACGCCAGTAAAGGCAGGCTGACAAAGCCGGTCGCCAGCGCGCCAGCCACGAAGCGCAGGTTTTTCATCACTTCGGCGTAATCGCGCCACAGCGCTTTAAGCGACAGTTTCTCACCCAGCCGGGTGGCGGTTTCCGGCATCGCGCGTTGCAGACCGACAAAGGCGAACGCCGCCAGTACCGCGAACAGCACAAACATCCCTTCCCACGGTGCCGCATGCACCCATGCCGCACCAACCAGCGGTCCAAGCAACGGCGCAATCAGCGCCACATTCGCCATCAGCGCGGTGATCTTGATGCACACCGCCTCGGAAAACGACTCCTGAATCGCCGCATAACCGACAGCGCCGATAAAACAGAGGCTAATCCCCTGTAAAAAACGCAGCAGCGTAAACTGTTCAATATCCTGCGCCAGCAACGTTGCCAGGCAAGTCACAATAAACCACACCACGCCGGTCAGCATCACCGGGCGGCGGCCAATACGGTCCGACAAGGGCCCCAACAACCACTGTAAAAACATCCCACCCGCCAGATAGGCGGTCATCGACGTCGGCACCCATTCGATCCCCGCGTTGTACTGCTCCACCACCGACAACATGCCGGGTTGGATCATATCGTTGGCGATATACGTCGAGAATTCGTAAAGCACCAGACAGAGCGGAAATAACAGTGCCTGTCGGCCCAGGCGTTGGCCTGAAAGGGAGTGGTTTTGCATGCGGTCTCTTCATCCTGTGAAAAATCGCGCCGAGTGTAATCAAAGCCATTGCACGGCGGTAGAGAATTCTCGGTCGCCCGTTAAATAAAGCACATTTTCACCCGTTTAAGGTTCGCTTAAGTCCGATGGCGTAAGGTAATTCTGTTAACGGTTTCTCCAGGATTCGTCTAACTCTCAGACGAGTAAGACAAAACCCCTTTACCGTCCAGCGCGCCGCTTTTATGGTGAGCGCTTTCGCCTAAATTTGGATAGCTTAATCAAAGAGTAACGAGAGTATGTTAGAGAGCCTGAATTACACGCTGTTTTACTGGATTAACGCCACCCCCGACTCACCACGCGGGCTGATTGCTTTTGCCGGGTTTGCCGCCAGCGATCTGATCAGTATCGTTCCGTTGCTGGCAGCGGGTCTCTGGTTGTGGGGGCCGCGCAGTCAGGTCACTGCACAGCGCCAACTGGTAATTAAAGTGGCGATGGCGATCCTCGTCAGTCTCTGCTTCTCTGCGTTGCTGGGACACTTCTTCCCGCACGATCGCCCATTTGCCGATCACGTAGGTTATAACTTCCTGCATCACGCGCCGGACAGTTCCTTCCCGAGCGACCACGGCACCGTGATCTTCACCTTTGCTGTCGCCTTCCTGGCCTGGCACCGGGTATGGTCCGGTGCGTTGCTGATGGTTATCGGCCTGACCATCGCCTGGTCGCGGGTTTACCTTGGCGTGCACTGGCCGCTGGATATGCTCGGCGCGCTGCTGGTTGGCATCGGCGGCTGCCTGACGGCGCAGATCCTGTGGCAGGCTTTTGGTCCGGTCATCTACCGCAGCATCCAGCAGCTTTATCGCCTGTGCTTTGCCATGCCTATCCGCCGCGGCTGGGTGCGTGACTAAGCCACACGGCAAAGGTAAGATGAACGCCCTGCTCAATGCAGGGCTTTCTTTTATTCAGGGGAAATATGGAAACAAGACGTGACGAACGGATTGGCCAGCTACTGGCGGCGCTGAAACGCAGCGATAAGCTGCATCTGAAAGAAGCGGCGGCGCTGCTGGGCGTATCCGAAATGACCATTCGCCGCGATCTCAGCGCCAATAGCGCACCGGTGGTGCTGTTGGGCGGCTATATTGTGCTGGAGCCACGCAGCGCCAGCCACTATCTGCTCAGCGATCAGAAAACCCGACTGGTGGAAGAAAAACGCCGTGCGGCGGAGCTGGCTGCAAGCCTGTTGCAGCCCCATCAGATGGCGTTTTTCGACTGCGGCACCACCACGCCGTGGATCATCGAAGCCATTCACCACGATCTGCCGTTTACCGGCGTCTGCTACTCCCTGAATACCTTCCTGGCGCTACAGGAAAAACCGCTGTGCCGCGCAATCCTTTGCGGCGGTGAGTTTCACGCCAGCAACGCCATTTTTAAGCCGCTGAACTTCAACGAAACGCTGAGCAACCTGCGCCCGGATATCGCCTTTTATTCGGCGGCAGGTGTGCATGCACAACAGGGCGCGACCTGCTTTAACCTGGAAGAGTTGCCGGTAAAACACTGGGCGATGTCGCATGCCCAGCTTCATGTGCTGGTCGTGGATCACAGCAAATTTGGTAAGGTGCGCCAGGCCAGCATGGGGCCACTCAGCCAGTTTGACGTGCTGGTGAGCGATTGCCGACCGGATGAGAGCCTGGTCAGCGCAGCCAAAACGCACCAGATCAAGCTGATGTACTGACCGTGCCCGCCGGGGCACGGTCAGTTACCGTCAGGAGAACCAGCCGCCGAACAACTGGTGGAGTTTCAGCAGAACGAAATCCCACATCCGGCCAATAAAACCGGCCTCGCCGACCGCTTCCATCACCACCAGCGGACGCTGCTCAATGGTTTTGCCATTCAACTGGAAGTCGATGGTGCCAACGACCTGCCCTTTCGCCAGCGGTGCTTCAAGCTGCGGCTGTGTGAGCGTGTAGGTCGCTTTCAAATCTTTTAGCTGCCCTTTCGGCAACGTCACCGCACCGGAGTCCCCGGCCCCCAGCTTCGCCTCGCTGCTATCGCCAAACCACACGCGCTGGTTCACAAATGCGGCATCCGGTTTGATGGGCGACACCGTTTCAAAGAAGCGGAAGCCCCAGGTCAGCAATTTTTCCGACTCATTAAAGCGAATACGGTCCGTTTTCGCGCCCAGCACCACGGAGATCAGCCGCATATCGCCCTGCGTGGCGGAGGCCACCAGGTTGTAACCCGCCCCGTCGGTGGTCCCGGTTTTCATCCCGTCGACATTCAAACTGGTGCTCCACAACAGCCGGTTGCGGTTGGGCTGGTGGATTTTATTGAAGGTAAAATCCTTCTCTTTGTGGATGGCGTACTCATCCGGCACATCACGGATCAACGCCTTACCCAGCAGCGCCATATCACGCGCGGTGCTGAACTGCCCCGGCGCATCCAGCCCGTGGACGGTTTTAAAGGTGGTGTTGGTCAGACCCAGCTTTTGCGCGTAGCAGTTCATCAGGCTGACAAACGAGTCCTGGCTGCCGGCAACATAATCGGCAATGGCGATGCTGGCATCATTGCCGGACTGGATAATCACGCCTTTATTGAGATCGGCGACCGAGACCTGATCGCCCGGCTTCAGGAACATCAGCGAGGAGCCACGCAGCACCGGGTTACCGGTAGCCCAGGCGTCTTTGCCGACGGTGACCGTATCGGTGAGATGAATTTTCCCGGCTTTCAGCGCCTGGCCGACCACATAACTGGTCATCAATTTGGTCAGGCTGGCGGGATCGAGTTTCTCGTCGGCGTTACCTTCCGCCAGCACTTTGCCGCTGGCGTAATCCATCAGGATCCATGCTCTGGCGTCTACCGGCGGCGCACCCGGCGTTTGTTCAGCCGCATACAGTGAAGGAGTGAAAAGAACCAACAGCGCAGAGCCTGCAGCCAGGCCGCGAAGGGATAAAGAGAAATGCGTCATATAGGCCACCCGAGTATCCATTCAAAAAACGTCACAATGCCGTGCCGTAACAAACCGTGAGTAATAGCGCACAAACGAAGTGAAAAAAACCATCAATGGGTAAAGTTTTTCAAGTTTACGCAATAACACCGCGTTGCGCCCCGTCGACGCAATCTTTTTCACAGCCGTTGCCAGAACGTTAACTTTATCTCACCATTAGGGCACACAACGATTCACTTGCAAAGGGTGGGAAATGATAACGCTATGGGGCAGGAATAATTCGACCAACGTCAAAAAAGTACGTTGGATGCTGGAAGAACTGGAGTTGCCGTACGAGCATATTCTGGCGGGCGGGCAGTATGGGCTCAACCACGATGCCGCTTACCTGGCGATGAATCCAAACGGCCTGGTGCCGCTGCTGCGCGACGACGAAACCAACGCGGTGCTGTGGGAGTCGAACACCATTCTGCGTTATCTGGCCGCGCAGTACGGGCAACGCCGCCTGTGGGTTGAAGAACCCGCTCTGCGGGCGCAGGGTGATAAGTGGATGGACTGGGCATTGAGCACGCTGGCGCCCAAACATGGTCCGCTGCTGATGGGCTTAGTGCGCACGCCGCCAGAACAGCGCGACCACGCCGCAATCGACGCGGCGAAACAAGCGCTGGATGGGATGTTCGCCCTGCTGGACGATGTGCTGGCCAAACAGCCGTGGCTCTCCGGCGACGCCTTCGGTTGTGGCGATATTGCCGTCGGGCCGTTTATTTACAACCTGTACAATATTCCCGGTCTGAACTGGGCCCCGCACACGCATTTGCAGCGCTGGTACGCGCAACTGTGCGAACGTCCGGGGTTCCGAAATACGGTGATGATCCCGGTCACCTGATGCAGACCCGTTGAATCAATACCGCCGGGTGGCATGAACGCCCGGCAAATTCCTCTACGGTGTCGTTGCCGGGCCGACTTTCCACAGTTCGCCATCCGACTCATCCGTTAACACATAGAGATAGCCGTCGGGGCCAACGCGCACATCGCGGATGCGCTGATCGCGATCGCCGAGAATGCGGCCATCCTCGCGAACCTTGTCGCCATTAACGCTCATCACGATGACATTTTTCTCTTTCAGCGCGCCAATAAACAGTTTGTGTTGCCACTGCGGGAACTGCGCCGCGTTGTAGAACGCCATGCCGCTAATGGCCGGTGATTTTTCCCAGTAGAAAATCGGCTGTTCAGTTCCGTCGACAACCCCACCCTTTGCTTCGGGGATCTTCAGCCCGCTGTAATTAATGCCCCAGGTGGCAACAGGCCAGCCGTAATTTTTGCCTTTTTGCGGAATATTAATCTCATCGCCGCCGCGCGGCCCGTGCTCATTCAGCCATAGCGTCTCACTCCACGGGTTCATCGCCATCCCCTGCGGGTTACGGATGCCATAAGACCAGATTTCCGGGCGCGCGCCCGGCTTACCCACAAACGGATTGTCGTTCGGGACCTGCCCCTGATCCGTCAGCCGCACCAGTTTGCCCTGCAACTTATCCAGCTCCTGCGCGGTCATACGCTGGTTATTCTCCCCCAGCGCCACCCATAAATACCCTTTGCCATCGAACACCAGCCGTCCGCCGAAGTGGTTACCGGTAGACAATTTCGGCTGCTGGCGGAACACAGTGCGGAAATCCTCAAGTTGCCGTAAATCCTTGCTGAGCCGCCCATAACCAACTGCCGTCCCCGCTTTATCATCCTGGCCCGCTTCAGCATAACTGAGCCATACCCGGCGCGATTGCGCGAAATCCGGTGCCAGCGCCACATCCAGCAACCCGCCCTGCCCGTGCGCCCACACTTTCGGCACCCCGTTAATCGGCTCGGATAATCCCTTTCCTTCTTGCCAGTGGCGCAATTGCCCCCCTCGCAATGTGATCAACATGCCCTGATTCTCCGGCAAAAAGGCCAGCGACCAGGGGTGATCGAGTTTGGTTTGCAGCACGGTCACGTTGACTGCGGCGGGCGCAGCAAACAGCGTAGAGGTAAAAAAGAGTAATAACAGCGGGATATGGCGCATACGGCGCTCCTGTCTTCATCCATTAGCCTGGATAAAGGTTAGCCAGCATGCTGTTTCGGGGGGGGATTTTTACAAAAACTTAAGGAGGTGGAAGGCGTGGAAAAGCAGAACATCACGTGAACGATCGTCCATCAACAAGAAGGGGGGAAATTTCCCCCCATTCTCTGATCTCAGGCTTCCTCCAACGGTGCACGCTCACTCAAGTACTGAACGCAATAGCTGAGGACATTCAAAGAACGTTCGAGTTTGTCGGCATTCACCGTGATGTAGGTAGGGCAATCCTGCCGTCCACTCATCAAACAGACTGCCGCCGAGGAGAGGGCCTCCTCCGCACGATAAAGGGCGCCGCGGGCATCGCGGTCCGGCATCTGGCTGAGCCGTTCCCCTTTATCGCGAATCTCCAGTGCAAGTGCAAAGAAACGTTCACGTAGACGATCGGTTTCACTAACCGACATATACCCCTTTGCTTTCAACAACTGGATATAGCCGGCAAGGTCGCTTCTGCAAGTCACCAACTTCGTAAGAAGACGTCGTGCCATTTCGTCAACGGTCATACTGGTTCCTCCCTTGTCAGCCAATGGGCAAACCATCATATGAGCATTTTTTGTGCAAAAGTATGCGTGATGTCAATATTTGAACAACGTCAGTCTTCCTTTACATTCCGTGAGCCAGCCACGCGCGCCAGCCGCCGTAATCCGTGATCTCCTGCGCCCCCTGCAAGCCATAATCCTCACAAATGAATCCGGTCAGCCAGCGCCCGTCTTCAAGCTCAACTTTCCCTAGCCCCAACGGCGCAGGAATACCGGCAAGAAACGAGCCCACTTCACTGGAGGGTAACTCCCATACTTCAACGGCTATCGCCGCCCCGTGTTGGGCATCACGCACCATGCCGGGCCGTTTACCGTCCGCCAGCGCATACAGGCGATAACGGGGCGCGCTGCGCGCGGCACCTAGCAGAGTCGCGCCCCGCTGGCGCAACTGCGCATTCAGCGCCAGCCCCTCAAGATGCGCGCCGCAGACGACAATCTGCATCCGATCGTTCGTCGCTATCCCCGCCGGAGCCAGAGTGTCGATCCGGCGATCGCCTGGCAACGCCAGTGACTGGCTGCGCTGGAAGGCATCGGCAAGGCTCAGCAAATACTGATCGGTAAACGCGCGGCCAAACAGCGTTACGCCGGACGGCAATCCGTTCGCCATGATCCCGGCGGGCACCGCTACTGCCGAATAATCCAGCAGGTTCATAAAGTTGGTGTAATAGCCCAGATCCGAATTACGTTTGACCGGCTCCGCCGCCAGTTCCGCCAGCGTTACCGGGCGGGGATACGTTGGCGTTAGCACGCATTCCAGATTCGCCAGAATGGCATCACACTGCACTTTGTAGCGCTGCAATCGGTATTGTGCATCAAACGCCGCCACCGCATCGGTACCAGGCGCCTTGCTCAGCACCGCGCGGATCACCGGCAATACGGCCTCCGGCTGCTGTTCAATCAACGCACCGGCCACGTGATAGCGTTCGGCAACCCAGGGGCCGTCATACAGGAGCTTCGCCGCTGCAAGAAACGGCGCAAAGTCGATGGTGACCGGCACGCCGCCCAGCGCCATTAATCGCGCTTTGGCGGCGTTAAACAGCGCTTCACTCTGCGTACAGCCGAAAAACTCCAGCGTGTCCGGCACGCCAAAACGGAACCCAGCTTCTGGCGTACCGAACGCCTGTGCGCCATTCCACGCCGGATTTGTGCGGCTGTACTCGTCACGCGGATCGTGGCTGGCCGTCAGCGCCAGTAACTGGCTGGCTTCTGCCGCCGTGGCAGTGAAAAAGGTCACGCAGTCCAGCGTACGACAGGCCGGGATCACCCCGGCCGTAGAGAGTAAACCTTTGGTGGCTTTCAGCCCGACCAGGTTATTCAGCGCGGCAGGAACGCGTCCACTGCCCGCGGTATCCGTGCCGAGCGCGAAGCTGGCGACGCCTAATGCCACCGCCAGCGATGAACCGGCGCTGGAGCCGCCAGCCGGGTAATCGGCATGCACGCTGTTACGGCATGCGCCGTACGGAGAACGCGTTCCGTTCAGCCCGGTGGCGAACTGATCCAGGTTGGTTTTGCCCAGCGGAACCGCGCCCAGCGCAATTAACCGTGCCACGAGGGTGGCATCTTCCGTGGCGGTGTAAGCGAACGCCGGGCATGCTGCCGTGGTCGCAATCCCGGCGAGATCGATATTGTCTTTAATGGCAAACGGCACGCCGTAGAGCGGCAGCGATGCTGGCGGTACATCATCCAGCGCCGCCAGATACGGCTCAAGCTCCTGTTCGCTGAGAATATGGATAAAGGCATTGAAGGTCGGGTTGAGCGTGATAGCCCGCTCGCGCACGGTCGTCAGCACTTCACGCGGGGTTAAACGGCCATCACGGTAGGCCTGCACCAGTACGTTAAGACGTAAATCAAAGGGATGCATCATGCTGTTTTCTCCAGAACCACTACACATTGCCCTGCGCGCACCTGGCTACCGGGCTGAACACGCACCTGACTTACCACGCCGTTGTGCGTGGCAAGCAACGGTATCTCCATTTTCATGGACTCCAGTACCACCAGCACATCGCCTTCGCGTACCGCCGCGCCCTCTTCCACATTGACCTGCCACAGGTTCCCGGAAACCGGGCTTTCCACGCCCAGTTGCCCGGCCTGCAACGGTGCGTCTTCGCCTTCGTCACCTCTCGTTTCGGCACTGTCAAAATGCGCCTGACCACTGGCGATCCAGCGCTCACGTTCAGCGTCAAACGCGCCCTGTTGCTGGCGGCGAAACGTCGCAATCCCCGGCGCTTCATCGGCGAGAAACTGCTGATAATCCGCCAGGTTCAGGGTGGTCTGTTCAATGCGCAGCGGGTAACGACCCAACGGGAAGTCGCGGCGGATGGTCAGTAACTCATCAGCAGAAACCGGGTAGAAACGGATCTGATCAAAGAAGCGCAACAGCCACGGCTTACCGGCAAAATCGTCCACCGTATGGTAGCGATTCCACATTTGCAGCGTACGCCCGACAAACTGGTAACCGCCCGGCCCTTCCATGCCGTATACGCAGAGATACGCGCCGCCAATGCCAACCGAGTTTTCCGCCGTCCAGGTGCGCGCCGGGTTGTACTTGGTGGTCACCAGCCGGTGACGCGGGTCAAGCGGCGTCGCCACTGGCGCGCCCAGATACACATCCCCCAATCCCATCACCAGATAGCGGGCGTCAAACACCGTTTTGTAGACTTCATCAATGTTCGCCAGATCGTTAATCCGGCGGATAAACTCAAGGTTGCTCGGACACCAGGGCGCATCGCGGCGCACGGTGGTCATGTATTTGTCGATGGCTTTCTGGCAGGCGGGGTCGTCCCACGACAGCGGCAGCCAGACCACGCGAGACGGCACATCCAGATTCTGACGCTCACACACGCGGCCCCACTGCCCGGCAACGGTGTCCAATAATACCGCCAGACTCAACGCTTCCGGCTGATAGTGGATTTGCAGCGACCGGATCCCCGGCGTCAGATCAATCACCCCCGGCAACGCCAGCGCTTCCAGCGCCTGCATCAATGCATGCGCACGAAAACGCAGCACCAGATCCAGCTCCGGCTCGCCAATCTCCAGCAGCAGGTGCGTATCGCCGGATACGCGTGCCACCAGGCGCTTGTCTGCCTGACCGCAATCAAGAACGATCGGCGAAGCCAGCGCTACCGACTGCCATGGCGTATTAACCGGTTGTAGCGCGGCGATTTGCGCGGATTCGGCCTGCGCCAGGCGGCGCGCGGTGGCAATATCCACCGGAATAAAACGCACTTTGTCGCCTGCTTTCAGTTGCCCGACAGCGTGCAAATCCGCCTCGATGACCGTTACCGGGCAGACAAAACCGCCCAGGCTGGGGCCATCCGGCCCGAGGATCACCGGCATATCACCGGTAAAATCCACCGCGCCAATGGCGTACGGGTTGTCGTGAATATTTGACGGATGCAGCCCGGCTTCGCCGCCGCTGTCGCGCACCCACTCCGGTTTCGGGCCAATCAGCCGCACCCCGGTACGGCTGGAGTTGAAGTGCACTTCCCAGTCGGTGGCAAAAAAGGTCGCCATCGAGGCCGGGGTAAAATATTCCGGCGCGCCGTGCGGGCCATAAATCACCCGCAGTTCACGCACCGGGGCCAGTACGGTGTGTAATGCAGGCGGCAATTCCGCGTCGTTGCACGGCGCGGTCAGCGGCAACAGATGCAACACATCGCCGGTTTGCAGTGCACGCCCGGCATGGCCGCCAAACTGCCCCAGCGTAAAGGTGCTTTTGCTGCCCAGATAATCCGGCACGCAAAGCCCGCCACGCAGGCACAGGTAACTGCGCACGCCGTCGCCACTGATGTCGCCCATTTGCAGGATCATTCCGGCGCGCACGCTAAACACGCGATTGCCGCGCACAGGTTGCCCGTCCAGCGTCAGCGCAATCGGCGCGCCGGTCACCACCAGTTGAGCGTCACAGTTAAATTTCAGCGTCGGCCCGCTCAGGGTGATCTCCAGCGCGGCGGCGGTGTCATCATTACCCAACAGGCGGTTACCGAGGCGCAGCGCGCGGCTATCCATCGGCCCGGAGGGCGGAACGCCAACGGCCCAGTAACCGACGCGCCCCGGATAATCCTGCACCGTGGTTTGCGTCCCGGCGCTCAGCACCTCCAGCGTGGTTGCCTGATAGCGAAGCCCCTCCAGACAACGGGTCCAGGGTTCACCGCAGGCAAAAGGCGTAAAGGTCAAAATCTGCTGCAAATAGCAGCGGTTGGTTTCCACGCCGTAGAGGCGGGTTTCCCCCAGCGCCGTATGGAGCGCGCGAATGGCCGCCTCACGCGTCGGCTGCCAGGCAATGATTTTTGCCAGCATCGGATCGAAAAAGGGCGGCACGTCGCACCCGGCTTCCACCCAACGGTCAATACGCAGGCTCTGGCGATCGTCAGCCGGAAACGCCACGTCGGTGAGCAAGCCAGGCGACGGCTGGAACTGACGGCCAGGATCTTCGGCATACACGCGCGCCTGGATGGCATGCCCGTGTGGTTTCAGCCCCGCGAACAGTGTTGCCAGCGGCGGCAGTTCGCCAGCGGCCAGCGCAATCATCCAGCGAACCAGATCCACACCCCATACTTGTTCAGTTACGCCATGCTCAACCTGCAGGCGGGTGTTCACTTCAAGAAAGTAAAAGCGTTGTGCGTCGCTGTCGTAGACAAACTCCACCGTGCCAGCGCTGCGATAACTGACCGCTTTGCCCAGTTTGATTGCCGCCGCGCACAGCGCCTCCGCCATGCCTGCGGGCAGATTCGGCGCTGGCGTCTCTTCCAGCACTTTCTGGTTGCGGCGCTGCACGGAGCAGTCGCGCACACCCAGCGCAATAACCTCACCATGGCCATCACCAAACAGTTGCACTTCCAGGTGACGCGCGCGCTCAATGTATTTTTCGATAAACACACCGGCATCGCTAAAGTTGTTTTTTCCCAGCCGCACCACCGCATCAAAGGCTTCGCTTAACTCAGCGGCGCTGTAGCAGACGCGCATGCCGATACCGCCGCCACCTGCCGTGCTTTTGAGCATCACCGGGTAACCGACACTGTCGGCGGCATGCAGCGCTTCGCCGACATCCGCCAGCAACTCGGTACCTTCCAGCATCGGCACGCAATGCGCTTTCGCCAGCGCGCGAGCGGTATGTTTCAGGCCAAAAACGCGCAGTTGCTCAGGGGTCGGGCCAACAAACGCAATCCCTGCCGCTTCGCAGGCTTCGGCGAACGCGGCGTTTTCCGAGAGAAAACCGTACCCCGGATGGATCGCCTGTGCGCCGCTGGCTCTGGCGGCGGCAATGATCTTCTCTGTGACCAGGTAGGTATTTGCCGCCGGACCGTCGCCAAGACTCAGCGCTTCGTCGGCTTCGCGGATATGCAGGCTGCTGATATCCGCGTCGGAATAGACAGCCACGCCGCCCACGTTCATCGCCCGCAGCGTACGCAGAATACGGCAGGCAATCGCCCCACGGTTCGCGATCAGTAATTTCGTAAACATAGATCAGACTCAATGGTGGCGGGTCGTCCCGCCGACAGTCGGCTCACCGCATGGTCGTCCATGGGGAAAAATCGGTTACGACAGAATGCGCCCCGCGCGAACGGCAAACAGGTGATACAGCGCCAGACGCAGGCGCTGCCAGCGGGTTGGCGTCAGTTCCATATCAGCACCTCGGCAGGCGTCGGGTTCCAGCCGTTGCAGGGGTTATTGAGCTGCGGACAGTTGGAGATCAGCACAATGACATTGCACTCGGCGCGCAGCTCAACGTATTTGCCCGGTGCGGAAATACCATCCTCAAAGGTCAGCCCACCCTGCTCGGTGACCGGCACGTTCATAAAGAAGTTGATGTTTGCGCCAATGTCACGCTTTTGCAGGCGGCCATCGTGCAGACAGGCGCAGAGGAAATTGTCGCGACAGCTGTGCATATGCCGCTTGTCCAGCGCATAACGCACGGTATTGCTCTCCTGCGCGCACGCACCGCCAAGGGTGTCATGGCGACCGCAGGTATCGGCAACAATGGTCAGCAGCGGGTTGCCCATATTGGACCAGAGCACGCTGCCGGTGGTGAGGTAAGCGTTGTTCTGGCGGCGCAGCGTGCGTTGCGGATCGTAACGCTCACGGGGGTTGTCGGCGTTATAGAACAGCGTATCCACCGCCTGGTTACCTTCCAGATCAAGCAGACGTAGCGTCTGGCCTTTTTTCACCTCAAACAGATACGGTTCCCCCGCCGGGATCACATGGCGGAAGGCGGCGTGTGAGACCTGTTTTTCACTGACGACACTCATCATGCGGCTCCTTACAGGGCGAAAAGGTGGGTATTGGTGACAGCGCGCTCGTTTTCCGGGCGCGTCAGTAAGGCGTTAATCGCCGCCTGCGGGTCTTCCGCCTGTCGCCAGCTCAGCCGTACCGGGCGCGGCGCGTACTCTGTTGACGGATCCATCGGGTGTTGCAGCGCTGTCAGCACCACCAGCACATCCATCGGCGCGAATAACTCAACATAACTACCGGGTTGCGAATGCGCGCGATGGAAACTGAACTGACCGTTGTCATCCACCGCCACTTTGCTGAAGAAATTGACCACCATGAGCAGATCTTCAAGGTTGAGATCCCATTTGCCCATTTCGACCAGCAGGTTGTCCGTACCGTTACGGAAGAAACCGTTACGCAACTCCTGGTAGCGTCCCTGCCCGTACTTTTCCGCCACTTCGGCGGCATTCAGCACGCCGCCAAAAGGATCGTGCCAGCCGCAGGTATCGGCCGTGATCCCAGCCAGAACGCGGCCCATATCGGAGTAGAAGCAGTGCCCGGCAGTCAGGCGCGCCGTATGCTGGCCTTTGAGCGTGTCCGGCAGGTTCAGCCGTTCGCTTTTTTCATGGGCGTTGAGCATCATCAGGCTGACGTTTGCGCCGCCCTCGATGTCGGTCATACGCAGGATTTGCCCGCGTTTGAGCACAAAAGAGAGGTGGCCGCCGCCCGGCAGGATCTCATCCCGCAGGGTGACAGAGGTGATGTTGGTGGTCATGAATTAACTCCTTAATGCATAGACGTTATCGGGCCTCGCGCCGCTCAGCGCGGAGAGTCGCGTCTCATTGAGCGGGATGTCGTAGGTAATGCGCGCGCCATACGCCTGGGGGGCGTGCGGATCGATACGCACCTTATCGAACACCAGTAAACGGGTGCCGAGGTTGAAGCCTTCCGACAGATCGTGGGTCACCATAAAGACGGTCATGCGGGTTTCACCCCATAGCTGTAACAGCAGCGCATGCATATCTTTACGGATGCCGGGGTCAAGCGCGCCAAACGGCTCATCCAGCAGTAAAACGCGCGGTTGCATAATGAATGCCTGGGCGATGGCCAAACGCTGCTGCATCCCACCGGAGAGCTGCGCCGGGTATTTTTGCAGTGCGTGGCCGAGACCGACTTTCTCCAGCATCTGCGCCGCCTGTTCGCGCGCGGCGCGTTTTTTCGCCCCGAAGAGTCGGCCAAACAGCGGCGATTGCGGCAGTTCGATGCCAATGGTGACGTTATCCAGCACCGTCAGATGCGGAAATACCGAGTAGCGCTGAAACACCACGCCCCGGCTGCTGTCCGGCTCTGCGGTCAGCGGTTTGCCATCCAGCGTGATGCTGCCGCGACTCGGCGCTTCCTGCCCGAGCAGCAGACGCAGAAAGGTGGATTTGCCGCAGCCGGATGCGCCGACCATTGAGCAGAACTCCCCTTCTTTCACCTGCAAATTCAGGCGCTCCAGCACCACATGGTCGCCATACTCCTGCCAGATATTGTTGATGGTGATAAAGCTCATGCCTTCCCTCCTTCCGCCCAGGGAAAACAGGTTTTGTGTAACTGACGCAGCGCAAGATCCATCAGCCACGCCAGCAGGGTGATCCACAGGACATAGGGAATAATGACGTCCATCGCCATGTAGCGGCGCACGAGGAAAATGCGATACCCCAGACCGGCAGTCGATGAGATGGCTTCCGCGGAGATCAGGAACAGCCATGCCGACCCGAGCAGCAAGCGCAGTGAGGTCAGCAGCCGCGACAGCAACTGCGGCAGCACCACGCGCAGCACCAGCGTCCAGCTGTTCGCCCCCAGCGTCTGCGCCTTGATCAGGATCTCCGGCGGGATCTCGCACGCCCGGTGTTCGAGGTCGCGGGCCAGCATCGGCGTGATGCCAATAACAATCAGCATCACTTTCGACAACTCATCCAGCCCGAAAACGATAAACAGCACCGGCAATATCGCCAGCGGCGGGATCATCGACAAGACCGTCATCAAGGGCGACAGCGATGCCCGCCACAACGGAAACACGCCCGCGGTGACGCCAATGCACAGGCCAAGCAGCGAGGCGATGGTCAGCCCGGTCAGCAGGCGCGCCAGGCTGACCAGTGTATCCACCCAGAACAGGTACTCACCGCTGCGTTTGTCCGGGGTAAACGCCATCCGTGAGAGTGCCTCCAGCATCTGTTGCAGGCCGGGTAACAGCTTGTCCTGCGGGTTGGCCTCCAGCCGTACCGCTGAGCCCATAAAATACGCGGCCAGCAGCAGGACAAAAGGCAGCAGGATGAGCATCATCCGCATACCGGAACCAGGATGGCGGTTAATCTGTCGCATGGCGAACTCCGTCAGTTATCACAGCTTGCCGGCGGCGGCCATTTTCACGAAGCTGTCGTCAAAGCGCAGTTTCACGTTATTCGCATCGCCCTGCGTGACATTGCCGGGGAACGTCATGCCGATAAAATCCGCACTCTGCGCGCCGTCGCCCAGCAAGCCTTTTGCAAAGGAGAACGCCGCCACGCGCTGCATGGTTTTCGCCAGTTCAGCCGAGGTGACAAAGGCGACGTTATCCGCCGGGGTATAGAACAGGTGAGTGGTTTTCAGTTGCGCCTGGTAACCCGGCAGATCGGTACCAGAAGCCGCGGCCATCGCGTTCAGCACGTTGGTGTCTCCGGCTTTCATCAGGCCCATCATTTCATACCATGCGCCGGTCAGCGCTTTACCCAGCGCCGGGTTATCTTTCAGGGTTTCACTGTTCACCACCATCATGTCGATAAGCTCGCCCGGTACCTGCGAGGAGCTAAAGACTTCGCTGGTTTTCGGCGTGGCTTTAATGACCGACAGTTGCGGGTTCCAGGCCACCGCGGCCTGCACATTCGGCGTGGCGAAGGCCGAGACGATATCGGCATCGGAGGTGTTCACGACGGTCACGTCTTTTTCCGCCAGCCCGGCTTTTTCCAGCCCGCGCACCAGCAGATAGTGGGACACAGAGAGTTCCGGCAAGTAGACCTTCATCCCTTTCAGATCCTTCAGCGTCTTGCCCTCGCCTTTCATCACGACGCCGTCGTTGCCTTCGGAGTAACTGCCGAGGATCAGCGCCGTGCTGTCCACCCCGCCGGCAGCCGGGATCGTCAGCGCATCCATATTGGTCATGGTGCAGCCATCAAACTGGCCAGCGGTATACTGGTTAATGGATTCGATATAGTCGTTGAGCTGAACGACATTGATTTTGATGCCGTACTTGCTGGCCCATTTATCAATGATTTTGCTACTGCTGAGGGTGCCCCATGGCATCCATCCGGCATAGATGGTCCAGCAGACGTTGAACTCTTTTTTGACGGCGGCGAAAGTGGGGAGACTGACCAGCATTGCCAGCGACAGCACAAGCGTGCGGAGTAAGGAAGATTTCTTCATTCTTGACCTCTGGTTGGCACAAAAAGTTAGGGGCAGCGCGACACCCATTGGTGCTGCTGTCTCCCGGGTTTTTGTCCCGCCGTGTAACCTCGCAGAGGTCGCCAGCTCTTGGACCAGACATTCACACAGGTGAACCGGAACCCTAGCCAGCTATTTTTCATATTGTGTGTTGCACTGCCCGTTCACTTCTGCAAGGCCTGTGCCAGATTGTTTTTTCTTTGTCATCATTATGTTAGCAATATGCGCCGCTGCGCTGTCCCTGTTTTGGTGAGCTACCGCAAGGCACTGCACCACGCTGGTGCTGCACGACCGGTGGCGTAAAAGTATTTAGCTGGTGTATTGTTTTTAAACGATTAATCACACGGGATGGATATCAGCACCATGCTTAAGATTCTGGGTAAAACGACATCGATTAATGTGCGCAAAGTATTGTGGACCTGCGAAGAGGCCGGTCTTGATTATGTGCAGGAGGATTACGGCAGCGGTTTTGCCTCCACGGAAACCGACTGGTTTCGCGCGCTAAATCCGAATGCGATGGTGCCGGTGCTGATCGACGGGGATTTTACGCTCTGGGAATCCAACTCCATTTGCCGTTACCTGGTGCGCAAAGCCGGGCGTGACGACCTGTTACCTGGCGAGCCGCAAGCCTGCGCCAACGTTGAGCACTGGATGGACTGGCAGGCGACCGAGTTTAACAACGCCTGGCGCTATGTTTTCCCGGCGCTGGCGCGCAAAAACCCGGCCTATAACGATCAACAGGCGATTGCCGCTGGCATTAAAGAGTGGAATCACTGCATCGGCATTCTCGAACAGCAGTTGCAACGCACCGGCGCTTTTGCAGCGGGTGACACCTTTACGCTGGCGGATGTGGTGCTGGGTCTGTCGGTCAACCGCTGGAAGATGACGCCGTTTGACCACCCGGATGTACCGGCCATCGACGCATGGTTTGAACGTTTAAATCAGCGCCCGGCGTTTTTGCGCCACGGGAATAATGGGATGGTGTAAATCCAGATAAAATCGTTGGCCAGTGGGGTGTGACAGGCGAGGGAATATGAAGATCAGATATGCAGGGCCGGATGAAGCAGAACAGTGCTGGTACGTCCGCAACCAGTCAATTCGTTACGGATGTGCAAACAGCTACGCCCCGGATGTGATTAAGGCATGGACGCCAGATACCATGCCGGAACATTTTTTACGCATTATGGCGGACAACCCTTTTTTTGTAGCGAGCACATCGGATGGGGTGATTGTTGCCACCGGTTTTCTCGATCTTTCGTCAGAGAGCGTTGAGGCCATTTTCACCTTGCCGGAATATACCGGTAACGGCCTCGCCGGGTTGATTATTGATGCGATTAAAAATGAAGCTCGCCAGCGCGGTATTAAACAGCTTGTTTTATCCTCGACGCCCAATGCCAGAACATTTTACGAAAAGCATGGCTTTACCTTTGTGCGGGAAAACACGCATTACTCTGGCCTTGCCAAAGCAGAACTTCGTTGCATCGATATGACTTATCCGCTTCAGACTGTTTAAAGAAAGTTGCCATAAAGGTCGATAACGGACGAATGCTTTTTACAAGGAAACCGTTACATGCGCGGCGACAATCGGGATTTTTGGGAAATTGAAACCTCACTGGAGGCGTTTTTAGCCGACGATGAGGTGCTCAATAAAATGGAAATGATCAATGGCGCGATCAATGACTGGGAAAAGTGGCTGCAAATTGAGTTGCAATACTATTTTCAGTCCCACCCGCTGTTTAGCTGTGAACGGGAAAGACAGTTTTCGCTGCTGCTGCCCGGTAGCGCGAAAAAGCAGGTGATGTCCGTTGACCTGGTATTAAAACGTGAGAGCAAAAAAGCCGAACAGGATATTTACATCGAATTAAAGTGCGTGAAAAAGTTGAGCACCCTGCGACGCGTGTTGAATAAGGATTACACCAAATTGCAGTTGCTGGCGCAGTACCAGCCAATGCGCTCTTTTTGGTGTCTCGCGTTTTACTGGAATTACGACGAGAGCAATGTCGATATGGCCCCCTTCCTCGCCGGGTATAAATACGCGGTGCACAGTGCGATTGACCTCTGCGGCTGCGGCGATCCGTTGTGCGACGAAGCGAAGATGGGGTATGTGATTATTGGCGGCAAGCGCTAAGGCTTGCCGGAAATCAGCGCACGCGGTCTGTTGTCTGCCGCGCGCTGATTTACTCTTCAGAGGCGATACGTTGCAAAGCGGCCTGAAAAGAAGCGGTGAACATCTCCCCATGCGTCAAACCCGGAAACAGCAAGAAGGTTGCCGCAGCGCCGTTATCGCGCAGCGTGGAAGCCGTTTCACGCACAGCGCTCAGCACATCCGGGTGATTGCCCTTCTCCCTGACCCGCTGTTCGCCATCACCTTCCATAAACCAGAGTTGTTTATGGCTGACGCGCTGTTTTTCCGTATGCGTTATCTCGTTCAGTAGCGCAACATTGTTACGGTTAACCGAGGGAACGGCAGCGTAATAGGCCGTGAACATCGCCGAGGATAAATACGCATCGAGCACAAATAACCCGCCGTAGGAGTGCCCCCATAATGCACGCTGATGGGGATTTATGGCGGTATGCTGCTCTACCTGGGGCGCAATGGTCTGCTCAATCAGTTGGCGAAAAACCTTGCTGCCGCCGCCCTTCCTGCCGCGAAGCGCCTGTTCATTTCCCTCCGCTGGCGGAGTGTAATCCCAGGCTCTGGACTCCAGATCAAACGGCAGTGGCGTTTGATAACCAATCGCCACGAGCACTGGCGGATTGTGTTGCGATAATGTCTGCAAAAATGCCTCTGACAACCGGTCCATCACCGCATTGCCATCCAGCATATACATCGCCGGGTAACCAGACGCTGGCGGGGTTTTATTGGGGATACCGGTCCACACCTTGTAATGACGTTTACCATCGGCGGAATCAAAGGTCCTGACGGAGAAATGATAAAAAGCGGACCCTTTATCGGCGATATTAGGCCCCAGCGGAGACATATCAGGCCTGGCGTAACTGCTTACCGGGCAAGACGCCAGGGTCAAAAACGCAGCCAGACGTACAACGCTGTTCAGACGCCCCTTGCTGTATAACCATTGATTCATTTCCGTCCTCTCCCTGTATCCATGACCCAACGATGAAAATTTGCCAGGCATAAATGTGGCAACAAATCACGCACATTAATGAGAATGATTGCTAATTGCAATATTTGCAGAGATAAATGAACTGGAGAGTCAGGAGGTTATCCGGAAAGGTAAACAACCAGAGCACTTCACTTGCGGAACTATCCTGTTAATCTGACAGAGCGACCGTATCATGATGATCCCGCCGCCAGTGACCGGGTTATGACAGGAGGCAGGATGCGAATGGGATTCAAGTGCTGGATCAGTGGATGAGACACGATGTTGACAGACTCGAAAGAAAAATTACTGTACCGCACAATGTCTCACCACAGACCATCAACGTCCGACAAATCGACCAAATGGAAAATAACGAAGAAAATGATTAATTACTTAATAAAGGAGGATTATATTTTGGAAAATTTATTTTTTATTCGCGCACAAACAACCTCATTAAAAATAATGAAAAACTTGATTATATCGCTTAATAAAACAGTACTATTAAGTACTGTACTTTTATTCTCAGCGACGGCAATGGCAGAAAAAATCGCCTGCCCGGCATCATTACAGATTAACAATAAACCTCACCGGTTGAACGATGTCAGCCTTTTTAGCGGGCCTCCCGAAGAACGTGGTGAATTAATCCCGGATACCGAAGACGATACGGTGTGGACGATAAGAGGCTACCCCTTCTACGACAGAACGGGCGAATTGCCTTTTTATCTTGTTTGCAAGTACAAAGGCACGAAAGAGACCGTCACGCTGAAAGTACCGGACAGCGCCAAAAAATGTTCCGCCTGGCTGGAAGGCGGTATAAATCATTTTGTTGCGGCTTGCGAATAGACGGTACAAATAAGCGATATGTCAGATTGAAGTGCGCCCGTTTATCTGAGCGCTTAGCCATCGCCTGGAGAGACAACGCGTTCTGCCAGGCCTGGCTCTGAAACGTTACGCCTTATCCCCCTCTATCGCGCGGGTGAACTGCTGTTCGAGCATAGAACGTCCCCACTGTTCCCCCTGCCACTCCCTGGTCAGCCTGAAGCCGAAAGATTCATAAAGACGTCGCGCCGCGTGAAGGCCGCTGAAGGTCCAGAGTTGTACTGCCGAGAATTGCTGTTCATCGCAAAACTGCATTGCGCGGGCAAGCAACTGACGACCGATGCCAGTACCACGACACGCATCATCGAGAATAAACCAGCGCAGATGCGCTTCGTTATTTCCCAAATCTTCCCCATCAATAGCCACAGAGCCAACCACCCGCCCATTCAGAACCGCGAGCCAAATATTGTTGCGCTCGCTTTCCAGTCGGCCAGCAAATTCGGCCAGGCCCGAAGCCACTTTGCTTTCAAAAAAATACCCAAAACCATAATGTTGCGAGTAGTAGTTCGCATGCATTTCGCTGATGCGGCCAATCATCCCCGGCAGATAACCGGTGATAATGTCAGGTTTATCGCCAGCGGGAAGCGGTGCCCCCTTCCGGCAAGCTTCCAGTGCAGAAGCATAAGCCGACAGGCCGCAAGCCACCATGTTTTGCCAGGCGGGATCCAGGTACCCCATCGCTTGCTGCACACGCGTCTCACCATAGCTGTTTATGCGAGACACACTCTCTTTTCCCTGCGCGGTCAGCTCCAGCTTCTTGTAACGTGCATCCTCTGACAGCGGCACCTCCTGTAATTCACCCGCACGGATGAGCTTCGCCAGCATTCGACTGACGCTGGATTTTTCCAGACCAAGCAGTTGCACCAGCTGTGCGGCAGTAACGGAGCCGCGCATTCCTACTTCCAACAGAGTGTGCACCGCCGAGGGAGAGTAATCGGTAGCAGCAAGAGTGCTGTTCATAAATCCCAGTTCACGAACCATCTGTCGCGATGCTACACGGATATCGTTGATAAGCTCAGATGCTGCCATGTTATGACCCGTTTTGAATAGATAGTTGCACAATACAACCATCTATCATTCACTCTGTCAATTCGTATGATTGACGGCAGATCAACAAGCCTGTTCACACTGGCTATGTTATTTAATGCACGCCTGTTCCCTGCTTTCGAGGAACGCAGGGTGAAAAATGAGCACACAGGTAAAATACAGCCACACCTCTTCATGCTAACTAATTTGTTTTAAAATAGTTAGCGCGATTAATTAATTCAGAATCAGCGTATTAGCCGGGAGAGGACATTGACCAAACACCTCACTTCCAGAAATATCCTATAAGCCTCGGTGATATTTCAGAAAAGGTATACGGTAAACTATAGCGAATGTGGCTGGTGATGAACTTCCCTTTCAGAGGCAGAGGTTGGTACATATTTTTTCACGAAGCCGCACAGGCACTTACTTTAACCAAATTCTTCACTACGCCAGCAACCCTTTGTCCTGGCAACAAACCAGAGAAAATCTGAATGCTTGACCGTATCACTGTAACCCCACCGCAAGGCGCTGAGTCACTGTTGTTCTGGAAAATGAGTGGCATGGAAGTGATGTCCCGCTCATTTGCACTGAATATCACAATGCTGAGCAAAGACGGGAATATTGACCGGAAAGCATTACTGGGAAAATCCCTTACTGTTTCTGTACCTACCCAAAACAGAACGCCACGCTATTTTAACGGCAAAATAACTGAAGTTAACCTTCAGGGAACAGAATTGAACGGCGTCCGTTACGCGGTATATATTTTAAAAATGGAGTCTGACTTATGGCCGCTTCTGCGAGACCGCAATCAGCGTATATTTCAGAACCAGCGCGTTCCGGACATTATCAAAACAGTATTGGGCGAATATGGTGTTAAAACTGAAGATAAACTGACAGGTCAATATCGTAACTGGGAATATTGTGTCCAATATCAGGAAAGTAGTTATAACTTTATTTCCCGACTGATGGAACTGGAAGGGATTTACTTCTTTTTCCGTCATGAGTCAGACTCACACACACTGGTGATGATGGACTCAGCCGAACATCATCAGCCCTGGCCGGGCTATGAAACTGTTCCGTATCATACAAGTCTGTCCGGGGGTTCTACCAGTGAAGAGGGGATCGGACAATGGGCTATTAGCGAGCGCGTGACGCCAGGCCTTTATAGTATTGATGACTATGACTTCCGCAAACCAAACGCATGGATGTTTCAGGCGCGACAGAATCCCGCATCTCCATCGCCAGGTCAGATCGATTATTACGAGTGGCCAGGTCGTTTTGTGGAGCACCAGCATGGGGAATTTTATGCGCGCATCCGACAGGAAGAATGGCAGGCGGAGCAGCATCGCATTGATGCCTCCGGAACTGCCCTGGGGATTACTCCGGGGTACACTTTTTCCCTCAGGAACCCGCCATTTGCTGGTAATAGGAGCGAATATCTTGTCGTCAGCGCGAGTTATACACTTGAAGAAAACAGTTACGCCAGCGGCAATATGACCGACAGTGTCCATCAAATTAATTTTGTTGTGATTCCGGCTGAGACCACCTTCCGTTCAGCACAGCGTACTGAATGGCCACGGACCCATGGTCCGCAAACTGCACGTGTGGTTGGTCCCCAGGGAGAATCAATCTGGACAGACAAATATGGTCGGGTAAAAGTTAAGTTCCACTGGGACCGGCATGCGAAAGGCGACGACACCAGCTCATGCTGGGTACGCGTTTCTAGCGCGTGGGCTGGGCAGGGATTTGGTGGTGTACAAATCCCCCGCGTGGGAGATGAAGTGGTTATCGACTTTATCAATGGTGACCCTGACCGTCCCATTATTACCGGCCGCGTATATAACGAAGCGAGTATGCCACCGTGGGAACTACCGGCAGACTCAACCAAAATGGGCTTTATGACACGCAGTAAAGATGGCAGCAAAGATAATGCCAGCTATCTCTTTTTCGAAGACAAGCTCGGAAGCGAATCTATCGACCTGCACTCTGAACGGGATATGAACGTCTCTGTAGAAGGCGTTCATACAGAAACCGTGCATAAAGAAACCATTTACACACATAAGCTCACCCGCTCAGTGACCGTAGATGACCACGACACACAGACATTCAATAAAGGTCAAACGCTTTCCGTAACCGCCAATGGCCGTCAGGAAACCATTGTAGACAACGAAAAAAAATCAGTTACAGGCTACTCGGATAACAGCTATACCAGCAATCTGATAATCAAGACTGATGCCACAGTCAGTACGCTCGCAGCAGATAAAATTATGTATGAAGTACCCGAAGTAGTATTCGGACAAGTGATCGATGCCGTGGGTACACCAACTGCTGTAACCCCTGTACCTTTCGATATCAGTAAAACGGTAGGGCCTGTTATGTCTGCTCCCGGTTCAATGCTTTCTCCGGTGGACTACATGGCTTCAGCCTCATCTGCTGCAATCAGCGCTGCAACAAAAGTCACTTATAAAAAAGGTGTCGTGACGCATGTGGAAGGTGTTGACAAGTTGACCATCGATCAGAACCAGCTAATTGAGGTTAAAGGCAATACATCCAGAAGTATCTCAGGAAAATTGAGTGAATATGTGCTGGGTGGCATTGATATATATTCACCTAAAAAAATAACTATCAAGAGTGATGAGAAGGTTGAAGTTATATCTCCTTCCGAATACTTTGAGTATAAAAATGCGTCAGCAAGCATGAAGATTAATGATATTTCATTAAACTTCACTTCTCTCGGCATCAATCCGTTACTAGGGATTTCTGTTAACGGCCTAAAAATCGAGAACAAAGCGGCGGCACTAAAAAGAGAAGGTGGGAAATTTGAAGTACACATTGGAGGTACAGAGACTAAAATCTCGTCTTTTTCCCAATACATGAGTGCATTAACATCATTTTTTTAACAGAGGTCTTATGAATTTTTTATCATACATCATGCCTAAACTAGCCTGGTTTATTCCTTTATGTGTATTGGTGTTCGTTGGATACGTTGTATATAAAAACAAACAGTCTGATACTAATGATCGTTACATAAGAGAACATGGTGTTAACATTGATGCTGAAATTAATGAAATAACTTATGACAAGTATCAACGCATTAATAACAAACTTGTCGCCATTGTTTCCGTGAAATATAACTTCAATGGCCGCGAATTTATCAGTAAAAGAGGTCTAAATTTTTTAGTCACAGATAAGGATAAATTTAAAACAGGCAACACCATAAAAATAAAAATAAATCCTAACGCCCCCCTCGAATATTATTATGTAGATTATCGAACCTACTGACAAATTAAAAACGGATAAAATAAGCCATGGTTGACGCCAACTGTGGCTCATTTTGAGCAAAGGGATGGTTTACAGTTCATCTGGTTTTCTGTTTTAGTAACAGGAGAATTTCTGTCCTCCTCAGAGGAAACAGAATCCGTCAATATTATCTGGAATAAAGGCATTATGTTCAAAAGCGGTAAAGTCCAAAGCAAAAATCTTCTCTTAGCTTTGCAAAATGCTGCTTTAACATCTTTTCTATGAGGCACGGTATGGATACATTCATGAAGTCAATTCACATCATCATTGTGGCGGTTGTCATTATCGCAATCATTTATTCCTTTATCAGGAATTTTATAAACAGAGGTATTGAAAAAGAGATCCTCAAAAATCCGTGTTACACCGAAGCAACGATTGTGGATATGACTCCGGGTACACCTTCAAGTTTTGGTATTGTCAGTATCCATGTTGGTTACCGCTTTACAGCAGAAAACGGTGCATCTTTTGAAAAAGAAGACGAACTCATCAATATTAAAACAATGGACTTACCCAAATATCAGGTTGGTTCAGGAATACCTGTTGTATATGCAAAAAGTGAACCCTCTAAAAATAGGTTGAATATGAGAGACGCGATGAAAGATTTTAAGAGACGCTGAGTATGCAGGTGTGCGTCTAATCTAAATAGATACCGGTTTAACAGACCTCATGGTGTCATACACGATGACTTAAAAAGAGAGACACTTTTGTGAACTTACACCGAAGCACACCGCACCGCTTTAATCGCTATAAATTTTGCCCGGAGACCTGTACAATCCCTGCCCTAAGCATCCTATAACTGATTATTTTTTGAACTATGAGCAATGTGAACCTGCAGCCGAAAATCGGCTTTGTCTCTCTTGGCTGTCCGAAAAACCTGGTGGATTCTGAACGTATCCTTACCGAACTGCGTACCGAAGGCTACGACGTTGTACCGACCTATGACGATGCCGATATGGTAATCGTCAACACCTGCGGCTTTATCGATAGCGCAGTACAAGAGTCGCTGGAAGCCATCGGCGAAGCGCTGAACGAAAACGGCAAAGTGATCGTCACCGGCTGCCTGGGCGCAAAAGAAGATCAGATCCGCGAAGTGCACCCGAAAGTGCTGGAAATCACCGGGCCACACAGCTACGAGCAGGTGCTTTCCCATGTTCACCACTATGTGCCGAAACCGAAGCACAACCCATTCTTAAGCCTGGTACCGGAACAGGGCGTGAAACTGACGCCGCGCCACTACGCTTATCTTAAAATTTCCGAAGGCTGCAACCATCGCTGCACCTTCTGCATCATCCCGTCGATGCGCGGCGATCTGGTCAGCCGTCCGATTGGCGACGTACTGGCGGAAGCCAAACGTCTGGTGGATGCTGGTGTAAAAGAGCTGTTAGTGATCTCTCAGGACACCTCCGCCTACGGCGTTGACGTTAAACACCGTATGGGTTTCCACAACGGCGAGCCGGTTAAAACCAGCATGGTCGGCCTGTGTGAGCAACTGGCGAAACTCGGCGTCTGGACGCGTCTGCACTACGTCTACCCCTATCCGCACGTGGATGATGTTATTCCGCTGATGGCCGAAGGCAAAATCCTGCCGTACCTGGATATTCCGCTTCAGCACGCCAGCCCGCGCATTCTGAAACTGATGAAGCGCCCGGGTTCTGTCGATCGCCAGTTAGCGCGCATCAAGCAGTGGCGTGAAATTTGCCCGGAACTGACGCTGCGCTCTACGTTTATCGTCGGCTTCCCGGGTGAAACCGAAGAAGATTTCCAGATGCTGCTCGATTTCCTGAAAGAAGCGCGCCTGGATCGCGTTGGCTGCTTTAAATACAGCCCGGTCGAAGGCGCAACCGCCAACGAACTGGCGGATCAGGTGCCGGAAGAGATTAAAGAAGAGCGCTGGAACCGCTTTATGCAACTGCAACAGCAGATCTCTGCTGAACGTTTGCAGGAAAAAGTTGGTCGCGAAATTCTGGTAATTATTGATGAAGTGGATGACGAAGGCGCGATTGGCCGCAGCATGGCAGACGCCCCTGAAATCGACGGCGCCGTCTACCTGAACGGTGAAACCATGGTGAAGCCAGGCGATGTCGTCCGCGTGAAAGTGGAAAATGCCGACGAATATGACCTGTGGGGCACCCGGGTTTAAGTCGTTTTAACCCTCACCCCGCCCCTCTCCCTGAAAGGGAGAGGGAGAAAGGCAATATCTCCCGTCGTTACCGCTGTGCGGAGCTGGAACCCACAAAACCGCACCGCGCGTTTGTCTCTGCGTCTCCCGCTCCCTGAAAGGGAGAGGGAGAGAAGCAATACCAGCCCGTTGCCGCTGAGCGGAGCTGGAACCCACAAAACCGCGCCGATCGGTCCCCTCTCCCCCGTGGGGAGAGGGTTAGGGTGAGGGGAAACCAGCACTACCCCTTAATCTTCGGATCCAGCGCGTCGCGCAGACCATCTCCCAGCAGGTTAAACGCCAGCACGGTCAAAAAAATCGCCAGTGACGGAAACAGCGCCACATGCGGCGCTATCACCATATCAGCCCGCGCTTCATTCAGCATTGCGCCCCACTCCGGCGTCGGTGGCTGCGCCCCCATTCCCAGAAACGAAAGGCTGGCGGCAGAGATAATCGAGGTGCCGATACGCATGGTGAAATAGACCACAATCGACGACACCGTACCCGGCAGAATATGGTGGAACAGGATCACCGCATCGCTGGCGCCAATGCTACGGGCGGATTCAATAAAGGTTTGCTGTTTCAGCACCAGCGTATTGCCACGCACCAGCCGGGCAAACGCCGGAACCGAAAACACTGCCACGGCGATAATCACGTTCGCCATCCCGCTGCCCATCACCGCCACCACCGCAATCGCCAGCAGAATGCCGGGGAAAGCGAACAGCACATCGCAGATGCGCATGATGATCCGGTCCCACCAGCCTTCGTAGTAGCCCGCCAGCAGCCCCAGCACCGTGCCAATCAGTGCGCCAATCAACACGGCAAACACCCCGGCGGCCAGCGAAATCTGCGCGCCCACCAATACGCGGCTGAAAATATCGCGCCCGAGAGAATCAACACCAAACAGATGCACCAGCGACGGACCGTCGTTCAGCCGGTCATAATCAAAGTAGTTTTCAGCGTCGAACGGAACAATCCACGGGGCAATTATCGCCAGCAGGATCAACAGCAGCACAAACAATCCGGCAGTCATCGCCAGCGGCTGGCGGCGAAAACGTCGCCAGAACTCATCCCATGGGGTACGCACATGACCCGGTTTGACCACGGGCATGGCGTTTAAAATCGCCTGTCGACGCCAGTTTAACAGTCGCATCCTTACTTATACCTGATCGCAGGGTTAATGGCGGCGTAGAGCACATCCACCACTAAGTTGATAAGAATAAACTCCAGCGAGAAGAGCAGAACTTCCGCCTGGATCACCGGGTAATCACGCATCTCAACGGAGTCCACCAGCAGTCGTCCTAATCCCGGCCAGTTAAAGACTTTTTCCACCACAATCGATCCGCCAAGCAGAAAACCGAACTGCAGCCCCATCATCGTCACCACCGGGATCATTGCGTTGCGCAGGCCATGTTTGAGGATCACCCAGCGCTCGCTCACGCCTTTCGCGCGGGCCGTACGCATATAGTCTTCGTTCAGCACTTCAACGAATGACGCGCGAGTAAAGCGCGCCATCACGGCCGCGACGGCCGCCCCCAGCGTCAGCGACGGTAGAATATAGTGCCGCCAGCTATCCGCACCCACGGTCGGTAACCAGCCCAGTTCAACGGAGAAGAGCTGCATCAGCGCCATCCCCAGCGCAAACGCCGGGAAGGAGATACCGGTAACTGCCAATGCCATGCCCAGGCGATCCGGCCAGCGGTTACGCCACACCGCGGCGGCAATCCCCGCGCCAAGACCAAACAGCATCGCCCAGCCCATGCTGGTGAGGGTTAACAACAGCGTGGGCATAAAGCGACTGGCGATCTCTTCCGACACCGGGCGACGGGAAGCCATCGAAATCCCGAAGTCACCCTGCACCACGCTGGTCATGTAGTGCCAGAACTGCACCCACAGCGGCTGATCGAGCCCCAGTTGGCTGCGCACCATGGCGATCACCTGCGCGTCCGCCTCCGGCCCGGCAATCAGCCGCGCCGGATCGCCCGGTAATAAATGCACAAATAAAAACACCAGCACAGCCACGATCAATAACGTCGGGACCAGGCCCAGCAGGCGTTTGATGATATAATTCAGCATCGCTCGTTCCATGCCCCCCGCGGTCCTGCAAGGGGGAATGCGTTAGGGTTGCAAATCAGCATCGTCAAAGCTGAACCCGGTATCCGGCATGATGTAGAACCCGGTCAGCTTCTTGTTATGCGCCGAAACCAGTTTTTCCACAACCAGCGGCACCCACGGAGAATCCTGCCAGATAATGTCCTGCGCCTGTTTATACAGACGTGCTTTTGCCTCCGTGCTGGTTGTCTTCAGCGCATCGGTAAAATCTTTATCCACCTGTGGGTTACGGTAAAAGGCGGTATTAAACTGGGTTGGCGGCCAGTTCCAGGAGGCAAACAGCGGCGACAACGCCCAGTCCGCTTCCCCGGTCGAGGCAGACCAGCCGGTGTAAAACATTCGCACCCCGCTCTCTTTCTGCCCTTTGCCTTCCACTTCCGCCGCGCGCTGCCCGGCATCCATCGCCGTCACCTGCACTTTAATGCCCACCTGCGCCAGTTGCTGCTGGGTAAACTGCAGCACCTTCTGCGCGGTGCTGTGATTATGCGAGGACCACAAGGTGGTACTGAACCCCTGCGGATAGCCCGCCTCTTTCAGTAATTCACGCGCTTTAGCCGGATCGTAGGGCCACGCCGGGTAATCCTGCGAGTAGGCAATAGTCGGCGGTACGATGCCCGTCGCGGGCGTGGCGTACCCGGCAAAGGCCACTTTTACCAGCGCCTGACGGTTAATGGCGTAGTTAATCGCCTGGCGTACTTTCGGGTTATCAAACGGTTTTTGCGTCACATTCATACTGATGTAACGCTGCATAATCGACGGGCTGGCGACCAGCTCAAGCTTGCTGTTGCGTTTGAGCACTTCCGCCTGCTCGTAAGGGATCGGGAAAGCAAACTGCGCCTCGCCGGTTTGCAGCATTGCCGCCCGCGTGTTGTTATCCACCACCGGTCGCCAGGTAATAGAGTCCAGCTTCGGCAGGCCTTTTTGCCAGTAGCCCGCGAACTTTTTCACCTTCACATAATCGGTCTGATTCCAGGCCTCAAACGCATACGGCCCGGTGCCCACCGGGTGGAAACCAATATCGCCACCGTATTTTTTCAGCGCCGCCGGAGAGATCATCGCCGTCGCCGGGTGCGCCAGAATATTAATAAACGCCGAGAACGGCTGTTTCAGGGTGATTTTCACCGTCGAGGGATCCACCACCTCGGTTTTGTCGATGTTCTTATACAGGTTGTAACGCTTCAGGCTGTTCGCCGGATTGCTGGCGCGATCGAGGTTCACCTTCACCGCAGCGGCATCGAAATCCGTGCCATCCTGGAACTTCACCCCCTGACGCAACGTAATGGTGTACTCCAGTCCATCGTCGGAGACGGTATAGCTCTGCGCCAGTACATTCTCCAGTTTCATCTCTTTATCAAGGCCAAACAGCCCCTGATAGAAGGATTTCGCCACCGCCTGCGACAGGGTGTCATTCGCATCGTAGGGGTCGAGCGTGGTGAAATTGGATCCCACGGCGACAACCACGTCTTTCGCGGCAAGGGCCGGGGCGGCAATCAGCAGAGATACCACGCCAAGCGCGACCAGCCCGTTACGTGAAACGCATTGTGTCATGTTGTTCTCCAGAAAAACCCTGCCAGTGCTCAGTTAAAAACGGGACTGCGTGCTGCCAGGCGTGGAGCGGGCAACAAAGTGCCCTGGTCCTACGTTCTGTAGCTGCACGCGCTGCATCGACTCGCCGCGTTTGCGGATATTGCTGGGCATGTCATCAGACAACAACACGCGCTGTGCATGACGATGCGCAGGGTCGGCAACGGGAACCGCCGACATCAATTTACGCGTATAAGGATGCTGCGGGTTTTCAAACACCGCACGACGCGGGCCAATCTCCACGATTTGCCCGAGATACATCACCGCAACCCGATGGCTAATGCGCTCCACCACCGCCATATCATGAGAAATAAATAAAAATGCGATCCCCAATTCGCGTTGCAGATCGAGTAACAGATTGATGATTTGCGCGCGGATAGAGACATCCAGTGCCGATACGGCTTCATCCGCCACCACCACGCGCGGGTTAAGCGCCAGCGCCCGCGCAATGCAAATACGCTGGCGTTGGCCGCCGGAAAATTCGTGCGGGTAACGCCACGCATGCTCCGGTTTTAACCCGACACGCTCCAGCAACCATGTGACCCGTTGCCTCCCCTCTTCTTCGCCGAGGAGGTTATGCACCCGCAGCGGTTCAATAATCGAATCGCCCACCGTCTGGCGCGGGTCGAGCGACGCGTAAGGATCCTGGAAAATAAACTGAATATCCCGGCGTAAACGCTGCAGTTTACTGGCTGGCAAGGTATCAATGCGCTCACCGTTAAAGGTAATTGAGCCGCCCTGATTCTCCACCAGCCGCAGCAGTGCCCGCCCAGTCGTCGATTTGCCGCTACCGGACTCTCCCACCAGCGACAGCGTTTCGCCGGGCCATAAATCAAAACTGATCCCCTCCACCGCATGCACTTCTTTGTTCACGCGGTTAAGAATGCCGCTGCGCAACGGGAAGCACGCCACCAGATCCCGCACCTGTAAAATGGGCTCGCCCGGCACCACGGTATCCTGCTCAATCTCCGCTTCCTGATGCTGCGGATCGTTGACTGAAATCAGCGGGAAGCGACGCGGTAGATCGCGGCCATTCATCGCGCCCAGTTTAGGCACGGCAGCCAGCAGTGCTTTGGTATAAGGATGCTGCGGATTGCGGAAAACCTGCTCTACGCTACCGGTTTCCACCGCTTCCCCCTGGTTCATCACCAGCACGCGGTCGGCGATATCCGCCACCACGCCCATATCGTGGGTGATAAAAATCACCCCCATCGACATCTCTTTTTGCAACACAGAGATCAGTTGCAGGATCTGCGCCTGGATAGTGACATCCAGCGCAGTGGTCGGTTCATCAGCAATCAACACCGCCGGACGGCACGACAGCGCCATTGCAATCATCACGCGCTGGCGCATCCCACCGGAAAGCTGGTGCGGGAAACGGGAAAGAATAGACTGTGATTCGGGAATGCGCACCAGATCGAGCATCCGCCGCGCTTCGATTAATGCTTCTTCGCGCCCCAGTTTCTGGTGCAGGCGAATCGACTCGGCAATCTGCTCACCCACCGGAAACACCGGGTTGAGCGAGGTCATTGGCTCCTGGAAAATCATCGCAATATCCGCCCCGCGTACACTGCGCATTTGCGATGATGAGAGCGTGGTCAGATTCACTTTTTGCCGGTTGCGGCGCGTCAGATACATATGATCGCAACTGACCTCGCCGCCCGCCTGTTCAATCAGACGCAACAGCGATAATGCAGTCACGGATTTACCGGAACCAGACTCGCCGACAATCGCCAGCGTTTCGCCCCGTTTCAGCGAGAAAGAGAGGTGACGTACCGCCGGGGTGATTTGTTTGTCATCGCGAAACCCGATCTGCAAATTGCTGACATCAAGCACAACCTCTGCTTCAGCCTCAAACCCTTGCGACACCCCAGACTCCTTATTCACGATAAATGCCTACGCTCGGCGTATCACCCGCATAGCCCCAGGCGCGATACATCCCCTCACTGTTAAACGGCAAAGCGACGTTACCTTCACGATCGACGGCGATTAGCCCGCCGCTACCGCCCAGCGCCGGTAATTTTTCCATCACCACCGCTTCACAGGCTTCGTGCAGGCTAAGGCCACCGTAATCCATCAATGCGGCGATATCGTAAGCCGCCAGCGTACGGATAAACACCTCGCCCGTGCCGGTGCAGGAGACCGCCACGCTGACGTTGTTGGCATAACACCCGGCACCGGGTAGCGGACTATCCCCCACGCGCCCGGGCAGTTTGTTGGTCATACCGCCGGTGGAGGTCGCCGCCGCCAGATTGCCATGCTTGTCCAGCGCCACCGCGCCGACAGTACCCATTTTTTTGCTCTCATCGAGCGGCGCAGAGCCATGATCGAGCATCGTTTGCCCCGCATCACGCGCCTGCAGTAACTGTTCAAAACGTTCCGCTGTGGAAAACAGACTCGGCGATACCGCAGCCATTCCGTGGGAGAAGGCAAACTGCTCGGCGCCTTCGCCAATCATCAGCACATGCGGGCTTTGCTCCATCACCAGGCGCGCGGCAAGGATCGGGTTACGCAGCCGACTGACGCCCGCCACCGCGCCCGCCAGCAAGGTATTGCCGTCCATAATACAGGCATCCAGCTCGTGGGTTTCATCACGGGTAAAGACCGCGCCGATCCCGGCGTTAAACAGCGGGCACTCTTCCAGTAGTCGTACCGCTTCGGTCACCACATCCAGTGCGCTTTCACCGGCGTCCAGCATGCGCTGCCCGACCTCCACAATCGACGAAAGCACGTGCGCATAGCGCTGCTCTTTCTCCGGGCTCATGTTGGCACGGGCGATCGCCCCAGCCCCGCCGTGTATTGCAATGACTGCTTTTGCCATAGTTTTCGCCCGGTTTTACTTTGTCTGCGAAGATTTCTGAATATAGAAAGTCGTTACAACGATGTAAAGGGACGTGATTACAATGGGGTAGCCGCAAGGCATTCAGACACGGGTCCTTTTCTGCCATAATAGGCGCTTCAACGCGTTGACTGGATAATAAATATGGAATCCTCACATGGCCTGATGTCGCTGGATACGGCCCTCTCTCAGATGTTGTCACGCATTACGCCGCTAAACGACCGCGAAACCCTGCCGCTGACGGCCTGTTTTGGTCGCGTGGTGGCGCAGGATATTATTTCTCCGCTGAATGTACCGGGTTTTGATAATTCAGCGATGGATGGTTACGCCGTACACCTCGCCGACCTGCGCAGCGGGACCCCACTACCGGTCGCCGGTAAAGCGTTTGCCGGGCAGCCGTTCGACGGCGAATGGCCAACAGGGACCTGCGTGCGCATTATGACCGGCGCACCGATCCCCGCCGGGTGCGACGCGGTGGTGATGCAGGAACAGACGGAACAGAGCGATGCCGGGATCCGCTTTACCGCCGATGTGCGTGAAAATCAGAACATCCGCCGCGCCGGTGAAGATATCCGGCAAGGTGCGTGCGTGTTCTCTGCCGGCACCAAACTGACCGCAGCCGAACTGCCGGTGCTGGCGTCGCTGGGCATTGCCGACATCCCGGTAGTGCGTAAAGTACGTGTGGCGCTGTTCTCCACCGGGGATGAGTTACAACTGCCGGGGCAACCGCTGGCGGAAGGGCAAATTTACGATACCAACCGCCTGTCAGTGCACCTGATGCTGGCGCAATTGGGCTACGAGGTCATTAACCTCGGTATTATTCCCGACGATCCGCAAAAATTACGCGAGACCTTTATCGCTGCCGATAGCCAGGCCGATGTGGTGCTCAGCTCTGGCGGCGTGTCCGTGGGCGAAGCGGATTACACCAAAACCATTCTGGATGAGCTGGGTGAAATTGCCTTCTGGAAGCTGGCGATCAAACCCGGTAAACCGTTCGCCTTTGGCAAGCTCAGCCGCAGCTGGTTCTGCGGCCTGCCTGGCAACCCGGTTTCAGCCACTCTCACGTTCTACCAACTGGTGCAGCCGCTGCTGGCAAAACTGAGCGGCGATACTGCGCCTGTGCAGCCGCTGCGTTTTCGCGCCCGGGCGGCAGAGCGCCTGAAAAAATCGCCGGGGCGTCTCGACTTCCAGCGCGGCGTGGTGAGCCGTGGCGAAGACGGCACGCTGGAAGTGCGCAGCACCGGGCATCAGGGGTCGCATATTTTCAGTTCTTTCAGCCAGGGCAACTGCTTTGTGGTGCTGGAGCGCGAACGCGGTAACGTTGAAGCGGGTGAATGGGTGGATGTGGAGATGTTCAATCATCTCTTCGGAGGCTGACCATGGTCGAAGAACTCAGTGATGCGGAGATGATGCGCTATAACCGCCAGATAATTCTGCGCGGTTTTGATTTTGACGGCCAGGAGCAGTTAAAAGCCGCACGCGTACTGGTGACAGGCCTTGGCGGTCTGGGCTGCGCGGCTGCGCAATACCTGGCCGCTGCCGGGGTGGGTCAGATGACGCTGCTGGACTTCGACACCGTGGCGCTCTCCAATTTGCAACGCCAGACGCTGCACAGCGATGCGAGCATTGGCATGGCGAAAGTCGACTCTGCCCGCGACTCGCTGCTGCGCATTAACCCACACGTGCACTACACAACGTTAAATGCATTGCTGGATGAAGCGGACCTGTTTGCTCAGATTGCCGCGCATGATCTGGTGCTGGATTGCACCGATAATGTCGCCATCCGCAATCAGTTAAACGCGGGTTGCTTCCGGCATAAAACGCCGCTGGTTTCCGGCGCCGCTATCCGCATGGAAGGGCAAATCAGCGTCTTTACCTGGCAAGAAAACGCGCCCTGCTACCGCTGCCTGAGCCGTCTGTTTGGCGAAAACGCCCTCACCTGCGTGGAAGCGGGCGTGATGGCGCCGCTGGTCGGCGTCATTGGTTCGTTACAGGCGATGGAAGCCATCAAGGTGTTGACCCATTACGGCACGCCTGCGGCGGGGAAAATCGTCATGTACGACGCAATGACCTGCCAGTTCCGCGAAATGAAACTGCTGCGCAACCCGGCCTGTGAGGTGTGCGGCGACTAACGCCTGAGTGCCGGATGGCGCAATGCTATCCGGCCTGTAAACCTGGCCGGGACATCCGGCAGACGCGCAAAAATGTGACCTTTCCCATACTTTAGAACCCGCCCTCTGCAACCCGTCGGAGAATTGACCATTATCAAAATAACTTTCATTCGAAAGTCATTTAATCTTCATACGCAACATGGAGACGATCATGATTTTCAACATTCAGCGCTATTCCACCCATGATGGCCCCGGCATCCGCACGGTCGTGTTCCTGAAAGGATGCTCATTGCGCTGCCGCTGGTGCCAGAACCCGGAAAGCCGGGCGCGCACGCGAGAGCTGCTGTTCGATGCGCGGTTGTGCCTGGCAGGCTGCGATCTGTGCCAGCAAGCGGCCCCGCAGGTGATTGAGCAGGTGCTGAATGGCAAGCTGATCCACCGGGAAAAACTCAATGATGCATACCTGGATGCCCTGACCCACTGCTGCCCAACCCAGGCACTGACCGTTTGCGGAGAGGAGCAATCCGTTGATGACATCATGGCAACCGTCCTGCGTGATAAACCGTTTTACGATCGCAGCGGCGGCGGGTTGACCCTTTCCGGCGGCGAGCCGTTTATGCAACCAGAACTGGCGCAAGCGTTGTTACAGGCCAGCCACCAGCAGGGCATCCATACGGCGGTGGAAACCTGTCTGCATGTGCCCTGGCGCTACATCGAACCCTCGCTGCCGTTTGTTGATCTTTTCCTCGCGGATTTAAAACAGGTGGATGAGGCGCTATTCCGCCAGTGGACCGACGGCAGCGCCAGGCGCGTACTCGACAATCTTCAACGCCTGGCGCAGGCGGGCAAACAGATAACCATCCGCGTACCGCTGATCCCGGGTTTCAACGCCGATACCGCGTCCATCAGCGCCATCACGACCTTCGCTGCGGAGGTGTTAAAGGTCCGCGAGATCCATTTTCTGCCGTATCACACGCTGGGCATCAATAAGTATCACCTGCTCGGCGAACCCTACTCTGCTCCTGAAAAGCCGCTTGATGATCCGCAATTGTTGGACTTTGCCCAGCACAAAGCCCGCCTGAGCGGTCTGACCGCGACATTACGAGGATAAAAACGATGACGACGCTGCAACTGAACACACTGACCGACCGCATTAAGGCGCACAAAACCGCGCTGGTGCATATTGTGAAACCGCCGGTCTGCACCGAGCGCGCACGCCATTACACCCATATCTACCAGCAGCATCTGGATAAACCCATCCCGGTGCGCCGCGCACTGGCGCTGGCCCACCACCTGGCACAGCGCACCCTCTGGATCAAACACGATGAGCTGATTATCGGTAACCAGGCCAGCGAAGTCCGCGCGGCACCAATCTTTCCGGAGTACACCGTTTCATGGATTGAAAAAGAGATTGATGATCTGGCAGACCGCCCCGGTGCGGGGTTTGCCGTCAGTGACGAGAATAAACGCGTGCTGCATGAGATTTGCCCGTGGTGGCGCGGCCAGACCGTGCAGGATCGCTGCTACGGCATGTTTACAGACGAGCAAAAAGCGCTGCTGGAGACCGGCATCATTAAAGCGGAAGGCAATATGACCTCCGGCGATGCGCATCTGGCGGTGAACTTCCCGCTGCTGCTGGAACGGGGACTCGACGGACTGCGCCATCAAGTCGATGAGCGCCGCACACGCATTAACCTGACGGTGCTGGAGGATCTGCACGGCGATCAGTTTCTGAAAGCCATTGATATCGTGCTGGAAGCGGTCAGCCTGCATATTGAACGCTTTGCCGACCTTGCACGTAAAATGGCCAGCGAAGAGCCGCGTGAACATCGCCGCAACGAACTGCTGGCAATCGCGGGAAACTGCCTGCTGATTGCCCATGAGCCACCGAAAACCTTCTGGCAAGCGTTGCAACTGTGTTACTTCATCCAGTTGATTTTGCAGATAGAATCCAACGGCCACTCGGTGTCGTTCGGTCGTATGGATCAGTATCTCTACCCTTATTATCGCCGCGATGTGGAGTTGCAGCAGTCGTTGCAACGGGAAGACGCCATCGAGTTGTTGCACAGCTGCTGGCTGAAGCTGCTGGAGGTGAACAAAATCCGCTCCGGTTCGCACTCTAAAGCCTCCGCGGGCAGCCCGCTGTACCAGAATGTGACCATCGGCGGTCAGCTATGGCGCAACGGTGAAGCCCAGGATGCGGTCAACCCACTCTCTTACGCCATCCTTGAGTCGTGCGGTCGCCTGCGCTCCACGCAACCGAATCTCAGCGTGCGTTACCATGCCGGGATGAGCAATGACTTCCTTGACGCCTGTGTACAGGTGATCCGCTGCGGCTTCGGCATGCCTGCGTTTAATAACGATGAAATCGTAATCCCGGAATTTATCAAACTCGGCGTTGAACCCGCGGATGCGTACGACTACGCGGCAATTGGCTGTATCGAAACCGCAGTCGGCGGTAAATGGGGCTACCGCTGTACCGGTATGAGCTTTATCAACTTCGCCCGAGTGATGCTGGCAGCGCTGGAAGGCGGTCGCGATGCCACCAGCGGGAAGGTGTTCCTGCCGCAAACTCAGGCGCTTTCCAAAGGGAATTTCCCTGGCTTTGATGACGTGATGCACGCCTGGGATCGGCAGATCCGCTACTACACGCGTAAATCCATTGAAATTGAGTATGTGGTCGACACCATGCTGGAGGAGAACGTGCCGGATATTCTCTGCTCCACGCTGGTGGATGACTGCATTGAGCGAGCGAAAAGCATTAAACAAGGGGGCGCTAAATATGACTGGGTGTCCGGCTTGCAGGTCGGTATCGCCAACCTCGGTAACAGCCTGGCAGCAGTAAAAAAACTGGTTTTTGACCAGGGGCTTATCGGGCAGCAGCAACTGGCGCAGGCGCTGGCAGAAGACTTTGACGGCCTGACGCATGAGCAACTCCGCCAGCGACTGATAAACAGCGCGCCCAAATACGGCAACGATGACGACAGCGTCGATACGTTACTGGTGCGCGCCTATCAAACCTATATTGATGAGCTGAAGCAGTATCACAATCCGCGCTACGGTCGCGGCCCGATTGGCGGCAATTATTACGCCGGGACGTCCTCCATCTCCGCTAACGTACCGTTTGGTGCCGCCACCATGGCGACGCCGGACGGGCGCAAAGCGAAAACGCCGCTGGCGGAAGGAGCAAGCCCGGCCTCCGGTACCGATCACCTGGGGCCAACGGCGGTTATCAGCTCGGTGGGTAAACTGCCGGTTAGCGCGATCCTCGGCGGCGTGTTACTCAATCAGAAGTTAAACCCCGTCACGCTGACTAACGACAGCGATCGGCAAAAACTGATGGCGCTGCTGCGGACGTTCTTTGAGGTGCACAAAGGCTGGCACATTCAGTACAACATCGTGTCGCGCGAGACGCTGATTGACGCGAAAAAACACCCGGATCAGTATCGCGATCTGGTGGTGCGAGTGGCCGGGTATTCAGCGTTCTTTACTGCCCTGTCGCCGGATGCGCAGGACGATATCATTGCCCGCACCGAACATACCTTGTGATATGTCCCCTCACCCTAACCCTCTCCCCACAGGGGAGAGGGAACCGGCCGGTGCGGCTTTCTCCTCACCCTGCCTCTCTCCCCACAGAGGAGAAGGAACCGTTCGGTGCGGCTTTCTCCTCACCCCGGCCCTCTCCCCACAGAGGAGAGGGAACCGATCGGTGCGGCTTTCTCCTCACCCTGCCCCTCTCCCCACAGGGGAGAGGGAATCGATCGGTGCGGCTTTCCCCTCACCCTGACCCTCTCCCCACAGAGGAGAGGGAACCGATCGGTGCGGCTTTCCCCTCACCCTGCCCCTCTCCCCATAGGGGATAGGGAACCGTCCGGTGCGGCTTTCCCTCACCCTGACCCTCTCCCACGGGGGAGAGGGAACCGTTCGGTGCGGCTTTCTCCTGACTTAATTTTCGTTCCATGGCGAAGGGGGAACTATTCTTCTCCCTCTCCCTTCCAGGGAGAGGGCTGGGGCGAGGGTTACCGCAACATTCACCGCATTCCCCGCCCGTTTCTCAACCATCCACTTTCATTCGAAATAAAATTTGTGCATCGGCTCACATTATCTCTAGAATGTTACTCGTCGCAGTTACATTCAGGAGCCAGGTATGACCGTCAAAGTTATCGTCACGGATATGGACGGAACTTTCCTTGATGACGCCAAGCAGTACGATCGCACACGCTTTATGGCGCAATTCAAACAACTTCAGCAGCGCGGTATTGAGTTTGTGGTCGCCAGCGGCAACCAGTATTACCAGCTGATCTCCTTTTTCCCGGAGCTGAAAGAGACCATCTCCTTTGTCGCCGAAAACGGCGCACTGGTGTATGAGCACGGTCAACAGTTGTTTCACGGCGAGCTGACGCGTCACGAGGCGCAAGTGGTGATTGGCGAGTTGCTGAAAGACAGTAGCCTCAACTTTGTCGCCTGCGGTCTGGAAAGCGCTTATGTCAGCGAAAACGCCCCGACGGAATTTGTCGATTTGATGTCGAAGCACTACTACCGTTTAAAACCGGTACGTGATTTCCAGCAGATTGACGACACGTTATTTAAATTCTCACTTAACCTGCCGGACAGTGAAATCCCGCAGCTGATTGATGAACTGCATGTCTCACTCGATGGCATCATGAAACCTGTCACCAGCGGTTTTGGGTTTGTCGATTTAATTATTCCCGGCTTGCATAAAGCCAACGGCATTACCCGCCTGCTGAAACGCTGGCAGATTTCGCCGCAGCAGTGTGTGACCATTGGCGACAGCGGCAATGACGCCGAAATGTTGCGCATGACCGATCTCTCCTTTGCCATGGGCAATGCCGGTGAGGCGATCAAGGCCATCGCCCGCCACCAAACCGATGACAATAATCATCAGGGAGCACTGAATGTGATTCAGGCCGTCCTCGACCATACCGCCCCGTTTAACGACTAATCTTCTGCCGGAGCGCCCGCTCCGGCTTCTTCCCTCGTCACTTTTCCGCTTTGTGCTCCTCATCAAGTTTTTAAACTTGCATTAACTTATTTTTAACTTAAATTATCATTTGTAAGTTAAATTACTTTCGAATGAAAGAAAGAGAGGTTCACATGGCTTTTACCCGCGAGACGCTGCCCGCCGATCACCCGGCGTCCATTCGTCAGATGAAACAGGAACTGCGCGCGCAGATTGGCGATGTGCAGGCTGTCTTTAACCGACTGAGCGAACGGATCGCCGCCCGCGTGGCTGAGATTAACGCCCTCAAGGCGCAGGGCGATGCCGTCTGGCCGCAGATCCCCTTTGCCGACATTGCCCACGGGCGGGTAACGGAAGCACAGCGGGCGCAGGTTAAACAGCGTGGATGCGCGGTGATTAAGGGGCATTTCCCCCGCGAACAGGCGCTCGGTTGGGATCGATCAATGCTTGATTACCTTGACCAGAACCACTTTGACGATCTCTACAAAGGGCCGGGCGACAGCTTTTTTGGCACGCTGGAGGCTTCGCGCCCGGAGATTTACCCCATTTACTGGTCGCAAGCACAAATGCAGGCGCGTCAGAGCAACGAAATGGCCGCCGTACAATCGTTCCTTAACCGGTTGTGGCGCTTTGAAAGTGAAGGCAAGCAGTGGTTCGATCCGGATGTGAGCGTGATCTACCCGGACCGCATCCGCCGCCGCCCACCTGGCACCACCTCGAAAGGGCTCGGCGCGCACACCGATTCCGGCGCGCTGGAGCGCTGGCTGTTACCGGCCTATCAGCTTGTTTTCGCCAGCGTGTTTAGTGGCAAACCGGAGGAGTACGATCCGTGGAATGCCGCACACCGTACCGAAGTAGAAGAATACACGGTAGACAACACCACCAAATGCTCGGTATTTCGTACCTTCCAGGGCTGGACGGCGCTGTCCGATATGATCCCCGGACAGGGTTTGCTGCATGTGGTGCCCATCCCGGAAGCGATGGCGTATATCCTGTTGCGCCCGTTGCTCGACGATGTGCCGGATGAGGAGCTGTGTGGCGTCGCGCCGGGGCGCGTCCTGCCGGTTTCAGAGAAGTGGCATCCGCTGCTGATTGAGGCGCTGACCAGCATCCCCGCGCTGGAAGCCGGGGATTCGGTGTGGTGGCATTGTGATGTGATCCACGCCGTCGCACCGGTCACCAACCAGCAGGGCTGGGGCAATGTGATGTACATTCCTGCCGCGCCGCTGTGCGAGAAAAACCTCGCCTATGCACGCAAAGTGAAAGTCGCGCTGGAACAAGGCGCATCACCGGGAGACTTCCCCCGCGAAAACTACGAAAGCGACTGGTCGGGGCGCTTCACGCTAAACGATCTGAACCTGCACGGTAAACGCGCGCTGGGCATTGAGGTTTAAGCGTCGTACAACCCTTCGCGCTCCACGGCGGTGCGTTGCTGCCCCGGGCGTATCCGCCGTACTGACTCGCGCACCGCAAGCAGGCCGTTAAGCAGTAACGAACCGGTCGGCGCTTGCGGGCGGATCAGCCGCTGTTGCAACAGATGCACCGCTTCAACACCCAGTTCATCACGTGGTACGTGTACCGCGGTGAGCGGCACATCCTGAATGGCCGCCAGATTGAACGCATCAATGCTCATCACCGACACATCCTGCGGCACGCGTAATCCCCGTTGCTGCAACGCACGCACCGTCCCTTCCGCCATAAAATCGCCTCCCACCAGAAACGCGGTCGGCGTGAGCTTATTCGCCGGGGAATCCAGCCACTCCGCCACCCGTAACTCGGCCTCTTTGGCGCTAAAGCTCGGGACGGTGATCAGATCCCGCTTGCTGTTAAAGCGCAGATTCTGCTGCTGCCAGGCGGCTTTGATCCCGGCCAGGCGCAAATCCATGGTATAGCGACGCAGACACATGACATTCACCACGTCCCGGTGGCCCATATCAAAAAGATAGCGGGCGGCAAACTCACCAATCGTCTGGTGATCCGGTGCGATGGACGGCAGACGCATACGCCCGTCGCGGCAATTGATCAGCACACAGGGTTTTCCGAGATCCGCCGCCAGCTCATGAATATGCGGATCGTCAATGCCTAACAGGATCGCCGCCTGAGTTTCTGGTGCATTCATGCGTGCCAGAAATTCATTGGCGTCGCTGTCCAGCTCTTCCAGTGCGCAGTAACGCAGCCGTACTTCGTGGGGGTCCAATGCTTTGTTAATGCTCTGAATAACGCGGTAATAGAAGATGTCGGAACGCTCATCGAAAGCCCGTTGCGGTGCGAAAACGATCAGGTTATTCAGCAGCAAGCGCCCGGCGGCTATCCCCTCCATCACCCCGAGTTCGCGAGCACACGCCAGCACCGCCGTCCTGGCTTTTTCGCTGGTGTTCGCCTTTCCCGCCAGCACGCGGGAAACGGTGCTGGTCGACAGGTTGGTTCGGCGGGCAATTTCGCTGATTTTTAGCTTTTTATCCATTCTGTGATCTTGCTCCGTTTCCGAAATGGGAAAATTTTCATGAGACAGAAACCCTGATATTCATGGTCTGAAATGGATTCTGCCCCATGATGAGCATCATTAATGGGAATCCTTGCACAAAATCCGCTATGGCTGCCGATCTTTCTCGCCTAACGTAAACATGTCGTACAACTTCCATACTAGTTGTATACGTAATGACGACAAAAACGGAAAAAAATCATCACGCGAACCAATCCGGTATAACACATTCCGGGTGGCGCGCTTCGACTTCCCTACAAGACGATGTGCGGAGAAAAGAATGAGCCAGGGAATCAACAACGAAATGGCGGCCAGCAAGAGCCGCCGGATAGTCAAAAAACTACGCTGGTGGGTATTGGTGCTGTTTTTATTCGGCGTGACGGTGAACTACATCACCCGTAACTCGCTGGGTATTCTGGCCCCGGAACTGAAAACCAGCCTCGGCATTACCACAGAACAATATTCGTGGATTGTCGGTGCGTTTCAGTTGGCTTACACCCTTTTTCAGCCGCTCTGCGGCTGGCTGATTGATGTGATTGGCCTGAAAGTCGGCTTTATGGTGTGCGCCATTATCTGGGCGCTGGCCTGTATCTTCCACGCTGGCGCAGGTAGCTGGCTGCATCTGGCAATATTGCGTTTCACCATGGGCGCATCGGAAGCCGCGGCAACGCCGGCGAACGCCAAAACCATCGGCGAATGGTTCCCGAAATCCGAACGCCCGGTCGCTGCCGGTTGGGCGGGTGTGGGTTTCTCCATCGGCGCAATGCTGGCACCGCCCATCATCTACTTTGCTCATGCCTCTTTTGGCTGGCAGGGCGCCTTTATGTTTACCGGCGTGCTGGCGTTGCTGTGGGTCATTTTGTGGTGGGCGTTTTACCACAATCCGGATAAACACCCGAATCTGAGTAAAGAAGAACTGGCGTTTATCCAACAGGATAATGAACCGCCAGCCGTCAAACTGCCCTTCCTGACCGCACTGAAAACGGTGTCGAAAAACAGACGTTTCTACGGTATCGCCATCCCGGCGTTTATGGCGGAGCCGGCCTGGGCGGTGCTGAGCTTCTGGGTACCGCTCTATCTGGCAAAAGAGCACGGTATGGATCTGAAACAGATCGCCATGTTTGCCTGGTTGCCGTTCCTGGCAGCCGACCTCGGTAGCGTGGCGAGCGGCTACCTGACCAAACTCTATACCCGCTGGTTTGGCTGCACCCGCGTTAACTCTGTGGTTGCCAGCTCCGTCACCGGCGCATTCCTGATGATTTCGTTAGCCATTGTCGCCATTACCCGCGATCCGTACATCACCATCGTGCTGATCTCAATTGGCGGTTTTGGCCATCAAATCATCTCCTGCATGCTGAGTGCGCTGGTGGTGGAGTCGTTCGATAAAGGCCAGATGGCGACCGTGAACGGGATGCGCGGCTCAGCGGCGTGGATCGCCAGCTTCCTCTTCTCACTGTTGATTGGCGTCACCGCCGACAAAATCGGCTTCAACCCGCTGTTTATTGCCATGGGTTTCTTTGACCTGATTGGCGCTCTTTTCCTGGTGGCATTTATTGCTGAACGTCGCGCTAAACGCGCATGATTGTGGATGTCTGATATGAAAACCCTGAAGAACTGGACGTTGCAAAAACAGGCGGCTCACCATGTTGAGCTATTGGTGGACGGGCAACATACGCTGTGCCTCTATATCCTTGAGGAGAACCTGTTCCGCGTGCTGCTAAAGCGTAAGGGCGAGCTGGCGCTGGACAGAACCTGGAGTATTGCACCGGGTGAAGATGTGCCATGGGAAGGCCGCGCACGTGAGGATTTATCCGGCTTTGGTCTGCCAACATGGTCGCTCACTGAGCAGCAGGAGACGCTGACGGTGCAAAGCGCGCAGTTGCGGGTGACCGTGCATCAACCGCTGTGGCTGGAGTGGCATTACCGTAATGACGCGGGCGAGTGGCAGTGGCTGGCAGGCGATCGCCCGACCAGCGCCTATCTGCTGAATGCGCACGGCGATGGCGTGGCGCACTATCTCAGCCGTAAAAAAGAGGAGCGTTTTTATGGCCTCGGCGAAAAAGCCGGCAATCTGCAACGTAACGGTCAACGCTACGAAATGCGCAACCTCGATGCCATGGGCTATAACGCGGTCAGTACCGATCCGCTGTACAAACATATTCCGTTTACCCTGACCCGCCGCGACGATATCAGCTACGGCCTGTTTTATGACAACCTCAGCAGTTGCTGGCTGGATCTGGGCAATGAGATCGATAACTACCACACCGCCTACCGCCGCTGGCAGGCAGAAGCGGGCGATATCGATTACTACCTGTTTACCGGCGCGCGCGCGCTGGATGTCACCAAAGCCTTTGTACGTCTGACCGGGAAAACGCTGTTCGGGCCAAAGTGGAGCCTGGGCTACAGCGGTTCAACCATGCATTACACCGATGCGCCGGATGCGCAAAACCAGCTGATGAACTTTATTCGCCTGTGCGAAGAACACGCCATTCCGTGCGATTCGTTCCAGCTCTCTTCCGGTTATACCTCGATCAACGGCAAGCGTTATGTCTTTAACTGGAACTATGACAAGGTGCCGCAACCGAAAGTGATGACCCGGGCATTCCACGATGCCGGGCTGAAACTGGCGGCGAATATCAAACCTTGCCTGTTGCAGGATCACCCTCGCTACAACGAAGTGGCGGAAAAAGGGTTGTTTATTCGCGACTCCGAAACCGATGCGCCGGAACGCTCAAGCTTCTGGGATGATGAAGGTTCCCATCTCGATTTCACCAACCCGCAGACCGTAGCCTGGTGGCAGGAAGGCGTGACCACACAGTTGCTGGAAATGGGTATCGACTCCACCTGGAACGACAATAACGAGTTTGAGGTGTGGGACGGCGAAGCGCGTTGCCAGGGATTTGGCCGCGAGATCGCCATCAAACATATTCGCCCGGTGATGCCACTGCTGATGATGCGAGCGTCGATGGAAGCCCAGCAGCGTTTCGCACCGCAAAAACGCCCGTATCTGATCTCGCGCTCCGGCTGCGCCGGGATGCAACGTTATGTGCAAACATGGAGCGGCGACAACCGCACCAACTGGGATACGCTGCGCTATAACACCCGTATGGGCGTGGGGATGAGCCTGTCCGGCCTGTATAACGTGGGCCATGATGTGGGCGGTTTCTCCGGCGATAAACCGGACGCAGAACTGTTTGTGCGCTGGGTGCAAAACGGCGTGATGCATCCGCGTTTTACCATTCACTCCTGGAATGACGATCAGACGGTGAACGAGCCGTGGATGTACCCGGCCATCACCCCGGCCATCCGCAGTGCGATTGAATTACGCTACCGCCTGCTGCCGTACCTGTATACGTTGTTGTGGCAAGCGCACGCCGATGATGAACCGATGTTGCGCCCCACGTTCCTCGATCACGAGCATGACGCGCAAACCTTTGAGGAGTGCGATGACTTCCTGCTGGGTCGTGACCTTCTGGTTGCGAGCGTGGTGGAGCCGGGCCAGCGTGAACGCCGCGTCTGGCTGCCGGCCAATGACACCGGTTGGTATGATTTCTACAGCGGAACCTGGTATGCGCCAGGGCAGTGGATAACTCTGGATGCACCGCTGGAAACCCTGCCACTGCTGGTGCGCGCCGGTGCCGGTTTGCCGCTGAGCGAGCGCATTACCCACGTGGATGCGAAAGCGGACACGACCCGCGAACTGCAACTGTTCCCGGTCAAAGGCACGGGGCGCTCCGCCGGTCTGCTGTTTGAAGATGACGGTGAATCCTGGGGTTATAAAGACGGCAATGCACTGTGGCTGGAGTGGGAAATGGTCTGCACCGGCAGCGAGGTTGATCTGCAGATACGCACGCGCGGCGACTACCGCCCGGCCTGGAAAGCCCTGAAAGTGACGCTGCCTGCCGGTGATAAGCGCACGTTGCGTGTCAATGGCGTGGCGGCAAACGAGTGGATACTGGCGTAATGTCCCCTCACCCTGCCCTCTCCCCATAGGGGAGAGGGTAAAAAACAGGTGCCAACATCACAGGGGAGAGGGTAAAAAAACAGGTGCCAACATCACAGGGGAAGCGGGTTTACATCTCCCCCTCCCCATAGGGGAGAGGGTAAAACACGGGCACCAACATCACAGGGAAGCGGGGTTATATCTCCCTCTCCCCATAGGGGAGAGGGTAAAACACGGGCACCAACATCACAGGGAAGCGGGGTTATATCTCCCTCTCCCCATAGGGGAGAGGGTAAAACACGGGCACCTACATCACAGGGAAGCGGGGTTATATCTCCCTCTCCCTTTCAGGGAGAGGGCGGGGTGAGGGTAAAAAATTACTCAATACCCTGACTGCGCAGGTAATCTTCATAATTCCCGGAGAAATCCACCACGCGCTGCGGCGTAATCTCAATCACACGCGTTGCCAGTGAACTCACGAACTCGCGGTCGTGAGAAACAAAGATCAGCGTGCCCTGATACATCTCCAGCGCCATGTTCAGCGACTCGATGGATTCCATATCCAGGTGGTTGGTCGGTTCATCCATCACCAGGATATTCGGTTTTTGCATCATCAGCTTACCGAACAGCATGCGACCTTTCTCGCCCCCGGAAAGCACCTTCGCCGGTTTTTTGATATCGTCCTGGCTGAACAGCAAACGACCGAGGATGCTGCGCACCGCTTGCTCGTCATCACCTTCCTGTTTCCACTGGCTCATCCAGTCAAACACGCTCAGATCGTTATCGAAATCTTCCGCGTGATCCTGCGCGTAGTAGCCAATCTGCGCATTTTCGGACCATTTCACCGTGCCGTTGTCGGCTGGCAGTTCGCCCACCAGCGTTTTCAGCAGGGTGGTTTTACCCACGCCGTTCGCCCCCAGAATGGCAATCTTCTCGCCCACTTCCAGCAGCAGATTGAAGTTTTTAAACAGCGGACCTTCATCAAAGCCTTTGGTCAACGCTTCTACTTCCAGCGCATTACGGAACAGTTTCTTGTCCTGCTCGAAGCGGATGAACGGGTTCTGGCGGCTGGACGCTTTCACTTCTTCCAGTTTGATCTTATCAATCTGGCGAGCGCGAGAGGTGGCCTGACGCGATTTAGAGGCGTTAGCGCTAAAGCGGCTGACGAAAGATTGCAGGTCAGCAATCTGTGCCTTTTTCTTGGCGTTATCCGCCAGCAGACGTTCACGCGCCTGGGTCGCTGCGGTCATGTACTCGTCGTAGTTGCCCGGATAGACGCGCAGCTCACCGTAGTCGAGATCCGCCATATGCGTGCACACCATGTTGAGGAAGTGACGGTCGTGCGAAATGATGATCATGGTGCTGTCACGCTCGTTCAGCACTTGCTCCAGCCAACGGATGGTGTCGATATCCAGGTTGTTGGTCGGTTCATCGAGCAGCAGAATGTCCGGGTTGGCGAACAGCGCCTGCGCCAGCAGAACACGCAGTTTCCAGCCGGGAGCGACTTCGCTCATCGGGCCGTAATGCTGTTCAACCGGGATGCCAACGCCCAACAGCAGTTCGCCCGCGCGCGCTTCGGCGGAGTAACCGTCCATTTCGCCATACTGCACTTCGAGATCGGCGACTTTGTAACCATCCTCTTCGCTCATTTCCGCGAGGCCGTAAATACGGTCGCGTTCCTGCTTCACCGCCCACAGTTCAGCGTGGCCCATGATGACCGTGTCAAGCACGCTGAACGCTTCAAAGGCAAACTGGTCCTGACGCAGCTTACCAATGCGCTCGTTAGGATCGATAGAGACGTTACCCAACGTCGGCTCTAAGTCGCCGCCGAGGATTTTCATAAAGGTGGATTTACCGCTCCCGTTGGCGCCGATCAGGCCGTAACGGTTGCCGCCGCCAAATTTGACGGAAATATTTTCAAACAGCGGCTTGCTGCCGAACTGCATGGTGACGTTGCTGGTGACTAACACGGAAGTATCCTGAAATATGTGACAAACACCCTATTATGCCACAAATCCGAATGAGATTCCTGTTCGCTGTCAGTCCGCTAAACTGCAACCAAAGGGAAAAAAGTGTGATTTCGTACACATCTGAATTCCCTGGACGGTGGAATGCACATATAATGCGCTTCCTGCATTCTCAACCCAATGGCCTGTGTGGCAAAAATCTCGCACAACATGAACATGAAATTAACAACCCTTTTCGCGGCGGCCTTTGCCGTCGTGGGATTTTGCAAAAGCGCGTCTGCTGTTACTTATCCGCTGCCGACTGATGGCAGCCGTCTGATTGGCCAGAACCAGATCGTGACTATCCCGGAGGGCAATACACAGCCTCTGGAATATTTTGCGGCGGAATACCAGATGGGTCTGTCCAACATGCTGGAAGCCAACCCGGGCATTGATGCTTACCTGCCGAAAGGTGGCACCGTCATGAACGTTCCGCAGCAGTTGATTCTGCCGGACACGGTTCACGAAGGGATTGTCATCAACAGCGCGGAAATGCGTCTCTACTACTATCCGCAAGGCACTCACACGGTGATCGTGCTGCCAATCGGTATCGGTCAGTTGGGCAAAGATACCCCGATTGCCTGGACCACCAAAGTTGAGCGTAAGAAGAACGGCCCAACCTGGACGCCGACCGCAAAAATGCACGCGGAATACGCAGCAATGGGTCAACCGCTGCCGCCTGTTGTCCCGGCCGGTCCGGATAACCCGATGGGTCTGTACGCGCTCTATATTGGCCGCCTGTACGCGATCCACGGCACCAACGCCAACTTTGGTATCGGTCTGCGCGTAAGCCACGGCTGTGTGCGTCTGCGTAACGACGACATTAAATTCCTGTTCGAAAACGTGCCGGTCGGTACGCGCGTACAGTTTATTGATGAGCCGGTAAAAGCCACTACCGAACCGGATGGCAGCCGCTACATCGAAGTACACAACCCGCTCTCCACCACCGACGCCCAGTTCACTGGAGGCGAGATCGTGCCGATTGCGCTGACCAAAGCGGTACAAACTGTTACCGGTCAGTCTGATGTTGATCAGAACGTGGTTGACCAGGCGGTGCAGAACCGTTCCGGTATGCCGGTTCGTTTGAACTAATCCCGGTTTGCTGGCCTGCCAGGCCGGGTGACGCGACGCGTATCCGGCCTGGAGAATAAGGCTCAGCTGACACCGGCAGAAAAAGCGGAGATGATTCTCCGCTTTTTTTTATCCGTTATTGACCACAATGACCCCGCCGTGATCGTAACGATAATGGCAGTGGGCGTACTCCAGCGGCGTGCCATCTTCCAGATAGATCACCTGCTCCACCTCCAGAACCGGATCGGTGTCTTCGCAGTTAAGGTACTGCTTATCTTCCGTGCCGGGCTTCAAGGCCCGCACAATGCGATATGAGCCCATGATCTTCAGCGCCAGCTCTTCCTGCACGTAACGAAACACCGAGCTTTCCAGGTGCCCGCGATTGAGTCCCGGTACCAGATTGACCGGCATCAGGGTAAATTCCAGCGACACGGGCTCACCTTCCAATAAACGCAAGCGATTAAAGTCATAGACCGGGTCGTCCGGCCCTACCAGCAAAGAGGCCTGCTCTTTTTCCGTCGGGAAACGTAATTCAAAGCGGATAATTTTACTGGTGACTTCACCGACGTTTTCCCAGGTTTTGGTCGCCCCAAAGTAATCACTGCCCGGCAGGTCCCAGCGTGACAGTTGCAGGAAATTCTTGCGGATAAAGGTGCCCTGCCCCTGGCGGCTGTAGACCAGCCCCTCCACAATGAGCTGCCGCATCGCCTGCTGAATAGTCATCCGGCTGGTGGCAAACTCGGCCGCCAGTGCAAACTGATCCGGCAACGGCGCACTGGCGGAGTACTGCTGGCTGAGAATGCGGCGCTTCATTTCCCGCGCAATAGTGATGTATTTTGCCGCCATATCCCTTCCTGCTGTTTTTAGTCTATCCCGTTGTTTCTTAAGGCCACTCGCTCAGAGATTTTGAGGAAAGGCAGGTAGAAGAATACACCAAAGATGATGATCAGCAACTGCACCACCACCGCCCGCCAGTCCCCTGCCGTTGCCAGCCAGGCACTCAGCACCGGCGGCGTTGTCCAGGGGATCATCACCACGCAGCGCGACATCCAGCCGAGCGTGGTGCAGAGCCAGGCAAACCAGATGCCTATCGCCGGAAGTAGCACAAAGGGGATCATCAACGGCAGGTTGAACACAATCGGTAAACCGAAGATTACCGGTTCATTAATATTGAACAGACCGGGAGAAATAGCGAGCCGCGCCACCTGCTTCGACGATTTCTGTCGGGCGAAAATAAAGATCGCCAGCAGCAGCGAAATCGTACTGCCGGTACCGCCAATCATGCCGAATGTCGGCACGAAAATACTGTTGATGATGTGCGGGATAGGTTGCCCGTTGGCAAAGGCCAGCATGTTCTCATTGGTGTTGATCAATAAAAACGGTTCGAGGATCACCCCATTGACCACCGTCTGGTGGATCCCCAGCGTAAACAGGAAGTTGCCAAAACTGTAGATGAACAGCGTCCCCGGCAGGCTGGTGTTGATTTGCCGTAACGGTTGCTGAATCAGTGTGGTGATCAGGTGGATCAAATCCGTGTTCAGCAGGTTGGCCAGCAGCGCCGCCACAATGGCAAATACCGATAACGTAATGATGGTCGGAATTAGCGCCGAGAAGGATTTCCCCACCGCCGACGGCACATTATCCCCCAGAGAAATAGTGAATTTCTTCACACTGGCCACGCGGATAAACAACTCCGTTGACAGCAGACCGATAATCACCCCGGCGAAAATTCCGGTGGAACCAATATTGGTGAAAGAGAGCATCTGGCTGACAGTTACGCTGGCTTTACCGCCCACGGGTACCACGTCGAGGTGCATTGGCATCATCATGATAAAGCTGCACAGAGCAATGACCACGGCGGAGACCGGGTTATCAAAGTTCTTATTGCGCGCCAGTGACCAGGCCGTCATCGGTGCAATCAATAACGCCGCGATATTCAGCGTGCCATTGATCACCGCTTCGCCCCACACCTTAAAGCGCGCCAGCGTTTCCCCCTCGAACACCCAGGGAAAGATCACGTTATTGATCAGCACCGCCAGCCCGGCGAGGATAAAAATGGGCATCACGGCAGCAAAAGCGTCGCGCAGGGAACGCAAGTGCACCTGATTTGCCAGGCGGGCGGAGAAATCGACAAACTTATCGACAAACGACTGCATGTTGGGCGTGATTTTCGTATCAGACATCGCGATGCCTCCCTCAATCCGTCACGTTTACATATCGCGGCCGTTGCTGCGGATCACCTGTTGCAGCCAGTGGTAGCTCTTTTTCGGTACGCGTTGCATATCTTTCAGATCGTGATTTTCCCGGTTCACATACACCACGCCGTAGCGCTTACGCATATCGCCCTGCGAACTGAGAATGTCGATCAGCCCCCAACCGAGATAACCAATGACCTGAGCGCCGTCTTCAAAGATGGCGTCCTGCATCGCTTGCAGATGATCGCGGTGGTAGGCAATACGGTAGTCGTCATTAATCGGGTTTACGCCATCCCACTCTTCAATCACGCCGATACCGTTTTCAATGGGAAATACCGGCAGCCGCCAGTCGTTGTAATAGCGGGTGATAATGGCGCGGAAGCCCAGCGGATCGATTTGCCAGCCCCACTCCGTGGCCGCCAGATGCGGGTTGGCTTTATCGCCCTGCTGCAGGTAGTCGTTCACTGGCGTACCCGGCGCAATGGCGTCGCTGTCCAGCGTTTTGCTGGCGTAATAGCTAAAGGCCATAAAATCGTTTTTCACCCGCGCGATGTGCGCCAGGTCTTCGTCGCGATAGATATCGCGAAAACCTTCGCGATCCACCACCGCCAGCACGGCCGGGCTGTAACCCTGGCCGGCATAAACCCGTAACAAATTTTGGTTTATAAACTCGTCATATTGCGTGGCACAGAACACATCGCGGGGTTTGCAGGTCGCCGGATAGACTAACTGGTGCGCCAGCATACCGCCCATCAGCTTACCGGGCTGCGTGTCGTGCAGATAGTGGGTCAGCAGCACATGCGACATCATCACATGGTGTTGGATCTGGTACAGCTCGCGCAGAGTTTTCTCCCCCCTGAGATAGCCGCCAACCTGAAACGCGCCCGGCATGTGGTAAATATTCTGCTCATTAAAGGTCAGCCAGTACTTCACCCGGCTGCCGAAGCAGTCAATCATCTTTTTGCCATAACGAACAAAAGCATCCAGCACACGCCGGTCGACAAAACCGTTGTACTGCTGCGCCAGCTCCAGCGGCATATCAAAGTGATAGAGGCAAACCATCGGCTCAATGCCGCGCGCCAACAGATCGTCGATAAAGCGGTCATAAAAAGCGATGCCCTCTTCATTAAAAACGCCATCGCCCTGCGGGCAGACACGACTCCAGGAAATCTGAAAACGGTAGCAATTCATACCGAGATCCTGCATCAGATCGAAATCTTCGCGATAACGGTGGTAAGAATCGGTGGCGACTTTCCAGTCGGAGGCAAATTCACTGGCTTCGCGAATATCGTAGACCGACATCCCTTTTCCGCCCTCATTCCATGCGCCTTCAGTCTGCATGCTGGAGACGGAGTTTCCCCATAAAAAACCGGTCGGTAACGTTTTGCTCATCGTTTTTCTCCATGACTAGTCATTTTGCTTATATGACTAGTCATATAGGCGATGGCGAAAAAGCAGGCAAAAAAGAGAGTGCAGTTTTGTGACGGTTTTCGAAAGAATTTGCGTTATGGCGGCATGGTCGTATCGGGTGGCAGGATAAGCAGGCCCGGTGAGCGAAGTGCCACCGGGCAACTGTAGAAGGGATAACTTACTGTTGTTTCAATTGATTACGGCGGTATTCACCCTGACGCTCCAGCATCCAGCCGGGGTATTCGCGTGGCAGTGCGCTCACGGCATCCAGCTGTTGCAATTCGTCGTCGCTCAGGCGAACAGCGGTAGCGGCAATGTTGTCATCCAGTTGCGCGTCACGTTTCGCGCCAATGATCACACTGCTCACCACTGGCTGGTGCAGCAACCAGGCGAGTGCGATTTGCGCCACCGATACCCCTTTGCTGTCGGCGATGGCGCGCATCACATCCACACAATCGAAAACCCGGTCTTTATTCACCGGCGGGAAGTCAAACGTAAGGCGACGACTCCCCGCTTCGCCCTGGCCATCACGACTGTATTTGCCACTCAGCAAACCACCCGCCAGTGGGCTCCAGACCATCAGCCCCACGCCTTCGCTTTGCATCATTGGCACCAGTTCGCGCTCCAGATCGCGCCCGGCAATGGTGTAATAGGCCTGTAGCGAGGCAAAACGCGCCAGCCCCAGCCGCGCTGAAATGCCCAGCGCTTTGGTGATTTGCCATGCCGCCCAGTTCGACACACCGATGTAACGCACATACCCGTGCTGCACCAGATTGTCCAGCGCGGCGAGCGTTTCCTCCATCGGCGTGGCAGGGTCGAAACCGTGCAACTGATAGAGATCGATATGATCCAGTTGCATACGGCGCAGGCTCTCTTTCACGCTATGAATAATGTGATAACGGGAGCTGCCGCGCGAGTTCACCCCGGCTGTGCCCGTTTCACCGAACACTTTGGTAGCGACAATGACATTTTCACGCGGCACTTTCAGGTTCTTCAGCGCCTGCCCGGTGATCTCTTCCGAGCGCCCATTGGAGTACACGTTAGCGGTATCAATAAAGTTAATCCCGGCATCCAGCGCACGGCCCAACAGCCTGTCGACTTCCGCTTGCTGCAACTGGCCGATTTGGCCCCACATGCCCTCTTCACCGCCAAAGGTCATGGTGCCGAGGCATAATTCAGAAACAAACAGTCCGGTATTGCCCAGTTTTTTGTAGCGCATGTTGGCGTCTCCTCATCTGTTAGTTGACGCAGACAGTTATACGCAATCCCCGGTGGCGGCGAATGTGAGGATCCTGCCTGTTTCTTGCCCAATTCTCTGATTATCCGCGAGGTGCGTCGCCAAACACTGGATAATCAGGGAGTTGCACGTTTTGATAAGGTTCCCAGCCGCCGCCTAATGCTTTGTAGAGCGCCACCAGATCAAGGCTGCTTTGCACCCGCGCCTGTTCGCGCTGTTGGCTGGCCTGCGCCAGTTGGCGCTGAGCGTCCAGCACATCAATAAAGCTGGCGAGCCCCTGCCGATAGCTGTCGCTGGCCAGTGAGAACGCGTTTTGCAACGCGCTGATGGTTTTATCCAGCCCGGCCTCACGCTGCTGATCGGTGCGATAGCTAACCAGCGCGTTTTCCACATCGCCCAACGCTGTCAGCACCGTTTGACGATAATTCAGCACCGCCGCGCCCTGCTGCGCCCGGGCCAGTTTGACGCTGGAGACCAGACGACCGCCCTGGAAAATAGGGATCGATACCTGCGGGCCAAAACTGTAGAAGTGACTGCTCCAGTCGGTCAGCCAGTTGGTTTCGCTATTACGCAGGCCAAACTGGCCGCTCAGACTCAGGCTGGGGAATAGCTGCGCAACCGACACGCCAATCTGCGCCGTTGCAGCGTGCAGGCTGGCTTCCGCTTCCCGCACATCCGGGCGACGTCGCGCCAGCGTGGACGGAATACCGGTCGGCACACTGTCCGGCAACGCCGGTAAGGGCTGCGGGTTACGCAATTCGCTATCCAGCGCACCAGGCGGTTTACCAAGCAGGATCGCCAGCGCATTCATCGCCTGACGTTCCTGCGCCTGGTATTGCGGAAGCTGCGCTTCAAGGTTGCCCACCTGGGCGCGGGCGTTTTCCACATCCAGTTGCGGTGACAAGCCGCCTTTCTGCCGGTTATCGGTCAGCTCGAACGTTTGCTGCGCGCTGTCGATCTGGGTTTGCAGCGTGGCAATAATGCGTTGTGCGCCGCGCAGTTGCAGCCATGTGCGCGCCACTTCCGCCTCCAGCGAAACCAGCGCATCATTACGTTGTTCAATTGCTTGTTGCTGCTGCGCCTGCGCGCTTTCCACCTGGCGGCGCACTTTGCCCCACAGATCCAGTTCCCACTGCGCATCAAAACTGCCCTGATACAGATTCACCGGCTGCGTTAATGCACCCAACGCGCTGGCAATGGCCGGGTCCGCATCCTGCAATTGCCCTTCCACATCATGGGATTTCAGCTCCCCTTCAATGCCTAACTGCTGACGGGTGGCTTTCAGCGTACCGTTGACCGAGGGCAGAAACGCGCCGCCCGCCTGATTTGTTTGCTCCCGTGCGCCCGCAATACGCAGTACCGTCTGCTGGAGCGACAAATTCCCGGCGATAGCCCGTTCAATCAGGCTATTCAGTTGCGGCGAGCGGAACGTGGTCCACCAACGGGGATTGATCGCCTGCGTAGAGGATTGCGAGCCGACCGACGTATCCCCCGGATCGTGCCAACGTGCCGGGGTTTGTGGCCTCGCGGCCTGGTAATCCGGCCCTACAGCACAACCTGTAAGCCAGACAGAGAGAAAGAGTACGAAAAGACGTCCCGGCATAGTTAATGTGCTCCTGCGCTGCCTTCGCTTTTGATCGGCGACAGCAATAAACAAAAGGGGATCAGTAACAGCGCCACCACACTCAGCAGCGTGAAGACATCGATATAGGCCAGAAACCGCGCCTGGGCGATCATGGCTTTGTATATCTGCCCGCTGGCCGTGGAGAGGGGATCCCCCGCCAGGGCAGTGAAATTGTGAATAGCCTGCGCCGACGCACGCAATGCCTGCTGGAAGGGTTCGCTAAACGGCGAGGTATGCTCCGCTAAATGCGCGCTGTGCGCCTGCGCGCGTTCGGTAATCGCCGCCGTCGACAGCGAAATGCCTACCGAACCCGCGACATTGCGGAACATGGTGAACAGCGCGGCGGCATCGGCATTGAGCTGGCGCGGGATAGTAATAAACGCAATGGTGGTGAGCGGCACGAACAAAAATCCCAGACCAATAGACTGCGCGCTGCGAAACAGCATCAGCGTTTCGAAGTCGATATCCGGCGTTAAGGTGCGCGACCACCAGAACGAAGCCGCCAGGCAAAAGAAACCAAAAGCAATGATCCAGCGCGTTTGCACCACTGGCATCAGCTTCAGTACCAGCGGAATGGTCAACACAATCAACACCGCGCCAGGCGAAAGCACCAGCCCGGACCATGTCGCGGTATAGCCGAGATCCTGCTGAGCCAGTTGCGGGATCACCACCGAACTGCCATAGAGGATCATCGCCATACCCGCCATCAGCAGGCTGGAGATCGCGAAGTTTTTATCCGCCATCGTGCGCAAATCCACCACCGGTTTTTTGGCATACAGCAACCAGTAAATGGCCCCGACAATACCGACCACCGTCAGCACGGCAAAGATGCGGGTAAAGTCGGAATTGAACCAGTCTTCATCTTCACCGCGATCGAGCATCACTTGCAAACAGCCCAGCCCAAGGGCAATAAGCCCAATGCCCGGCCAGTCGATGGTCAGTTTCTGCTTCGATTTTCGTTCCCACGGCGGATCTTCCAGTAACTGATAAATCGCCAGCACGGTCACAATGCCGACCGGAATATTGATAAAAAACACCCAGCGCCAGGAGTAATTGTCAGTGATCCAGCCGCCCAACGTTGGCCCCATCACCGGAGCGACAATAATGGCGATAGACGAGAGGCCGAAAGCTTTACCGCGATCCTCCGGTTTAAAATAATCCAGCAAGACCGATTGCTGCGTCGGTTGCAGCCCACCGCCGAAAAAACCCTGCAGAATGCGAAACAGGATGATCTGCCACAATTCCGTGGCGATCCCGCACAGAAACGAGCAGAGGGTAAACATCACAATACAGATCAGAAAGAACTGCTTGCGACCAAACACGCGGCTCAGAAAAGCCGAAATCGGCAACACGATACCGTTCGCCACCAGATAACTGGTGAGCACCCAGGTTGATTCGTCATAGCTGGCAGAGAGCGACCCGGCAACATGCGGCAGCGCCACGTTGACGATGGTGGTGTCGAGGATCTCCATAAACACCGCAAGGGTGACCACCCACGCCACCGCCCACGGATTGCTGGCCGGTCGCCAGTTATCGTGGCTGTGATCGGTCATTCCAGCGTCACCTTCGGTTCGACGGAAAGGCCCAGCGGCAGCGGTTTATTCGCATCCAGCCCTTTATCAATGACGATTTTCACCGGTACGCGCTGCACGATTTTGACAAAATTACCGGTAGCATTTTCCGACGGGAACGCAGCGAATTTCGACCCACTGCCCTGTTGGATGCTGTCGATATGCCCTTCCAGTTCCATATCCGGCCAGGCATCCACTTTGACGCTCACTTTGTTGCCCGGACGCATACGCGCCAGTTGCGACTCTTTAAAATTTGCCACCACCCACACGTCTGGTGAAACCAGCGAAAACAGTGCGGTGCCTGCCTGCACCAGCGTACCGTTTTGCACATTGCGTTTGGTGATAAAGCCGTCGAACGGCGCGCGCACTTCCGTCCACGACAGATTAAGCGTGGCGGTTTCTAACTGCGCTTTGGCCTGTTCAACCTGCTGCTGGCGGGCTTCGACATTGGTTTCCTGCTGGCGGATCTGCAACTGCACCTGATCCGCCACTTCCAGTTGTGCCTGAGCGCTGGCGAGTTGCGCCTGAGCGCTGCGTAACTGGGCGTTGGCGCTATCGATGTTCTGTTGCGTGGTTGCCCGGGGATCGACGCCACGCTGGCGACGGTATGCCGCTTCGGCGTTCGCCAGGTCAGCTTTAGCTTTCAGCACCTGGGCGCGGGCTTCATCACGCTGCGCCGGGTACTGCACTTTTGACAGCGCCAGTTGCGCCTGTGATTGATGTAGCTGCGCCGTTGCCAGCCCCAGTTGTGCCTGCGCCTGATCGCGCTGGGCTTTTGCATCACGAGGATCGATGACCACCAGCAAGTCGCCCTTTTTCACCCGCTGGTTATCTTTCACTCGCAGTTCGGTAACATAACCCGCGACTTTCGGCGCAACGGTTACCGCATCGCCATCGGTAAAGGCGTCATCGGTCGTCTCTTCATTGCGGGTTAACAACCAACATACCAGCGCAACGATCACCATGACGCCAACCACGATGGCGAGAATGATCAAGGGCTTCTTTCCGGGGCGTTTACGTGCGTTGTTATCGTCTTTGTCATTGTCCTGAACGGCGTCAGGATGCGTTGTGTTTTCTGCCATAGTATCGCAACAGTCCTGTCAGGTAACGGCGCCAGGGGTGCGCCGTTACCTAAAGTTAGGCGGTTGCTATACATTTGCCAGGATAAACTGACAAATCAGCACTATCTGAATAAGAATAATCCATAGCCGACCAGTGCGGCCCACAGCAGCATAGGAAGGGAATAAAGATGGAAGCGCCACCAGATACGGCGGTCATTTGCCATCCGCAAAGCAATCAGATTGGCCAGCGATCCGGGCAGTAAACCGAAACCACCCACGTTCACCGCCCAGGCCAGTAAGGTGTCTGGCGGCACATAGTTGAGCAGCAAAATGGTGGCCGGTACGTTACTGATAAATTGCGACAGCCCAATCGCCGTCAGCCACAGGCCCGGGGGCGAAAGCTGACTGGCGCTGGTGAGCACACTGTGCAGCGCGGGGAGCTGGATCAACAAATGCACATCAATAAACATGGCGATAAACACCAGCAACAGCGTCCAGTCCACGCTCAGCACGACCCGGCGCGCCAGCAGCAAGAACCCTGCCGCTACCAGCACCAGCCCCCACAGCTCCTGCTTCAGCTCCAGTGCGGTAATAAAGATGAGATAAAAACCGAGGCAGCTCCATACCAGCGTTGGCTGCCAGTCCGCCGTTTTGCTGCCGCTATGGTAGTTCAGCGCTTTTGCGGAAAAACAGAACCAGCACAGCGCCAGCAGGGTCACCATCATCGCCAGCGCCAATGGCGTCATCTGCCAGATAAACGCCGGGAAAGAGAGTCCGGAACGGCCCCAGATAAGAATATTTTGCGGATTGCCAATCGGGGTTAACAACGATCCGGCGTTAACCGCCAGCGCTTCAAAAATGATCAGCCTGTTGACCGGGATCTCACACAGCTTTTTTAGCGTAATGGTCAGCGGTACGACGATAAACAGCGCGACGTCATTGGTCAGAAAGGTGGAAAGCAGCGCGGCCGCCAGCACCATAAACATGGCCAGTCGCCGTTCCGTATGAAAACGGCGCACCATTCGCCGCCCAATCACATCAAAATAACCGCTCAGCTCCACCCCTTTGGTCAGCAACATTAAGCCGCTAAGGGTGATAATCGTGTGCCAGTCGATGGCACCCGGCCAGGTTTTTGGCGCAAAGGGAACGGCAAAACAGAGCGCAATGCCGATAAGCAGTAAGAGGTGTAAAAAGCGGTCGTGCGCCAGAGCGCGGAAAAACGGCATGCTCATTCAGGAGATTGCTCATGTTGCAGCGTAAAGCGGCGGAAACAGTCGAGTGTTTCCTGGCTGACGTGGTGTTCCATGCCTTCGGCATCGCGGCGAGCGATTTCCGGGCTGACCCCGAGCACCAGTAAAAAGCTCTCAACGATTTGGTGGCGTTCACGGCTCTCCTGCGCCAGCTTTTCCCCTTCAGGTGTGAGGAACACGCCACGCCAGGGGATCTGCTCAATCAGACCCACCGTCGCCAGCCTTTTCAGCATCTTGGCAACGGTGGGCTGCGAGACGCCAAGACGCGCCGCCATATCCACCTGGCGGGCTTCGCCCACTTCGCGAATCAAATCAGAAATCAGTTCGACATAGTCGTCAATCAACTCACGACGATGCGCTTCGCGCACCTGACGAAAGCCTTCAACATGCTCTTCAACATTTACCAGCGTCACTTTTTTTATTGTTTGCTTACCTGCGCGACGGTTCATTGTGCTTCCTCTGACAGTGTGACGCCTGTGCAGCATCATATAAGAGAAGCGCCATTGTAAACCATCCGTGAACCAGCACAAAAAATTAACGTGATAGCCATAGCTATACAACATAGCCTGTGCTATATCTGTATGTAATGTACTCACCTTTCACGGATGGAAAGGGGGCAAACGTAAGGAGGAGAAGATGAATGAGTTCAAGAGGTGTATGCGCGTGTTTAGTCACTCTCCCTTTAAAGTGCGTTTAATGCTGCTGAATATGCTGTGCGATATGATTAACGGCAAACCGCAGCAAAACCACGATAACCCTTCACACTAATGCGGCGTCGCGGTACGCCGCTTCATTTTTCTGTCACAATTCCCCGTCATACTGGCTAATTCATCTAAAAATCCGCCTGTTTTTGTTGGATTTGCAATCATTCTCTCAAAACAACCGCTTAGCGGGTGTTGACCTTCTTAGTGCCTCGCTTTATCTTTGCGCTGCCCTGCACAAATTGCGGCTCGCAGATGCGGACCCCCTCCCCTCTTCACACGCACTGTCCGGCAGGTTTTGACCCTTACGCCAGGGTGAGCACATGGCGTTTTCGCGATAGTCATCAATGAGCCTAATTCTTAAAGAATCCGTTGCTTTCCGCAGCCATACGATTAACCCGTGGACGGGTTTCTACTTTCTCCAGTCAATGGTGATCAATTCTGCTCTTGGTTACGAATTTAGCGTACTGTACGCCATCGTCTTTACCTGCGCCTTGCTGGTGCTGTGGCGTCATGCACCCCGCGCGCAAAAAATATTTATCGTTATAACCTCGCTGGTTGCCGCCTGCTATTTCCCGTTTGGCCGGGCGTATGGCGCGCCAAACTTTAATACCCTGCTGGCGCTGCACTCGACCAATATGGAAGAGTCGACGGAAATTCTGACTATCTTTCCGTGGTATCACTACGCGATTGGCGTGTTTATTTTCGCGCTCGGTATCGTATCGTTGCGCCGCCGGGTGACCATACCGTCAACGCCGTGGCTGAAATGGGACACGATGGGCGTGATTTTTTGTGTTGGTTCCTACTTTATCGGCCCGGTGCAAAACCACTTTCATGGCTTCGAGTTTCGCTTATACGATACCGGCGTTCCGGTGCTGCGCTTTGTGCGCGATGTGGCGGTGAACAACTACGAAGTGGTGAAAGAGCAGGAGAACATGGCACAACTCTCGCGCATGAAAGACACCTGGAATGTGCTGGCGGTAAAACCGAAATACCATACCTATGTTGTCGTGATTGGCGAAAGCGTGCGCCGTGACGCCATGGGTTCTTTTGGCGGTCACTGGAACAACACCCCTTTCTCCAGTCAGGTAAATGGTAACTTGTTCACGGATTACATCTCCGCCAGCGGTTCAACGCAAAAATCCCTCGGTCTGACGTTAAACCGCGTGGTAAATGGTGAGCCACAGTATCAGGATAACTTTGTCACGCTGGCGAACCGCGCCGGTTTCCAGACCTGGTGGTTCTCGAATCAGGGCCAGATTGGCGAATATGACACCGCCATTGCCAGCATCGCGAAACGCGCCGATGAGGTGCAATTCCTGAAAAATGGTGATTTTGAAGCGAACAAAAACGCCCGCGATGAAGATCTGCTGAAAATGACCGCGCAGGTCTTTTCAACTGCCCGCAAACAACCGCAACTGATTGTGCTGCATTTGATGGGTTCGCATCCGCAAGCCTGCGACCGCACGGGCGGGAAATACAACGAGTTTGTGCAATCGAAAGAGACCTCCTGCTATCTCTACTCCATTACCCAGACCGATGATCTGCTCGGCAAGCTGTACTCACAGCTGGTGAATACCGGCGACAGCTTCTCTATGGTCTACTTCTCCGATCATGGACTGGCATTCAAAGAGCGCGGCAAAGAGGTGCAGTATCTGGCGCATGACGACCATTTCCAGCAAAACTTCCAGGTGCCATTTATGGTGCTGTCCAGCGATGATAAAACGCATCGGGTGATTAAGGCGCGTCGTTCAGCGAACGACTTTTTGAGTTTCTTCTCGCAGTGGACGGGGATCACCACCGAGCAGATTAAAAATTCTTACCGTTTTATTTCCGAGCAAAAAGCCAGCCCAGCTTACATTACCAACTTTAAGTTACAGAAAGTTGACTACAACCATCTGGGCACGGATATCTTCGAAACGCGCAGTCGCCGTTAAGCTTTTACGTTTACTGCAGACAAAAAAAATCCGCCCGATGGGCGGATTTTTTATATCGCCGAAGCGATTAGAAGCGGTAACCAACACCGGCAATCCAGGTGCCAACGTCAACGCTACGGATACGGCTCTGCTCGTAGGAGAAGTCCAGAGCAACGTTTTCCATCGGGTTGAACTGCAGACCAGCGCCGTAAGAGAAACCGTAATCGCTGGTGTCAGAGGTTTTAGCCACTGCTTCAGTCTGCTGGAATTTACCGTAGCCAACACCGACAACACCGTAGATGCTTGCCCAGTCGTTGATGCGGTAAGCCGGACCAGCAGTGATGCCGTAGTACTGAGCTTTGTTGTAGACGCTGTCTTCGGTACGATCTTTTTCAGTGTACGTAAAGGAACCGATCACACCCAGCGGGCTGTTGTCTTGCTCGTAACGGTATTTCAGGTTGAAACCGTTAGTTTTGTTCGCGATGCCCTGCGCGTCGCTCTGAGCATAACCACCGGTTACGGTAGATGTAGCTGCAACTGCAGAACCTGCGGATACCGCCAGAAGTGCGGCCAGTGCTGAAAGACATGCAATTTTTTTCATAACCACCTCAAATGTGCTTCAAGTAAATCCTACGTCCTACGTTTTTAATATATCAAAAATTGTTAAGAAACTCTTTGCGCGAAACGATGTCTAAAGCGTCATTTCATGTAACAGAACGTTTCCGCCCTTGACCAACTCTTTCAAAAAAAAGCCGTTTCCCCGCATAACGTACCATTATGATGACTTACAAACGGCACGCTCATCCAGATAATTCCTAAAATGACAGGTTAATTAACCACCAGATGCCCTCTATTCTACGGATATTCCGCCCACCTTTTTCAACAAACGCTCAACCGGCCGGGGGTAATTCAAGTAGACTGACTGTTTTACTTTCAGTTGACATAAATTGACGGGAGAAAGGATGCCAGGGCTGTCTCGTAACATGCCGGTATGGCTACCGGTTAGTGTGCTTCTTATTGCGATGATCTCCATTCAGGGCGGCGCATCGCTGGCGAAATCGCTGTTTCCTCTGGTGGGCGCGCCGGGTGTAACGGCGCTGCGACTGGCGCTGGGCACGTTCATCCTGGCGATCATTTTCAAACCCTGGCGACTGCGTTTCACGCCGGAACAGCGCCTGCCGCTGTTGTTTTATGGACTGTCGTTGGGCGGCATGAACTATATGTTCTATCTCTCGATTCAGACCGTACCGTTAGGCGTTGCCGTTGCGCTGGAGTTCACCGGCCCGCTGGCGGTGGCGTTATTCTCTTCCCGTCGCGCGGTGGACTTTATCTGGGTGGTGCTGGCGGTGCTCGGCTTGTGGTACCTATTGCCGCTGGGCGACAACGTCTCCCACGTAGATTTAACCGGCGCTGCATTGGCGCTGGGCGCGGGTGCCTGTTGGGCGGTGTACATTCTTTCCGGTCAGCGCGCAGGCGAAGAACATGGTCCGGCGACCGTGGCGCTGGGTTCATTGATTGCCGCGCTGATTTTTGTCCCCCTTGGCGCATTCCAGTCCGGTGAGTTGCTGTGGCACTGGTCGGTATTACCACTGGGTATCGCCGTGGCTATTTTATCGACAGCATTGCCCTACTCGCTTGAGATGATTGCCCTGACCCGTTTGCCGACCCGCACCTTCGGAACGCTCATGAGCATGGAACCGGCGCTGGCGGCAATATCAGGCATGATTTTCCTCGGTGAGACGCTCACCTTCCAGCAGGTACTGGCGCTGATGGCGATTGTCATTGCCTCGATGGGATCAACGCTCACGCTGCGACGGGAAGGTAAAATCAAAGAAGTGGATATCGGCTAAATAATTATTATTCAGCGTGGGATAATCCTCACGCTGAATAACGGCACGGTTAAACAGACATTATTTCTTACCTTTACGTACATTTCTCATTAATTAGAGTTTATGAGAAATCGCCACCTGACAATTAATCTTATTACACATAAAATTCAGTCAGTTAACATTAAATCCTCACAAATCCATCCGTTATATAGCTTTTGCTATTGAACCGATAGGCACAGCCAAATCAGAAAACCTTAATCTGGTGCTATACTTAGTTTCGTTAATTACCTGGGACACAAACATCAAGAGGATATGAGATTATGAGTACCGCTAAACTAGTAAAAACGAAAGCGTCTAATCTGCTTTATACCCGTAACGATGTATCGGATAGCGATAAAAAAGCGACGGTTGAGTTGCTGAATCGCCAGGTGATCCAGTTCATTGACCTGTCGCTGATCACGAAACAGGCCCACTGGAATATGCGCGGTGCTAACTTTATTGCCGTTCATGAAATGCTGGATGGCTTCCGTACTGCGCTGGTCGATCACCTTGACACCATGGCGGAACGCGCCGTACAGCTGGGCGGTGTAGCGCTCGGTACCACGCAGGTGATCAACAGCAAAACGGCGCTGAAAAGCTACCCGCTGGATATTCACAGCGTACAGGATCACCTGAAAGAGCTGGCTGACCGTTACGCCATTGTGGCGAATGATGTGCGTAAAGCCATCAGCGAAGCAAAAGACGAAGATACCGCAGATATCTTCACCGCGGCGTCACGCGATCTGGACAAATTCCTGTGGTTCATCGAATCCAACATTGAATAATCCATAAGCATTATCAATGACCCCCTCGCTTTCATACGAGGGGGCTTGCACTTTCATGGTGCATATTTTTCCCCTCCCTCCCGCCATAAGTTATTGCTACGTAATAATCACATCACAAAATTGTTAACAACAGATTGTTTTACGTGCGGATTGCGCGCTAAATAGAAGCAAAACAGGCCGCTTCGCTTAATTGCACCAAAGCAGTGACTCAAAATGGTGCATAACAGCAATGTTGCTACACTTATTGTGCAACCGTGTAAAGCTTCGCCTTTACAAAACAATAGGTTGTAAACCTGGCATGATTTTTTCATACTGCGTTCATTCTCGCAGGGGTTCGCTCCCCGGATACAAAAGGAAAAACTATGAAGTCTGTATTGAAATTTTCCCTTGCTGCACTCGCTCTCGCCTTTGCCGTTTCTTCTCAGGCAGCTGACAAAAAACTGGTTGTTGCAACCGACACCGCGTTCGTTCCCTTCGAGTTCAAACAGGGCGATAAATACGTTGGTTTCGACGTGGACCTGTGGGCTGCTATCGCTAAAGAGCTGAAACTGGATTATGAACTGAAGCCAATGGACTTCAGTGGCATTATCCCTGCGCTGCAAACCAAAAACATCGACCTGGCGCTGGCAGGCATCACCATTACCGAAGAGCGTAAAAAAGCGATCGAATTCTCCGACGGCTACTATAAAAGCGGCCTGCTGGTGATGGTCAAAGCCAACAACAACGACGTAAAAAGCGTGAAAGATCTTGATGGCAAAGTACTGGCTGTGAAGAGCGGCACCGGTTCTGTTGATTACGCGAAAGCCAACATCAAAACCAAAGATCTGCGCCAGTTCCCGAACATCGATAACGCCTATATGGAGCTGGGCACCGGTCGCGCTGATGCGGTACTGCACGATACGCCAAACATCCTGTACTTCATCAAAACAGCGGGCAATGGTCAGTTCAAAGCAGTAGGTGAGTCTCTGGAAGCGCAGCAGTACGGTATCGCGTTCCCGAAAGGCAGCGATGCGATGCGTGAAAAAGTGAACGGCGCGCTGAAAACCCTGCGTGACAACGGTACATACAACGAAATCTACAAAAAATGGTTCGGTACTGAACCTAAATAATTATTATAAAATTTAAAGCGTTACACCTCAGGGGCGGCTTTCGCCCCTGATACATTTGTTATAACCACGGTATACAGGAACACATCATGCAGTTTGACTGGAGCGCCATCTGGCCCGCCATTCCGCTTCTGATTGAAGGGGCGAAAATGACGTTGTGGATCTCGGTCCTCGGCTTAATTGGCGGGTTGATTATCGGCCTTGCGGCGGGTTTCGCACGCACCTTTGGCGGCTGGATCGCCAACCACATCGCACTGGTATTTATTGAAGTTATCCGCGGCACGCCGATTGTCGTGCAGGTCATGTTTATCTATTTTGCCCTGCCGATGGCGTTCAACGATTTGCGTATCGACCCGTTTAGCGCAGCGGTCGTGACCATCATGATCAACTCGGGTGCCTACATCGCGGAAATTACCCGCGGCGCTGTACTCTCGATCCATAAAGGCTTCCGTGAAGCGGGCCTGGCGCTGGGTTTATCACGCGGTGAAACCATTCGCCACGTGATCCTGCCGCTGGCGCTGCGCCGTATGCTGCCCCCGCTGGGTAACCAGTGGATCATCAGCATCAAAGATACGTCGCTGTTTATTGTTATCGGCGTCGCTGAACTAACCCGCCAGGGGCAAGAGATCATCGCCGGCAACTTCCGCGCACTGGAGATCTGGAGCGCCGTTGCGGTGGTTTATCTGATTATTACTCTGGTTCTGAGCTTTATTCTGCGTCGTCTTGAAAGAAGGATGAAAATCCTGTGATTGAATTTAAAAACGTTTCCAAGCACTTTGGCCAGACCCAGGTGCTGCACAACATTGATCTGAGCATTACCCAGGGTGAAGTAGTGGTCATTATCGGGCCTTCCGGCTCCGGTAAATCGACGCTGCTGCGCTGCATCAACAAGCTCGAAGAGATCACCAGCGGCGAACTGATTGTCGATGGCTTGAAAGTTAACGATCCGAAAGTGGATGAGCGCCTGATCCGCCAGGAAGCTGGCATGGTGTTCCAGCAGTTTTATCTGTTCCCGCACCTGACGGCGCTGGAAAACGTCATGTTCGGCCCGCTGCGCGTACGCGGCACGAAAAAACAGGACGCTGAAAAACTCGCTAAAGAGCTGCTGGCGAAAGTGGGTCTCGCAGAGCGCGCCCACCACTATCCGTCTGAGCTGTCCGGCGGCCAACAGCAGCGTGTGGCGATTGCCCGCGCGCTGGCGGTAAAACCGAAAATGATGCTGTTTGATGAGCCAACCTCTGCGCTCGACCCGGAACTGCGCCACGAAGTACTGAAAGTGATGCAGGATCTGGCGGAAGAAGGCATGACCATGGTGATCGTCACTCACGAAATCGGCTTTGCCGAGAAAGTGGCTTCCCGTCTGATTTTCATTGATAAAGGCCGCATTGCCGAAGATGGCAACCCGCAGCAACTTATTGAAAATCCGCCGAGTCCGCGCCTGCAGGAGTTCCTGCAGCACGTCTCCTGATAGCACCAGCCCCTCTTCATGAGGGGCTTTTTTTTACCCCTCTCTCCTGGATTTATCCCAATTCCTCTGCGCGGCATTACGGCATCTATACTTATCATTTTGCGGGATTTTCTCACCGGAGGAGCCTATGCCGTGGATGTTATTACTGATTGGCCTGCTGTGCGCACCGCTTCACGCGGCGACAATTCCCGGTATGACAACGGCGACAACCAGCACGCCATCAACCGCCCAGACGACTGAACCGAATATCGAGCAGAAAAAAGCGGCCTATGCTGCGCTGGCAGATGTGCTGGAAAATGACGACTCGCGCAAAGAACTTATCGATCAGTTACGTAAAGTCGCCACAACGCCGCCGCAGGAGCCTGTGCCGGTCATCACCCCTCCTGAGGTGAAAGAGCAGAAAACCGTGCTGGAGAATGTCACCGACATTAGCCACTATTATGGTGATGCGCTGGCGTCGCGCTTTGCACAGCTCTACCGCAATATCACCGGCTCCCCGCATAAGTCTTTCAACCCGCAGACCTTTACCCATGCAGCGACCTATTTCCTGCTGCTGGCGGCACTGGTGTTCGCGTTCTGGTTACTGGTACGCACCTGTGTCTCGCCGCTGTATCGCAAAATGGGCGCATGGGGACGCAAGAAGAACCGCGAGCGCAGCAACTGGCTGCAACTACCCGCGATGATCATCGGCGCGTTTATTATAGATTTGCTGTTGCTGGCGCTGACGCTGTTTATCGGGCAGTTGCTCAGCGCCAGTCTCAATGCCGGCAACCGCACCATTGCTTTTCAGCAGAGCCTGTTCCTGAATGCCTTTGCCTTGATTGAGTTTTTTAAAGCCATATTACGGCTGGTGTTCTGCCCGCGTATTCCGGAGCTGCGCCCGTTTCGCATTGCCGATGAGACCGCCCGCTACTGGCATCTGCGCCTGAGCGCGCTAAGCAGCCTGATTGGTTACGGTTTACTGGTGGCAGTGCCGATTATTTCAAACCAGGTGAACGTGCAATTTGGCGCGCTGGCGAACGTGGTGATTATGCTGTGTATCACCGTCTGGGCGCTGTATCTGATTTTCCACAATAAAAAGACGATCCAGCACAATCTCACCGCGCTGGCCGATCACTCGCTGGCCTTTTTCAGCCTGTTTATTCGCGCGTTTGCGCTGATCTGGCACTGGCTGGCCAGCGCCTACTTTATTGTGCTGTTTTTCTTCTCGCTGTTCGATCCCGGCAATAGCCTGAAATTTATGATGGGCGCAACCGTTAACAGTCTCGCGATCCTCAGTATTGCCGCGTTTATCTCGGGCGTATTATCGCGCTGGCTGAATAAAACCATCACCCTCTCGCCGCAGGTGCACCGCAACTATCCGGAACTGCAAAAGCGGCTTAATGGTTGGTTATCCGCCACGTTGAAAACCGCGCGTTTTCTGGTGGTCTGCGCCACGATCATGCTGCTGCTCAATGCGTGGGGGCTGTTTGATGTCTGGCAATGGCTGACCTACGGCGCGGGGGAGAAAACGGTCGATATTCTGATCCGCATTGCGCTGATCCTCTTCTTCTCCGCGGTAGGCTGGACGCTGCTGGCAAGCCTGATAGAAAACCGTCTGGCTTCGGACATTCATGGTCGCCCGCTACCCAGCGCGCGTACCCGCACCCTGCTGACCCTGTTTCGCAACGCGCTGGCGGTGGTGATCAGCACCATTACGGTGATGATTGTACTGTCGGAAATTGGCGTTAACATCGCGCCGCTACTGGCGGGTGCCGGGGCGCTGGGGCTGGCTATCTCATTTGGTTCGCAAACGCTGGTGAAAGATATTATTACCGGGATTTTTATCCAGTTCGAAAATGGCATGAACACCGGCGATTTGGTCACCATTGGCCCGCTCACCGGCACCGTGGAACGGATGTCAATTCGCTCCGTTGGCGTACGCCAGGATACCGGCGCGTACCATATTATTCCGTGGTCATCGATCACCACCTTCGCGAACTTTGTGCGCGGCATTGGTTCCGTGGTGGCGAATTATGATGTTGACCGCCATGAAGACGCAGACAAAGCGAACCAGGCGCTGAAAGAGGCCGTTGCCGAGCTGATGGAGAAAGAGGATATTCGCGGGCTGATTATCGGCGAGCCATCCTTTGCCGGGCTGGTCGGACTGAGCAATACGGCCTTTACCCTGCGCGTGACCTTTACCACGCTGCCGCTGAAACAGTGGACAGTGCGTTTTGCCCTCGACACGATGGTGAAAAAACATTTCGATCTGGCGGATGTGCGCCCGCCGGTGCAGACCTATCAGGTACTGCCGGCGCCAGGCAGTACCCCACACCCGCAGCCAGCCGCACCCGCTGGCCCGCAACCGCCCGTCGAACCTACGCTTTAAAACGCGTCTGCGCCCAGCGTTGACGCTGGTTGTCATCGAGGAAGGTCCAGGCAATAAAGCGACTCTGCTTTTGCCCCTGGGCCATCTCTTTTTTCATCACTTTCACCGCACCAACCTGAGTCAGAGCGCGGTACAACTCAGGCAGGTTATCGCCACGCGACACCAGCGAGGTAAACCACAACACTTGGCGCGCGAACTGCGGGCTTTCGGCAATCATTGTGCGGATAAACGCCACTTCCCCGCCTTCGCACCAGAGCTCCTGCTGCTGGCCGCCGAAGTTGAGCGCGCCCTCAGCAGATTGCCCGAGGTTACGCCGTTTACGTTCGCTGCCTGCCTGCGCGCTTTGCGCAGAGTCGTGGAACGGCGGATTGCAGATAATGGCGTCGTACTGCTCATTTTTATGAATGATACCGCTAAGGATCGCCGTCGGATCTTTCTGGCGGCGCAAACGCACCGCACGGCTGAGCCCCGGATTGGCGCTAATAATCGCCTGTGCGCTGGCAAGGGCGGCGTCATTGGTTTCACTGCCGGTAAAACGCCAGCCGTATTCATGCGCGCCAATCAGTGGATAGATGCAGTTTGCGCCCGTGCCAATATCCAGCACGCTGGCCTGGGTCGGAATCTGCCCCTGATGGCTTTCGGCAAGTACATCCGCCAGATGATGCAGGTAGTCGGCGCGCCCGGGAACGGGCGGGCAAAGAAAACCGTCCGGAATATCCCACTCACGCACACCATAAAATTGCGCCAGCAGCGCCTTATTTAAGGCTTTCACCGCCTGTGGCCGGGCAAAATCAATTGTCGCCTCGCCGTTGGGGTTGGCGATGATAAAGTCGCGCAATGACGGGGTTACGGCGCACAGCGCATCGAGATCGTAGCGACTGTGGTGGCGGTTACGCGGGTGCAGACCCGGCTTCTGGGCATTCATGGCATTCTCCTGTTAACAGCGGCGTAAGATACCCGTTGACGTTGGCCGGGTAAATAAGTGAGGCTGAAGAAACTTTTTCCATCCCCCGGAAGCGCTATGTACTTTTATGAACCGGTGAAAGGCCACGGCCTGCCGCACGACCCGCTGAATGCAATTATTGGTCCCCGCCCGATTGGCTGGATTGCGTCTCTGGATGGCCAGGGCCGACGTAACCTTGCGCCATACAGTTTTTTTAACTGCTTCAATTATCGCCCGCCCATTATCGGCTTCGCCAGCAGCGGCTGGAAAGATAGCGTACGCAATATCAATGAAACCGGAGAGTTTGTCTGGAATCTGACCACCCGCGATTTGGCCGTGCGCATGAACGAAACATCCGCCTCGCTGCCGCATGGCGAAGATGAATTTGCCCGGGCAGGTCTGACGCCTGTAACAGGCCGCCTTGTCAGTGCTCCGCGCGTGGCGGAGAGCCCGGTTAACTTTGAATGTCGCCTGTCGCAATGTATTCAACTGACGGCTGCCAACGGCACGGCACTGGATACCTGGCTGGTGCTGGGGGAAGTTGTCGCGGTGCATATCGATGAATCACTGCTGGAAGACGGTATTTACCAGACGGCAAAAGCACAGCCAGTACTGCGCGCAGGTGGCCCATCGGCCTATTACGGCATCAGTGAAGCGTTGCGCTTTGACCTGATTCGCCCGGATAACCGGTAAGCCGCTTCTCCGGCCTGAGTGGCTATACTTACTCCTACGGAGGGCAACATTATGGCTTCAGGTTGGGCAAACGACGATGCAGTACAGCAACAGATCGACAGCACCATTGATGACGCGGTCGCCCGCGCCCGTCGCGACATACCGACAGGCGAAAGCCTGATGGAGTGCGAGGAGTGCGGTGAACCGATCCCGGAAGCGCGTCGCAACGCGATCCCTGGAGTACGTTTATGCGTAGCCTGCCAGCAGAAGAAAGATTTACATAACTCTACATTTTCAGGATATAATCGTCGCGGATCGAAAGATAGCCAGCTTCGTTGACCTTTCCTGACGGTTGTAACCAGCGCAAGCGCTTGCTTTTACATCCACAAATTTTCCCCTGCCACGTAGCAAAATGTGCCGCAAAATTGTTCGCCACGCACCTCAACCGCAAAACGCCGGTTTTTCATCAATAAATTTGTTTAAATTCAAAAGATTACTTCTTGTTCAATTTTTTAGAATAAGGCTGTCAATTCTCTTCGATTTTATCTCTTGCGAAAAACCGTGATACTTATCACATCGACGGAACATCGTCCCATACACAGAATAACCTGCGAGAGATTAACCATGAAAACCATCAAATATGCTGTTGCTGCCATCGCCCTGTCCACCCTCTCTTTTGGTGCGTTCGCTGCGCAATCCGTAAGCCCGGCTCAGGCCGAAAACCTGAACAAAATCGGCGTCGTGTCTGTCAACAACGCTGACACGCTGGACGGCCTGGAAGCCAAACTGGCTGAGAAAGCAAAAGCGGCTGGCGCATCCAGCTACAGCATTACGTCCGCTAACGGCAATAACAAAATGAGCGGCACTGCAGTTATCTACAAATAACCTCCCCTGTTCTACCCCCTGGCGAACTAACCCTCCGTCGGGGATGCTCCACCCTCATTGACCCTGTTGTTACCCTGTTGTTTGCCCGTCCAGGAATGTGACGGGCTTTTTTTTGTCAAAAACTTGCCGCCACCCGCGCAAGACCCGCTTCCAGCGTCTCCGCTTCACCCGTTGCGACCAGGCAGCAGGCCAGTTGAATCTTCAATGATTCTGGCACCGCTTCACGCCCGGCAATGCAGCGCTCAATCCAGCGGGCGGTGCTCTCGGCATCTTTCGCTACGCCTTCAGGCGACATCTGTTCAGGCGCATCATTGCGGGTAAACAGCACGCGCTCGCCCTGCGCATCGATCAGCGTAATCTGCGGGCAGCGCTGCGGATTCGCATAGACCTCCCCTTCCGTCCCGTGCATCAGCAAGCCGCGCCCACCGATATCAGCAAAAAATTTGCCAACGCGGGTGATATATTCCGGGTGCGAAACGCTGGACAAACGCAACGCTGCTGCTTTTTCAAACGGTGTCGCCAGTTTTGCCAGCGTGTGCGCACTGTTGCGCACCCCCATACGCCAGCGCATCGCCAGCTGTTTTTCCAGCGGCGGACAGAGCGCGCTCACCGGAATATAGACTGGCTGATGCCCTTCCAGGCGCGCCTGCGCCTGACCTGCGTGCAGCGTGGGGTTAATGCCCAGCAAGGTGAAAATCGTTTCGGTGACCACGCGGGTGGGATCTTCGCTCACACCGTGCACCAGCACCGGAAAGCCGAGTTTCGTCAGCAGAATGGCCAGCAGCGGAGTTAAGTTGGCCTGTTTGCGCGCGCCGTTGTAACTGGGGATCACAATCGGCATCGGTTTTGCTACCGGGGGCGTCAGTTTGATGGTGTGATGCTGCATCGCGTCGTAAAAGCCGCGCATTTCCGCCTCACCTTCCCCTTTAATGCGCAGGGCAATCAGGATACCGCCCATTTCCAGATCCGGCACATCGCCATTGAGCATGTGCGTGTACAAACCACGAGCGGTGTCAACATCGAGATCCCGGGCGTGATGCTTTCCCCGGCCGATCTCTTTAATGATGGTGCGGTAATCCATGGGAACTCCTTGCGTGCTCACATCGTTAACGGCGCCTGCGGCGCTTTTGTTCTGGTTTCTTCACTATAACGTCCGGCATCGGCGGTTGTGAAATAGGAAACACCGGCAGTGCATCGAGAAGGCGTTTACCATAACTTTTGGTCAGCAGGCGCTTGTCGTAAATCACCACTTCGCCATGGCAGCCGTGGCTACGGATCAGTCGCCCCACCTGCTGGATCAAATTGAATGACGCGCTGGGCAGGCTCTGGACCTCAAACGGGTAGCGATTCAGGCTTTTTAACCATTCGCCTTCGGTGATCACCACTGGGCTGTCGATGGGCGGAAAGGCAATTTTATGAATGTGTACCTGCGTCAGGTAATCGCCTTTTAAATCCAGCCCCTCGGCAAAAGATTGCAAACCGACCAGCACGCTACGCTCACCGCTATCAATGCGTTTACGGTGCAGCTCCACCAGTCGATAACGGGGTTGATCCCCTTGCACCAGTAACAATAAACGCAGATCGGTCACGTAACTCAAAAAGAGCTGCATCGCCCGCTGACTGGCGAACAGCACCAGCATCCCCGGATGCGCTTTACTTTCCACCTGTTGGCGAAACCAGGTCGCCATTTCGGCAATATGCTGCTCTTCATTTTCGATCAGCGGCTCATAGCGCATCTGCGGAATGACGATTTTGCCCTGCTCCACATGGTTAAACGGCGAATCCAGCGTGACAAAACGGTCTCCGGCCTTCTCTTTCAGGCCGCTCATCTCCTGCAAGCGATTAAAACTGTTCAGCGAACGCAGGGTAGCGGACGTCACCACAATATGCGGTATGCTGCGCCACAGCAGCTTTTCCAACTGATCGCTCACGCGAATGCCAACGCAATGAAACAGCATATGCAGTTGCCCGTCGCGCACTTCCCGCGTGGCCCACTTCGACACTGGCGCGCCGGAAGCTTGCGCCATGGAAGCCAGCCGCCATAGCTTACTCTGGCTTTCAAACATGCCCAGCGCGCGGTTCATTTGCAGGATCACGCGATGCAGGCGGACGATATCGTGGCTGCCGGTCTTCTCGCTTAAATCATTCAGGAACAGCTCCGCCAGCCCGCGCAGCATCTCTGTCAGCTTCGCCAGACGCTGACAGATAGCCATCACCTCATCCGGCAGTTCGCCCATCGCAAAACGGTGTTCGGCTTCCTGGCCTGCAGGAAGATAGAGATTGAGTATGTTGTTCAGCGACGCGATCAGTTCATACAGCTCTTCGCAGTGGGCGTTAAGACGCTCCGGGGTTGCCAGCGGTGGTGTGGTTTTCGGGCGGAACTGCTCCAGGCAGGTTGCCACCAGTTTGCAGAACAGATCGAGCTGGAGGCGGTACCAGGAGGCCGTAATTTCCGCGCTCATCTCCAGCGCGTCCCGCGCGACATCCGGCAAATGGTGGCCTTCATCCAGCACCAGCAGCAGGTTTTTCGGCTCCGGCAATACCGCTTCGCTCTCCATGGCCGCCATCACCAGCGCATGGTTCGCCACCACCACTTCCGCCTCCTGAATTTCACGGCGCGCGACAAAAAACGGGCATTCGCGGTAGTAGTGGCAGTTGCGGTTAAGGCAACTGGCTTTATCGGTGCTGAGACGCCGCCATAACTCATCACTGATGGCTTTATCCGTATGATCGCGCAGGCCGTCCCATTTATAACTGTCGAGATCGGCTTTCAGCGCCGCGCAGTGCTTCTGTTCTTCCTGATTCCCCGGCGTTAGCTCATCATCCAGAAACGCCAGCAGATCCTGCTGATTCGGCTCAGAACTGGCCAGCGCAGTGAGATTGCGCGGGCACACGTAGCGACCGCGACCGAAGGCGGCGGTAAAGCGCAAATCGGGGATAATTTTGCGCAGCAGCGGCAGATCTTTGCTGAAGATTTGATCCTGCAAGGCAACGTTCGCGGTGCTGACCACCAGCGTTTTTTGCTCTTCGCGGGCAATGGCGATGCCGGGAATCAAATAAGAGAGGGTTTTCCCGACGCCGGTTGGCGCTTCAATCGCCAGATGCCGCCCTTCATCGCCCGCCAGCGTTTTCGCCACATCGGCAATCATCTGCCGCTGCGGGGCGCGGGGAATAAAGTCCGGGATCTGTTGTTGCAACGCCTTATACCAGGCGGCAATCTGCGCTTTTAGCGCGGCGGTAAGGGCCATTCGACAACCTGAAATACTGTATAAACAGCCACTATTGTGGCATTTTTAGCGCCCCGGGGGTAACGGTTTTTGCAATGCCGGAAGCCGTCGCCAGAAAATATCCCTCCGGTTGCAAATACAGGATATTTTTCGCAGCGCCGATCACAATTTGGCATATCAGGTCATCAATGCCCTGAGCGACGCGTTGATCATTTATTCGGGCAATGCTAGTTTTTACCTGCATTACGCTTGTTACCGAATATCGGGCAAAACCTAAATGCAGACTATGAGGACAAATCCGTCCGCGGCTGTATTTACGTTTTGCCCGTTTTTGTTTGCAGGAGTTGGCGATGCTGGTCAAACAAATATTAAATAATAACGTTGTCAGCGCCATTGATGAGCGTGGGCTTGAGGTTATTCTTACCGGCCGCGGTCTTGGGTTTAATACCCACACCGGTGCCAGCGTGGATACCCAGGCCATCGAAAAAATATTCCGTCTGCAGGATTCGCAGGTCTCCGCCCGATTCAAAGATTTGATCAGCGAAGTGCCGGTAGAAATACTGCAACTGACCGATGATATCGTCGCCCTGGCGCGCGCAACGCTGCCGCATAAATTAAGTGAAGGCCTGTACGTTACTCTGGCCGATCATCTTCATTTCGCTCTGCAACGCAGCCAGAACAGCGAAGTGCTGCCCAATCCGCTGGAGTGGGAAGTGCGCCATTTCTATACCGCAGAATATGGCATCGGCCGCCAGGCTCTGGGCATGGTGGTGGCGCGCACCGGTACCTTATTACCCGATAGCGAAGCCTGTAGCATCGCCCTGCATATTGTAAACGCCGGGCTGAACGACACGATGGGTAAAACCACGCAGATTACGCGCCTTATTTACCAGTTGCAGAATATCGTTAAATACTTTTTCAGCCTGCCACTCGATGAGCACAGTCTGAATTATCAACGCTTTATTACCCATTTAAAGTTTTTCGCCCAGCGGGTGATTGATGGTGTGGTGTTAAATAATGACGACGAGGAATTATTTGCCATGGTGCAGCGTCGTTATCAGACAACCCTGAAGTGCGTTGACGCAATTAATGAGTTTGTCGGTAAAAATTATCACCACACCATGAGCAACTCGGAAAAGCTCTACCTGACCGTGCATATCGAAAACGTCGTGCAACGGGTAGAGTCGTAAAAAATATTCTTTCCAGGCTTGTTACTGTTAAATCAGGCAAACCCCAGAAGAACAAAGCGCCGGTTTATCACCGGTAATTGTTATGACACCTGCAATGCAGGCGTCAGTCTGGAGGAATGACCATGAACTATCAGGATACCGCGCAGCAGATCATTACCCGGATCGGCGGCAAGGACAATATTCTGTCGCTGTTTCACTGCATCACCCGTCTGCGTTTTTTACTGAAAGATCACGACAAAGCTGACCGTGCGGCGCTGGAAGCGCTGGATGGCGTGATTGGCGTGAATATTTCAGGCGACCAGTATCAACTGATTATCGGCAACGACGTTGCTCCCTTGTGCGAAGCGCTGCTGACAAAACTGCCGGGAGTCTCATCCGGCGGCGCGGTGCAGCATGGCAAACGCCGCAATCCGATTTCCGTCGTGCTGGAGGGACTATCCAGCATCTTTTCACCTATCATTCCGGCCATTGCCGGGGCCGGTATTCTCAAAGGGGTGCTGGCGCTGCTGGTCGCCATGCACTGGCTGGAAACCAGTAATCAAACGTACCAAATCCTGCTGGCGATCAGCGACGGCGTTTTCTACTTTATGCCGCTGGCGCTGGCGTTCAGCGCCGCCAATAAATTCGGCGCTAACCCGTACGTTGCAGTCGCACTGGCCGCCGCCCTCTTCCACCCCGCTATTCAGACACTGTTTAAGTCCGGTGCTCCGGTCAATTTCATGAGTTTGCCAGTGCCAACAGTGAACTATGCCTCTACCGTTATCCCGATTTTACTGGCGGTCTGGCTGCTCAGTCGGGTGGAGAAGCTGATTGATCGCATCATGCCAGGCGCGTTGAAAACCATGTTTGTCCCGCTGCTGAGCCTGGTGATTGTCACCCCCATCACGCTGATCGCCATTGGCCCGCTGGGCATTTTTGCCGGTAACGCGTTGTCTGGCGGCATTATCTGGCTGGTGGAAAATATGGGTCTCGTCGCGGGCGTGGTGGTGGGCGGCACGCTGTCGATGATCATCATCACCGGCATGCACTATGTGCTGGTGCCGATCATGATCAACAACATCAGCCAGATGGGTTTCGACCCGTTCAAAATCCTCTTTTATGTTGCCAACCTCGGGCAGGCCGGTGCGGCCTTTGGCGTATTTCTGCGCGCCAAAGACCGGAAGCTGAAGTCGCTGGCGCTGACCACCAGCTTTAGCGCCGCGATGGGCATTACCGAACCGGCGATGTACGGCATCAACATTCGCTATAAACGCCCCTTCGCCGCGGCCTTGATTGGCGGCGCTTGCGGCGGCGGTTTCGCGATGGCAATGGGGGTCAAAACCTACGCCTTTGCGCTCAGCGGCTTACCGGGTCTTCCGGCTCTGGTCGGCCCCACCTTCCTGTGGGCGCTGGTCAGTATCGCCATCTCGTTTACCTGCGCCGCCGTGGTCACGGTGATCCTTGGTTTTGAAGAAACGGTGGTCGCCGGCATCAGCCCGGTGCCGGTAGCGCGCAGCGAAGAGAAGCTGTTTGCCCCCGTCAGTGGTGAACTGAAAGCACTGAGCACACTCAGCGATCCGGTCTTCGCCGATGAAATTTTTGGCAAAGGACTGGCGATTTACCCCACCAGCGGCGAGCTGCGTTCGCCGGTCAACGGCAAGGTGGAGTCGCTGTTTGAAACCCACCACGCACTGGCGCTGCAAAGCGATACCGGTGCAGAGGTCCTGATCCATATCGGTATCGACACCGTCAAGCTGGGCGGGCGCCACTTCACCAGCCACACCACTGCCGGGCAGATCGTGGAGGTGGGCGATTTACTGGTGAGCTTTGACCTTGCAGCGCTGAAAGCCGAAGGCATCGACCCCAGCGTGATTGTGGTGGTCACCAACAGCGAACAGTACGGCGATATCAGCCCGGTGAAAGCAAATGGCGATGTCGCCAGCCGGGACGCATTTCTCACACTGACCGCGACAGCGGCGTAAGGAGCAGACATATGGCATTTTCGAAAGCATTTCCGGACAGGTTTTTATGGGGCGGCGCCACAGCCGCTAACCAGTTGGAAGGCGCATGGAACGTGGGAGGAAAAGGGCTATCGGTCTCTGATGTCTACACCTTCGACAGCGACATGCCCCGCGAACGCTGGCTCGATCAGTGGCTGGGTATGACCCACGCGCAGGTACGTGAAGCGCAGGATCCGAACAGCAAAAAATACTACCCCAAACGCAAAGGCAACGACTTCTATCACCACTTTAAAGAGGATATCGCGCTGTTTGCCGGAATGGGCTTTAAATGCTTTCGCATGTCGATTGCCTGGACGCGCATCTTCCCGCGTGGTGATGAAACCACCCCCAACGAAGCCGGGCTGGCATTTTACGATGAGGTGTTCGACACGTTGCTGGCACACGGCATCGAGCCCATTGTCTCGCTGTCGCACTATGAGATGCCGCTGGCGCTGGTCACCGATTACGGCGGCTGGCCAAATCGTCAGGTGGTGGATTTTTACGTGCGCTTTGCCACCACGGTGTTCACCCGCTACCGCAAAAAAGTGAAGTACTGGATGACCTTTAACGAGATCAACTGCGTCAAGCATCATCCGTATGTCAGCGTTGGGGTTATCGAAGAGGACAACCCGCATCTTGAGCAGGATAAATACCAGGGCGCGCACCATCAGTTTGTTGCCAGCGCGCTGGCGACCAAAGCCTGCCACGCCATCATTCCCGGCTCGCAAATGGGCTGCATGATCAGCTACCAGATGCTCTATCCGCACACCTGCCACCCGGACGATTTGCAGGCCTGCGAAGAGATGCAGCGCGTGTCGCTGTTCTTTAGCGACGTGCAGGCGCGCGGCTACTACCCGGCGTATACCGATCGCATGCTGGCGGAGAAAGGCGTTACGCTGCAAAAAGTGGTCGGCGACGATGAGATCCTGCGCCAGCACCCGGTGGATTTTGTCTCCTTCAGTTACTACATGTCGAGCACCGTCAGCGCGCATCCGGAAAAACTGGAAGGCGCGGAAGGCAATATGATCACCGGCGGCATTCGCAACCCGCACCTGCCCACCAGCCAGTGGGGCTGGCAGATAGACCCGAAAGGGCTGCGTCTGGCGCTCAACCAGCTGTATGACCGCTACCAGAAACCGCTGTTTATTGCCGAAAACGGTCTGGGCGCGGTGGATACCGTCAACCCGGATGGCTCAATTGATGACGATTACCGTATCGATTACCTGCGCCAGCACGTGGAACAGATGCAGGAAGCCATCGGCGATGGCGTCGATCTGTTCGGTTATACCTGGTGGGGGCCGATTGATGTGGTCAGCGCAGGCACGGCGCAAATCTCCAAACGCTATGGGTTTATCTATGTGGACCAGGATGATATGGGCAACGGCACACAGGCCCGCTCGCTGAAGAAAAGCTATCACTGGTATAAAAAACTGATCGCCTCCAACGGCGAAGATTTGACGGATTAAGGAGCAAAAATGGCTGTTTTCCCGAAAGATTTTTTATGGGGTGGCGCGATTGCCGCCAACCAGGCCGAAGGCGCATGGAATGAGGACGGCAAAGGGCCGTCGATCGCAGACGTGGTGCGCGGCGGCATCGCCTCCGGCAAGCATGATGCGGTGGTTGATCCCAACCTTTATTACGCCAGCCATCAGGCGATTGATTTTTATCACCATTACAAAGAGGACGTGGCGCTGTTTGCCGAAATGGGTTTCACCTGTTTCCGCACCTCGATTGCCTGGACGCGCATCTTCCCGCGCGGTGATGAAACCACGCCCAACGAAGCCGGGCTGGCTTTTTATGACGCTCTGTTTGATGAGTTGCTGAAGTATGGCATCGAGCCGGTGATCACCCTTTCCCACTACGAAACGCCACTGGCGCTGTATCAGGAGTACGGCGGCTGGAAGAACCGCCAGTTGATTGATTTCTTTGCCCGCTACTGCGAAACGGTATTCCACCGCTACAAAGGCAAGGTCAAATACTGGATGACCTTCAATGAGCTGAACAACATGAACCGCATGCCCTTCGCCACCGGTGCGGTGGATGCTGACGCCAGCGCACAGGCGATCTGGCAGGCCAACCATCACCAGTTTGTCGCCAACGCGCGGGCCAACAAGCTATGCCATGAGATTATCCCGGGGGCGAAAATTGGCTGCATGTTATCGCTGAGCACCGTCTACCCGGCCACCTGTAACCCGGAGGACATCTTCTCCACCATGCAGTTGCGCCGTCGCTCACTGTTCTTCTCTGATGTGATGATGTTCGGTCAGTACCCGGCATTCGCTCCACGGCTGTTTCGCGAGCTTGGGGTGGAGCTGGAAATTGCTGAGGGGGATCTGCAACTGCTGGCAGATTACCCTTCCGATTATCTTGGCTTTAGTTACTACCGCAGCGTGCTGCATCAGACTGGTGGGCAATTCCGCATTGATACCGGCGGAACGGCCGGGCTGGATAACCCATTCCTTGAGAAAACGGAATGGGGCTGGCCCATCGATCCGCAGGGCTTTCGCATTGTCTGTAACGAGCTGGCGGATCGCTACCGTAAGCCGCTGTTTATCGTAGAGAACGGCTATGGCGGCGTCGATGAAGTCGATGCTGACGGGCAGATTAACGATCTGGCGCGCATGGATTATGGCCGCCGCCATATTCAGGCGATGGCGGAAGCCATTGAAGATGGCTGCGATATCATGGGCTATACGTGGTGGGGCCCCATCGACATAGTGAGCGCCGGTACCGGTGAAATGAAAAAACGTTACGGCTTTATCTATGTGGATAAAGACAATGACGGCAACGGTACCCTGAAGCGCAGTAAGAAGAAGAGTTTTGACTGGTATCAACAGGTTATCGCCAGTAACGGAGGGATTCTGTAGAGGGCGGAAACGAATTTGCAAGCCCGATAAGACAAAGACGCCACCCGGCAAATGAATGCCGGATGGCGCTTATCTGATCGGCAGAATCAGACGATTACTGTGCGGCGGACGGTTTGCGCGGACGGCGACGGGATGCATTGCCTGCTGGTTTAGCGGCTCCGCCGTCAAGACGACGTCCGCCAGTTGGCTTAGCCGCACCACCATCAGGACGACGTCCACCTGTCCCACCTTCGCTACGGCGAACACCTTCCGGCTTAGCGGCCCCACCTTCACTGCGGCGCGGTGTGCGCGGTTTTTGCGCTTCACCCTCGTTGCGACGCGGTGCAGCCTGACCACGACCGCCACCGCCCTGCCCGCGACCACCACCCTGACGACCGCCGCCCTGGCCGCGACCATTCTGAATGGGTTCGGCTTTGATTGACGGGTCCGGATCGTAGCCCGCTAATGCAATGCGCGGGATCTCTTTCTTCAGCAGGCGCTCGATATCGCGCAGCAGTTTATGCTCATCCACGCACACCAGCGACAGTGCTTCACCGGTTGCAGCCGCACGGCCGGTACGGCCAATACGGTGTACGTAATCTTCCGGCACGTTGGGCAGCTCATAGTTCACCACGTGCGGCAGTTCTTCAATATCCAGACCACGGGCGGCAATATCGGTCGCCACCAGCACGCGAATATCGCCGGATTTGAAATCCGCCAGCGCACGGGTACGCGCGCCCTGGCTCTTGTTTCCGTGGATAGCGGCGCTGGTAATGCCGTCTTTGTTCAGCTGTTCAGCCAGATGGTTGGCGCCATGCTTGGTACGGGTGAAGACCAGCACCTGCTGCCAGTTACCCTCGCCGATCATCTGCGACAGCAGTTCACGCTTGCGTTTTTTATCGACGAAATGCACATGCTGCGTCACCTGTTCAGACGCAGTGTTGCGGCGCGCCACTTCGATTTCCAGCGGGTTGCGCAGCAGTTTTTCCGCCAGCTGTTTGATCTCATCAGAGAAGGTCGCGGAAAACAGCAGGTTCTGGCGTTTAGCCGGCAGCTTCGCCAGTACGCGGCGAATATCGTGAATAAAGCCCATATCCAGCATGCGGTCGGCTTCATCCAGCACCAGAATTTCCACGCTATCGAGCTTCAGCGCATTTTGGTGTTCCAGATCCAGCAGACGCCCTGGCGTCGCCACCAGCACATCCACGCCACCGCGCAGCTTCATCATCTGCGGGTTAATGCTGACCCCGCCAAACACCACCATCGAGCGGATATTCAGGTACTTGCTGTACTCGTGGACGTTTTCACCCACTTGCGCCGCCAGTTCACGGGTCGGCGTCAGGATCAGCGCGCGCACCGGACGGCGGCCTTTCGCGTGCGGCTCGCTCTGGATCAGGCGCTGCAACAGCGGCAGGGTAAAACCAGCAGTTTTGCCGGTACCCGTCTGGGCGCTGGCCATCAAATCGCGGCCTTGCAACACAGCCGGGATCGCCTGCTGCTGAATAGGGGTTGGCTGAAGGTAACCCTGCTCTGCGACCGCGCGCAGAATTTCCGGATTCAGGCCAAGGGCATCAAATGACATAACAACTCCGCACCGCCCCGACCTGTCACAGGTGTAGTTTTCGAGGAGATAATAATTTGATTGATGACAAAAACCACAATGCCATGAAGGGGCGGAGTGTATCAGCTTTTGTGATCACGCGCATAAAATATCCCACAAAGAAAGCGCAGCGGGAGAATCGTTCAGCCCAGGCTGGACAAGAACAAAAACGCACCTTAAAGTTAATCAATCGATTGATTAATTATTATTGCGCCCATGAATACGACACCGACAACCAGCAAAGGTGAACAAGCCAGAAGCCAGCTAATTGCCGCCGCACTCGCGCAATTTGGCGAATATGGCTTACACGCCACCACCCGGGATATCGCCGCGCAGGCAGGGCAAAATATTGCCGCCATTACCTACTACTTTGGTTCCAAAGACGATCTCTACCTTGCCTGTGCGCAGTGGATAGCCGACTTTATTCATGAAAACTTCCGCCCTCACGCGCTGGCGGCGGAAGCGCTGTTCGCCCATCCGGATCCGGATAAAGAGGCCATTCGCGAACTGATCCACCGGGCCTGCAAAAGTATGATCACCCTGCTGACGCATGATGAAACGCTCAACCTGAGTAAATTTATCTCCCGTGAGCAGCTCTCTCCCACCCGCGCGTACCAGCTGGTGCATGACCAGGTGATTGCACCGCTGCACAGCCACCTGACCCGCCTGCTTGCGGCCTACACCGGCCTCGACGCGGGCGATACGCAAACCATTATTCATACCCACGCGCTACTGGGTGAAATTCTCGCGTTTCGTCTCGGGCGGGAAACCTTTTTGCTGCGCGCCGGATGGACACAATTCGATGCCGAGAAATCGTCGCTGATTTTTCAGGTCATCACCTGCCATATCGATTTGATTTTGCAAGGATTAACGCACAGGAGTCCCGAGTGATGAAAAAGACCGTCGTGGTGTTAGTAGTTGCGATTATTGTGCTTGCCGTGCTGGGCGGCGGCTGGATGTGGTATCAAAGCAAACAGGAAAATAGCCTGACGCTGTATGGCAATGTTGATATCCGCACGGTCAATCTGAGCTTTCGCGTGGGCGGTCGACTGGCCTCGCTGGCGGTGGATGAAGGGGACGCCATTAAAAGCGGCCAGTTGCTCGGTGAATTAGACAAAGCGCCGTATGAAAACGCTCTGTTGCAGGCGCAGGCCAATGTCTCCACCGCGCAGGCGAAATACTCGCTGGCGACGGCGGGCTACCGCGATGAAGAGATAGCCCAGGCGGTTGCCGCCGTGAATCAGGCGCGTGCGGCCTATGATTACGCGCAGAACTACTATCAGCGCCAGCTGGGGTTGATAAAAAGCCACGCGATTCCGGCCAATGACCTGGAAAATGCGCGCTCCTCACGGGATCAGGCGCAGGCCACGCTGAAATCCGCGCAGGATAAACTGAGCCAGTATCGCGCCGGGAACCGCCCGCAAGAAATCGCCCAAGCCAAAGCCGGTCTCGAACAGGCTGAAGCCGCACTGGCGCAGGCGCAACTGGATTTGCAGGACACCGCGCTTATCGCCCCGGCGAACGGCACGCTGCTGACCCGCGCCGTGGAACCCGGCAGTATGCTCAGCGCAGGCGGTACAGTGCTGACGCTCTCCTTAACCCGCCCGGTATGGGTACGCGCCTACGTGGATGAACGTAATTTGCAACAGGCGCAGCCCGGTCAGGAGGTGACGCTGTACACCGACGGTCGCCCGAACAAGCCGTATCACGGCAAAATCGGGTTTGTCTCCCCGACCGCCGAATTCACACCCAAAACCGTTGAAACCCCGGATTTGCGTACCGACCTGGTTTATCGCCTGCGCATTATCGTTACCGATGCCGACGACACACTGCGCCAGGGCATGCCGGTCACCATCCATTTTAACGAGGCGCGTCATGAGTGAGGCGACCATCCATCTGCACGGGCTGGTAAAACGCTTTCCCGGCATGGATAAACCCGCCGTGGCGCAACTCAACTGTACCATCAACGCCGGTTACGTTACCGGGCTGGTCGGGCCGGATGGTGCCGGGAAAACCACGCTGATGCGCATGCTTGCAGGCTTAATGAAAGCGGATGAAGGCAGTGCGCAGGTGATGGGTCTGGATCCAATACGCAACGACAGCGAACTGCATGCCATGCTGGGTTATATGCCGCAAAAATTTGGCCTGTATGAAGATTTGACGGTGATGGAGAACCTCAATCTGTACGCCGATTTGCGCAGCGTCACCGGTGAAAAACGGCAACAGACATTTTCGCGTTTGCTGGTGTTTACCGCACTGGCCCCGTTTACCGACAGGCTGGCGGGGAAACTCTCCGGCGGTATGAAACAGAAACTCGGGCTGGCCTGTACGCTGGTCGGCGAACCGAAAGTGCTGCTGCTGGATGAACCCGGTGTCGGCGTCGATCCGATCTCCCGTCGCGAACTGTGGCGAATGGTACATGAACTGGCCGGTGAGGGGATGCTGATCCTCTGGAGCACCTCCTATCTTGATGAAGCCGAACAGTGCCGCGAAGTGCTGCTAATGAACGAAGGGGAATTGCTCTACCAGGGCGAACCGAAAGCGTTGACGCAGACCATGGCCGGGCGCAGTTTTCTGGTTTCCAGCCCGCAGGAGAATAACCGCCGGTTGCTACGTCGACTGCTGAAGCAGCCCCAGGTCAGCGACGGCATGATCCAGGGGCGCTCGGTACGCATGATCCTGAAAAAACAGGCGCAGGCGCAGCAGATCCAGGCCGCTGAAAATATGCCGCCTTTAGACATCACGCCGACAGCGCCGCGCTTTGAAGATGCGTTTATCGATCTGCTTGGCGGCGCGGGAACCGCAGAATCACCGCTCGGTTCAATTCTGCATACGGTAGAAGGCAATGCGCAGGAAACGGTGATTGAAGCCAAATCCCTGACCAAAAAATTTGGCGACTTTGCCGCCACCGACCATGTGAACTTTGCGGTAAAACGCGGGGAAATTTTTGGCCTGCTTGGCCCTAACGGCGCCGGGAAATCCACCACCTTTAAAATGATGTGCGGTCTGCTGGTGCCCACGGACGGCCAGGCGCTGGTGCTGAATATGGATCTGAAAGTCAGCTCCGGAAAAGCACGCCAGCACCTGGGCTACATGGCGCAGAAATTCTCCCTCTACGGCAACCTGACGGTGGAACAAAATCTGCGCTTTTTCTCCGGTGTTTATGGCCTGCGCGGGCGGGCGCAGAACGAGAAAATCGCCCGCATGAGCGAGGCATTCGGTTTAAAAAGTATTGCTGACCATGCCACAGATGAATTGCCACTCGGTTTTAAACAACGCCTGGCGCTGGCCTGCTCGTTAATGCATGAACCGGATATTTTGTTTCTCGACGAACCGACATCGGGGGTCGACCCGCTGACGCGCCGTGAGTTCTGGCTGCATATCAACAGCATGGTGGAAAAAGGGGTGACGGTGATGGTCACTACCCACTTTATGGATGAGGCGGAGTATTGCGATCGCATTGGTCTGGTCTATCGCGGAAAGCTGATCGCCAGCGGTACGCCGGACGCGCTAAAGGCGCAAACGGCCGACGCGGACACGCCCGATCCCACCATGGAACAGGCGTTTATCACGCTGATTCATAACTGGGATAAGGAGCATCATAATGAGCCTTAACGCGTTATCCTGGCGGCGCGTACGCGCGCTGTGCGTGAAAGAGACGCGGCAAATTGTGCGCGATCCCAGCAGTTGGTTGATAGCGGTCGTGATCCCGTTGTTGTTGCTGTTTATTTTTGGCTACGGCATCAACCTGGACTCCAGCAAGCTTCGCGTCGGCGTGCTGCTGGAGCAGCGCAGCGAAGAGGCGCTGGATTTCACCCATACGCTGACTGGCTCGCCGTTTATTGACGCCACCATCAGCGATAACCGCCAGCAACTGATCCAAATGATGCAGGCCGGGCGTATTCGCGGCCTGGTGGTGGTGCCGGTCAATTTTGACGCACAGATGGCGCGCCCCGGCGATACCGCGCCGATTCAGGTGATCACCGACGGCAGTGAACCCAACACCGCCAACTTTGTGCAGGGTTATCTTCAGGGGATCTGGCAACTCTGGCAGCAGCAACGGGCGGACGATCGCGGCGAAACTTTCGAATCGTTGATCGACATTCAGACGCGCTACTGGTTTAACCCGGCAGCCATCAGCCAGCATTTTATTATCCCGGGCGCAGTCACCATTATCATGACGGTGATAGGCGCGATCCTGACATCGCTGGTGGTGGCGCGCGAATGGGAGCGCGGCACCATGGAGGCGTTGCTGTCGACGGAAGTGACGCGGGCGGAACTGCTGCTGTGCAAACTGATCCCCTATTACTTTCTCGGCATGCTGGCGATGCTGCTGTGCATGCTGGTGTCGGTCTTTATTCTCGGCGTGCCTTATCGCGGTTCGTTAGTGGTGCTGTTTTTTATCACCAGCCTGTTTCTGCTCAGTACGCTGGGGATGGGCCTGCTGATTTCGACCGTTACCCGTAATCAGTTTAACGCGGCGCAGGTGGCGCTGAATGCGGCATTTTTACCGTCGATTATGCTGTCCGGTTTTATTTTTCAGATCGACAGCATGCCAGCGGTGATCCGCGCGGTGACCTATATCATTCCGGCGCGCTATTTCGTCAGCACCCTGCAAAGCCTCTTTCTGGCGGGCAATATCCCGGTGGTGCTGATGGTGAATGTGCTGTTTTTGGTGGCCTCGGCAACGATGTTTATCGGCCTGACATGGCTGAAAACGAAACGCAGACTGGATTAAGGAAAAGCCATGTTTCACCGTTTATTGACGCTGATCCGCAAAGAGTTGCAGTCGCTGCTGCGCGAACCGCAAACCCGTGCCATTCTGGTGCTGCCAGTGCTGTTGCAGGTGCTGCTGTTCCCCTTCGCCGCCACGCTGGAAGTGACGAATGCCACCATCGCTATCTACAACGAAGACAACGGCAAACATGCGGTGGAGTTAACTCAGCGTTTTGCCCGTGCTAAAGCGTTTACCCATGTTCTGCTGCTGAAAAACCCGCAGGCAATCCGCCCGACGCTTGATACGCAACAAGCACTGCTGCTGGTGCGTTTCCCGGCGGATTTCTCGCGTAACCTGGATAGCGGCGTCACCGCGCCGATGCAGTTAATCCTCGACGGGCGCAACTCCAACAGTGCGCAAATTGCGGCCAACTATTTGCAGCAAATCGTCAAAGATTATCAGCAGGAGTTAATCCGCGGGCAGAAAAAGCCCAACAACAGTGAGCTGGTGGTGCGCAACTGGTATAACCCGAACCTCGACTATAAATGGTTTGTGGTGCCGTCGCTGATTGCCATGATCACCACCATCGGCGTGATGATTGTGACATCGCTGTCCGTGGCGCGCGAACGCGAACAGGGTACGCTGGACCAACTGCTGGTGTCGCCGCTGGCCACCTGGCAAATCTTTGTCGGCAAAGCCGTACCGGCGCTGATTGTCGCCACCTTTCAGGCCACCATCGTACTCAGCGTCGGTATTCTGGCGTATCACATCCCCTTCGCCGGTTCGCTGCTGTTGTTCTATTTCACGATGTTGATTTATGGCCTGTCGCTGGTCGGTTTCGGCCTGTTGATCTCGTCCCTCTGCGCCAACCAGCAGCAGGCCTTTATCGGCGTGTTTGTCTTTATGATGCCGGCGATCCTGCTCTCGGGTTATGTCTCGCCGGTCGAGAATATGCCGGTCTGGTTGCAGGATTTAACCTGGGTCAACCCGATCCGGCATTTTACCGACATTACCAAACAGATTTATTTGAAGGATGCCAGCTTCGCGATTGTCTGGCAGAGCGTCTGGCCTCTGCTGGTGATTGCAGCGACCACGGGGTCAGTCGCGTATGCGCTGTTCAGACGGAAAATTATGTAACCCGGCGCGCATCAGCATGGCCGTTATTGTTCAGCGTTACCGATGTTCGCGGGGATTGGCTGCATTGCCGTTTTGATGCAAACCGAACGATTTAGCGGGAAGTTTTCTCTCTTTCGTTAACAGCGAAACCACCGCCGGGCCGGCAAGGATAGCCATCCCGGCGAGGGCCAGCAGAACGTTGTTTTGCAGCACGCGGGAAAGCAACCAGATGACAATCAGCGACGCGCCAAAATACCAGGTGGTCGTCAGCTCTTCCAGCACATCGCCAGCCTCACGCCAGCGGGCGTCGTGGTGACGCTGTAAGAACAGCATCAGCAGCACGGTCACGCCATACAGCACGCATAAGCCTAAGCCCACGCGTACCAGAGCGCCGCTCATCCAGCCCATCACCAGCACCGCCACAATCAGCATGTGCAACATAATCTGCCAGCAACTCAGACCTGTCGCGACGCGAACGCGTTGTTGCCACTTCATGGCCACTCTCCTGAAGGATTTTTATCTGTTAGAAGAGTACTCGCATTTACGGAAAATTCCGTAACCCCGCCATTTTTTGTGACAGGGACTACAATTTATTTCATTGAGGAGAGTGACGCTGGCAGGAGATTTATGACCCAACAAGCGCGACATTTTTCATTGAAAGTGCTCACCATTAATACCCACAAAGGCTTTACCGCGTTTAACCGGCGCTTTATTTTGCCTGAGCTTCGCGATGCCGTGCGCACCGTCAGCGCCGATATCGTCTGCCTGCAAGAAGTGATGGGCGCACACGAAGTGCACCCGTTGCATGTGGAGAACTGGCCGGATACGACCCACTACGAATTTCTCGCCGATACCATGTGGAGCGATTACGCCTACGGTCGCAATGCCGTTTATCCGCAAGGACATCACGGTAACGCCGTGCTGTCGCGCTTTCCGATTGAGCATTATGAAAACCGCGATGTCTCCATCGACGGCAGCGAAAAGCGCGGCCTGCTCTACTGCCGTATTGTGCCGCCGGATTTCGGGCGGCCGGTGCACGTCATGTGTGTACACCTGGGTCTGCGGGAAGCGCACCGCCAGGCGCAGCTCACCCTGCTGGCGGAATGGGTCAATGCCTTGCCGGAAAATGAGCCGGTCGTGGTGGCCGGTGACTTTAATGACTGGCGGCTTCGCGCCAACCATCCCCTGAAAATTCAGGCCGGTCTGGAAGAGATCTTCACCCGCGCCCATGGCCGCCCGGCGCGCACATTTCCGGTACGCTTCCCGTTGCTGCGCCTCGACAGAATCTATGTCAAAAACGCCAATGCCAGCGCACCGACGGCGCTGCCGCTGCGCAACTGGCGGCATCTCTCCGATCATGCTCCCCTCAGCGCGGAGATCCATTTATGAAATGCAGCTGGCAGGAAGGAAACCGCATCCAGTTACTGGAGAATGGAGACAACTACTACCCGGCGCTGTATGAGGCGATCGCGCAGGCGCAGCAAAAGGTGATCCTCGAAACCTTTATCTGGTTTGAAGATGACGTTGGCCGGGCGTTGCAACAGGCTTTGCTCCGCGCAGCACGGCGCGGTATCAGCATTGAAGTGCTGCTGGATGGATATGGTTCGCCGGACTTAAGCGAACAGTTTGTCAGCGAGCTGACTTCCGCTGGCGTCGTTTTCCGCTATTACGATCCGCGCCCGCGGCTGTTGGGTATGCGCACCAACCTCTTTCGCCGCATGCACCGCAAAATTGTGGTGATCGATAACACGGTGGCGTTTGTCGGCGGCATTAACTATTCCGCCGAACATGTGACCAGCTATGGCCCGGAAGCCAAGCAGGATTACGCGGTGCGTGTTGAAGGCCCGGTGGTGGAAGACATTTTGCAGTTTGAGCTGGAAAACCTGCCAGAAAACGCCCCGGCAAGACGCTGGTGGCGACGCCGTCGTCACCGCCCGGAAGAGAACCGCAAACCGGGCGAAGCGCAGGCGCTGTTTGTCTGGCGTGACAACGATGAGCACCGCGATGACATTGAGCGCCACTACCTGAAGATGCTGGCCAATGCCCGGCGGGAAGTGATTATCGCCAATGCCTACTTCTTTCCCGGTTATCGCCTGCTGCACGCCATGCGCAATGCGGCGCGGCGTGGTGCCTCGGTGAAGTTGATTGTTCAGGGCGAGCCGGATATGCCGATCGTCAAAGTCGGTGCCGAACTGCTCTACAACTACCTGCTAAAAGGCGGTGTGCAGGTCTATGAATACCGCCGTCGCCCGTTGCATGGCAAAGTCGCGCTGATGGACGATCACTGGGCTACGGTCGGCTCCAGCAATCTTGATCCGTTGAGCCTGTCGCTGAACCTGGAGGCCAATCTGATCATTCACGATCGCGAGTTTAACCAGACGCTGCGGGAAAACCTCCATACCATTATTGCCCAAGACTGCCTGCGGGTGGATGAGTCGATGGCACCGAAACGCACCTGGTGGAATCTGGCCAAAAGTGTGGTGGTGTTCCACTTTTTACGCCACTTCCCGGCGATGGTTGGCTGGTTGCCCGCGCACACGCCGAAACTGGCGCAGGTGGCAGCGCCCGTGCAACCGGAAATGGAGACCCAGGATCGCGTCGAGAATTCGGAGGTGAAGCCCTGATGCCGACCTCTCATCCGCGCTGGCGGCTGGCGAAAAAAATCCTCACCGGCGTGTTCTTTATTGCCGTTGCGGTGTTGCTGGTGCTGTATGCACAGAAAGTGAACTGGGATGATGTCTGGAAGGTGATCCGTGATTACAACCGCACGGCGCTACTCAGCGCCATCGTGCTGGTGATTGTCAGCTATCTGATCTACGGCTGCTATGACCTGATGGGACGTGCCTGGTGCGGGCACAAACTGGCGAAACGTCAGGTCATGCTGGTGTCGTTTATCTGTTATGCCTTCAATCTGACGCTCAGTACCTGGGTGGGCGGCATCGGCATGCGTTACCGGCTCTATTCCCGGCTGGGGCTGCCGGGCAGCACCATCACACGCATTTTCTCATTAAGCATTACCACCAACTGGCTGGGTTACATTCTGCTCGGTGGGCTGATTTTTACCTTTGGCGTAGTGCAGATCCCGGCGCACTGGTATATCGATGAGCGTACGCTGCGCATTACCGGCCTCGCGTTGTTACTGGTGATTGCGTTCTATGTGTGGAGCTGCGCGTTTGCCAAACGCCGTCATATGACGGTGAAAGGGCACAAACTGGTTCTGCCATCGTGGCGGTTTGCCGTCGTGCAGATGGTGATTTCCAGCGCCAACTGGATGGCGATGGGCGCTATCATCTGGTTACTGATGGGCATGCAGGCGGATTTCTTCTTTGTGCTTGGCGTGTTGCTGGTTAGCAGCATCGCCGGGGTGATTGTGCATATCCCGGCGGGTATCGGCGTGCTGGAGGCCGTTTTTATTGCGCTTCTGGCGGGTGAACACATCTCTCAGGGGACGATTATTGCCGCCCTGCTCGCGTATCGCGTGCTTTACTACTTCCTGCCGCTGTTGCTGGCGCTGGTGTGCTATTTGCTGCTGGAGAGCCGGGCAAAAGCGCTGCGCAAGAAAAATGCGCAAACGCTGGCGAAACCGTAGCGAATTAGCGGGACGACCCACCGCTACCGGGAGACAGCGCGGTGAGGATCTCCGCCAATAACCTGAGGATCTCAAACAGTGCCACACTCATTCCCAGGTACACCGCCAGCGCGCCGCGAATAGCGCAGCAGTGTACAGTGGTAAAATTGCGGTGATACAGCTCGCGGGCAGACCCTGTGATACGCGGTGTCTGATACGCCGTCGTCAGACTAAACAGCAACACCAGCGACATGCTACCGATCCACAACCAGACGCTGCTGTGCAGCAGACTGTTGACCAGCGTGGAGAGGCCAAGCCCGATCAGGACCATCACAAAACAGTACCCGCCGCCGCGCAGCGTGGCCCCGGTAAAATGGGCCAGCGCCGCGCTGGTGAGGAACATCCCGCCAACCACGGCAAACGCCAGCGCCAGAGAGGACAACGTGAAGACGCTGGCAAACAGCAAGCCGGTAAGCAGGCTCATCACGCACAAACAGCAGAACGCCAGCCGGGTGCCGAAACGCGCGAAAAACAGATTAAGGGTGAGACCGCACGCAAACCACAGGATCGTCAGTACGGCAATCAGCCAGCCATGATCGGCAAACGCGCGAACCGGCATCACGTCCAGCACCCACCAGGCAGCGCCAAGACTCAATGCCATGCCCGCCGCCAGCCACAAACACACGCCCGTTATCAGCTCTGTCGGGGCGACCTGCGGCGGCTGTATCCAGCCAAAGGGCTTCATCATTATCCTCCTTGATCCTCTGCCGCCTGGCAGGCAAAGAAATCCCGGCCGAAGCCGGGATTTGATCATCTGATGGCGTTTCGCCTGTCAGGCTTTCGACAAAAGCCTTAGCGACGGTTGCCGAAAATGCGCAACAGCATCAGGAACAGGTTGATAAAGTCGAGATACAGCGTCAATGCGCCGAGAATGGCGGTTTTACGCAGTTGCGAAGCGTCGTTGAGGTCGATCTGCTGGCCGATGTTTTTCAGCTTCTGCGTATCATAGGCCGTCAGGCCGACAAAGATCACCACGCCGATGTAGGTCACCGCCCACATCAGGGCTTCGCTCTTCAGCCAGAAGTTGACGAGTGAGGCGAGAACAATACCAATCAGCCCCATAAACAGCATATTGCCGAAGCCGCTTAAGTCACGTTTGGTGGTGTAACCATACAGGCTCATGGCACCAAACATCCCGGCGGTCACCACAAAGGTCGCGGCGATGGATTCAGCGGTGTAGATAAAGAGAATGCTGGAAAGCGTCAGCCCGGTTAACGCCGAATAGAGCATAAACAGCGAGGTAGCCACCCCGGCGCTCAGTTTATGAATAAGCCCGGAGAGGACAAACACCAGCGCCAGTTGCGCGATAATCAGGCCAAAAAAGGTAATCTGGCTGGAGAACACCAACGCCATGACAGCATTGTTACCGGCAGCATACCAGGCAACGAACGCGGTCAGTAACAGACCGCAGGTCATCCAGCCGTACACCTGCGCCATGTAGGTTTGCAACCCGCTGCGGGTTTGCTGGACGATCGAGTCGGAACGAGGATAACGGTCCATAGTCACTCCTGAATAATGGGTTAACGCTTACTAAGATTAACACATCCCGGTTCAACGCATTACCAACGCTTTGCCGCCTGCTTGTCGCTGTCGCGGGCTTCAACCCAGCGCTCGCCTTCGGGGGTGGCCTCGCGCTTCCAGAAAGGTGCGCGGGTTTTCAGGTAGTCCATAATAAACTGCCCGGCGTCAAACGCGCTGCTGCGATGGGCGCTGGCGACGCCGACAAAAACAATTTCATCGCCCGGCCATAGCTCGCCAACGCGGTGGTAGACCGTGACCCGACCCAGCGGCCAACGGGCGCGCGCTTCACTGACAATTTCCGCCAGCGAGCGTTCCGTCATCCCCGGATAGTGTTCGAGCGTCAACGCGCTGACGCTGTCGCCGAGATTGTGGTTACGTACTTTGCCGGTAAAGGTGACCACCGCGCCGTCCTCATCGCGCGCCGCCAGCCAGGTGTATTCATCGCCGACGTTGAAAGCGGCATGTTCGACGCAAATCCGTGTTTCACTCATTTCAGCCCCCGGTTACCGGTGGGAAAAAAGCCACTTCATCACCGCTGCTCAGCGGGTGATCAAACGTGACCAGCGTCTGGTTGACTGCCGCCAGCAATTTGCCCTCTTCCAGCGCCAGCGCCCAGCGTTCACCTTGCGCCGCCAGATGCTGACGCAGCGCCTCGACGGTGGGAAAAACGGTGTCAGACGCCATGCTGTCACAGCCCACCAGCTCGCGCACCTGCGCGAAAAAAAGGATCTTAATCATCGCTGTCCACCCTGAAATCCCCGGACTTGCCGCCGCTTTTCGCCAGCAGGCGCACCGGGCCGATCACCATATCTTTCTGCACGGCTTTGCACATGTCGTAAATGGTCAGCGCCGCCACGGAGGCTGCGGTCAGCGCTTCCATTTCCACGCCGGTTTTCCCGGTCAGGCGGCAAAGCGCTTCAATGCGCACACGGTTATGCTCCGGCTGCGCCTGCAACTGCACTTCCACTTTGCTCAGCAGCAACGGGTGGCACAGCGGGATCAGCTCCCAGGTGCGTTTGGCCGCCTGGATCCCGGCAATGCGCGCGGTCGCGAACACATCACCTTTGTGATGACTGCCGTCGATAATCATGGCCAGCGTTTGCGGCAACATGGTGACAAATGCTTCGGCGCGGGCTTCGCGTACGGTTTCCGCTTTCGCAGAGACATCGACCATATGCGCTTCGCCATCGGCATTAATATGGGTCAGTTGTGACATAACTTATTTCTTAAAATGGGGATGGAAATTACAGGGACGTGTACGCGCATCCAGCTGCGGCGCAATGATGTTTTCCCATGCGGTACGACAGGCTTTGGTCGACCCCGGCATGGCAAAAATCAGCGTCTTATTGGCAATGCCCGCCACCGCGCGGGACTGCAGTGTTGCGGTGCCAATCTCCTCAAAAGAGAGCATGCGGAACACTTCGCCAAACCCCTGGATTTCACGGTCGAACAACGGCAGCAACGCTTCTGGCGCCTGATCGCCGTCGGTGAAGCCGGTGCCGCCGGTGATCAATACCACCTGCACGTCGTCGCGGGCGATCCACGCGGAAACCTGCGCGCGAATGGCATAACGGTTCTCTTTGACAATCGCCTTATCCACCATCTGGTGACCGGCATCGTGCGCGGCATCGCGCAGCCAGTGGCCGGAGGTATCATCCTCTTCGCCGCGACGGTTAGACACCGTCAGAATAGCCAATTTCACCGGAATAAACTCAGCGCTGACCTGACTCATCTCATTCTCCTTGCGGCGATTACCCGCCAATGTATGAAAGGTTTTGCGTAATGCCTGTATTGCCCTGATGCAGGAAGTGCGTCTGCTTTTTGTGCGTGAGCGCGGCGGCAATACGCTGTTCCAGCATCGCTTGCTGTGCGTCGTCCTGTAACAGGTCGCGTAAATTCACGCCGCCATCGCCAAACAAGCACAAGTGCAGTTTGCCGGTCGACGACACGCGCAGGCGATTGCAACTGGCGCAGAAGTCTTTTTCATAAGGCATGATAAGACCGATTTCCCCGGCGTAATCCGGGTGGCAAAACACCTGCGCCGGGCCGTCACTACGCTGGCGCAACTGATGGATCCAACCGCGTTGTAGCAGTTGATCGCGCAGCAGCATGCCGGAGATATGATGGTTGCGAAACAGCTCGCTGCCCTCTCCGGTCTCCATCAGTTCAATAAAGCGTAGCTGGACAGGACGTGATTTGATCCACGCCAGAAAGGTGTCGAGCTGGTGATGGTTAACGTCGCGCATCAGTACCGCGTTGACTTTGACTTTGGCAAAGCCCGCGGCGAAAGCGGCATCGATACCGTCCATCACCTGCTGAAACTTATCCTGGCCGGTAATGGCATGAAACTGGCGGGCATCGAGACTGTCGAGGCTGACGTTAATGGCCGTGAGCCCGGCGTCGCGCCACAGGGCGACATCACGAGCAAGCCGGTAACCGTTGGTGGTGACGGCAATCTGGCGGATAGCGCTGTTTTCGCGCACCGCGGCGATAATATCGGGGAAATCGCGTCGCAGCGACGGCTCACCGCCTGTCAGGCGCACCTTTTCCGTGCCCATGGCGCTGAAGGCGCGTGTTACCCGACGAATTTCATCGACGCCGAGAAAGCCGTTGTTGTTGATGCCGCCCGGCTTGTAACCGTCCGGCAGGCAGTAGGTGCAACGAAAATTGCACACATCAGTGATCGACAAACGCAAGTAATAGAACTTACGCGCGAACGCATCGGTAAGTTGTGAAGTCATTTACACCTTTCCAAATACGGGAGATGCAGTCATTTCTTCCTGCACCCTGGCGACAGGAACCGTTGCGGGCTCCGTCACGGCCAGTGCCCCGTATCTTTCGACTTAGGCGCAAAGGCTTGAGTGTATATTTTGTTAGTCACGCTAACATTGCTTATGGCGATAGTAGCGCGATAGTCGGGCTTTCGCTATCCCGACAATCGTTATATAAAGACATATATAGCGACATGATCGTGCACTTTCAGTACAGAGTACGTGAAAATCGCGTTTTTGCCTTGATATGTGTCATTTTCCACTCTGCGCGGCATCGTCTTTTGGTGGTATTTGCGCTAACGTATCGGGATAATTCTTCATAAGGAATCACTATGCGTAATCGCACACTTGCAGACCTGGATCGTGTTGTCGCGCTGGGCGGCGGGCATGGTCTCGGGCGTGTGATGTCTTCGCTCTCTTCGCTGGGATCGCGGCTTACCGGCATTGTCACCACCACGGATAACGGCGGATCCACCGGGCGTATTCGACGCTCTGAAGGCGGGATCGCCTGGGGGGATATGCGCAACTGTCTGAACCAGTTGATCACCGAACCCAGCGTTGCGTCGGCCATGTTTGAGTATCGTTTTAGCGGTAATGGCGAACTTTCCGGGCATAACCTCGGAAATCTGATGTTAAAGGCGCTGGACCACCTGAGCGTGCGGCCTCTGGAAGCCATCAATTTAATTCGCAATTTATTAAAGGTGGATGCGTTTTTAATACCGATGTCGGAACAGCCTGTCGATTTAATGGCCACCGACAGCGAAGGGCATCATGTTTATGGCGAAGTGAACGTTGATCAATTGCACGCGCCGATTCAGGAATTGATGCTGTTTCCAAAAGTGCATGCCACCCGTGAAGCGGTGCAGGCCATTGCCGAAGCGGATTTAATTTTAATCGGTCCGGGCAGTTTTTATACCAGTTTGCTGCCGCTGCTGCTGCTTGAGGATCTGTCGCAGGCATTGCGCCGCACGCCAGCGCCGGTGGTCTATATCGCGAACCTGGGTAAAGAGTTAAGCCCGGCGGCCGCCAGCCTGAAACTGAGCGATAAACTGACCATTATGGAGCAGTATGTCGGCAGAAAAATTATTGATGCCGCCATTGTCGGGCCGAAAGTGGATGTCAGCAACGTCAGCGATCGCCTGATCATTCAGGACGTACTGGAAGCCAGCGATATCCCCTATCGCCACGATCGCCATCTCCTGCGCGCCGCGCTGGAGAAAGCGGTACAGCAACTCGGCTAACCCTCCGGCAGGTTATTTTTGTGACCTGCCGATACCTTTCTTAATTTCTTAAGGTTGTCTTAAAAAAAAACGGTCATCCTCGTGTCACATTCTTTGCAGGACCCAGGTACGCTATGTTTCACTTTCGTCGGCCAACCTTAAGCCGCCTCACGTTTATTATCCTCTTTGCGCTTTATATCGCACTGGCCCTGAATGTCGTTTTTTATCATCAGGTTTTCACTCTGCTACCGGTTAACTCATTGCGTAACTGGCTGGTGTTTCTTTCCATGCCAGTGGTGGCGTTCAGCGTTATTAATATTGTGCTGTCGCTGGCGTCATTTGTTTTTCTCGATCGCCTGATCATTACCCTGTTTGTCCTGGTCAGCGCCGCCGCACAGTATTTTATTTCGACATTCGGCATCATTATTGACCGCTCAATGATCACCAATATTCTCGACACCACCCCGGCGGAAAGTTTCGCCCTGCTGTCGACAAAAATGGTGCTGACGTTGTTATTAACCGCCGTACTGGCGATTGTCATCGCCTGGTGGATCAAAATTAAGCCCGCGCGTTCCGCCCTGCGCAGCATCGCATTGCGCATTATCAGCGTGGTCATTTCCGCGCTGCTCATCGTGCTGGTAGCACTGCTGTTTTATAAAGATTACGCCTCGCTGTTTCGCAATAATAAAGAGCTGGTGAAATCACTGAGTCCGTCAAACTCCATTACCGCCTCGCTGTCATGGTATTCCCATAATCAAACCGCAAACCTGCCGCTGGTGAAAATAGGCGAAGATGCGCGTCAGCGTCCGGAAATGCAAAACGGCCCGCGGAAAAACCTCACCATTCTGGTGCTGGGGGAAACATCCCGTGCAGCGAACTTCTCTCTCGGCGGTTACGAACGCGAAACTAACCCGCTGTTAAAACAGGACAATGTCGCCTATTTCCCGAATACTGCCTCGTGCGGAACGGCGACGGCAATTTCCGTACCTTGCATGTTTTCCGGTATGGGACGCGCCCATTACGACGATCAGCTTGCCGCGCATCAGGAAGGGTTGCTGGATATTATTCAGCGTGCCGGGATTAAGGTGCTGTGGAATGAAAATGACGGTGGCTGCAAAGGCGCATGCACCCGCGTACCCACCCAGGATATGACGCAATTAAACCTGCCCGACCTCTGTATTGAAGGGGAGTGCCAGGATGAGATCTTATTCCGCGGTCTTGCCGACTATATTGATGCCTTGCAGGGTGACGGGATAATCGTATTGCACACCATTGGTAGCCATGGGCCGACCTATTACAACCGCTACCCGCCGCAGTTCCGTAAATTTACGCCAACCTGCGATACCAATGAAATTCAGACCTGCTCACAGCAACAACTGGTCAATACTTACGATAATACTATTCTGTACGTCGACTATATTGTTGATAAAGCGATTAAACTGCTGCAATCAAAACAGGACAAATTTACCACCAGCCTGGTCTACCTCTCAGACCACGGGGAATCACTGGGTGAAAATGGTGTTTATTTGCACGGTCTGCCGTATTCCATTGCACCGGAAACGCAGAAACATGTGCCAATGTTGATCTGGCTGTCTGATGACTATCAACAGCGTTACGGCGTCAATAATCAGTGTCTGCAAAAAAATGCGCGGGAGCGGGAAGTCTCGCAGGATAATCTCTTCCCGACCATGTTGGGTATACTGGGCGTCAGCACGAAAGAGTACCGTGCCCAGGACGATCTGTTAACGTCATGCCGGGAGCAGGCTAAATGAAAATTCTGGTAATTGAAGACGATGCCCTGCTGCTGCAGGGGTTGATTCTGGCCATGCAGAGTGAAGGATACGCTTGCGATGGCGTCTCGACAGCGCATGAAGCTACGCTGTGTCTGGCTAACGGGCATTACAGTTTAATCGTGCTCGATTTAGGGCTGCCGGATGAAGACGGTTTACATTTGCTCACCCGGCTGCGTCGGGAAAAGTTCACCCAGCCGGTACTAATCCTGACCGCACGCGATACGCTGGAAGACCGTGTTACCGGGCTGGATACCGGCGCGGACGATTATCTGGTCAAACCCTTCGCTCTGGATGAGCTGAATGCCCGCATCCGTGCGCTGCTGCGCCGCCGCCATAATGAAGGCGACAACGAAATCACGCACGGCAACCTGACGCTGAATGTTACCCGCCGTCAGGCATGGCGGGATGGCCAACTGCTGGACTTAACGCCGAAAGAATACGCTCTGCTGTCACGCCTGATGCTAAAAGCCGACAGCCCGGTGCACAGAGAAATCCTCTACAACGATATCTACAACTGGGACAACGAGCCCTCGACCAACACGCTGGAAGTCCATATTCATAACCTGCGGGATAAAATCGGGAAGTCCCGTATCCGCACCGTCAGAGGGTTTGGCTATATGCTGGTGCATGCCGGGGACCGGGACTGAGTTATGGCGATCTTCGATTTCAGGCGCTGGAGCATGCGCCGCCGGTTGTTGCTAACCATTGGCGGTATTCTGGTGTTTTGCCAGTTGATTAGCGTCTTCTGGCTATGGCATGAAAGCGAGGAGCAAATCCAGTTGCTGGTGCAAAGCGCCATGCATAACCACAATAATCACAAACAGGTTGAGCATGAAGTCCGTGAAGCGGTCGCCAGCCTGTTGGTGCCCAGTCTGTTGATTGTCGGCCTGGCGTTGCTGATCTGCATGCAGGCGGTCAAAAACATCACCAGCCCGTTATCAGAGCTCCAGCAGGAGCTCAATAAACGCACCCCGGACAACCTGCAACCCATTACGCTCAATAACAGCGTCAGTGAAGTGGAGGCCGTGACCTCATCGATCAACGAGCTGGTCTCGCGTCTGACGCTGACGCTGGAACGGGAACGTCTGTTTACCGCCGATGTCGCTCACGAACTGCGCACCCCGCTGGCCGGGTTACGTCTGCATCTTGAGCTGATGGCAAAAACCAGCGGCATCACTGTCGATCCACTGGTGCAGCGCCTTGACCAGATGACCGAGAACATTGCGCAACTCCTGCAACTGGCGCGGGTCGGGCAATCTTTTTCAGCGGGCAGTTATCAGCAGGTGATGCTGCTGGAAGACGTGGTGATGCCGATTCAAAGCGAACTGGAAACCATGCTTGCCGGGCGGCAACAGAAATTAGCGTTACCCGACAATGCGCAGACCATTCCGGTTTCCGGAGATGTGACGCTGTTGCGGGTACTGGTGAGAAACCTGGTGGAGAATGCACACCGCTACAGTCCTGCCGGCTCGACTATCACTATCCACATCGAGCGCACGGCAACGCCGGTGCTGGCCGTTGAGGATGAAGGTCCGGGAATAGACGAGAGTCGCAGCGGCGAGCTAAGCAAAGCTTTTGTGCGCATGGATAGCCGCTACGGCGGCACCGGGCTGGGCCTGAGCATCGTGTCACGCATTGCGCAACTGCACGATGCACAGTTCTTTTTGCACAACCGGAAAACACAGTCGGGCGTGCGGGCCTGGGTTAAATTTCACCCGATAGCCCGCGGAGTATGATCAATATGTCAGCACCCACAGGTGGCTGAAACCAATAATCAACGCCAGTGCAAAAGCGACGGCGAAAAACTCACGAAGATTAATCTGTTGCATCACACTCTCCTCCAGTAAAGCGGAGGTTAGTGTGTCAGCGCAGTATTAAGTCAACATTAAGGCGCGCCTGGCGGATCGCCTTAATGTGTGACGGAACGCAAATTATGACGCTGCAATAAACAAATCCCGCAGCTGATGTAGCTGATCGCGCACTTTCGCCGCTTCCTCGAACTCGAGGTTTTGCGCGTGTTGCATCATCTGCCCTTCCAGCTCGTGAATTTTCTGCTGCAGCGCTTTCGGCGTCAGCGCCAGTTCAGCCGCTTCCACCTGGGCAGGCGTTCTGGATTTCCCACGCCCCTTCGCCCGGGTTTTCGCCAGCCCTTCGCCCATCGCCAGAATATCCACCACTTTCTTGTTCAGGCCCTGCGGCGTAATGCCGTGCTCTTCGTTGTAGTGCTGCTGTTTCTCGCGGCGGCGTTCGGTTTCACCTATCGCCTTCGCCATCGACGGCGTGATTTTATCGCCGTACAGAATCGCCTTACCGTTAATGTTACGCGCCGCACGTCCGATGGTCTGAATAAGCGAACGTTCAGAACGCAGGAAGCCCTCTTTGTCGGCATCCAGAATCGCCACCAGCGACACTTCCGGCATATCCAGCCCCTCACGCAGCAGGTTAATGCCCACCAGCACATCAAACTCGCCCAGACGCAGGTCGCGGATAATCTCCATACGCTCGACGGTATCAATATCGGAGTGCAGATAGCGCACCTTCTCGCCATGTTCTTCAAGGTATTCGGTGAGGTCTTCCGCCATTCGTTTGGTCAGGGTCGTGACCAGCACGCGTTCGTTAATTGCCGAACGTTTACGAATTTCAGACAGTAAATCGTCAACCTGCGTCGCCACCGGGCGCACTTCAATAACTGGATCAAGCAGACCGGTTGGGCGCACCACCTGGTCAATCACTTCGTTGCCCGATTTTTCCAGCTCGTAGTTGCCCGGCGTCGCCGAGACATAGATAGACTGCGGCGCCAACGCTTCAAACTCTTCGAACTTCAGCGGGCGGTTATCCAGCGCGGAAGGCAGGCGGAAGCCATACTCTACCAGCGTCTCTTTACGCGCCCGGTCGCCACGGTACATACCGCCGATTTGCGGAATGGTAACGTGGGACTCATCGATGACCAGCAACCCGTCGGCCGGCAGGTAGTCGAACAACGTCGGCGGCGGTTCGCCCGGCCCGCGACCGGAGAGAAAGCGGGAGTAGTTTTCAATACCGGAGCAGTAACCCAACTCGTTCATCATCTCCAGATCGAACTGCGTGCGCTGGCTGAGTCGCTGCTCTTCCAGCAGTTTATTGTTCGCCAGTAGCGATTTGCGCCGCTCGGCGAGTTCCTCTTTGATCTCTTCCATCGCCTGCACGATGCGCTCACGCGGTGTCACATAGTGCGTCTTCGGGTAGATGGTGAAACGCTGCACCGTCGATTCCACATGCCCGGTGAGCGGGTCAAACAGCGACAGACGCTCAACCTCTTCGTCGAACAACTCCACACGCAGAGCAAGATCGTCCGATTCTGCGGGGAAAATATCGATCACCTCGCCGCGAACGCGAAACGTACCGCGCTGGAAAGCCTGATCGTTACGGGTGTACTGCAACTCCGCCAGGCGGCGCAGAATCGAACGCTGATCGATAATCATCCCATTGGTCAAATGCAGCATCATTTTCAGGTACAGATCCGGATCGCCCAGACCGTAAATCGCCGAGACCGATGCCACCACAATCACATCGCGCCGCTCCAGCAACGCTTTGGTTGCCGACAAGCGCATCTGCTCGATATGTTCGTTAACCGAGGCGTCTTTTTCGATAAATGTGTCCGAGCTGGGGACATAGGCTTCCGGCTGATAGTAGTCGTAGTAGGAGACGAAATACTCCACGGCATTGTCCGGAAAAAACTCCTTCATCTCACCGTATAGCTGCGCGGCCAGCGTCTTGTTGGGCGCCAGCACCATGGTGGGACGCTGCAAATCGGCAATGACGTTGGCGACGGTGAACGTCTTTCCTGAACCGGTTACCCCAAGCAGCGTTTGGTGCGCAAGACCGTCTTCCAGGCCTTCCTTGAGGCGACGGATAGCTTCAGGCTGGTCGCCGGAAGGGCGAAAAGCGGAATTCAGTTTGAACGGTTTACTCATGGATGGCTACCTGGTGAAGGAATGAGCGAGCAGGTAACCTATTTTACTCACCCTGGTTACTTTTGCCAACACATAACACTGGATGAAAAAACAGTAGCGAATGACGCAATTTGTTCTACCCGGGGTCATGGCACACGTTCGCTCCTGAAATTTCTTCGCCAGCAAGATAAAACACCAGACCTTTCCGGTTATCCCCAGAACTTTTTCTCTTTTAACAATTGTCAAGCCGGTCGGTGAAAGTTTTGTGGCGGCCAGTGACACTTTTCTTACAGGCATTGCTTTTACATAACCAGCTGATATAAAAAAGAAATTACAAAAAGCCGTGTTTCGCACCAATTCAGGCGCAAGCCGCGTCCCTTCTCGCTTGCCGCGCGTTTTCTAACTCTAATACACAAGGTTATCCACAGGAATAGTGGATAACTGCCGCCAGGCCGGATACCCCGCCTTCCGCCCAATTCCCATTTCGTCCCAGGCGGGGGGGATTAAAAAATTTTTATCACTTCTTTTTGATTATTATCAGCTAACGAAGCGCGAGATCTGCATGAGATCCTTCTCACACTTCGTGGCTTTGCTGCACCACAATTCGTCACTACAAGCACTGGCAAAGTGCAGGATTTTTCCCTGCGATCTCCCTTCCCGGCATTTTAAATACCACTGAGATCGGTCGTATCCGAAAAAAAAGCCTTTTTCACGTTCTGGCAAGCCTTTTGCAATATCCCTGTGTCACCAGATCCGGAAGAAGGAGCGGACCATGTTGAGCTTACGTGCAGTGAACCAGTATTACGGTAACCAGCATACCTTATGGAATATCGACCTCGATTTAACCCCCGGCGTCTGCACGTCCGTCATTGGGCTGCCGGGGATGGGCAAAACCACGCTGATAAACTGCATTACCGGCTATTTGCCCGTTGAGAGCGGCAGCATGATCTGGCAGGAAGCGGGCGCACCGCCGCGCGACCTGCTGAATGTGCAGGCTGAACATCGCTGCGCGATGGGTATGGGCTATGTGCCGCAAGACCGGCGTATTTTTTCGCAACTGACCGTCGAGGAGAATCTGCACATTGCCATGATGGCCGGAGGCGCAGCACGCAATGCGGTGAGCCAGGATATCTACGATCTCTTCCCGGAGCTGTACACGCTGCGCAAGACCCGGGGCGCAGGGTTGTCGGAAGATAATCAACAGCAACTGGCGATGGCGCGAGCGCTGGTGACGCACCCGCGGTTATTAATCCTTGATGAGCCAACGCGCGGGCTGGGCCAGGCGTTTGTGCATAAACTGGGCAATCTGATCGTGCGGCTTAACCAGGACTTCGGCATCACTATTTTACTGGCCGAGCAACAGCTTGCCTTTATCCGCCGGGTTGCGGACCGCTTCTGTCTGCTTCACCGGGGACGTAGCGTTGCCGAAGGAGAAGTTAAGCAACTGGACGATCGGATGTTGTCACACTGGATGACACCGGATTCAACACGCTGAGATCAAGATAATGACCCGTTCTCTCTTTTTCCGGCGCGTGGGCAAACCAGGGGATTTCGCCAATCAGCGGAGCCTGCATCACGCGCCGAAGCGTCGCCAGATATTCAGCATGGCGCTTACCCGGCTTCACCACATCATTTGCAATCCAGCCTGCCAGCCTTAACCCCGACTGCCGTATCGCCTGCGCAGTCAACATTGCATGATTGATACAGCCCAGTTTCACCCCCACCACAAGGATCACCGGCAATTGCTCCTGCACGACCCAGTCGGCAAAAGTCAGCGTCTCCGACAACGGCGTAAACCAACCGCCTGCGCCCTCCACCAGCAGCCATTCGGCCTGCCCTGACAAATTGCGTAACCCGGCGGACATCACCGCCGCCTCGATCGGCTCGCCCACATCCGCGCTGACAATATGCGGCGATGTCGGCTCAGCAAAGGTGTAGGGATTAACACTGTGGTAATCCAGCGGCAGACTACTGTGCAACTGCAGCGCTAACGCATCGCTATTACGCAACCCTTCTGCGGTCATTTCGCTGCCGGACGCCACCGGCTTGTAACCGGCACTGCGTAAACCGCGCAGATTCGCCGCCTGCAACAGCGCACAACTGGCCACCGTTTTCCCTACTTCTGTGTCTGTTCCGGTGACAAAATACCGTTCACTCACGCGTGATCACTCCCCAAAAAAGATGGTACGTCAGAGGACATTTCCCCTGCTGTTGCGGCCAGGCCAGTTGTAAACGTTGCAGTTTGCTGCGCGTCAGCCCCTGCTGCCTGCCCGCATGTAAATGTGTCGCGCCAATACCTTTTAACGAACGCAACGCCCGGGTGGCATCTTCAAAACAGAGGGTGATGCGCTCCACACCGCTGCGCAACCGCCAGCCCTGCAATGCCTGGTGGATAACGGGTAAAGGCAAAAAACGGTTTGCGTGTGGATGGTGATCAACCGCGCGCCACGCCAGATTCAGCTCTGGCAATGAATCCTCCACCAGCGTGGTAAATGCAATGTGTCCGCCTGGGCACGTGACGCGGTGCAGTTCGCCAATCGCCTGGCGCAAATCCTCACACCACTGCACTGCCAGGTTGCTCCACGCCAGCGAAAAAGAAGCATCCTCAAAGGGCAATGCTTCGATATCCCCGGTCACATAACGCTGTGCGCTGTGCTGGCGACGGGCTTCATCCAGCATCGTCGGTGAGAGATCCAGCGCGGTGACCTCGCTGCCCTGCCCGCGCCAGTAACGGCTCATACTGCCGGGTCCACAGCCGGCATCCAGCACATGCAATGGCGAGGTGTTATTCAGTTGCGCAAGCAGCACATCCGCACTCAAACGTTGCAACTCGTCGTGCTGGCAATAGCTCTGCGCCGCCCGGCCAAAAGCGGCGGCGATAGCCTGTTTATTCACTGCCATCCAGCGCCTCCAGCAAGCGTTCGATATCTTCAGCCTGATGCGCCGCCGTCAGGGTTAAACGCAGGCGCGCCGTACCCGGCGGCACTGTGGGTGGGCGAATAGCCGTCACCCAACACCCGCGCTGCCGCAAACGCTCAGCCAGGCGCAATGCACGGGCGTTTTCGCCGACGATCAGCGGCTGAATCGCGCTCTGCGAGTCGGTCACGTCCATACCAAGCTGCGCAGCGCCGTGGCGAAAGCGGGCGATCAGCGCGGCCAGGTGTTGTCGACGATGATCCCCTTCCGGGCTGCGGATCACCTGCAATGCGGCGCTCAGCGCCATCGACTGGGCAGGCGGCATCGAGGTGCTGTAAATAAGATGGCGGGCAAATTGCAGCAAATAATCAGCAACGCTATCGCTACAGAGCACGGCCGCGCCGCTCACGCCAAACCCTTTACCGAAGGTGACGATCAGGATCTCCGGCGTAATGCCATGCACATGGCAACTGCCTCTGCCCTGCTCGCCGACCACGCCCGTTCCGTGTGCATCATCCACCATCAGCCACGCGTGGGCATGCCGGGCAGCAGCGGCAAAGGGACGAAGCGGCGCACTGTCGCCATCCATACTGAAAATGCCTTCGGTGACCACCAGTTGTTGCCCGGCAATGGGTTTTGCCAGCAACGCCGCCAGGTGATCGGCATCGTTATGGGCAAAGCGTCGGAGCTGCGCCGGGCTGTGGCTGGCAGCCTCCAGCAACGAGGCGTGGCTCAGTTTGTCGGCGACAATACGATCGTCTTTGCCGGTCAGCGCCGCAATCACCGCCTGGTTGGCGGAAAAACCGGAGATAAACAGCAGCGCACGCGCGTAGCCGAGCCAGTCCGCCAGTTCGCTTTCCAGCGCCTGATGCGCCACGGTATGACCGCTGACATGGCCTGAACCGCCACTGCCGACGCCATAGCGTTCGGCCCCCTGCTGCCAGGCATGAACCACGCATGGATGCTGGCTTAAACCCAGGTAATCGTTGCTGGAAAAGTTACAAAAGCGCCGTTCACCGACCGTCAGCCAGCGCCCGGCCCCCTGGGCAACGGGATGCCGCGTGCGCAGGGCATCTGCCGCGCGGCGTTCAGCCAGCGCGACATCAATGCGTTGTTGCCAGGTCATACGGCAGCCGCGTTGTAATACTGGTCGGTATCCGCATGCAGAAGCTGCGCTTCAAGCTGCTGCTGTTGTTCGTTATCGCCGCTGCGCACTTCGGTTTGCTGCGGGTTCATCCCCAGTTTGCGGAACAGTTGCAAATCTTTGTCCTCTTCCGGGTTTGGCGTGGTCAGCAGTTTGCAGCCGTAGAATACGGAGTTCGCCCCGGCCATAAAACACATCGCCTGGGTTTGTTCATTCATCTGCTCGCGACCGGCGGAGAGACGGACGTACGAAGTCGGCATCATGATCCGGGCCACGGCAATGGTGCGGATAAAGTCGAACGCATCGACATCCTCATTGTCCGCCAGCGGTGTACCTTTGACTTTCACCAGCATATTGATCGGCACGCTTTCCGGCGGTGTCGGCAGGTTAGCCAGTTGCAGTAACAACCCGGCACGATCGTTCACCGTTTCCCCTAAACCGACAATGCCGCCGGAGCAGACTTTAATCCCGGCATCACGGACCTTATCCAGCGTGTCGAGACGCTCCTGATAGGTACGGGTAGTGATGATATTGCCGTAGAACTCCGGTGAGGTATCGAGGTTGTGGTTGTAGTAATCCAGCCCGGCACTGGCAAGACGCTGCGCCTGGCTTTCATTCAACGTTCCGAGCGTCATACAGGCTTCCAGCCCCATGGCTTTTACCCCTTCGACCATCTGCTCCAGATAGGGCATATCCCGGTCATGCGGGTTTTTCCAGGCCGCGCCCATGCAAAAACGGGTGGAACCGGCCAGCTTCGCCTTGCGGGCGGACTCCAGCACCTGCTCCACTTCCATCAGGCGTTCGGACTCCAGCCCGGTTTTGTAACGGGCGCTTTGTGGGCAGTATTTACAATCTTCCGGGCAGGCGCCGGTTTTGATCGACAGTAACGTACTGACCTGAACCTGGCGCGGATCGAAATGTTGGCGGTGAACCTGCTGCGCTTCAAACAACAGCTCCAGCAAGGGTTTTTCAAACAGAGCGGTGACTTGCGACAAAGTCCAGCGTGCGTGGTGAGCCATCGGGCATCTCCAAAAGGTGTTGTTAAATCGTTATTCGGTGTAGACTTGTAAACCTAAAACTTTTTAATTTGGTTTACAAGTCGATTATGACAGCGGACGATTTAGCTTTTGACCAGCGCCATATCTGGCACCCTTATACTTCGATGACCTCCCCGCTTCCGGTTTACCCGGTGCGCTCTGCGCAGGGTTGCGAGCTGACGCTCGACAGCGGAGAACGCCTGGTAGACGGTATGTCGTCATGGTGGGCGGCCATCCACGGTTACGGTCATCCGGCGCTGAACGCCGCCATGAAAGCGCAAATCGACACCCTGTCGCACGTAATGTTCGGCGGTATCACGCATGCTCCCGCTGTCTCGTTGTGCCGCAAGCTGGTGGCGATGACCCCCGGTGCACTGGAGTGCGTTTTTCTGGCGGATTCCGGCTCGGTCGCCGTTGAAGTGGCGATGAAAATGGCGCTGCAATACTGGCAGGCAAAAGGCGAAGCGCGGCAGCGTTTTCTCACCTTCCGCAACGGCTATCACGGCGACACCTTCGGGGCGATGTCGGTATGCGATCCGGATAACTCCATGCACAGTTTGTGGAAGGGCTATTTGCCGGACAACCTGTTCGCCCCGGCACCGCAAAGCCGCTTTGATGGCGAGTGGGATGAGCGCGATATGGTGGCTTTCGCCCGTCTGATGGCGGCGCACCGCCACGAGATCGCCGCGGTTATCCTGGAGCCGATTGTGCAGGGCGCTGGCGGCATGCGTATGTACCATCCTGAGTGGCTTAAACGCATCCGTAAAATGTGCGACCGGGAAGGCATTTTGTTGATTGCCGATGAGATAGCCACCGGCTTTGGCCGCACCGGCAAGCTGTTTGCCTGTGAGCATGCGGGCATCTCGCCGGACATTCTGTGCCTCGGTAAAGCGCTGACCGGCGGCATGATGACGCTCTCCGCAACGCTAACAACCCGCAAAGTCGCAGAGACCATCAGCAACGGCGAAGCGGGCTGCTTTATGCACGGACCAACGTTTATGGGCAACCCGCTGGCCTGCGCAGCGGCAACGGCCAGCCTGACATTACTGGAAAGCGGCGCATGGCGGGATCAAGTGGCGGCCATCGAAGCGCAGTTAACCGCAGAGCTTGTGCCCGCGCGCGAGGCTGAAAATGTGGCGGATGTGCGTGTGCTGGGCGCGATTGGCGTAGTAGAAACCCGCTCACCGGTAAATATGGCCCTACTCCAGCGTTTCTTTGTGCAACAGGGTGTGTGGATCCGCCCCTTTGGCCGCCTGATTTATGTGATGCCGCCATACCTCATTACGCCGGAGCAGCTCTCACGCTTAACCCGGGCCGTTAACGCCGCCGTCGCACGTAACGACCTGTTCGTCTGAGGCATTTCGCCCTACAGTAGCGGGGATACACTACACTTCCCGTTACTGTATCGCGAACGAAAGGAGCGCAAATGAAACTACTCAGTCATGACTTACGCGATGGAGAAAAACTCCCGCATCGCCATGTGTTCAACGGTATGGGCTACGATGGCGACAATATCTCCCCGCATCTGACGTGGGATGACGTTCCCGCAGGCACCAAAAGTTTTGTGGTGACCTGCTACGATCCGGACGCCCCAACCGGATCGGGCTGGTGGCACTGGATTGTGGCCAATCTCCCTGCGGATACCCGCGTTCTGCCGCAGGGCGCGGGGTCAGGCCTTGCCGCGCTGCCGGATGGCGCCGTACAAACGCGCACCGATTTCGGTAAAGCCGGTTACGGCGGTGCTGCGCCGCCAAAAGGGGAAACCCACCGCTATATCTTCACCGTTCACGCTCTGGATGTAGCGCATCTGGATGTCGACGAAAACGCCAGCGGCGCAATGGTTGGCTTTAACGTGCATTTCCATTCCCTGTCCAGCGCCACCATCACCGCCCTTTTTAGCTAAAAAACACGGGTTTTGAAGCCGATTGTGCAAATCGGCTTCCCGTTTCGCTCAACTTAGTATAAAAAAGCAGGCTTTGACGTAACCTTTTCAACTTTGCATAGTCTGGAGCACCCCTTGAACACATCATCGGTTTCCCGTCTGGCGCTGGCGCTCGCTTTTGGCGTGACACTGACCGCCTGTAGCTCAACCCCGCCGGCAGAACGCCCTTCTGAACAAGCTGCGCCTGGCACTTCAGCGCGCCCGATCCTCAGCGCAGGCGAAGCGAAAAACTTCGTGGCGGAGCGCTATTTCACCGCGATGACGCAAAATGGCGAGTCGTGGAAACCCTTCGCCATTCGTCTGCCGCAAAAAGCGGACTTCGTTGTCGGACCGGCAGGTACGCCTGGCGTGACCCACAACACCATTCAGGCCGCCGTTGATGCGGCAATTAACAAACACTCCAGCGATCGTCAGTACATCGCTGTGATGCCTGGCGACTACGAAGGCACGGTGTTTGTCCCTGCGGCCTCCGGCAGCGTGACCATTTACGGTACCGGTGAAAAAGCGCTGGATGTGAAAATTGGCCAGGCTATCGACTCCGAAATGGATCCGAATAGCTGGCGTCGTCTGGTTAACCCGTCAGGCAAATATATGCCGGGCAAACCTGCGTGGTATATGTTCGATAACTGCCAGAGCAAACGCAGCGCGACCGTCGGTGTGATGTGCTCTGCGGTCTTCTGGTCACAGAACAATGGCCTGCAACTGCAAAACCTGACTATCCAGAACACCCTTGGCGACAGCGTTGACGCAGGTAACCACCAGGCGGTGGCACTGCGCAGCGATGGCGATAAGGTGCAGATCAACAACGTGAATATTCTGGGTCGCCAGAATACCTTCTTCGTGACCAACAGCAGCGTGGATAACACCCTGCGTACCGATCGTCAGACCCGTACGCTGGTAACCAACAGCTACCTCGAAGGGGATGTGGATATCGTGGCCGGTCGCGGCGCCGTGGTGTTTGATAACACCGATTTCCGCGTTGTGAATTCACGGACTCAGCAGGAAGGCTACGTGTTTGCTCCGGCAACGCAGTCAAACCTGTATTACGGTTTCCTTGCAGTCAACAGCCGCTTTAACGCAGCCGGTAATGGGGTAGCGCAGCTGGGCCGTTCACTGGATGTGGACAGCAACACCAACGGCCAGGTGGTGATCCGCGACAGCGTGATCAACGAAGGCTTTAACGTGGCGAAACCGTGGGCGGATGCCAGCGTGTCTGGTCGCGCTTACGCGGGCAATACCGGTACGGTAGACGATAAGGGCAACGTACAGCGCGAGCTGAACAACCCGCAGTTCAACCGTATGTGGGAGTTCAACAACCGCGGCGTGGGCAGCAAAGTGGTCGCAGTGCCGAAGAAGTAATGCGTCGCTGATGATAAAAAACCTCGCCATGGCGAGGTTTTTTTATGTCCGAAATGCAGACTCAGTACGCGTTCACCACCACCCACATCGGCCCCTGGCCAACAGCATAGCGGCCTTTCTCGGTCAGCAAACCTTGCTCACCGGCGATTTCATACAGCGCAATGTGGTGTGATTTCTGCCCGGCAGCGATCAGGAATTTACCCGTGTGGTCGACGTTAAAGCCGCGCGGCTGGGTTTCTGTCGGCTGGAAGCCCTCAATCGCCAGCACGCTACCGTCTTCAGACACGCTGAAAATGGTTAACAGGCTGGACGTCCGATCGCAGGCATACAGGTGGCGGCCATCCGGGGTGATATGAATATCCGCCGCCCAACGGGTGTCGGAGAAATCTGCCGGCATCATATCCAGCGTCTGCACGCAGTCGATATTGCCGTGCGCATCGCTCAGTTGCCACACATCCACCGAGCTGTTCAGTTCATTAACGCAATAGGCGTAACGTTGATTCGGATGGAAAGCGATATGACGCGGGCCTGCGCCTTCCACAGTGGTCACTTCCGCCGGTTCCTGCGCCGTCAGATTGCCATCCTCGCCCAGCGTAAACAGGCAGATGCGATCCTGTTTCAGCGCCGGAACCCACAAAGTGCGGTTATCCGGGGAGATATTCGCGGAATGACAGCCTTCCAGCCCTTCCACCACGTCCACGGTTTGTGTCGGAATGCCGTCTTCCAGGCGAGTCACGCTCACACAACCGGCGTTATAGGAGCCGCTAAACAGGAAACGCCCACTGCGATCGGTAGAAATATGCGTCGGGCTACCCGGCAACGGCGCTTCAGCAGCGAATGTCAGCGCGCCGTTTTCCGGTGCGATGCGATAAGCAATAACGCGAAACTCCGGGCGTACGCCCACGTAGAGGTAACGCTTGTCCGGGCTGACGACCATCGGCTGTACCTGGCCGGGAACATCGACCACCTGGACAAGCGTCAAAGCGCCTTCAGGATCCAAACGCCAGACGTGGATCTGCTGACTTTCCGGGCTGGCGGTATAAACGGTTTGTTTCATGAATACTCCTTTCCTCTTGAACTTCTTCTGCGTTAAGTAACCAGGATAGCCGTTTTTGCGCGTTGATGCTGAAAAGCGCCGGGAGATTTTGCGCATCCGTCCACCCGGTGTACCATCCCCGGACATGCCAATTTCAACATCGACCACGGAAAACGCCATGACTGCACGCGTTATTGCACTGGATTTAGACGGTACGCTACTCACCCCGAAAAAAACGCTTCTGCCCTCTTCCCTCGAAGCGCTGGCTCGCGCAAAAGCCGCCGGGCATCAGCTCATCATTGTGACCGGCCGGCATCATGTTACCATCCATCCTTTTTATCAGGCACTGGCGCTGGATACACCTGCAATTTGTTGTAATGGCACTTATTTGTATGATTATCATGCAAAAAAAGTGTTAAAAGCGGACCCGTTGCCTGTTCCGCAAGCGTTGCAGCTTATTCATCTGCTGGAAGAACATGATATTCATGGTCTGATGTATGTCGATAACGCCATGGTCTACGAAAAACCGACCGGGCACGTCCTGCGCACCAACAACTGGGCGCAGTCGCTGCCGCCGGAACAACGCCCTACATTCCAACAGGTGGACTCTCTGGCGGACACCGCACAGCACGTGGATGCTATCTGGAAATTCGCCCTCACCGATGAAGACACGCAAAAACTGAAAGCGTTTGCCCTTCACGTAGAGCAGACGCTGAGACTGGAGTGTGAGTGGTCGTGGCACGATCAGGTGGATATCGCCCGCAGCGGCAACAGCAAAGGGAAACGCCTGGCCGAGTGGGTGGCCTCGCAGGGACTGTCGATGCATAACGTCGTGGCATTTGGTGATAATTATAACGACATCAGCATGTTAAAAGCAGCGGGCGTAGGCGTGGCCATGGGCAATGCCGCAGACGAGGTCAAAGCCCATGCCAACGTGGTGATTGGCGATAATACCGTCGACAGTATTGCCGGGTTTATCTATAAAGAGCTGCTGTGATCAGGCGGTAATCGACACGCTTTTGATTTGCGCATACAGCCACTGGCCGGGTTTGATGCTCAGTTCATCCCTGGCCCAGGGGCTGATACGCGCCCACAAGGTGCGACCCGCCACATCCAGTTGCACCTCAACCTGCCCATCAACATCAAAGCACTCCACCACCTTCGCCCGCAGGCTATTACGGATACTGGTATTCATCAGAGGCTGTAGCGCCAGCGAAACATCTGTTGCCTGAATACGGATACGCAACGGAGTTTGCAGGGGGCTATCCACTTTGTTGACCCAGATATGCTGATCGCCCAATGCCAGCGCCGTCATCGAATAGTGTGGGTGGTGTTCAAGTATGCTGACTTTCAGAATGCTGCTCTGCTGATCCTGCGGCAACCACGGGTTCATCACGCTGCTGCCCCAGACATCCTCCAGATTGCCGAACGCTTTTACCTCCCCCGCTTCCAGCACCATCACTTTATCCGCCAGATGGAGGATCTCTTCCAGCGAGTGGCTGACATAGAGCATCGGAATATTGATCTCCCGCGCCAGACGTTGCAGGTACGGCAACAGCTCGCGCTTACGGGGAATATCGAGCGACGCCAGCGGTTCGTCCAGCAACAACAGTTCCGGCGCGGTTAATAACGCACGCCCGATGGCGACACGCTGCTTTTCGCCTCCTGAAAGACTACCGGGTAAACGGTCAAGCAACGGTTCAATCCCCAGCAGCGCCACCAGCTTGTCAAACTGCCCGGCCATCGATTTAGCCATGCCATAACGCAGGTTTCCCCGCACTTTATAATGCGGGAACAGGCGCGCATCCTGGAAAACATACCCTACGCGGCGTTTCTCCGGCGGCAGGCAAATCTTGCTGGCGGTATCAAACAACACGCGGTTATTCAGCGCAATCCGCCCCTCTTGCGGATGGGTCAGACCACCAATGGCGTTAATCAGCGACGTTTTCCCCGCGCCGGATACACCAAAAATGGCCGTGATGCCGCTCGCGGGCACGTTCTCAGCAATGCGTAATTGATGGGTTCCCAACGTTTGGGTGAAATTCAGCTCCAGCATGACTTACCTCCCTGTCCGTTCACGACTGATACGCGCCAGCCACTCTGAAATCAGCAACGACACCAGCGCCAGAACAATGGAGATGACACACAGCCGCGCCGCCGCGCTTTCGCCGCCCGGCATCTGGATAAGCGTATACATCGCAGAAGGGATAGTGCGCGTTTCGCCCGGGATGTTGGAAACAAAGGTAATGGTCGCGCCAAACTCCCCCAGCGAGCGGGCGAAAGCCAGCACCGTACCGACAATAATACCTGGCAGCGTCAGGGGTAACGTAATGGTCAAAAACACGCGCCAGCGTCCGGCGCCCAGCGTTCGCGCTGCCTGCTCCAGTTTGGTGTCGACACTTTCCAGCGCCAGGCGGATAGCCCGCACCATCAGCGGAAATGACATCACTGCCGCCGCCAGCACTGCGCCGCGCCAGCTAAAGGCAAAGGTAATCCCGAACCAGTCGTGCAGCCATTCGCCTATCGCTCCGCGTCGCCCCATGACGATCAACAATAAGTAACCGACCACCACAGGCGGCAAGACCAACGGAAGGTGAAGAAGACTATCGAGAAGCGCTTTGCCCGGGAACGTGCAGCGCACCAGTAACCAGGCAAAGAAGATCCCAAAGGGCAAACTGAAGACAACTGCCAGGGAAGAGACTTTAAGGCTCAGCAGAACTGCCTGCCATTCGGGATCCGTTAATATCATTAGTGCGTCGTAAATCCGTAACGTTTAAAGATTTCAGAAGCCTGCGGGCCTTTCAGGTAATCATAAAACGCGGTCACTGTCGCGTTTTTATGACCGTCGATAATCGCCAGCGGGTATTCCACTTTTTGGTGCGAATCTTCCGGGAAGGTCCCGACCACTTTGACCCCTTTGCCGGCGACAGCGTCGGAGCCATACACAATGCCTAAAGGCGCTTCATTACGCTCAACCAGCGCCAGCGCGCCACGCACATCTTCCGCCGGAGCCAGTTTCGGCGACAACGTTTCCCACGCGCCCAGCTTAGTCAGTGCTTCTTTCGCATAGATGCCCGCCGGAACATGGTCCGGGTCGCCCACGGCCAGACGTCCGCCTTTCAACAGGCTGTTCCAGTCTGTTTTGGCATTCACTGTAATGTTGCCCTGCGCGCTATTTTTCGGCGCGACCACCACCAGGCTGTTGCCCAGCAAGGTTTCACGCGTCGCGGTGTCGATGGATTTTTTCTCTACCGCGTAATCCATCCATTTCTGGTCTGCGGAAATAAACAGATCCGCAGGTGCACCGGCTTCAATCTGGCGCGCCAGCGTCGACGAAGAGGCGAACGAGGAGACGACCTCGACGTTTTTCTCTTTTTTATAGGCCGCCGCAATATCCTGCATTGCGTTGGTCAGTGACGCCGCTGCAAAAACGGTAATTTTTCCTTCTTCCGCCAGCGCGTGCCCGGCAACGGAAAACGTTAATGTCGCCCCGGCAAAAAGGCGTAACCATGTACGTGCCATTCGTAACTCCTGTGAGTGTCGTTATATAGAGTGAAACATAACGATAGTACCAGAGTTTACCGGTCAGAGGATAATACCCATCAAGAATGAGGGACATATGAAAAAACTATCGGCAGGGAGGGGACAATCTTGAGAGTAAAACGCCCACTTCCGTGGGCGTTTTAGCAAATGGATTAGCGCTGCTGGCTGGTGCGGTCACGGCGGCCAACGCCGGAAAAGACGTTAAACACTTCACCCAGACCATAGATCAATCCCAGGATGATCGCCATCACCACGGGGACCATGACTACGGCAAATACCAGACTTTTCAATAACTCTAACATGGTCAACTCCAGATATTGTGGATGGCGCATTCTAGCCTGAACAGGGATAAAAACACTCGCCTTTTGTGCGATTGCATCCTCAACGTCGCCATCAATCTCCGGCGTCAGGCTAGGCTTAGCGGTGCTTTTCCTTCACAATAGTCTTTTTGCCAGGACATTGCGTAATGCAGGCTGAAATTCTCCTTACTCTCAAACTCCAGCAGCGTCTTTTTGCCGATCCACGCCGTATCGCTCTTCTGAAGCAGATTGTAGAAACCGGCTCTATTAGCCAGGGCGCGAAAAACGCCAATATCAGTTACAAGAGCGCATGGGATGCCATCAATGAGATGAACCAGTTGAGCGAACACACGCTGGTCGATCGCGCAACCGGGGGGAAAGGCGGCGGCGGCGCAGTGGTCACCCGCTACGGCCAACGGTTGATCCAGCTTTATGATTTGCTGGGGCAGATCCAGCAAAAAGCCTTCGACGTGCTGAGCGATGATGACGCGCTGCCGTTAAACAGCCTGCTGGCGGCGATCTCCCGCTTCTCTTTACAAACCAGCGCGCGTAACCAGTGGTTTGGCACCATTACCAAACGCGATCGCCAGCAGGTTCAGCAACATGTGGAAGTCCTGCTGGCGGACGGTACTACCCGCTTTAAAGTGGCGATCACCGCGCAAAGTGCTGAACGGCTGGACCTCGACGAAGGCAAAGAAGTGCTGGTGCTGTTAAAAGCGCCGTGGGTCAGCATCACTCAGGATGCGCAGCTGGCGGCACAAGCCGATAACCAACTGACCGGGCGCATCAGCCATATTGAGCGCGGCGAACAGCAGAGCGAAGTGTTGATGACGCTACCGGATGGTCAGACCCTCTGCGCCACCGTGCCCTCGCAGGATGTGGATAATTTGCAGGAACAGAGCCAGGTGACGGCATATTTTAATGCCGATCGCGTGATTATCGCCACGTTGTGCTGATTGCGTTGACAAACGGCGGCATTGCACGTATCCCTGAACTTCTACGCTGCAAAAAATGGGATACAACATGTCGTCATTGCAAATTTCGCAAGGCACGTTTCGTCTTAGCGATACCCGCACGCTGCACCTTGAACAATTAACCCTGCGCGCCGGTGAAAGCTGGGCGTTCGTTGGCGCAAACGGAAGTGGTAAATCGGCGCTGGCCCGCGCCCTCGCCGGAGACCTGACGCTTCTGAAAGGGGAGCGCCGCTGCACGTTTGACCGTCTGACGCGCCTCTCTTTCGAGCAACTGCAAAAGCTGGTCAGCGACGAGTGGCAACGGAATAACACCGATATGCTCAGTCCTGGCGAAGAGGACACCGGGCGAACCACCGCGGATATTATTCAGGATGAGGTGAAAGATCCGCAGCGCTGCGCGCGCCTGGCGGCGCAATTTGGCATCACGTCGCTTCTTGATCGTCGTTTTAAATACCTCTCTACCGGGGAAACCCGCAAAACCCTGCTCTGCCAGGCGCTGATGGCGGAGCCGGAGCTGCTGATCCTCGACGAACCTTTCGATGGGCTGGATGTCCACTCCCGTCAGCAACTGGCTGAACTGCTCGCACAACTGAATTCGGATGGTTATACCGTGGTGCTGGTGCTCAATCGCTTTGATGAAATTCCTGCATTTGTCCAACATGCCGGAGTGCTGGTCGACTGTATGCTGACCGAAACCGGCGAAAAATCCGCGCTGTTGCAACAGGCACTCATCGCCCAACTGGCGCACAGCGAGAAACTTGCCGGGATCGCATTGCCCGAGCCGGATGCACCGCCTGCCCGCAATACACTGACGCCAGGCGCGCCGCTGATCGTGCTCAGGGATGGAGTGGTCTCTTACAACGACCGCGCGATTATCAACCAGCTTTCATGGACGGTGAATCCCGGTGAACACTGGCAGATTGTCGGACCAAACGGCGCGGGTAAATCAACGTTGTTAAGCCTGGTAACCGGCGATCACCCACAAGGTTACAGCAACGATTTGACGCTGTTTGGCCGCCGTCGCGGCAGCGGCGAAACAATCTGGGATATCAAAAAACATATCGGCTATGTGAGCAGCAGCCTGCATCTGGATTACCGCGTGAGCACCAACGTGCGTAATGTCATCCTGTCGGGTTATTTTGACTCGATCGGTATTTACCAGGCGGTGTCGGACAAACAGCACAAACTGGCGCAGCGTTGGCTTGATATTCTGGGTTTTGATGCCCGTACCGCAGAGGCACCCTTCCATAGCCTCTCCTGGGGTCAACAACGACTGGCGCTGATTGTTCGCGCGCTGGTGAAACATCCGACGTTGCTGATCCTGGATGAGCCACTCCAGGGCCTGGATCCGCTTAATCGTCAGTTAATTCGCCGCTTTGTGGACGTGCTCATCAGCGAAGGCGATACCCAACTGTTATTTGTTTCCCACCATGCGGCGGATGCACCCTCGTGTATTACTCACCGGCTGGAGTTTGTGCCGCAGGATGACGGATACCGTTATCACCTCTCAGCGCAATAACTGCAGGGGTGCGCGCACCCCTGGCAAACGTCTGGAATATACCTTTTTGCACCCTGGGCTGATTGCCTGGCCGTCGCTGATGACTTATAACCTGCACGAGGCGATTTCCGGCTTTTGCTGATATCGGCTGCTTTGCTGCACAGCAGTAAAGGTTTTTTCGGACTTATCATAATCACCGGGTAAAGCCAGTTATTGCGGGGTTTTTCCGGCGGTTGCCAGCGAAACCGGCGAACAGAGAGCGTAGTGTAAACGATTCCACTATTTTATCCCATGTCACAGTTTTCACCTCTCTGTTATGCTAAGGTTTGTTCATACCATATGCCTAATGGAGTTAAATATGCGAGTTTTGGTTACAGGTGGTAGCGGTTACATTGGCAGTCATACCTGCGTCCAACTGCTGCGAAATGGCCATGATGTCGTCATTCTCGACAACCTTTGCAACAGTAAACGTAGCGTACTGAAAGAGATCGAACGCTTCGGGGGTAAGACCGCGCTGTTTGTCGAAGGTGATATTCGCGATGAAGCCCTGCTGGCGGAAATTCTCCACGACCACGCCATCGAAGCCGTGATCCATTTCGCCGGGCTGAAAGCTGTTGGCGAATCCGTGGCGAAACCGCTGGAATATTATGACAACAACGTAAACGGCACGCTGCGTCTGATTAGCGCCATGCGCGCCGCCAACGTGAAAAACTTTATTTTCAGCTCCTCCGCCACCGTCTACGGCGACCAGCCGAAGATCCCTTACGTTGAAAGCTTCCCCACTGGCACACCGCAAAGTCCGTACGGCAAAAGCAAACTGATGGTCGAGCAGATCCTGACAGACCTGCAAAAAGCGCAACCGGACTGGAGCATCGCCCTGCTGCGTTACTTCAACCCGGTTGGCGCGCATCCATCAGGCGATATGGGCGAAGATCCGCAGGGCATTCCAAACAACCTGATGCCGTACATTGCTCAGGTGGCAGTGGGCCGTCGCGATTCGCTGGCGATTTTCGGTAGCGATTACCCAACGCCGGACGGCACTGGCGTACGTGATTACATTCACGTGATGGACCTGGCGGACGGCCATGTTGCCGCCATGCAGCAACTGGCGGGCAAACAAGGCGTGCATATTTATAACCTCGGCGCAGGCGTTGGCAGCAGCGTACTGGACGTGGTTAACGCATTCAGCAAAGCCTGCGGTAAACCGGTGGCATGGCACTATGCGCCGCGCCGGGACGGCGATTTACCCGCTTACTGGGCAGACGCAACCAAAGCGGATAAAGAGCTGAACTGGCGGGTCACCCGCACACTCGACGAAATGGCAGAAGATACCTGGCGCTGGCAGTCCCGCCATCCGCAGGGCTATCCCGATTAAAGGAAAGGCAATGACGCAATTTAACCCGGTTGATCATCCACATCGCCGTTATAACCCGTTGACCGGTCAGTGGATCCTGGTTTCACCGCATCGCGCTAAGCGCCCCTGGCAGGGGGCGCAGGAAACGCCGGCGAAACAGACGCTGCCCGCCCATGACCCGGACTGCTTCCTCTGTCCGGGAAATACCCGTGTGACCGGCGATAAAAACCCGGATTACACCAGCACCTACGTGTTTACTAACGACTTTGCCGCGTTGATGACCGACACGCCGGAAGCGCCGGAAAGCACCGATCCGCTGATGCGCACCCAGAGCGCGCGCGGCACCAGCCGGGTTATCTGTTTCTCTCCGGATCACAGCAAAACGCTGCCGGAACTGAGCGTCAGCGCCCTGGAAGAGGTGGTCGCCACCTGGCAACAGCAAACGGCTGAACTGGGTCAGACCTATCCGTGGGTGCAGGTATTTGAAAACAAAGGTGCGGCGATGGGCTGTTCCAACCCGCATCCGCACGGTCAGGTTTGGGCAAATAGCTTCTTACCCAACGAAGCCGAACGCGAAGATCGTCTACAAAAAGAGTACTTTGCCGAACATCACTCGCCGATGCTGGTGGAGTATGCGCAGCGTGAACTGAAAGATGGTAGCCGTACGGTGGTGGAAACGGCGCACTGGCTGGCTGTTGTGCCTTACTGGGCGGCATGGCCATTTGAAACCCTGCTGCTGCCGAAAGCGCATGTGCAACGCATTACCGGGTTAAGCGATGAACAGCGTAGCGACCTGGCGCTGGCATTGAAAAAGCTGACCAGCCGCTATGACAACCTGTTCCAGTGCTCATTCCCTTACTCGATGGGCTGGCACGGTGCACCTTTTAACGGCGAGGAGAATCACCACTGGCAGCTTCATGCCCATTTCTACCCGCCACTGCTGCGTTCCGCCACGGTGCGTAAATTTATGGTCGGCTATGAAATGCTGGCTGAAACCCAGCGCGATCTGACAGCAGAACAAGCAGCCGAGCGCCTGCGCGCCGTGAGTGACATCCATTTTCGCGAATCCGGAGAATAACAATGAGTCTGAAAGAGATCACCCAATCCCTGTTTGCTGAAAAATTCGGCTACCCTGCCACCCACACCATTCAGGCGCCGGGCCGCGTTAATCTGATCGGTGAACACACCGACTATAACGATGGCTTTGTGCTGCCTTGCGCTATCGATTATCAAACCGTCATCAGCTGCGCCACGCGCACCGACCGCATGGTGCGGGTAATTGCCGCCGATTACGCTAACCAGAGCGACGAGTTCTCGCTCGATGCGCCGATTGTCGCGCATGACAATCAACAGTGGTCGAACTACGTGCGCGGCGTGATAAAACACCTGCAAAAACGGGATGCAAACTTTGGCGGCGCCGATCTGGTGATCAGCGGCAACGTGCCGCAGGGCGCAGGTTTAAGCTCTTCCGCCTCACTCGAAGTGGCGGTTGGCACCGTGTTCCAACAGCTTTATCACTTACCGCTGGATGGCGCGCAGATTGCGCTGAACGGCCAGGAAGCGGAAAACCAGTTTGTGGGCTGTAATTGCGGCATCATGGATCAGCTTATCTCCGCGCTGGGGAAAAAAGGCAGTGCGCTGCTGATCGACTGCCGTTCGCTGGGCACCAAAGCCGTTTCCATGCCGCAAGGCGTGGCGATTGTGATCATTAACAGTAACTTCAAACGCACACTGGTGGGCAGCGAGTACAATACCCGTCGCCAGCAGTGCGAAACCGGCGCGCGTTTCTTCCAGCAAAAAGCCCTGCGCGATGTCAGTCTCGATCAGTTTAATGCCGTTGCGCATGAGCTGGATCCACTGGTAGCCAAACGCGTGCGCCACGTGCTGACCGAAAACGCCCGCACCGTAGAAGCAGCAGACGCACTGGAGAAAGGCGATTTGCAGCGCATGGGCGTACTGATGGCGGAATCCCACGCATCGATGCGTGATGATTTTGAAATCACCGTGCCGCAAATCGACACGCTGGTGGAGATTGTCAAAGCCACCATCGGCGATAAAGGCGGCGTGCGCATGACCGGTGGCGGTTTCGGCGGCTGTGTTGTCGCGCTGGTGCCGGAAACGCTGGTTCCGGCGGTGAAAGAGGCGGTGGAGCGTCAGTACGAAGCGAAAACCGGCATCAAAGAAACCTTCTATGTATGCAAACCTTCACAGGGAGCAGGACAGTGCTAAACGAATCCTCTGCGGCGGCCCCCGATGGGCTGCCCTTTCGTCTGATCACCCTGCGCAATCGCGCGGGGATGGTGGTGACACTGATGGACTGGGGCGCAACGCTATTATCCGCGCGCGTTCCTTTACAGGATGGCTCGGTGCGCGAGGCGTTGCTCGGTTGCGCGACGCCAGAGCACTACCTTCAGCAGGCGGCGTTTCTCGGCGCATCCGTGGGGCGTTACGCTAACCGCATTGCGAAAAGCCGCTTTGAACTGGGTGGACGAACTTACGCGCTGACACCAAGCCAGGGCGAAAATCAGCTACACGGCGGCCCGGAAGGTTTTGATAAGCGCCGCTGGCGCATTGAGCGTCAGAATGATAACGAAGTGGTGTTCGTGCTGAACTCACCGGATGGCGATCAAGGGTTCCCCGGTAATGTTCATGCCAGAGCGCATTTCCGTCTCGGTGACGATCACCGTCTGGCTATCGAATACCGCGCGACGACCGATCAACCCTGCCCGGTAAACCTCACCAATCACGCTTACTTTAACCTTGATGGCGAGCAGTCAGACGTGCGCAATCATACCCTGCAGATTCTGGCAGATGCCTATCTGCCGGTAGACAGCATGGGTCTGCCGACCGAGGGTCTGAAAAACGTGGCGCAAACCAGTTTTGACTTCCGGGAACCGAAAACCGTGGCGCACGATTTTCTGACCGATGACGATCAACGTGCGGTCAAAGGCTACGATCACGCGTTTTTATTGCAGGCTCGGGGCGATGTCAGTCAACCGGCGGCCCATGTCTGGTCAGCAGACAAGCAGCTGGAAATGGCGGTTTATACCAGCGCACCTGCGCTGCAGTTCTATTCCGGCAACTATCTCGACGGCACCCCCGCGCGCGGCGGTAAAACCTACACGGCCTGGCAAGGTCTGGCGCTGGAAAGCGAATTTTTACCCGACAGCCCTAACCGCCCGGATTTCCCGCAACCGGACTGTGTTTTACTCCCCGGCGATGTCTACGCCAGCCTGACGGAATATCACTTTATTCCGCATTGATCCCCCGCCCTCCCGATGGAGGGCTTTTTTTTCATCATCTTGCTGAAATAAACGCCACTTATCGACAAAATCGCAACCCCTGATTCACAAGCACCTTACACTGAGCGGCTATTTTCGCTATGGTTAAGGGTAATCGTTGCCGTGGGTCTCGCCCCGGCAATATAATGAGAATTGTTATCATTCAATCAGGCTCACAGGAGTAAGTGTATGGCTGTTACTAAGCTGGTTCTGGTTCGTCACGGCGAAAGCCAGTGGAACAACGAAAACCGCTTCACCGGTTGGTACGATGTCGATCTGTCAGAGAAAGGCGTTGGCGAAGCGAAAGCAGCAGGCAAGCTGCTGAAAGAAGAAGGCTACACCTTCGATTTTGCTTATACCTCTGTGCTGAAACGTGCCATCCATACGCTCTGGAACGTTCTGGACGAACTGGATCAGGCATGGTTGCCGGTAGAGAAAAGCTGGAAACTGAACGAACGTCACTACGGTGCGCTGCAAGGTCTGAACAAAGCAGAAACCGCTGAAAAATACGGTGACGATCAGGTCAAACAGTGGCGTCGCGGTTTTGCCGTTACCCCGCCTGCGCTGACCAAAGATGATGAGCGTTTCCCGGGCCACGATCCGCGTTATGCGAAACTGACCGATGCAGAACTGCCGCAGACCGAAAGCCTGGCGCTGACCATCGATCGCGTGATCCCGTACTGGAACGAAACCATCCTGCCGCGTCTGAAAAGCGGTGAGCGTGTGATCATCGCCGCTCACGGCAACTCCCTGCGCGCGCTGGTGAAATACCTGGACAACATGAGCGAAGAAGAGATCCTCGAACTGAACATCCCGACCGGCGTACCGCTGGTGTATGAGTTTGATGAAAACTTCAAACCGCTGAAACACTACTATCTGGGCAACGCGGATGAGATCGCCGCGAAAGCTGCCGCTGTGGCCAATCAGGGTAAAGCGAAGTAAGTTTTCAGCCATAAAAAAAAGCGTGGAGAGATCCACGCTTTTTTATTGGCTCAATGATTAGCGACGGCGCGCTTTCACGGCATCCGCTAACTGGCGCAGAAGCGCATCGGTATCTTCCCAGCCAATACACGCATCGGTAATGCTTTTACCGTACACCAGCGGCTCGCCGCTCTCCAGACTCTGATTGCCTTCCACCAGGTGACTTTCAATCATCACACCGATGATGGATTTTTCCCCACCGGCGATTTGCTGACAAACGTCAGTGCCTACGTCCATCTGCTTTTTAAACTGTTTGCTGGAATTGGCATGGCTGAAGTCAATCATCACCTGCGGTTCCAGACCCGCTTTACCAAGGCCTGTTTTCACCTCAGCAACATGTTTTGCACTGTAATTCGGCTCTTTGCCGCCGCGCAGAATAATGTGGCAGTCGTTGTTACCGGCCGTATTCACAATGGCGGAGTGACCCCATTTGGTCACAGATAAGAAGCAGTGCGGCGCGCTGGCGGCATTGATCGCGTCGATCGCCACTTTGATGGTGCCGTCGGTGCCGTTTTTAAAACCCACCGGGCAGGAGAGACCTGAGGCCAGTTCACGGTGCACCTGCGATTCCGTCGTACGTGCACCAATCGCCCCCCAGCTCATCAGATCCGCCATGTATTGCGGCGTGATCATATCCAGAAACTCCCCTGCCGCCGGCAAACCAGCATCGTTGATTTCCAACAGTAACTTACGGGCAATTCGCAGGCCGTCGTTGATCTGGAAACTGTTATCCATATGCGGATCGTTAATCAGCCCTTTCCAGCCGACGGTGGTGCGTGGTTTTTCAAAATAAACACGCATGACCACTTCCAGCTCGCCCTTCAGCTCTTCACGCAGCGCCAGCAAACGTGAGGCGTACTCCTTCGCGGCGACAGGATCATGAATCGAACACGGGCCAATCACCACCAGCAGACGATCATCATTACCCCGCAGGATTTTGTGGATCGCTTTGCGGGCATGCGAAACCGTGTTTGCAGCCTTTTCAGTGGCGGGGAATTTTTCAAGGAGTGCTACAGGGGGTAATAACTCATTGATCTCTTTGATGCGTAAATCGTCGTTCTGATAATTCATGATCTTTCCAGTGTCGCCATACTTTTTGTAATGAATGCAATCTTTCCAATCTATCTCGTCAGCCATGAAGTGTAAACGTGATTTTACACTTCGGACGGATAATTCCTGGAATCGCGCAAAAAGACGTCAGAAAGTAGCGAGCCTCTACATCGGGGCTACACTTTTTAACGGTAAACACTTTATTTTTGCATTTTATCGCTATTCCATGCTGCCGTAACGGTAAGCATTGGTATGTTCAACCACTGAGCGTGATAACTCGTTCGCGCTGCTTTTACCGCCTTACGGCATGGTAAAAACGACCAGAACAGGAGCATCATGATGAAAATGAATAAATTAGCGACGCTTTTCCTCACCACGACATTGGCCCTGTCAGGCGGTGCCGCCTGGGCTGCGGATACGACTTCAGGAACCACAGACAGCAGTAACGGGCAGGCGAATGCCGCAGCCGCAGCAGGTCAGCCAGCGCCGGATGCGCACCAGAACCTTGTACCGAAGGAATCCGATAGCAGCAAAATTAATACCGGCGATAGCAACAGCAACAGCGGCACGATGCTGCATCCCAACGGCAGCACCTCGTCGACTCAACATATGAGCAAAGACGAGGTGCATAAAAACTCTATGTGTAAAGATGGTCGCTGTCCGGACATCAACAAAAAAGTTGAAACCGGTAACGGCACCAATAATGACGTCAATACCAAAACGGACGGCACCACGCAGTAACGCGTGAAGGGGTAAAAAAAGGAGAGCTTAGGCTCTCCTTTTTTATCGCCACCGCGCAAAAATCTGCAATGATGTAAGTCGCTAAGAATAACAAGGAGACGGATCACAACCATGGCGCATTCACACTCGCACGCTCCGGCGGATGCCAATGTCCGCCGCTTATCGCTGGCCTTTGGCGTAACCGCTGTTTTTATGCTGATTGAGGTTGCTGGCGGTCTTTTTTCAGGCTCGCTGGCGCTGCTCGCCGACGCGGGTCATATGCTGACCGACGCTGCGGCCCTGCTTTTTGCTCTGCTGGCTGTGCATTTCGCCCGCCAGCCACCCAGCACAAAACGTACCTTTGGTTGGCTACGTCTCACCACGCTGGCCGCTTTCGTCAACGCGCTTGCGCTGGTGCTCATCACCGTCCTGATTGTCTGGGAAGCGTTTCAGCGCTTTTCACATCCGCAGCCTGTTGCAGGGGCAACCATGATGGTGATCGCCATTGCCGGTCTGCTGGCAAATGTGCTGGCGTTCTGGTTACTGCATCGTGGAAGCGAGGAGAAGAACCTCAATGTTCGCGCCGCCGCGCTGCACGTGCTGGGCGATTTGCTCGGCTCCGTTGGCGCAATCATCGCTGCGTTGATTATTCTGTTCACCAACTGGACGCCGATCGATCCGATCTTGTCAGTGCTGGTTTCATTACTGGTGCTGCGCAGCGCATGGCGGCTGCTGAAAGAGAGCGTCAATGAGTTACTGGAAGGCGCGCCTGGCTCGCTGGATATTGGTGCGCTCAAACGCCACCTGCACCGGGCTATTCCGGAAGTGCGCGATGTTCATCATGTTCATGTCTGGCTGGTCGGAGAAAAACCGCTGATGACCCTGCATGTGCAGGTTATCCCACCGCGCGATCATGACAAACTGCTCGGCGATATCCAGCATTTCCTGATGCATCATTATGCTATTGAACATGTGACGATACAGATGGAGTACCAGCCCTGTAACGGGCCAGACTGCCATCTGGGCGAGACGCAGCCTGACCCACACCCTTCACACCACCATTAGTGAGAAAACGCGTGAGACCCGCGCTCACGCGCGCTGTTAATCCACATCCGGCTGCCATTAAGCGCGATAAAGGTCAGCAGCATATACTCCAGCGACATGGCCCATACGCCTTGCAGCGCGAAAATCACCACGCTAATCACGTTGATAATGACCCATAGCAGCCAGTTTTCGACGTATTTGCGGGTCATCAGGATCATCGCCACAATGGAAAGCACCATCATGCAGGAGTCCCAGAACGGGAACGCATCCGGTTGTAGCGTTGGCATTGCGACGTTAATCCCCACGGTTTGCATCGCAGCCACCGCAATTTTTGTCAGCACGGCAAATACCGGGTCGATAAAAAATGTCATTAACCCGATGGCCAGCACGCAGATCGCCAGCCAGGTGATTGCTTTTGATAAGGGCAGCCAGCGGATTTGCAGCGCCGCTTCGTTTTGCGATGTCTGCCGTGACCAGGCGTACCAGCCGTAGATGTTTGCAGCAAAGAAAAAGAGCTGCAGCAGCAGACTGGCATAGAGTTGGATCTGGAAGAAGATGATGGCGAACAACGTTACGTTGATAAGCCCGAAGGCGTAATTACTGATTTTCTCCAGGCTTGCCAGCCAGATGCACAGCAAGCCCGCCAGCGTTCCTGTCGCTTCAATCCATGAGAGATCGTACCCACCGGCGCCAATCGGAATATGCACCAGGATATTCTGTGTACTAAAAAAATCCATTCTTTCCCCAGAGCGTAATACTACGCGTGACCATCATTCATTTTAAGAACGTAGTGTAGCTGCAAAATCAAGCATGCGGTTAAGTGGTAGCAGTGCGCCTTCCCGCAAGGCGGCATCAACGTGGATCTCGTGCGCTGCACCGCCGTTTTCCAGCCCTTCCGCAATCGCTTTCAGGCCGTTCATCGCCATCCACGGGCAATGCGCGCAGCTCCGGCAGGTCGCCCCCTCCCCGGCCGTTGGCGCTTCGAGTAACTCTTTCTCCGGCACGGCCTGCTGCATTTTGTAAAAAATACCGCGGTCAGTGGCGACGATCAGTTGCTGATGCGGCAGCGTTTTAGCGGCATTAATCAACTGGCTGGTCGATCCTACCGCATCGGCCAGGTTAACTACCGATTGCGGAGATTCCGGGTGCACGAGAATAGCGGCGTCCGGGTACAACGCTTTCATCCGCATCAGCGCCTGGGTTTTGAACTCGTCATGCACAATACATGCACCCTGCCAACACAGCACATCTGCGCCCGTTTGTTTCTGCACGTAGCTTCCCAGATGACGATCCGGTGCCCAGATAATCTTTTCACCGAGACTGTCGAGGTGCTCAATCAGCTCAACTGCAATGCTGGAAGTCACCACCCAGTCGGCGCGGGCTTTTACCGCCGCTGAGGTATTGGCATAGACCACCACGGTGCGATCGGGATGCGCATCGCAAAAGGCGGTGAATTCATCAATCGGACACCCCAGATCCAGCGAACACTCAGCATTGAGCGTCGGCATCAGGATGGTTTTTTCCGGACTGAGAATTTTGGCGGTTTCGCCCATAAAACGCACGCCCGCCACTAACAGCGTTGAAGCCGGATGCTTCGCACCAAAGCGCGCCATTTCCAGAGAGTCTGAAATACAGCCGCCGGTCTCTTCAGCCAGTTGCTGGATTTCCGGATCGGTATAGTAGTGAGCCACCATCACCGCGTTACGCTCTTTTAGCAGACGTTTGATTTTTTCGCGGTAAAACGCTTTTTCATCCTGACGCAACGGCGCGGGTTTGGGAGGGAAAGGATAGATTGCAGCTTCGGGATCGAACATTACGCTCATCATGCTTACTCGTTTTGCTTGCTTAACTAAATAACCAGAACAACGGTTCATAATGGCGTCATCGCGCCACGCGTGTTTTGTATACTAAACAAGATAGCCGATTACGCAAAAAATGTCGTGGGGAATTTTCAACAGTATGCAGTTATCATCAGGCAGATGCGCCCGTAGCCTGTAGAAGTGCTAAGCACAGCAAGCATTCCTGGTGGAGGGTGGTTGCACATTATCCGGATAATAGCTTTTGCGGAAAACAGAAAGCAAAAAAGCGCCGCCAGCGCCATTTTTACATTGGTGGGTCGTGCAGGATGACTCGGCTTCGCCTCGCCCTTCGGGCCGTCGCCGCAAGCGGCTCCGTTGTCTCACTTCGTGAGACCCGAACCTGCTGCAGGTATACTCGTCTCATCCTGAGACTCGCCCTGCGGGCCAACGCCTGGCGTTGTTCAAAATTATTCCCGACAATTTTGTCGAATCTTTCAGAATCGCAGAAAGCAAAAAAGCGCCTTTAGGGCGCTTTTTTACATTGGTGGGTCGTGCAGGATTCGAACCTGCGACCAATTGATTAAAAGTCAACTGCTCTACCAACTGAGCTAACGACCCTTACGGGATTGTTCTTCGAAGTTAACCATCACCAGTCATTAAAATTGGTGGGTCGTGCAGGATGACTCGGCTTCGCCTCGCCCTACGGGCCGTTGCTCACGCAACGTTATCCTTCACGTTCTACCCTCTCACCGATCTTTAAAATTGGTGGGTCGTGCAGGATTCGAACCTGCGACCAATTGATTAAAAGTCAACTGCTCTACCAACTGAGCTAACGACCCATACGGATAGTGACTTCGAAGATAATTTTACTTTGGCCCACATTACGTGGTGGGTCGCGCTGGATGAGTGCCTACAGGCTTGTTGCTGAAGCAACGCTATCCTTCACGTTTAACGTCATCACAGGACGTTAAATTGGTGGGTCGTGCAGGATTCGAACCTGCGACCAATTGATTAAAAGTCAACTGCTCTACCAACTGAGCTAACGACCCGAGTGGTGGGTGATGACGGGATCGAACCGCCGACCCCCTCCTTGTAAGGGAGGTGCTCTCCCAGCTGAGCTAATCACCCGATACTACGCTGGATACTGCTTTAAGTGGTGGGTCTTACAGGATGATTCAGCTTTCGCTTCGTCTTTCGGGGCGTCGCTACGCAACGTTGTCCTTTACCTTCTGCATTACCACTACTGTTCAAAAGTTGGTGGGTCGTGCAGGATTCGAACCTGCGACCAATTGATTAAAAGTCAACTGCTCTACCAACTGAGCTAACGACCCAACTTTTGCATTGCTTCCGGTTTATGTGATATCCCGTGGCAACGGCGGCATATATTACTGATTTAAGAATTCAGCGCAACAACAATTTCGATGTAAATCACTTAACTGCTTATGATTCAGGCGACAAGACCAGAAAAAACACGATTTCTGGTCATGCGCTATGCATTACATCGAACCAAGGCGTTTTTGCGCTTGTTTGGCGCCATCGGTACCAGGGTATTTACTGACCACCTGCTGGTAAACCGCTTTCGCTTTTGCGCTGTCCCCTTTGTCCTGCATGATCACGCCGACTTTAAACATCGCATCGGGCGCTTTCGGCGACTTAGGATAGTTCTTCACCACAGAGGCGAAGTAGTAAGCAGCGTCGTCTTTTTTACCCTTGTTGTAATTCAACTGACCGAGCCAATAGTTGGCATTCGGGATATAGGTTGAATCCGGGTATTTTTTGACGAAATTCTGGAAAGCAGCGAGGGCATCGTCCTGGCGGGATTTATCCTGCACCAACGCAATCGCAGCATTGTAATCGGTATTGGCGTCGCCGCTCTGTACCGGTGCGCCAGAACTGGCCGCCCCCGTATTTGCTGCGCCGCTATCCGCCGCTGGAGCCTGAGCGGAACCACCCTGATCGCCAGAAGCTTGCTGCGTCTGACCCGCAGCAGCACCGCTACCAAGATTGTTCATTTGCAACAGGATTTGCTTCTGCTGCTCAACAACCTGATTCAGCTGATACTGGCTTTCCTGGATTTGCCCACGAAGCGTGTCAATATCGGCCTGGTTATCAGAGAGTTGTTGCTGAAGTTGGGTTAAAAGCTGACTGTGAGCATTGGAAATACGCTCGAGTTGAGTGACACGGTCTTCGACCGAGCCTGAGCCGACACTACTGATTGGCGCCTGAGCATTAGCGGCCCAGGGGGCCGCTATGCCAACCAGTAACGACAGACTCAACAGATGATGTCTGAAGTTACTGCTCATGCAATTCTCTTAGTAAACCAGTACGGCGCGACGGTTTTTAGCGTAAGCCGCTTCGTCGTGACCCAGTACTGCAGGTTTTTCTTTACCGTAAGAAACGATGGAGATCTGGTCAGCGGAAACGCCTTTACCCTGCAGGTACATTTTAACGGCGTTAGCACGACGTTCGCCCAGGGAGATGTTGTATTCCGGAGTACCACGTTCGTCAGCATGACCTTCTACGGTGACTTTGTAGGACGGGTTGCTACGCAGGAAGTTTGCGTGTGCGTCCAGCATCGCAGCGAAGTCAGAACGGATGTCATACTTGTCCAGATCGAAGTAAACAATGTTGTTCTGCTGCAGCTGTTGCATCTGCAGACGAGCTTGTTCTTCGGAGGACATGTTGCCGTTACCGTTCATGCCAGTGCCAGCACCCATCATGCCTTCGCCGCTCTGGTCGCTTGCATTCTTGTGAGAAGAACATGCAGCGATTGCCATAACAGGCAGAGCCAGCATCAGGCCTTTCAGCACTTTGTTCAGTTGCATTTCCTTGATTCCTTTTATAATCAACTATTTATTATCACAGATACGGCGACCAGGCAGGGAATTTTACCTGTCCATCAGTTGCCGGAAGACGCGCTTTGAAACGCCCATCTGTAGAAACCAGATTCAGCACGGATCCCATCCCCTGAGAAGAGCTGTAGATTACCATTGTGCCGTTTGGTGCCAGACTTGGCGTTTCGTCCAGGAACGTTGACGACAGAACTTGTACGCCACCCGTTACCAGATCCTGCTTAGCGATGTGTTGCTGACCACCTTCGGAGCTCACCATCACCATAAATTTACCGTCGCTGCTGACGTCAGAATCCTGGTTCTGAGAACCCTGCCAGGAAATACGCTGCGCGCCACCACCGTTAACACTCACTTTATACACCTGCGGGCGACCAGCCTGGTCAGACGTAAAGGCCAGGTTCTGGCTATCCGGGAACCAGGTTGGTTCAGTGTTGTTGCTGCGGCCATCCGTTACCTGGCGAATCTGGCCAGAACCGATGTCCATCACATAGATATTCAGGCTACCGCTTTTAGAGAGCGCAAACGCCAGCTTAGAACCGTCCGGAGAGAATGCAGGCGCACCGTTATGACGCGGGAATGACGCAACCTGACGGATGCTGGCATTCGCCAGAGTCTGGATAACCAGCGCGGAACGACCGCTTTCGAAGGTAACGTAAGCCAGTTTAGAGCCGTCCGGAGACCATGCAGGAGACATCAGCGGCTGCGGTGACTTGTGCACCAAGAACTGATTGTAACCATCGTAGTCGGAAACGCGCAGCTCATACGGGAACTGGCTGTTTGCGGTTTGCACCACGTAAGCGATACGGGTACGGAACGCGCCTTTAATACCGGTCAGTTTTTCGAACACTTCGTCACTGGCGGCATGGGCCGCGTAACGCAACCACTGTTTGTTCACTTTAAAGGAGTTCTGCGCCAGCACAGTACCCGGTGCGCCACCGGTATCAACCAGCTGATAAGCAACGTTGTAGCTGCCGTCAGGATTCGGGGTTACCTGACCAACGATCACTGCATCGATGCCCAGCGCCGACCATGCGGCAGGCTGAACTTCCTGAGCGCTGCCCGGCTGCTGCGGCAGACGGGAACGATCGAGTGGATTGAATTTGCCGCTGTTGCGCAGATCTGCTGCAACAATGCCGCCTGCATCTTCAGGCGCAGCGCCAGGGCCAGCCCACTGGAATGGCACAACGCCAATCGGGCGTGCCGAGTCCACCCCCTGGGTGATCTCGATACGTACTTCTGCATGCAGCACCGCTGCCCACAGCATCAGAAAACCAAATGCAACACGTAATGCCTGCTTCATCATATCTCCCTTATCCGGGCGGAAAACCCGCGATAATTTAGCAGAATTTTAACAAACTCAATAAGACAAAACTACCCGCGTCAGGACACCCTTCGCACGATTTCCCCTCGCAGGCTGCGAGGGAAAGTGTACCTTAAGGTTTGAAGTCCAGCGGCGCATTTTTGAACACTTCGTACACTGCCTGGCTTGGCGGCTTCGGCATTTTTGCCTGTTTTGCTGCGGCAAGCGCAGCCTGGCAAAGCGCCGGATCGCCACCTTCCGACTGAATATCTAACAGCATGCCATCAGGCGCCAGCTTGACGCGTAATGTACAGGTTTTCCCCGCATAGGAGGAAGCATCATAGAAGCGGCTTTCTATCGCCGATTTAATCTGCCCTGCATAGTTACTGATATCCGCGCCGGAAGCGCCGTTATTCTTAGTGTTACCCGAACCGGCTGGCGACGCGGTGTTTCCTTTCGCGCCTCCACCCGTTTTCGGCGCATTCTTACCGGAACTTAAATCGCCAAACAGATCGTCAACGCCTTCGGCTGCAGCCGCTTTCTCTGCGGCGGCTTTCTTGGCGGCGGCGGCCTTATCTGCTGCTGCTTTTTTATCAGCGGCAGCTTTTTCGGCGGCAGCGGCTTTCTTCTCAGCGGCGGCCTTTTCAGCGGCTGCCGCTTTTGCCGCAGCGGCCTTCTCTGCCGCAGCGGCTTTTTCTGCTGCTGCTTTTTCAGCCGCGGCCTGTTTAGCTGCTTCAGCCTGCGCTTTCTTCTCAGCGTCAGCCTGAGCTTTCTTCGCCGCCTCTGCCTCCGCCTTTTTCTTCGCATCGGCGGCAGCTTTCGCGGCTTCCGCTTCTGCTTTTTTCTGTGCATCGGCAGCGGCTTTAGCCGCGTCGGCTTCCGCTTTTTTCTGTGCATCAGCAGCGGCTTTTTTCGCGGCTTCTTCCGCCGCTTTAGCCTGCGCGTCAGCTTTCGCTTTCGCATCCGCAGCCGCTTTCGCCGCTGCTTCTTCAGCCTGTTTCTGCTGCTGTTGCGCTTTTTTCGCGGCGTCCTCAGCCTGTTTCTGCTGTTCGGCCTGTTCGCGCGCCGCTTCCTGCGCCTGCAAACGCTCCTGCTCCAGCTGTTTCAGATGCTCCTGCTCGGCGGCCTGCTTTTCACGCAGCTCTTCCGCCTGCTGTTGCGCCTGTTTTTCACGCTGTTCTTTGGCTCGTTGCGCGCTGGCTTGCTGCTGCTGTTGGCGATTGTAATTGTCAACAACAGCGCCCGGATCGACCATCACCGCGTCTATCGCTGAACCGCCACCGCCGCCCGCAGAAGCATCAATATGCTCATCGAACGAACTCCAGATCAGCAGTGCCACCAAAATAACGTGTAGCACGGCAGAAATGATTATCGCTCGCTTAAGCTTGTCGTTTTGTACGGTTGCCTTTGACACTCTCGGTTCCCAAAAACTGTCCGCCTGTTATGCCGGTGATCAGATAGGCTGCGTCATCAAGCCGACCGATTTAACACCCGCGCTATGTAACAGGTTCAGCGCTTTAATGATTTCATCGTACGGCACGTCTTTGGCGCCGCCGATCAAGAACACGGTTTTCGGATTGGATTGCAGGCGACGCTGCGCCTCTGCAATCACCTGCTCTGGCGGTAGCTGATCCATACGATCTTTCTCCACCACCACGCTGTATTGCCCGACACCGGAAACCTCAATAATGACCGGAGGATCATCGTTGGTGCTGACAGTCTGCGACTGCGTCGCATCCGGCAGATCGACCTCAACGCTTTGCGTGATAATCGGTGCCGTCGCCATAAAGATCAGCAGCAGCACCAGCAACACGTCCAGCAACGGTACAATGTTGATTTCGGACTTGAGGCCACGACTGCCCCGTCCACGCGATCTGGCCATGGCTTACTCCTTGTTGCTGTCGCTGCTGGCAAATGCCTGGCGATGCAGAATAGCCGTGAACTCTTCCATAAAGTTGTCGTAATTCAGTTCCAGCTTGTTCACGCGCTGGTTCAGGCGGTTGTACGCCATAACCGCCGGAATGGCCGCAAACAGACCGATAGCCGTTGCGATCAATGCTTCGGCAATACCCGGCGCAACCATCTGCAACGTTGCCTGTTTCACCGCACCCAGCGCGATAAAGGCATGCATGATCCCCCACACGGTACCGAACAGACCAATATAAGGACTGATAGAACCGACGGTGCCAAGGAAAGGAATGTGGTTTTCCAGATTTTCCAGCTCGCGGTTCATTGAGATGCGCATCGCACGCGAGGCGCCTTCGACAATGGCCTCCGGCGCATGACTGTTAGCGCGGTGCAAACGAGCAAACTCTTTGAACCCGCTATAGAAGATTTGTTCCGAACCGCTCAGATTATCCCGACGGCCCTGGCTTTCCTGATAAAGACGAGACAGTTCAATACCGGACCAGAACTTGTCTTCGAACGCTTCGGCTTCGCGCCCTGCTGCGTTGAGGATGCGCGTTCTCTGGATGATGATAGCCCAGGATGCGATTGAAAAACCAATCAAAATCAACATGATAAGTTTGACCAGAAGGCTAGCCTTCAGGAACAAATCAAGGATGTTCATGTCAGTCACTGCTTAAACTCCGCGACAATAGACTTGGGAAGCGCACGAGGCTTCATTAAGAGTGGATCAACACAGACAATCAGCACTTCAGCTTCGTTCAGCACTTTGTTCTCTGCGTTGACGATCCGCTGCACGAAAACCATTGAGGTGCCGCGCATTGATGTAACTTCCGTTTGGACTTCGAGCATGTCGTCGAGTCTGGCGGGTGCAAAATACTCCAGCGTCATTTTGCGTACCACGAAGGCGACGCGCTCAGCCAGCAGAGCCTGTTGGCTAAAGTGATGGTGGCGCAGCATCTCAGTGCGGGCTCTTTCATAAAAAGCAACGTAGCTGGCGTGGTAAACCATGCCACCGGCGTCGGTGTCTTCGTAATAGACCCGAACCGGCCATCGAAACAGCGTTGTATTCACTTTACATCCCGGTAATGCAAAAAAAGTTAGAGCTTTTAAACTTCGCTACTATACGCGCGGGGAAGGTGCTTTGGAATGGGTTCAAGTAAACGGAGAGTAAAAATTTATGGGCTTTTGCAAGCCCATGAGGATAGCGGATATTTCTTATTCAAAAGAAGAAAAAAATTAAACCAGCCAGCAACACCAGATCGGCAATCAGCGGGCAGAAAATCCCCTGCCAGTGAATCGCGCGTGGACGAAAGCCCACACCGTGGATCACCCCGGCGCACACTGCCCACATCAACAGCAGCCCGTGCCAGATTTCCAGTTCGCTGGTTTTGGCCGCGAATCGCGAAGGATCCCAAAAAATGCAGCCCGCCAGCAGTAATGCCATCACTAAGGAAAGGGCCCGAAGCGGGCCCTTATCCATTACCGCATACAGTTTTGCGATAATTTTATCCATCAGTGTTCTTCTTTCCCGGCTTTGGTCGCTTCAACGTGTTCCAGCGCCAGCGCGGTAATCACTCCAAAAGCACAGGCAAGAAGCGTTCCTAAAATCCATGCGAAATACCACATATTCTGCTCCTTACTTAGTACATAGAGTGGGTGTTGCTTTCAATGTGTTCTTTGGTAATACGACCGAACATTTTCCAGTAACACCAGGTGGTGTAGAGCAGAATGATCGGCACGAACACCAGCGCCACATAGGTCATCAGGTTCAGCGTCATCTGCGTGGATGTCGCATCCCACATGGTGAGGCTCGCTTTCAGCATCGTGCTGGACGGCATGATGAACGGGAACATCGCGATACCTGCAGTCAGGATGATGCATGCCAGCGTCAGTGAAGAGAACACAAACGCCCAGGCGGCTTTATCCAGACGCGCAGTCAGCACGGTCAGCAGCGGCAGCACAACGCCCAGTGCCGGCACCAGCCACAGCACAGGCGCATCTTTAAAATTGGTCAGCCAGGCGCCAGCCTGCAACGCCACTTCTTTTTTCAGCGGGTTAGAGGCGGCATGGTGATCGATAACAGACGTCACCACATAACCGTCAATGCCGTAAATCACCCAAACCCCAGCCAGTGCGAAGCAAACCAGCGTAACCAGTGCGGTAATCTGCGACGTTGCGCGGGCACGCAGATGCAGCTCACCCACGGTACGCATTTGCAGATAGGTTGCCCCCTGCGTCAGAATCATCGCCACGCTGACCACGCCAGCCAGCAGGCCAAACGGGTTCAGCAACTGGAAGAAGTTACCGGTATAGAACAGACGCATATCGTTATCGAGGTGGAACGGCACGCCCTGCAGCAGGTTGCCAAACGCCACGCCAATCACCAGTGGCGGCACGAAGCTACCAATGAAAATGCCCCAGTCCCACATGCCGCGCCAGCGATTGTCTTCAATCTTCGAACGGTAATCAAAACCGACCGGACGGAAGAACAAAGATGCCAGCACAAGGATCATCGCCACATAGAAACCGGAGAAGGCCGCAGCGTAAACCATTGGCCAAGCGGCAAACAGCGCGCCGCCTGCGGTGATCAGCCATACCTGGTTGCCGTCCCAGTGCGGTGCGATGGAGTTAATCATCACACGGCGTTCGGTGTCGCTACGACCCAGGAAGCGGGTCAACATCCCCACGCCCATGTCGAAGCCGTCGGTGACCGCAAAACCAATCAGCAGAATGCCAACCAGCAGCCACCAGATAAAACGCAATACTTCATAATCAATCATTTGACGACTCCTGTCTTAGCGTGCCGGCTGAGAAGCCACGGTGGACTGCTCGTAGTGATAGCGACCTGTTTTCAGGCTGCTCGGCCCAAGGCGAGCAAATTTGAACATCAGGAACACTTCCGCCACCATAAACAGCGTATAGAGGCCGCAAATCAGAATCATTGAGAACAGCAGATCGCCAACGGTTAACGACGAGTTAGCGACAGCGGTCGGCAGAACCTCACCAATCGCCCATGGCTGACGACCATACTCGGCCACAAACCAGCCTGCTTCAATGGCGATCCACGGCAACGGAATACCGTACAGCGCGGCGCGCAGGAGCCATTTTTTCTCACCGATGCGGTTACGAATCACGGTCCAGAACGAGATACCGATAATCAGCAGCATCAGCACGCCACACGCCACCATCAGGCGGAAGGCGAAATAGAGCGGCGCAACACGCGGGATAGAATCCTTGGTTGCCTGCTGGATCTGCGCATCCGTCGCGTCAGTCACGTTCGGGGTATAGCGTTTCAGCAGCAGACCATAACCGAGGTCTTTCTTCACGTTATTGAACTGGTCGCGAACAGCCTGATCGGTTGAACCGGCACGCAGTTGCTCCAGCAACTGGTACGCTTTCATACCGTTACGGATGCGTTCTTCATGCTGCACCATCAGGTCTTTCAGACCAATAACCGGGGTATCTACCGAACGGGTGGCAATAATGCCCAGCGCGTAAGGGATCTGGATAGCGAATTTGTTTTCTTGCTTATCCTGGTCAGGAATACCAAACAGCGTAAAGGCTGCCGGCGCTGGCTGGGTTTCCCATTCAGCTTCGATAGCGGCCAGTTTGGTTTTCTGCACGTCGCCCATTTCATAACCGGATTCGTCACCCAGTACGATAACGGACAGCACCGCCGCCATACCGAAGCTGGCTGCGATAGCAAAGGAGCGTTTAGCAAATGCGATGTCGCGACCACGCAGCAGGTAGTAGGAGCTGATACCCAGAATAAAGATGGCGCCGCAGGTATAGCCCGAAGCCACAGTGTGAACAAATTTCACCTGCGCAACCGGGTTAAGCACCAGTTCGGCAAAGCTCACCATTTCCATACGCATGGTTTCAAAGTTGAAATCAGAGGCGATAGGGTTCTGCATCCAGCCGTTGGCGACCAGGATCCACAGCGCGGACAAGTTGGAGCCCAGTGCGACCAGCCAGGTCACTGCCATATGCTGCACTTTGCCCAGACGATCCCAACCGAAGAAGAACAGACCTACAAATGTGGATTCGAGGAAGAAGGCCATCAGACCTTCAATGGCCAGCGGCGCACCGAAGATATCCCCAACATAGTGAGAATAGTAAGACCAGTTAGTCCCGAACTGGAACTCCATAGTCAGACCGGTTGCCACGCCCAGTGCAAAGTTGATACCAAACAACTTGCCCCAGAACTTGGTCATATCTTTATAAATCTGTTTGCCGGAAAGGACGTAGACCGTTTCCATAATGGCCAGCAGAAACGCCATACCGAGCGTCAGTGGCACAAACAGGAAGTGGTACATCGCGGTCAAGGCAAACTGTAAGCGCGACAGTTCGACTATATCTAACATCATGACTCCTTGCTCATCGCATGAAGACTCCGAGAGTAAACCCCAAAGGTGAGGTCCACACGCATGCCCCAATACAAATTTGTTGCACCCTTTTAATCACCATCCTGAAAAGCGTGGACGATGAATGAAACAAGTTACAACCAGGTTAAGAAAAAAATCTAATTGATCTCTCGAATATATTACTCCGCAAAACCCTTACAATAAAAAGGTTTTTATTGCCTTTGTTTTACGTTTTTCGACAGTGATCAATTTATAGCGAATTTACCAGTTTTCAGCCAATTTGATCGGCGACAATTTAACGATTTTTGATGCTTTTTCCAAGCTTTTAAATATTGATTTAAATCAATATTATTCTTCATTGTTAATTTTGTATATATCGTGTCTGCACGGTAAAAACCATGTTAACAACATGTTCATTTTAGCGTCATTAATAGTTATCAATTGACGAATAAAGATAAATATTGGCGAGGTAATTTAACGTTGGTCGGCAAAAGAGAACGAAGACGTTTCAGGCCTTAATTCATCGTCTGACGAAAATTAATCTTATTTACCGCCTCGCTTATTTCACAATTATTTTACCCATTTAATTAACATACTTAACACCGCGAGGTGATTATTTGCAGAGCCACGCATGCCGTTCCGGCAATAAAAAAGGCCGCTACGGGAGCGGCCAACCATGTCGAAATGGATTTTCTGCTCCCTGAGGGGAGCTATAGATTTTACTTAATAACAGATTTCAGCGCTTCGCCGATGTCAGCCAGGCTGCGAACGGTTTTCACGCCTGCGGCTTCCAGCGCGGCAAATTTCTCATCTGCCGTGCCTTTACCACCCGCGATAATTGCCCCTGCGTGGCCCATACGTTTGCCTTTCGGCGCGGTGACGCCAGCGATGTAGCCAACAACCGGTTTGGTCACGTGATCTTTGATATACGCCGCCGCTTCTTCTTCCGCGCTGCCGCCGATTTCACCGATCATCACGATGGCTTCCGTCTGCGGATCGTCCTGGAACAGTTTCAGGATATCGATAAAGTTGGAGCCCGGGATAGGGTCGCCACCGATGCCGACACAGGTGGACTGGCCGAAGCCATAATCTGTGGTCTGTTTTACCGCTTCATAGGTCAGCGTACCGGAGCGGGAAACAATGCCCACTTTCCCTGGCTGGTGAATGTGGCCCGGCATAATGCCGATTTTGCACTCGCCCGGCGTGATCACACCCGGGCAGTTCGGGCCAATCATACGTACGCCGGCTTCATCCAGTTTCACTTTTACCGTCAGCATATCCAGCGTCGGGATACCTTCAGTAATGGTAATGATCAGTTTGATGCCCGCATCGATAGCTTCGAGGATCGAGTCTTTACAGAACGGTGCCGGAACGTAAATCACGCTCGCGGTTGCGCCCGTGGCTTCAACGGCTTCGCGCACAGTGTTAAATACCGGCAACCCCAGATGCGTGGTGCCGCCTTTACCCGGCGTTACACCGCCAACCATCTGCGTACCATACGCAATGGCCTGCTCGGAGTGGAAAGTCCCCTGGCTGCCGGTGAAGCCCTGGCAGATAACTTTGGTGTTCTTATCAATCAAAACAGACATTATTTCCCCTCCACTGCGGCAACAACCTGCTGTGCTGCATCCGTCAGACTTTTCGCTGCGATAATATTCAGGCCGCTATCCGCCAGACGTTTTGCGCCCAGCTCAGCGTTGTTGCCTTCCAGACGCACAACGACCGGTACGTTTACGCCAACCTCTTCAACCGCACCGATAATGCCGTCAGCAATCAGGTCGCAACGCACGATGCCGCCGAAAATATTCACCAGCACCGCTTTCACGTTCTCATCCGACAGGATGATTTTAAACGCCTCGGTAACGCGCTCTTTGGTCGCACCGCCACCCACGTCGAGGAAGTTCGCCGGTTCGCCGCCGTGCAGTTTAACGATATCCATGGTGCCCATAGCCAGGCCCGCGCCGTTAACCATGCAGCCGATGTTGCCATCCAGCGCTACGTAGTTCAGTTCCCAGTGTGCCGCCTGCGCTTCACGCGGGTCTTCCTGCGACTGGTCACGCATTTCGCGCAGTTCCGGCTGGCGGAACAGTGCGTTGCCATCAGCGCCCAGTTTGCCATCGAGGCAAATCAGGTCGCCCTGCTTGGTGATAACCAGCGGGTTGATTTCAATCAGCGCCAGATCGCGCTCAAGGAAAATGGTCGCCAGGCCCATGAAAATTTTGGTGAACTGCTGAACCTGTTTGCCTTCCAGACCCAGTTTGAACGCCAGATCGCGTCCCTGATACGGCATTGGGCCGGTCAGCGGATCAATCGCGGTTTTGTGGATCAGGTGCGGAGTCTCTTCCGCCACTTTTTCGATTTCCACGCCACCTTCTGTTGAAGCCATGAACACCACGCGGCGGGAGCTACGGTCAACCACCGCGCCCAGATACAGCTCTTTGCCGATATCGGTCGCCGCTTCCACCAGAATCTGGTTGACCGGCTGGCCATTCGCGTCCGTTTGGTAGGTCACCAGGCGTTTACCCAGCCAGTTTTCCGCAAATGCGCGAATATCTTCTTTGCTGTTGACGACTTTTACGCCGCCCGCTTTACCACGGCCGCCGGCATGGACCTGGCATTTTACAACCCAGGGGCCAGCGCCAATTTTGGAGGCCGCTTCTTCTGCTTCACGCGGGGTACTGCAGGCGTAACCAACCGGAGTCGGCAAACCTGACCGGGCAAAAAGCTGTTTCGCCTGATACTCGTGTAAGTTCATGTGTTCTATCCATCCTTCATTTAATTTGTCACGCCGGATGACGGCTTACAAAGCAGGTGTTTGTTATAAACCCGGTGAACGCGTCACCGGGCAAAGGACACTACACGTCCAGCAGCAGACGCGTTGGATCTTCCAGCAACTCTTTAATCGCCACCAGGAAGCCAACGGATTCGCGGCCATCAATCAGACGGTGATCGTAAGAGAGCGCCAGGTACATCATTGGCAGGATCTCAACCTTGCCATCCACCGCCATCGGGCGATCTTTGATGGCATGCATGCCGAGGATTGCGCTCTGCGGCGGGTTGATAATTGGCGTAGACATCAGGGAGCCAAACACACCACCGTTGGTGATCGTGAAGTTACCGCCAGTCAGGTCATCAACGGTCAGTTTGCCGTCACGCCCTTTCACTGCCAGCTCTTTGATTTTCTTCTCGATGTCCGCCATACCCAGCGTATCCACATCACGCAGCACCGGTGTTACCAGGCCACGCGGGGTAGAGACCGCCATACTGACGTCGAAATAGTTGTGATACACAACATCATCGCCATCAATGGATGCGTTCACTTCCGGATAGCGTTTCAGCGCTTCAACAACCGCTTTCACGTAGAACGACATAAAGCCCAGACGGATACCGTGACGTTTCTCGAACGCGTCACCGTACTGCTTACGCAGATCCATAATCGGCTTCATGTTGACTTCGTTAAAGGTGGTCAGCATCGCGGTGGAGTTTTTCGCTTCCAGCAGACGCTCGGCCACGCGTTTACGCAGGCGCGTCATCGGCACGCGTTTTTCCGTGCGACCAGCCAGTTGCGGCGCCGGGGCGCTTGCCGGAGCGGCGGCTGGTTTGCTCTCTTCTTTCTTCGCCGGGGCTTTCGCCAGATGTTTTTCCACATCTTCGCGAGTGATACGACCGCCCACGCCGGAGCCGGTGATTGCACTGGCTTCAAGGTTGTGTTCAGCCAGCAGGCGACGGATGGCCGGGCTCAGCGCATCGTTGGTTTGCTCTTCCAGCGATGCCTGCTGGCGCTGCGCAGGGGTAGACTCTTTGGCTTCCGATTTGGCGCTGCTCTCTTTGCCAGAGCTGTTGCCTTCACGCAGGCGACCCAGGATCTGACGCGAGGTGACCGTTGTCCCCTCATCTTCCAGTACGGCATCCAGGATGCCGTCCGCCGACGCCGGTACTTCCAGTACCACTTTGTCAGTCTCGATTTCTACCAGTACTTCATCGCGTTGGACGCTATCGCCCGGTTTTTTGTGCCAGGTTGCAACAGTCGCATCAGCAACGGACTCAGGCAGGTCGGGAACAAGAATATCTACGCTACTCATTATTTATCCTTTATTTAATCGACGTTCAGCGCGTCATTTACCAGAGCTTGTTGCTGTTTCTGGTGAACGGACAGATATCCCACCGCCGGAGAGGCGGAGGCCGGGCGTCCTGCGTAACGCAGAGCCGCCCCAAACGGAATCACTTCACGGAAATGATGCTGGCTGCAATACCATGCGCCCTGGTTGAGCGGCTCTTCCTGGCACCAGACAAAATCATGAACGTGAGCATAAGGTTTCAGCGCTTCCTGCACCGACTGGTGCGGGAACGGGTAAAGCTGTTCGATGCGGACAATCGCGACATCCTTCTGATCGTTTTTACGACGCTGTTCCAGCAGATCATAATAAACCTTACCAGAACAAAGGATAACGCGCTTCACGCCCTGCGGATCAAGATCGTCAACTTCGCCAATCGCCGGCATAAAGGTGCCATTCGCCAGTTCATCAAGCGTAGACACGGCTTGCGGATGACGCAGCAGCGATTTTGGTGACATCACCACCAGCGGACGGCGCATACCGCGCAGTGCCTGACGGCGCAGCATATGGTAGACCTGCGCTGGCGTTGACGGTACGCACACCTGCATGTTCTGCTCAGCACAAAGCTGCAAATAACGCTCCAGACGTGCGGAGGAGTGCTCCGGCCCCTGCCCTTCGTAACCATGCGGCAGCAACATCACCAGACCACACATACGGCCCCATTTCTGTTCGCCGGAGCTGATGAACTGGTCAATCACCACCTGCGCACCGTTAGCGAAGTCACCAAACTGCGCTTCCCAGATGGTCAGGGTACGCGGTTCTGCGGTGGCGTAGCCGTATTCAAATGCCAGTACGGCTTCTTCAGACAGCACGGAGTCCCAAACACGGAACTGGCCTTGTCCATTATGCACGTGGCACAGCGGCGTATAGGTTGAGCCGTTAGCCTGGTTATGCACGACCGCATGACGGTGGAAGAAGGTGCCGCGACCGGAGTCTTCACCCGAAATACGGATAGGAATGCCTTCATCCACCAGCGTGGCGTAAGCCAGCGTTTCCGCGCCGCCCCAGTCGAACAGTTTTTCACCGCTCGCCATTAACTGGCGATCGCCGTAGATTTTCGCCACGCGCGGCTGCATTTCGATCGCGTCCGGTACCGTGCTGATGCGTTTTGCCAGCTCCTGCAAACGCTTCATTTCGACCTTGTTCGGGTAGCTCTCATCCCACTCGTGGTTGAGGTACGGCGACCAGGTAAAGGAGTGCATATTCATCGGACGCCACTCGTCCACAACGCACTCACCGGCATCCAGCTTGTCGCGATAGAGGTTAACCAGCTCGGTCGCGTCTTCCAGGGTGATGGTTTTGTCCTGCTCCAGACGGTCTGCGTAGATCTTGCGCGGCGTCGGGTGTTTTTTGATTTTCTGGTACATCAACGGCTGCGTTGCGCTCGGCTCATCGGCTTCGTTATGGCCATGACGGCGGTAGCACACCAGGTCGATAAACACATCGCGCTTGAAGGTATTACGGAAGTCGAGCGCCACACGGGTGACGAACGCAACGGCTTCCGGATCGTCCGCGTTAACGTGGAAGATCGGTGCCTGTACCATTTTACCGATATCCGTACAGTACGGCGTGGAGCGCGCATCCAGCGGGTTAGAGGTGGTGAAGCCCACCTGGTTGTTAATCACGATACGCACGGTGCCACCCACTTCGTAGCCACGCGCTTTCGACATGTTCAGGGTTTCCTGCACCACGCCCTGCCCGGCAACAGCGGCATCACCGTGGATGGTGATCGGCAGTACTTTATTGCTGCTCGGTTCATCAAGGCGGTCGAGACGCGCGCGTACGGAGCCAATAACCACCGGGCTAACAATCTCCAGATGCGACGGGTTAAACGCCAGCGCCAGATGAACCAGGCCGCCTTCGGTTTCCACGTCGGACGAGAAGCCCATATGGTATTTCACGTCACCCGTACCGAGGTGCTCTTTATGTTTACCGGCAAATTCGTCGAACAGATCCTGCGGTTGTTTACCCAGTACGTTGATCAGCACGTTCAGACGACCGCGGTGCGCCATACCCAGCACCACTTCGCGCGTGCCGCTATTACCCGCATGGCGGATCATCTCTTTCAGCATCGGCACCAGCGCATCGCCGCCTTCCAGCGAGAAACGCTTCGCCCCCGGGAATTTCGCGCCCAGGTAGCGTTCCAGCCCTTCCGCTGCAGTCAGCTCGCTTAAGAAACGTTTTTTCTCTTCCGCACTGAAGCTGGATTTACCGGCAGCAGATTCAATACGCTGCTGGATCCAGCGTTTCTCTTCGGTGCTGGTGATGTGCATATATTCCGCGCCGATAGAACCACAGTAGGTCTCTTTCAGCGCCTGGATCAGCTCGCCCAGCGGCAACGTGTCTTTGCCGACGGCAAACGAACCGACATTAAAGGTGTTTTGGAAATCGGCTTCGGTCAGATCGTGATACGCCGGGTCGAGATCGGCAACGCGCTCTTGCTGCCACAATCCCAGCGGATCCAGATTAGCATGCTGGTGACCACGGAAACGGTATGCGTTGATCAGTTGCAGGACTTTGACCTGCTTAGCATTGGTGTCAGGGTCGGAAATAGAGGAAGAGTAACGTGAGGCATCTTTCGCCAGTTGCCGGAAATAATCACGTGTTTTGGAATGGAATTGATCCGGTTTGACTCCGGTGCCTGGTAATTGCTGGAACATGGAACGCCAGTTAGCATCTACCGAGTCAGGGTCGGTTAAGAAGTCTTCATAGAGCTGTTCTATCCAGCTCTGGTTAGACCCAGAGAGGTAAGAAGAGTCCAGCCAGGCTTTCATTGCGCCGTTCTGCATCGTGATCCCTTAAGCATTGTTATGCTTACTTCGCCGTGGATAACTACGACGTACACTTTTAGCGCACGTCCCAGGGTTCACTGCGGGCTCTTGGCGGCCCGCGAAGGAACCTTTAAAAACTGCCCGAATCTTCGCTGTTTGAGCGGCGACTGCGTTGCCGCCTTGTCTCGCACCAAACATCTCGATTATGTCTACTGTGGCGGTTTTTAAAGATTTCCTGCTTCTTACTCTGTCGCCAGATGGCGCTGCGCTTACCGGGCCTACAAATAGCGTAGGCCGGATAAGCGTAAACGCCATCCGGCACCGTTCACTTATGCACTGCGTTGCAACAACATCGACTTAATATGGCCGATGGCGCGCGTCGGGTTCAGCCCTTTAGGGCATACACTGACGCAGTTCATGATGCTGTGGCAGCGGAATACGCTGAAAGCATCGCTCAACCCTTCCAGACGGCTATCGGTTTCGGTATCGCGGCTGTCGATAAGGAAACGATAGGCAGCCAGCAAGCCTGCCGGGCCGATAAACTTATCAGGGTTCCACCAGAACGACGGACAGGACGTAGAACAGCATGCACACAGGATACACTCATACAAACCATCGAGTTTTTCACGCTGCTCCGGCGCCTGCAGATGTTCCCTCGCCGGAGGATTTTGCCCATTATTCAATAAGTAAGGCTTAATCTTCTCATATTGGGCATAGAATTGCCCCATGTCCACCACCAAATCACGGATCACCGGCAGCCCCGGCAGCGGGCGAATAACGATCTTCTGCTTGCCGTTACCCAGCGCGGAAATGGGTGTGATGCATGCCAGGCCATTTTTGCCGTTCATGTTCAGACCATCGGAACCGCACACCCCTTCGCGGCAGGAGCGGCGGAACGACAGTGTAGGATCCTTTTCTTTCAGCTGCATTAATGCATCCAGCAGCATCATGTCACGCCCTTCTTCCCCTTCCAGCGTGTAATCCTGCATGCGCGGAGCATCATCAACGTCCGGGTTATAACGATAAATTGAAAATTCGAGTTTCATTATCCTGTCTCCGCATTAATAAGTACGAATCTTCGGCGGGAACGCCGGACGCAGTTTCGGTTCCATATTGACGCTGCGACGCGTCATAGACTCCGTTTCTGGCAGATACAGGGAATGGCACAGCCAGTTTTCATCGTCACGATCCGGATAGTCGAAGCGGCTATGCGCGCCACGGCTCTCAGTACGGAAGTTTGCAGAGACCGCCGTTGCATACGCGGTTTCCATCAGGTTATCCAGCTCCAGGCACTCAACGCGCTGGGTATTAAACTCGGTGGAGGTATCGTCCAGACGGGCATTTTTCAAACGCTCGCGGATCACTTTCAACTGCTCCAGCCCCTTCGCCATCGCATCGCCTTCACGGAATACCGAGAAGTTGTGCTGCATGCACTCCTGCAACGCTTTGCGAATCGTGACCGGATCTTCGCCATCACGGTTGTTGTTCCAGCGGTTAAGGCGGTCCAGAGAAGCCTCAACGTCAGATTCGCCCGCATCACGCAGTGTGCCCTGCTCGGCGATGGATTCTTGTAAGTGCAGACCCGCCGCACGGCCAAATACCACCAGGTCGAGTAGTGAGTTGCCGCCCAGACGGTTAGCGCCGTGTACCGATACGCAGGCGATCTCACCCACCGCGAACAGCCCCGGGATCACCACGTCTTCGCCTTTTTCGTTCACCGTCAGCGCCTGGCCGGTCACTTTGGTCGGAATACCGCCCATCATATAGTGGCAGGTCGGGATCACCGGGATCGGCTCTTTCACCGGATCCACATGGGCGAACGTCCGCGACAGCTCCAGGATCCCCGGCAGACGTGATTCCAGCACCTCTTTACCCAAGTGATCGAGTTTCAGCTTGGCGTGCGGTCCCCACGGGCCATCACAACCACGGCCTTCGCGGATTTCGATCATGATCGAACGTGCGACCACATCACGACCAGCAAGGTCTTTCGCGTTCGGCGCGTAGCGTTCCATAAAACGCTCGCCATGTTTATTCAGCAGGTAGCCGCCTTCACCACGGCACCCTTCCGTCACCAGCACACCTGCGCCCGCAATACCGGTCGGGTGGAACTGCCACATTTCCATGTCCTGCACCGGTACGCCTGCGCGTAACGCCATACCGACGCCGTCGCCGGTATTGATATGCGCGTTGGTGGTGGACTGGTAAATACGGCCTGCGCCACCGGTCGCCAGCACCGTCGCGCGGGCTTTGAAGTAAACCACTTCACCGGTTTCGATACACAGCGCAGTACAGCCGACCACCGCGCCATCCTGGTTTTTCACCAGATCCAGCGCATACCACTCGGAAAAAATCGTCGTGTGGTTTTTGAGGTTTTGCTGATAAAGGGTATGCAGCAGCGCATGTCCGGTACGGTCCGCGGCTGCTGCGGTACGCGCCGCTTGTTCGCCACCGAAGTTCTTCGACTGGCCGCCAAACGGACGCTGATAAATACGGCCGTCATCAAGACGGGAGAACGGCAGCCCCATATGCTCCAGCTCAAGAATCGCTTCCGGGCCGGTTTTACACATATATTCAATGGCGTCCTGGTCACCGATATAGTCGGAACCTTTTACCGTGTCATACATGTGCCATTCCCAGTTATCTTCATGGGTATTGCCCAGCGCAACGGTAATACCGCCTTGCGCGGAGACGGTGTGGGAACGGGTTGGAAAGACTTTAGAGAGCAGCGCACAGGTTTGCCCGCTCTGGGAAATTTGCAGCGCAGCGCGCATACCTGCGCCGCCTGCGCCAATAACAACAGCATCAAATTCTCTGACTGGCAGTTTCATTACACACCCCACACCACAACGAATCCATAAATCACGTAAGCCGCAAGCGCAACGACAATCGCCAGTTGCAGCACCAGGCGAATAGCCAACGGTTTAACGTAGTCGGTCAACACCTGCCACATGCCAATCCAGGCATGGATCAAAATCGAGAACAGCGCCAGCAGGGTGAAAACTTTGGTGAAGGCGGAGGAGAAAAACCCGGTCCAGACTTCCCATGTCAGATCGCCGGTAACGGCAAAAAAGCCGACCATGTAGATGATGTATAACGTCAGGACGATGGCGGTAGCACGGACAAGAATATAATCATGTACGCCGTTGCGTCCTAATGCGGAGGCGTTGCTTACCATACGAGGACTCCTGCGAGAATTGAAAGCACGACAGTGATCACAAAAGAAAGGTTAGCGGAACGTTTTCCTGCTTCGAGGGTTTCTTCCAGCCAGCCAAAGTCCATTAACATGTGACGAATACCGCCGACGGCGTGATAAGCCAGCGCAGTCAGGATGCCCCAGATAATGAATTTCGCAAAGAAGCTGCCCATGATGGCAGAGGCGGTCAGAAAGCCTTCTTGAGATGAGAGCGACAACCCCAGCAACCACAGCAGAATACCGACCGCCACAAAGGTAATGACGCCAGAAACGCGGTGGAGAATGGAAGCTATAGCCGTAACAGGAAACCGAATTGTTGTCAGATCCAGATTGACAGGTCTTTGTTTTTTCACATTTTTTATCATGAATAACGCCCACATGCTATTCTTATAGTTTCCTTCCTCCGGTCTGCGTGCGGGTCAGACAGCGTCCTTTTCTATAACTGCTCGTCATGCAAAAAATTAGCTTCCAGATGCTAAACGACAGGTTACAACGCTGGGTGGCTCGGGATTGCAGGGTATTCCGGAGACCTGGCGGCAGTATAGGTCGTTCACAAAATCATTACAATTAACCTACATATAGTTTGTCGGGTTTTATGCAGAACAGTGATGCTCATCACGATAACAACATTTTTTTAAATTTTAATCATCTGATTTGACAAAAGTTAAACATTCTTGTTACAAACTACGCCATAAAGGGCTTATAATTCGTAAAAGTTATGGGGTCTATCTTTCACCTGAGATTTAGTTATGTAACAGTGTGACGGTATTGACCGATGTAATCAGGACAGTTATTAGTGGTATACAGGTTTGATAAATTCGGATTGCTAAGACACTGATTTGCTGTTGTTTCGCTGTATTTTCAATGTGTACTTGCACGCGCCCATCGCTCTGTACCCTGGTATCTCCTCTTCAACAGAGCAGCGAGCTAAATAACAAACGGGTAACGTTGACGCGCAGATGAATGCAGATCCGGTGACGAAGTAGTCTTAAGCAATAAGGCGCTAAGGAGACCGTAAATGGCTGATAAAAAAGCAAACATCACCTACAATGGTGACGCTGCTATTGAACTGGATGTGCTAAAAGGCACGCTCGGTCAGGATGTTATTGATATCCGTAGTCTTGGTTCAAAAGGTGTGTTCACTTTTGACCCTGGTTTTACCTCTACCGCATCATGCGAATCGAAAATCACCTTTATCGACGGTGATGAAGGCATCCTGCTGCACCGTGGTTTCCCGATTGATCAACTGGCTACCGAATCTAACTATCTCGAAGTTAGCTACATCCTGTTGTACGGTGAAAAACCGACGCAATCGCAGTTCGACGAATTTAAACTGACCGTTACCCGCCACACCATGATTCATGAGCAGATTACCCGTCTGTTCCACGGCTTCCGTCGCGACTCCCATCCGATGGCAGTACTCTGTGGTGTAACCGGCGCGCTGGCGGCGTTCTATCATGACTCGCTGGATGTGAACAATCCGCGTCACCGTGAAATCGCGGCGTTCCGCCTGCTGTCCAAAATGCCTACCGTGGCGGCGATGTGTTACAAATATTCCATCGGCCAGCCGTTTATCTATCCGCGCAATGACCTCTCCTACGCCGGTAACTTCCTGCACATGATGTTCGCCACGCCGTGCGAACCTTATGAAGTGAACCCGGTGCTTGAGCGCGCGATGGACCGTATCCTGATCCTGCATGCGGATCACGAACAAAACGCGTCGACCTCCACCGTCCGTACGGCGGGTTCTTCCGGCGCTAACCCGTTCGCCTGTATCGCTGCGGGCATTGCCTCTCTGTGGGGGCCTGCGCACGGCGGCGCCAACGAAGCCGCGCTGCGGATGCTGGAAGAGATCAGCTCCGTGAAACACATTCCGGAATTCCTGCGTCGCGCCAAAGACAAGAACGACTCGTTCCGTCTGATGGGCTTCGGTCATCGCGTGTATAAAAACTATGACCCACGCGCTACCGTAATGCGTGAAACCTGCCATGAAGTGTTGCGTGAGTTGGGTTCGAAGGACGACTTGCTGGAAGTGGCGATGGAGCTTGAGCATATTGCGCTCAACGATCCGTACTTTATCGAACGCAAACTCTATCCGAACGTTGACTTCTACTCCGGCATCATCCTGAAAGCGATGGGCATCCCGGCGTCGATGTTTACCGTAATCTTCGCCATGGCGCGTACCGTCGGCTGGATTGCACACTGGAATGAAATGCACGACGACGGCATCAAAATTGCCCGTCCGCGTCAGCTCTACACCGGTTACGAAAAACGCGAGTTCACATCAGACCTGAAAAAAGGTTGATAGCAAGCCTGCATAAAAAAACGCGCCGACTGGCGCGTTTTTTATTGCCACTAACGCTGGCACCCCGGACACCCGTAAAAAGGCCGTGATGACAGGGTCGTTTTTTCAATGATTCCACCGCAGCGCTCGCACGGATCTCCCGCCCGGTGAAACACCTTAAAGCTGAACAACGCACCGTGATGCCGATGTTCATCCACCACGCCGCGCGTCTGGTATGACAGGCGCGGAATATCCAGCAGTGTATGCGCCAGGAGATCCAACTGTTCATCGGTCAGTTGCGCAGCGTTATGCTGCGGTGCCAGCCCACACTGCCAGAGGATCTCCACCCGCAGGTAATTGCCCAGTCCCGCCAGAAAAGCCTGGTCGAGCAGCAAACCGGAAAACTGACGGCGGCGAAAACGCGCCGATAAAAGACGCGCTTTCACCTGCTCTGCGGTAAGCGCCATGTCGAGCACATCCGGACCGACACGCAGTAAAAACGGGTGCTGCGCCAGTTGCTCCGGCGTCAGCAAAGCGATATCCGATGCGCTGTACAGCAGAATGGCGCGATCCGCCGTTTCTAACCGGACACGCAGCACGCGATTCGTTTGCGGTGTTTCTCCCGCCGCCGCCACGCGCCAGACACCATAAAGCTGATTATGGCTGTACAGCGTCAGTCCGCCGGAAAAGTGCGTTAACAGCGCTTTGCCACGCGTTTCAATCCGCGTAATACGCTGCCCCACCAACCCGGCGGCGCGGGTTTGCAACGCAGGGAGCGCAAACCACGCATGAGTTAACGGTTTGCCCTGGATAGCGGCTTCAAGCGTGTCTGCCGCCCGGCGGATCTCCGGTCCTTCCGGCATAAAAACTCCTTCTGTTAACGGGCGGAAATGGCGACGCCACGCCGCGCGAATTCAGCCTGTAAACGGCGGGCAAACTGCAATGCGTGTTCGCCATCGCCATGCAGACAGACGGTTTGCGCCCGCACGCTGGCATACTCGCCGCTGACGCTTTTCACCCGACCGTCCAGTACCATGTCCAGCGTTTGCGCCAGCGCCTGCTCATCATCATCAATCAATGCGCCCGGCTCACCACGTGGCACCAAACGCCCATCGCGGCGATAACCCCGGTCGGCAAACACTTCCTGCCGCGTGGCAAGGTGGTAGCGCTCCCCGGCGCGGATCAGCTCGCTTCCCGCCAGCCCAACCAGCACCAGCGCCGGGTCAACATCATACACCGCACGGGCAATGGCATCCGCCAGTACGGCATCGTCCGCCGCCTGGTTATACAGCATACCGTGGGGTTTAACATGTTGAAGCTGAGCGCCGCAGGCGTGCACCATCGCCGCCAGCGCGCCCGTCTGGTAAAGGATCTGCCCATAAACCACATCCGGCGGGAGCTGCATCGCCGTACGACCGAAGTTCGCCCGATCCGGGAACGAGGGGTGAGCGCCCACTGCGACGCCATTACGCACGGCTTCACGCACGCAGGTTAGCATCGTCTGCGCATCCCCGGCGTGGAAACCGCAGGCAATGTTGGCAGAAGAGACCAGTTGTAACAGTGCAGCATCATTCGCACAGCCTTCCCCGAGGTCGGCATTGAGATCAATCTTCATGATTCAGCCGCCATGCCAGTTGCTCAAGATAACGGTGTTGCTCACGACGTGCAGCCAGCGCCTCATCCAGCGAACACTGAACGAAATGAACCGGCTGCCCAAGGGGGATTTGTGCCAGATGGTACATATCTGCGTCGATAATGCAGGCAATGCGCGGGTAGCCGCCGGTGGTCTGCGCATCATTCATCAACACGATCGGCTGACCATTGGCCGGCACCTGCACCACGCCGGGCAGCAAACCGTGCGACAACAGTTCACGTTCGGTGGTGCGCACCAGCGGTTGTCCCTGCAAACGGTATCCCATGCGGTTACTCTGTGGACTCAGTTGCCACGGCAAACGCCAGAACGCCTCTTGCGAGGCCTTATCAAACTCCTGATACTCCGGCCCTGGCAGCGCACGGATACGGTTGTGCCACAAAAGCTGTTTTACACCCCGCGAGCCTGCAAAATGCCGGGTGGCTTCGCCGATCGGTAACGTATCGCCATCACGCAATAACCGCCCTTCCAGCCCGCCGATAGCGGTTTTCAGATCGGTACTGCGCGAGCCCATGACCTCCGGTACAGCGAACCCACCCGCCACCGCCAGATAGCTGCGCACGCCGTGCAGCGGCCTTTTCAGCACCAGACGCTGCCCGCGCTTCACGGCATAGCGCCAACCGGTCCACACCGCCTTACCGTCTAACTTCGCCTCGCAGCCTGCACCGGTCAGCGCGAACCCGCTATCGCGCAGGAATTCGACTTCACACTGCCCGAGGGTGATTTCCAGCGCGGCGTCATCCGGCGAATTCCCCACCAGCGCATTGGCTATCTGCAACGCCGGTTCATCCAGCGCACCGCAATAGCTGATACCCGCCTGGCGGAACCCGGTGCGTTTGCCGCCCTGCAACGTGGTGTAAATCCCGGAACGAATCACTTTCAACATATACCGTCCTTGCGGGGAATAAAGCGCAGCCGATCGCCAGGACGTAACAGTGTCGGCTCCGGTAATTGCGGGTTTAAGAGCGCCAGTTCAGTGCGCCCAATCAGGTTCCAGCCACCGGGGGTTTCCAGCGGGTAAATGCCGGTTTGTGCACCGCCAATCCCCACGGAACCGGCGGGCACCCGCACGCGCGGATCGGCGCGACGCGGCGTCGCCAGCGCTTCCGGCATGCCGCCAAGGTACGGAAATCCGGGCTGAAAGCCTAAAAACCACACCACATACTCAATGGAGGCATGCAGTTCGACCACCTGTTTTGGCGTCATCGCACAGTGTCGCGCTACTGCGTCGAGATCCGGCCCGGCCTCGCCGCCGTACAATACCGGGATCTCAATCGTGCGGGACGCAGGCTCCAGCGCGTCACTCTCTTCCCACCAGCGCTGTAAACGGTCGAGGGCATCCAGCGCCAGCACGTCGGGATCGCGCAATACCACCGTAATGTTATTCATTCCCGGAATGGCTTCCACCACGTCAGGCACGTCCGCCAGACGCTGCGTCAGCCGCCAAATCCGCTTTTGCGTGGCCAGCGTTACCGGCGGTTCCAGTTCCAGCACCACCGCGGTTTCGCCTAACAAATAACAACGTGCTCGCTGCACCTGCCCTCTCCTTACGCCGGGTTAGGAATATCAATAAACGTCACATCGAGAGCGGTATTTTCCGTCAACCAGTTGCTCAGTGCGCGAATACCGCCGCGCTCGGTTGCGTGGTGGCCTGCCGCGTAGAAATGCAGCCCCTGCTCGCGCGCGGAGTGAATGGTTTGCTCAGACACTTCACCGGTAATAAAGGCATCCACACCAAAACTGGCCGCTTTATCAATAAAGCCCTGCCCGCCGCCGGTACACCAGGCAACGCGGGTGATTTTCTCCGGCCCGGTGTCGCCACACCACAGCGGTTTACGCCCGAGGCGCGCTTCGATCCACGACGCCAGTTCAAGCCCAGGCACCGGCATCGTCAGCTCGCCCCACGGCACTAATGGTTCGATCTCCCCCATCACCGCGATCCCGAGCAGTTCCGCCAGTTGCACGTTATTACCCAGTTCCGGATGCGCATCAAGCGGCAAGTGCCAGCCATACAGGTTGATGTCATTGGCCAACAGGGTTTTCAGGCGCTGGCGCTTCATGCCGCGAATGATCGGGGTTTCATTTTTCCAGAAGTAACCGTGGTGGACGATCACGGCATCCGCTTCCTGGCGAACGGCTTCATCCAGTAATGCCTGGCTGGCGGTCACGCCGGTAATAATTTTCTGTACGGTTTCCCGTCCTTCGACCTGTAGCCCGTTCGGGCCGTAGTCGCTGAAAGCCGCACTGTTAAGCTTCTCGTTAATCAGTTTTTCCAGTTCGGTATTTTGCATCAAAGCTCCTTTACGCTTTCCGCGCGGCTTCATAGGCCGCCAGGGTCACTGTACGCGCCTGTTTATGGTCAACAATCGGACGGGGGTAATCAAGGCGGCAGCCCTGTTTATCCGCCCACGCCCAGGGTTGATGCAGGGCGCTATCCGGCACCGCTTTTAGCTCCGGTAGCCACTGGCGAATAAACGCCCCGGCGGCGTCAAAGCGCTCGCCCTGGGTGGTCGGGTTAAAAATACGAAAATAGGGCGCCGCATCCGTACCCGTTGAGGCCGCCCATTGCCAGCCGCCGTTGTTCGCCGCCAGATCGCCATCAATCAACTGTGAAATAAAATAACGCTCTCCGCAACGCCAGTCGATAAGCAAGTCCTTGACGAGGAAACTGGCGACGATCATCCGCAAGCGATTATGCATCCAACCCGTGGTGTTCAACTGGCGCATTGCTGCATCAACAATCGGATAACCGGTTATCCCCTCCTGCCAGATTTGCAGGTGCTGCGGGTTATCCTGCCACTGCACCTTGTCAGTCCAGCGAATAAAGGGACGATACTGGCAGAGCGACGGGTGGAAAGTGATCAGGTGGCGATAGAACTCGCGCCAGATCAATTCGTTCAGCCAGACGGCGCCCTTGCCGCCCTCCAGCGCCTGCGGTTGTTCCGCCAACAAACGGTGCAGACACTGGCGTGGGGACAACGCGCCAATCGCAAGGCTGGCGGACAACCGGCTGGTGCCTTCAATCGCGGGAAAGTCGCGCTGCTGCTCATACTCCCCCGCCAGTTGCTGGCAAAAATGGCGCAGCCGGGCTATTGCGCTCTTCTCATCCGCCGGGAACAGCGTGTTGTCAAAATCCTGTTGCGGGTAGTTCAGGACGATCGGTTCCGCGCCGATCGCCCCGCTTTGCCGCACCGATGGCGCGGCGACGCAGACAGGCAAATCCTCTTTCAGGCGGCGCAGAAAAGCATTTTTAAACGGCGTAAACACCTTGTACATTTCGTGATTACCGGTCACCACGCTTCCTGGCGCCAGCATGACGCTGTCATCAAAGCCCTGGCAGGCAACGTCCGGCAGCGCCTTTTCGACCGCCGCATCTCGCTGGCGTTCATTGAGCTCATACTGGTAGTTGTAAAACAGATGCGTGACATTTTCGCTGGCGCAAACCGCAACAACGTCCTGAACACTGGCGGCAAAATCATCCACTTCGCGATAAATCAGTTCAATGCCCTTGTCCGCCAGCGCCTGACGAAGCGCGTTCAGATGTGCATTGAGGTATGCCGCCTGGCGCGGCGCCATATAATGCTGCTGCCACTGTCCGGGGGTGGCAATAAAGAGGGCTTTAACAACTGCTTGAGGGCTGCGGCAGGCGGCCGCCAGCGCAAGGTTATCATGCACGCGCAAATCCGCGCGAAACCAGACCAGATGGGTGGCCATAATGCTCCAGGTGTCCGTAATGTAAGCGCAGCGCCTCTGGCCTGGGGTCAAAATAGCGTTGCCCGGCCAGATACGCGTCGGGAAATGTCGTTCTATTGTGTTGGAGGAATGTCACCGGCGCAAGCCGCGGTTACATCGCCAAAAGAGGGATAAAAAAAACCACCGCAGTGGCGGTGGCGCGATCGGTTTGCTGTGTGTAGTCGATTATCTATTTGCTGTGTATTGCCGATCAGTAGAAGTCGCAGGTCGCTTTTTCGGCCTGCGCCATCCATACCGGTTTGTCGCTGGTTTTTGCCCAAACGCGGTGCAGATAGCTGTAAAAACGTGCGCGATCTTTCCAGAACATCATCACCGGTAATGCCAGTACGCCGACCACAATGGCGAAAGCGCGACGCATTAACACAATATGTGCCGGAAACTCTTTGTATGTGTTCATAATCTCTCCCCTTTGTCAGGCCGGTAACACTCACCGGAAAAATATTCACCGCCGCTGAAAGCTAACTACGAAAAATCAGGGCTGCGCTGGAATCTGGTTAAAATAGTACCGGCTTGTTGGTAATTTTACTACTCATCCGACCACTTTTTTTTGCCAATAATCGCTTTATTTACATTCAGCCGGTAACTAAGTTACAGAACAGTTAAATTAATACTAACCATTAGTTAAATTGTGGCTTAGCGGATCTTTATATTTTTTTTACACCCCTCCCGCCGATTTTTGCGAAATCTTTGCGCCAAAAATCCTACTTTTTCTGCACATCCTTAAATCACCCCGGAGGTGAATTGTGAGTGCAGGCGTGGTAATCGGCATCGTGCTGGTTTTCCTGTTATTGGGCTATCTGGTTTACGCCCTGATTAACGCGGAGGCTTTCTGATGGCAGGCCAGGCGTTTCTTCTGATCGCCAGCTTTTTGCTGGTGCTGTTTCTTCTCGCGCGCCCGCTGGGATCGCTGCTGGCGAAAATGATCGCCGGTCAGTCGTTACCCGGCGTTGCGGCGGTGGAAAATATCCTCTGGCGTGGGCTCGGGATAGATACCCGGGAAATGAGCTGGCGGCGTTATTTGCTCGCCATATTGCTGCTGAACGTCTTTGGGCTGGTATTGCTGTTTCTACTGCTGATGCTGCAAGGCATTCTGCCGTTGAACCCGCAAAACCTGCCGGGACTCTCCTGGCATCTGGCGCTCAATACTGCGGTCAGTTTTGTCTCTAACACCAACTGGCAATCCTATGCCGGTGAAAGCACCCTGAGTTATTTCAGCCAGATGGTCGGGTTGACGGTGCAAAACTTCCTCTCCGCCGCAACCGGTATTGCCGTTGCGTTCGCGCTGATCCGCGCCTTTTCACGGCGCAGCATGGAAACGCTGGGCAACGCCTGGGTGGATATCACGCGCATTACGTTGTGGGTGCTGTTGCCGTTGTCTTTGATCATCGCACTGTTTTTCATTCAACAAGGCACACTGCAAAACGTTTTGGCCTACCAGCCCTACACCTCGCTGGAAGGCGTGCAGCATCTGTTGCCGATGGGTCCGGTCGCCTCGCAAGAAGCGATCAAAATGCTCGGCACTAACGGCGGCGGCTTCTTCAATGCCAACTCCGCTCATCCGTTTGAGAACCCGACCGCCCTGACCAACGTCGTACAGATGCTGGCGATCTTCCTGATCCCGGCGGCGCTGTGTTTTGCGTTTGGCGATGCGGTCGGCGATCGTCGCCAGGGCCATGCCCTGTTGTGGGCGATGTCGCTGATCTTCGTGGTGTGCGCCGCACTCGTAATGTGGGCGGAACTGCAAGGTAACCCGCACTTCCTGACGCTTGGCGGCGACAGCGCCATCAATATGGAAGGCAAAGAGAGCCGCTTCGGCATTCTGGTCAGCAGCCTCTATGCGGTCATCACCACGGCAGCGTCCTGCGGTGCGGTCAATGCTATGCATGACTCCTTTACCGCGCTGGGCGGCATGATCCCGATGTGGTTAATGCAGATTGGCGAAGTGGTGTTTGGCGGCGTGGGCGCCGGGTTGTACGGCATGTTGCTGTTTGTGCTGCTGGCGGTATTTATCGCCGGGCTGATGATTGGCCGCACGCCGGAATATCTCGGTAAAAAAATCGACGTGCGGGAAATGAAAATGACCGCGCTGGCCATCCTTGTCACCCCGGCTCTGGTGCTGATCGGCACGGCGCTGGCGATGATGACCGATGCCGGGCGCAGCGGCATATTCAACCCGGGGATCCACGGTTTCAGCGAAGTGCTGTACGCCGTCTCCTCCGCCGCCAATAACAACGGCAGCGCCTTTGCTGGCTTGAGTGCTAACACCCCGTTCTGGAACTGCCTGCTGGCGTTCTGCATGTTCTTTGGCCGCTTTGGGGTGATCGTACCGGTGATGGCCATTGCCGGGTCGCTGGTGGCGAAGAAAATTCAGCCTGCCAGCACCGGAACGCTGCCAACGTACGGCGCGCTGTTTATCGGCCTGCTGATTGGCACCATCTTGCTGGTTGGCGCATTGACCTTTATTCCTGCCCTGGCGCTTGGCCCGGTGGCGGAATACCTCTTATTTTGAGACAGGCGGAGACGCGTGATATGAGTCGCAAGCAACTGGCCCTGTTCGAACCGCATCTTGTTCGTCAGGCGCTCATGGATTCCGTGACCAAGTTAAGCCCAACGGTACAGTGGCGTAACCCGGTAATGTTTATTGTCTGGATCGGCAGCGTGTTAACCACCGTACTGGCGATTGCCATGGCCTCCGGTCATCTTGCCGGCAGCGCGTGGTTTACCGGCGCAGTCAGTCTGTGGCTGTGGGTAACCGTGCTGTTCGCCAACTTTGCCGAAGCGCTGGCGGAAGGCCGCAGCAAAGCCCAAGCCAATAGCCTCAAAGGGGTGAAGAAAACCGCTTTCGCCCGCAAACTGCGCGCACCGCAACATGATGCGCAGATCGATCACGTCCCGGCGTCAGACCTGCGCAAAGGCGATGTGGTGCTGGTGGAAGCCGGGGATATTATCCCCTGCGATGGCGAAGTGATCGAAGGGGGCGCATCGGTGGATGAAAGCGCCATTACCGGCGAATCCGCCCCGGTGATCCGCGAATCCGGCGGCGACTTTGCCTCGGTGACCGGCGGTACACGCATCCTTTCTGACTGGCTGGTGATCCAGTGCAGCGTAAACCCGGGTGAAACCTTCCTCGACCGGATGATCGCCATGGTGGAAGGTGCACAGCGTCGCAAAACCCCCAATGAGATCGCCCTGACTATCCTGCTGGTGGCGCTGACGATTGTGTTCCTGCTGGCAACCGCCACGCTGTGGCCATTCTCGGTGTATGGCGGCACGGCGGTAAGCGTGACTGTGTTGGTGGCCTTGCTGGTGTGCCTGATCCCGACCACTATCGGCGGATTGTTGTCGGCGATTGGTGTCGCCGGAATGAGCCGTATGCTGGGGGCCAACGTGATAGCCACCAGCGGTCGTGCGGTCGAAGCCGCGGGCGACGTCGACGTCCTGCTGCTGGATAAAACCGGCACCATCACGCTCGGAAACCGCCAAGCGTCAGACTTCCTGCCTGCGCAGGGTGTGGATGAGAAAACCCTCGCCGATGCCGCGCAGCTCTCATCGCTGGCCGATGAAACGCCGGAAGGCCGCAGTATCGTGATCCTGGCAAAACAGCGCTTTAACTTACGCGAACGGGATGTGCAAAGTTTGCAGGCCACCTTTGTGCCGTTTACCGCGCAGACCCGCATGAGCGGCATCAATGTGCAGGACCGCATGATCCGCAAAGGCTCGGTAGACGCCATTCGTCGCCATATCGACGCTAACGGCGGTCAGTTCCCGGCAGATGTTGAAGCACTGGTTGAACGCGTGGCTCGCCAGGGCGCGACCCCGCTGGTGGTGGCCGAAGGGGCAAAAGTGCTTGGCGTGATTGCCCTGAAAGACATCGTCAAAGGCGGGATTAAGGAGCGTTTTGCTCAGTTGCGTAAAATGGGCATTAAAACGGTGATGATCACTGGCGATAACCGCTTAACCGCGGCGGCGATTGCCGCGGAAGCGGGAGTCGACGACTTTCTTGCCGAAGCAACGCCGGAAGCCAAACTGGCGCTCATCCGCCAGTATCAGGCGGAAGGTCGACTGGTGGCCATGACCGGCGACGGCACCAACGATGCGCCCGCGCTGGCGCAGGCCGATGTGGCTGTTGCGATGAACTCCGGGACCCAGGCGGCGAAAGAAGCGGGCAACATGGTGGATCTGGATTCCAACCCCACCAAGTTGATTGAAGTGGTGCATATCGGTAAACAGATGCTGATGACGCGCGGTTCACTGACCACCTTCAGTATCGCGAACGATGTGGCGAAATACTTCGCCATTATTCCGGCAGCGTTTGCCGCAACGTACCCGCAGTTGAATGCCCTGAACGTCATGCATCTCTACTCCCCGGCGTCGGCAATCTTAAGCGCCGTGATCTTTAACGCGCTGGTGATTGTGTTTCTTATTCCGCTGGCGCTGAAAGGGGTGAGTTACAAACCGCTGACCGCGTCCGCCATGCTGCGCCGTAACCTGTGGATTTATGGGCTGGGTGGTCTGGTGGTGCCGTTTATCGGCATCAAAGCGATTGACCTGGTCCTCACACTGTTCGGCCTGGTATAAGAGGTATAAAAGATGGCTTTATTACGTCCCGCATTTCTGCTTTTGATACTCTTTACCCTGATTACCGGCGGGCTGTATCCGCTGGTTACCACCGCACTGGGGCAATGGTGGTTTCACGATCAGGCGAACGGTTCGCTGATCCGCGAAGGTGACGCTATACGTGGATCGCATTTGTTAGGGCAGGATTTTAGCGCGCCGGGTTATTTTCACGGTCGCCCTTCCGCAACCGCAGACGCGCCCTATAATCCCATGGCATCTGGCGGCAGCAATCTGGCGGGCAGCAACCCGGAGCTGGATAAAGAGGTCGCCCAGCGCGTCGCGCAACTGCGCGCCGCCAACCCACAAGCCGATGCGCATGTGCCGGTGGATCTGATCACCGCCTCAGCCAGCGGCCTGGATGGGCAAATCTCGCCGGATGCGGCACGCTGGCAGATCCCGCGCGTTGCTCAGGCGCGTAATCTGTCGGTGCAGGAAGTGACAAAACTGGTGGCAGAGCACACAACAACGCCGCTGGTGAATTTTATCGGTCAGCCGGTGGTAAACGTGGTTGATCTTAATCTGGCGCTGGATGCGCTCAAGGACAAATAAAGCATGACTGATGAGCCTTTGCGCCCCAACCCCGATCGCCTGCTGGAGCATGCCGCCACCGCGCACCGCGGCAAGCTGAAAGTCTTTTTCGGCGCCTGCGCCGGGGTGGGTAAAACCTTTGCCATGTTACAGGAAGCACAGCGGTTGCGGGCGCAAGGGCTGGATATTCTGATTGGCGTGGTGGAAACCCATGGTCGTAAAGAGACCGCCGCACTGCTGGACGGGCTGGCGACACAGCCCGCCCGACGGATCCACCATCGTAGTCGCTTAATTCAGGAGTTTGATCTGGACGCCGCCCTTGCGCGGCGTCCGGCGCTTATTTTGATGGACGAACTGGCGCACAGTAATGCTCCCGGTTCACGCCACCCGAAACGCTGGCAGGATGTGGAAGAGCTGCTGGAAGCGGGGATAGACGTTTTTACCACTGTTAACGTTCAGCATCTGGAAAGCCTTAACGATGTGGTCAGCGGGGTGACCGGTATCCAGGTGCGTGAAACGGTGCCGGATCCCTTTTTCGACAGCGCCGATGAAGTGGTGCTGGTGGATTTACCGCCGGACGATTTGCGCCAGCGACTGCACGAAGGCAAGGTGTATATCGGTGGCCAGGCGGAACGCGCCATCGAACACTTCTTCCGCAAAGGCAACCTGATTGCCCTGCGCGAGCTGGCGCTGCGGCGCACCGCCGATCGGGTGGACGATCAGATGCGGGCCTGGCGCGACCGCCAGGGCGAAGAAAAAGTCTGGCACACCCGCGACGCAATTTTACTCTGCATCGGCCACGGTGCGGGCAATGAGAAACTGATCCGCACAGCGGCAAGACTGGCGGCCAAGCTGGGGAGTGTCTGGCATGCGGTCTATGTTGAGACGCCCACGCTGCATAAACTGCCGGAGCCACAGCGGCGGGCCATCTTAAGTACGCTGCGCCTGGCGCAGGAGCTGGGAGCGGAAACCGCCACCCTCTCCGATCCGGCGGAAGATAAAGCCATTTTGCGCTACGCCCGCGAACACAATCTCGGCAAGATCCTGATTGGTCGCCGTAACAAACGACAGCGCTGGAGCCGTGAATCGTTCGCCGATCGTCTGGCTCGTCGCGCGCCGGATCTCGACCTGGTGATCATTGCGCTGGAGGATGCGCCCGTCACCCTCCCCGCGCGCGCCGGCGATGTGCGTCCGTTTATGGAGCGTTGGGGCGTGCAACTGAGAGGGTGCGTGGTCGCCCTTGCCCTTTGCGCCGCCATTACCTTGATCGCCATGCAGTGGCTGACCGCATTTGATGCCGCCAACCTGGTGATGATTTATCTGCTTGGCGTGGTGCTGGTGGCGCTGTTTTTTGGCCGCTGGCCCTCCGCTTTTGCCACGGTGATCAACGTCGTCAGCTTCGACCTGTTTTTTATTGCGCCACGCGGCACGCTGGCCGTGTCGGATGTGCAATATCTACTGACCTTTGGCGTGATGCTCACCGTCGGGCTGGTTATCGGTAATCTGACTGCGGGGGTGCGTTACCAGGCGCGCGTGGCGCGCTACCGGGAGCAACGCACCCGCCATCTGTATGAGATGTCCAAAGCGCTGGCGGTCGGGCGCAGCAACCGGGATATCGCCACCACCTGCGAAACGTTTATTCACTCCACGTTTAATGCCCGCAGCAAATTGTTGCTGCCGGACAGCACCGGGCATCTTGGCGCATTAACGCCTGCACAAGGCATGACGCCGTGGGACGATGCGATTGCGCGCTGGAGTTTTGATAAAGGCCAGCCAGCGGGAGCCGGCACCGACACGCTGCCTGGCGTGCCGTATCAAATATTGCCGCTGAAAAGCGACCAGAAAACTCACGGGCTATTGATTGTCGAACCGGCGAACCTGCGTCAGTTGATGATCCCCGAACAACAACGCTTGCTGGAAACCTTTACCTTGCTGGTGGCCAACGCGCTGGAGCGCCAGGCGCTGGCCACCAGCGAGGAGCAGGCAAGGCTTGCCAGTGAGCGGGAAAGTATCCGCAACTCGTTGCTGGCCGCCCTCTCCCATGATTTACGCACGCCGCTGACGGTGTTGTTTGGTCAGGCGGAAATCCTCACGCTGGATCTCGCCAGCGAAGGTTCGAAACATGCGCCGCAAGCCAATGAAATCCGCCAACATGTGCTGAATACCACCCGTCTGGTGAATAACCTGCTGGATATGGCGCGAATTCAGTCTGGCGGCTTTAATCTGAAGAAAGAGTGGCTGACGCTGGAAGAAGTGGTCGGTAGCGCATTGAAAACCCTCGAACCGGGGCTGGGCGGGCGGCATATTGCCCTCGAATTACCCGATCCGTTGATGCTGGTCCACGTGGATGGCCCGTTATTTGAGCGGGTGCTGATTAATCTGCTGGAAAATGCGGTGAAATATGCCGGCTGGCGGGCGGATATTGGTATTAATGCGTACAGCACTCCGGAGCAACTGACGCTGGAAGTGTGGGATAACGGGCCGGGGATCCCGGCAGGCCAGGAACAGGCGATTTTTGACAAGTTCGCCCGTGGCAGCAAAGAATCAGCCATTCCCGGCGTCGGGCTTGGGCTGGCGATTTGCCAGGCCATTGTGGATGTTCACGGTGGCACCATTAGCGCCCGTAACCGCCCGCAAGGCGGCGCACTGTTTTGTGTTACACTGCCGCTTGAAACACCGCCGCAACTGGATGAACTGGCAGAGGATCTGTGATTAACGTTCTGATTGTCGAAGATGAACAAGCTATCCGCCGTTTTCTGCGCACCGCGCTGGAAGCGGAAGGTCTGCGTGTGCACGAAGCGGAGACACTGCAACGCGGGTTAATTGAGGCAGCGACGCGCAAGCCCGACCTGGTGATCCTCGATCTGGGTCTGCCGGATGGCGACGGGCTCGATTTTATTCGCGATCTGCGCCAGTGGAGCCAGATGCCGGTAATCGTTCTCTCCGCCCGCGCGGAAGAGAGCGATAAAATCGCCGCGCTGGATGCCGGTGCGGATGATTATCTCAGTAAGCCTTTTGGCATCGGCGAACTTCAGGCCCGCCTGCGGGTAGCGCTGCGACGCCACGCCGCCAGCGGCCCGGATGAACCGGTGATCGTCTTTTCCGATATTCGCGTTGATCTCGCCAGCCGCCGTATTCAGCGCGGTGAAGAAGAGATCCATCTGACACCTATCGAGTTTCGTCTGCTGGCGGTGCTGCTTAATAATCACGGCAAAGTGTTAACCCAACGCCAGTTGCTCAGCCAGGTATGGGGACCCAACGCCGTGGAGCACAGCCATTATCTGCGTATCTATATGGGCCACCTGCGCCAGAAACTGGAAGTCGATCCGGCCCGCCCCCGCCATTTACTTACGGAAACAGGTATTGGCTACCGGTTTATGCTCTGACGGCGTATCCTTCTGATTTTTTGGAGGAGAACGATGAGCGCCTGGTTAATCTACGCCCTGCTATCGGCGGTCACCGCCGCGCTGGTGGCTATTTTCGGCAAAATCGGCTTGCAACACCTCGACGCCAATACCGCTACCGCTATTCGTGCGGTGGTGATGGCGCTGTTTCTGGTGGGTGTGGTGGTGGTTCAGGGCAAGCTATCGCTGGTGGCAACCGTGCTTGCCGATAAAAAAGCGCTGCTGTTTGTGGTATTAAGCGGCGTGGCGGGCGCACTGTCGTGGCTGTTCTACTTTATGGCCATCAAAAGCGGCAATGTGTCGCGGGTTGCGCCCATCGATAAATTAAGCGTGGTGTTTGCGGTGATCCTGGCGGTGGTGCTGTTTGGCGAGAAAGTGTCGCTGGTTGCTGCGGCGGGTGTCGCGTTAATTACTGCCGGGGCGCTGATGGTGGCGCTGGGGTAAGTGCAAGCGCGTTACCACGCCATCCAACGTAAAAAGGCTCCCGCAGGAGCCTTTTTCTTTTAAGCGCTTATGTAAGCACTTATGCGTTTTTCAGCACTTCGCTGACAATCTCTACCGCTTCTTTCTCAATCTGCTTACGGTGTTCAGCACCGAGGAAGCTTTCACAGTAGATTTTGTAGGCGTCTTCTGTGCCGGACGGACGCGCGGCAAACCAGCCGTTGTCGGTCATCACTTTCAGACCGCCAATAGACGCGCCGTTGCCCGGAGCAGCAGTCAGACGTGCGGTGATCGGGTCGCCTGCCAGCGTGCTGGCGCTAACCATTTCCGGAGAGAGCTTAGAGAGTGCCGCTTTCTGTGCGGAGGTGGCGCTGGCGCCCAGACGGTTATAGCTCGGCGCACCGAAGCGTACAGCCAGTTCATCATAATGCTGCTGCGGGTTTTTCCCGGTGACAGCAGTAATTTCCGCCGCCAGCAGACACATGATGATACCGTCTTTATCGGTTGACCACGGCGTACCGTCGAAACGCAGGAAAGAGGCCCCTGCGCTCTCTTCGCCGCCGAAACCAAAACTGCCGTCGAACAGGCCGTCAACAAACCATTTAAAGCCAACCGGCACTTCCACCAGCTTACGGCCCAGATCGTTCACCACGCGGTCGATCATCGCGGAAGAGACCAGCGTTTTACCCACGGCAACGTCTTTGCCCCACTGCGGACGATGCTGGAACAGATAGTTAATTGCCACCGCCAGGTAGTGGTTCGGATTCATCAGACCCGCCGGGGTCACGATGCCATGACGGTCATAATCCGGATCGTTAGCAAAGGCCAGATCGAATTTGTCACGCAGCGCCAGCAGACCCGCCATCGCAGACTCAGAGGAGCAATCCATGCGGATCACGCCATCTTTATCAAGGTGCATAAAGCGGAAAGTCTGATCGACCTGATCGTTAACAATAGTCAGATCCAGCTTGTAATGCTCTGCAATGCGCTTCCAGTACTCAATACCGGAACCGCCGAGCGGATCGACGCCAAGTTTCAGACCGGCTTTCTGGATAGCCGCCATATCGACGATATCCGCCAGCCCTTCAATAAACGGCTGCACCAGATCTTTTTCAACAACGTGGCCCGAGGCCAGCGCAGCATCCAGCGTGATGCGTTTAACGCCTTTCAGGCCATCGGCCAGCAGAGCGTTAGCGCGGTCTTCAACCACTTTGGTCACGTTGGTGTCCGCCGGGCCGCCATTGGGTGGGTTGTATTTGATGCCGCCATCTTCCGGCGGGTTATGCGACGGCGTAATCACGATGCCATCAGCCTGCGCGCCGCCGTTTTTGTTGTGCACCAGAATCGCGTTAGAAACCGCAGGCGTTGGCGTAAAGCCGTTGTTCTCCTGCACGATGACGTCAACGCCGTTCGCTGTCAGCACTTCCAGCACGGAGATAAACGCCGGTTCAGACAGCGCGTGCGTGTCTTTCCCCACATAGCACGGCCCGGTAATTCCGTTTTTAGCGCGCTCTTCTGCAATCGCCTGAGCGATAGCCAGAATATGCGGCTCGTTAAAGCTGTGGCGACCTGCGCTGCCCCGGTGTCCGGAAGTACCGAATTTCACCGCATGTTCTGAATTACCGACTTCCGGTTTCAGCACATAGTACTGCGCAGTAAGCTGAGCGACGTTAATCAAATCACTCTGTTGTGCAGGTTGCCCCGCACGTGGATGGTTTGCCATTGCCTGGTCCTTTCAATGCAAGGATTTAAATTGTGCCGCAAACTTTTTCAATCAATTCCGCAGGGAACTGCATCGACTGCATGATGTGCTCGATCATGCTGCATTTACGACCCGTATTGGTGTTGGTGATGACCCAGTAAGGGGTGTTCGGCACCTGTTTCGGCTTGGTCTGGTTGCCGCTCTGCAACAACGTTTGCTCATTCGCAGCAAAGTATACGCGCGTGCGCCCGTGCAGAGACTCGGTGGATTCCGTAAACCCTTTGCCATCGAGTGAATAGAGTGTAGACAGCACCAGCAGGAAACGATTAACGGCCTTTTTCTGCTCAGCGTATTCATCAGACAGCAGCAGTTCGCGGACGGCACGAACTTTGTCTTTGGCGGTGTTCGCCGGTTTAACCCCGTCAACGGTACTGACAGTACGCGTCTCTTTTACCGGCGTGAGGGAAGCGGCAGGTGGTGACTGTGACACGGCGGAAAATTTCAGCATGCGCCGTAAAATGTCGGATGCGCTCTCGCCGATATGCTTCGTGTGGCTGGCGATATAGGAGTAGAGCTCATCATCAACTTCGATCGTTTTCATCTTAATCCAGTGCGGTATCTTATCTGAATACAAGTGTTGGGATTATAAAGTGAAATCTCAACAGCGGATAGCGTCAAACCAGGGTCGCAGCAAAACTCAGAGTAATTCTGAACCTTGCAGCAGGGCGGCAGAATGTTCAACATAATAACCTAACCCGATAGAGTGAAAAAAAGAACTTTGCCATGAAATTGAATACGCGCGCGCAATCTGCGCAACAACCGCACAACAATTCTCCGGTCGTCCTTGTTCACGGCCTGTTTGGCAGTCTGGACAACCTCGGCGTGCTTGCCCGCGATCTGACGCAGGACCACGACGTGCTGCAAGTGGATATGCGCAACCACGGCCTTTCTCCCCGCTCGCCGGAGATGAACTACCCGGCGATGGCGCAGGATCTGCTGGACACGCTTGATGCCCACGACATCGGAAAAGCGACCTTTATCGGTCACTCTATGGGCGGTAAAGCCGTCATGGCGCTCACCACGCTGGCACCAGAGCGCATCGACCAACTGGTGGCGATTGATATCGCGCCGGTGGATTATAACGTGCGCCGCCACGATGAGATTTTCGCCGCCATCAACGCCGTGAGCCACGCACACGCCGTCACACGCCAACAAGCCGCCGCGCTAATGCGTGAAGAAATAAAAGAAGAAGGCGTGATCCAGTTTCTGCTGAAATCGTTTGTCGACGGCGACTGGCGCTTTAATGTCCCGGTATTGTGGGATCAGTATGCGCACATCGTTGGTTGGGAAAATGTCCCGGCATGGGATAAGCCTGCGCTGTTCGTACGCGGCGGCAATTCGCCGTATGTGACGGAAGCATACCGTGACGCCCTGCTGGCGCAATTTCCGCAAGCGCGAGCGCATGTGATAGCCGGAGCGGGCCACTGGGTGCACGCAGAGAAACCGGAAGCGGTCATGCGCGCTATCCGTCGTTATCTCGCTGAAAAGGCAAACTGATTAAAAAGACGGCGACCGGTCGTTTGAACGCGCCCGGTCGTTGGCGCGCCCGTTGCGCTGATGTATGATGGCGCGCTATTCAGCCCGGGGCAACGTCCCGATTGCTTGTCTTTCCCGTAGTATGCTGCTTAAACCATGGCTAAAGAACAAACGGACCGTACGACACTAGATCTGTTCGCGAATGAGCGTCGTCCGGGACGACCCAAGACCAACCCGCTCGCGCGCGATGAACAGTTGCGCATCAACAAACGTAACCAGCTAAAACGCGATAAAGTTCGCGGGCTCAAACGCGTTGAATTGAAACTGAATGTTGAAGCGGTAGATGCGTTGAACGAGCTGGCGGATGCCCGTGAAATGAGCCGTAGCGAGCTTATTGAAGAGATGCTGCTGGCCCAGCTCAACGCCTTACGCGGATAGCGAATCCTCCGAATCACCGCTTTTACGCCTTTTTCGTGTGTCATAGAGTGCAGTCCGGCGCGATAGCTGTTTCCGCGCGCTTCTCTGTTCTGCTATGATTGCCCTTATCTGTGGGCTAAACGCCACCACCATCTCATTAAGTTTCAAGAGGTTATTTTACTCATGGCAATTACAGGCATTTTCTTCGGCAGCGATACCGGCAACACCGAAAATATCGCGAAAATGATTCAAAAACAGCTTGGTAAAGACGTTGCCGATGTACATGATATTGCCAAGAGCAGCAAAGAAGATCTCGAAGGCTATGACATTCTGCTGCTCGGCATCCCAACCTGGTATTATGGCGAAGCGCAGTGCGACTGGGATGACTTTTTCCCGACGCTGGAAGAAGTAGACTTCAACGGTAAATTAGTCGCCCTGTTCGGTTGCGGCGACCAGGAAGATTACGCCGAATATTTCTGTGATGCGCTGGGGACTATCCGCGACATCATTGAACCGCGCGGCGCCACCATCGTGGGCCACTGGCCGACCGCTGGCTACCATTTTGAAGCGTCTAAAGGCCTGGTGGATGATGATCACTTTGTGGGTCTGGCGATTGATGAAGATCGTCAGCCGGAACTGACCGCAGAACGCGTGCAGAAATGGGTTAAGCAGGTTTCGGAAGAGCTGCACCTGGACGACATCATTAATGCCTGATGTTTACGGCGCAGCCTGTGGGTTGCGCCGTATTAATAGGTACAAGCGATGGAAATAATTGCTACAAATTTTTAACTTTTTTATTCATCACTGTACAATAAGCCCTGCTAAACTTGGGCTGCCGCACGGGACTTTGTCGGCGACACCACGTTTTATAAGCTTACTTTACTTGAGGGCTTGCAGTTTTCATTTAGGCATGGCAGTTCTATAATGAGACGCATTATCCCAGGTGCATTCCTATAACTTCCGCTAAGGAAGTGAATCGTATAGCAACAGGACAGATTCCGCATGACTGACAACAATACCGCATTAAAGAAGGCCGGCCTGAAAGTCACGCTTCCTCGGTTAAAAATCCTGGAAGTTCTTCAGGAGCCGGATAACCATCATGTCAGTGCGGAAGATTTATACAAGCGACTGATCGACATGGGCGAAGAGATCGGCCTGGCTACGGTTTACCGTGTATTGAACCAGTTCGATGACGCCGGCATTGTGACCCGTCATAACTTCGAAGGCGGCAAGTCCGTTTTTGAACTGACCCAGCAACATCACCACGATCACCTGATTTGCCTCGATTGCGGCAAAGTGATCGAATTCAGTGATGATTCTATTGAAGCGCGTCAGCGTGAAATCGCCGCTAAACACGGCATTCGTCTGACGAACCACAGTCTCTACCTGTATGGCCACTGCGCCGAAGGTGACTGCCGCGAAGATGAAAGCGCGCACGACGCGAAATAATCCATTCTGATATGCAAAAAGCCAACCTGACGGTTGGCTTTTTTTTAGTTGCCGGATAACAGCAGCAGGCTGCGCCCTATCCGGCTTGCATAGCGATCACGCTTTGACACTATCCACACGACTCACGCGTTTTCCGTCCGGGCTGGCGGTGCGCACCTGCACGTCCCCACTCACCTGCGGGCGGGCGCTATCGTTATAACGCTGCCAGTGTTTACCGCCGTCGGTGGAGTACTCCACCACCATGCCAGGGAAGCTGGTGTTGGCTTCAAGCACGCCGCCCACCACGCGAGCACCCGGCACCGGCAGGCGGTACTGAATACCCGCTTTATCCAGTTTCGCCAGCTCGCGACTGCCTAACACGTTGGCAAAGCGCGTCCAGTCTTTATCCAGGGCACGAACATCGACCATGTGCGTTTCACCGCCTTTATACTCACGTCCGGCTTTGTAGTCCTGCTCCCAGGCCGCGCGATGCCATGCGCGCTCCGCCACCGCAACCAGACGCGGATAAATCATATACTCCATCTGGTTATCGGTGCGCACCACTTCGCTCCACAACTGCGCAGAGAGACCATACGCCCCAGGCCACGGTTTATCTGACTTCGCGGTAAAGGGGTTGCCATCCCGGTCGACAGAGGTTTCGGCGTTTTGCGGCATATTGTCCGGCGCGAAACTGAAGATCTTACGTTCGTCGCTAAAGCGTGTGCCCCAGTAATAGCCGCTCTCTTGCGGGTTCACTTCATACGGGAAATCGAGATAGACATAATCCGGGTTGGAGACAATAACGCGGAACCCTTTGTTCGCCCAGTCATTAACCGAGTCAAAACCGCCCCAGTAGAGCGTGTCCCAGAAGTTAACGTTGACATGGTCGGTGGCGAATACCGACGCGTCTTTGGCATCTTTCAGACCATCCTGCCAGGCCTGCATCGTATTAATACCGCGGGCTTTCACCTGTTTGCTGACTTCAACGCCAAAATAGCTGGAAAGATGCTCAACATCCGTCACTTTTCCGTCTTTGATCATCGCCTGGCACGCCTGCGACTTCGCCCACGGCTTGTCCTGCTTGCTCTTATCGATGATGCCTTTGCCCGCCTCCGGGTTCTTCTGATCGGTGTAGCCAACGCCGAGGTAAATATTTTTCGCCTCATCGCCACCAAAATGCCAGGTTTGCAGCGGCAGGCCCGCCTCTTTATGCATCTGCTGGATTTCACCGATCACTTTGTCGACGAAATTGCGTGATGAGTCGAGGCACGGGTTAAGGTAGCCGGTACGGTTATAAAACTGTACCCCGGTGGTGTTGGAGGTATCCGTTGGATCCAGCAAGCGGAACTGCGCCGCGGCCTGCTCGTTGCCCTCTTTCATCAGTCGATCGTAACGGGCTTCCATGGAGATCACTGCCGCACGCGCATGGGCCGGCATGTCGATTTCCGGAATGACCTCGATCTGCCGGGCCTTCGCATACTTCAGGATCTTGATGTAATCCGCGCGGGTAAAGAAACCGCTCCCGTTGTTGTTGCTGTCCGGGCCAGAACCCAGTTGCGGCAACAGGCAGGTTTTTTCGCTCAGATCGTGGCAACGTTTGCTGCCAATATCGGTCAGCTCCGGCAGGCCGGGGATCTCAATACGCCAGCCTTCATCATCACTGAGATGAAAGTGGAATTTATTCAGTTTGTAGGCCGCCATCTGATCCAGCAGACGCAGTACCGCATCCTTGCTGTGGAAGTTACGCCCGACATCCAACTGGATTGCGCGGTAGTCAAAGCGTGGCGCATCTTTGGCGTCCAGCGCGGCAACTTTCATTGCGCCTGTCGTTGGGATCAGCGACAGCAGTGATTGCAAACCGTAGAACACCCCGGCCTGATCGTAACCGGTTACTACGGCTTCTTTGGCGCCAATATGCAAAGTATAAGCGCCAGATACCGCCTCGTCGTCGTTGAAATCACGGGTCGCAATGACGCTGCGAACAGGATAGCTCCCCGCTTTCACTCCCAGCAGCGCAAAACGGGTTTTCACCGCGTCCTGTGCATCACGACTCAGCGCAGAGAGATCCAGTTTCACACCGTTGCTCAGATCGACATCCTGCCCGTGGATTTTCACCGCCTGCGGCGTAGGGACAATCTGCCCGCGCAGGGTTTGCAGGTTCAGCGTTTTGACATCACTGTTTTTCTCAAAGCGTGCTTCAGCCGTCATCAGAATGTTTTTATCATCCGCCGTGCGCTTCCACTGCTCACCCAGCGGGCTGACAAACTGCGACAACGTTTCGGTGTCGGTATTGGCAATCACTTTTGCCGTTGCCCCGTCGGAGGCCACATACCAGCGCGGGATCACATCGGTAATAAACAACTGCCAGTACTCATTGATAATCGGGATCTCTACCGACTGTTTTGCCGGAAAACCGGTGAATTTCTCCGTTGGCTCCAGCTTGTGCAGATCACCCATAATGTGGGTGACTTTAAACTGATCATTCGCAACGTTGAGGATCTGCCGGATGCTGTGAAAATAGATCGCCCAGTCTTTATCCGTCACCGCAGCACCATTATTGGTCAGGGTGACCACGGCTTTGTTACACGATGCCCAGTCGGCACCCAGTTTGGCGCAATCCACGCCATTCTGCGCCGCGTGGTTATCCGTAATGGCGTAGTTAAGATGAAACTGGCTGATGGCATCAACGGTACGTTGATTCGCCAGCGCCGCCGGGCTGCTTAGGATCCCCAGTATCGTACTGGCCAGTATCGTTAAGCGTACGTTTTTCATGACTTATTCCTTGTATTTTGCCGGGTTACCCCGGCAAATAACGCATCAAAAAATGGTGAATGGGGCGATAACCATAAACTTCACGTCGCGCTCATCCTGGAAGATGTTGCCGTAACCGCCGGAGTAACTCGGGATATCGGAATGGTTGTCGTACTGGGTGAAGTGCAGTTTGAACATCGTGCCTTTTGCCCGGCCATCCTGAACGGTGTAAATCGCATCCAGGCTGTAGGCAGACTCTTTCAGACGGTAGTTCGGATCGTAGTACGCATCCGGAGTGGCCATGTCGGCAGGTTTAGCATCCCAGGCGTAGGCATAAGACGCGCCAACCGCAAAACCAGGCAGATTCCAGCCTTTCAGGTCATACATCGCGCCGAAGAAAATGGCCTTTTCGCCGTTGGCGTTAAAGTCGGAGCGGTTATCCCACCACACATCCAGACGACCATTGGAGGAAGCATAAGTAGGGGTCATACGCTGCAGGAAGTAGCCCTGTTGGCCATCGGCTTTAACCCACGTGCCTTCAAGGCGGAGATCGACCGGGCCAACTTTATAACCGAAGGTCAATGCCTGCAGCCAGGCGGCGCCATCATAGATATCATTCACACCGCCATCGCTGACTTTATCGCGGGTGCCGTAGAACTGGTAGCTGGTGGTCAGCGGGTTGCCAACCACATTGAATTTGTAGCTGGCTTTGGCGAAGTACTGATCCACATACCCTTCCGCCTGACCGAATGCAGCTTCCAGAATCAGATCGTTTTTGAAGTCATATTTCGCGCCAACGGAGTGGAGATAGTCGACTTTGGTCTTTTTATCGTTCTGATAAAATTTGTCCATTTCGATATGCCACGGCGACTTGTACTCGTTGGTCCACATGTAGGAGAAGCTAAGCGCACCCGCGTTGCCATAATCAAACACCGCGCCGGCTTCCGCCCCCTGGTAAGTCCCCGGCATAAAGCTCCAGTGCGGCGCTAATAATGTCTGCCCGGTAGGCTGAATGTAACCGGCGCGTGCCCAGACCGGGCCGTATTTAAATTTCGCCGCAGCTTTATACAGGCTGACCCCGCTCTTATCTCCTGACCAGTCTTCTTTGTAGGCTTTATTGCTGGAAGAGAAGGCAATTTCATTAGGGTGTGCGCTGTCGCCATTTTCCGCCATTTCAATGGCGGTGAAGGCGGCAATATCCAGGCCGAACATATCGGCGGCATAACCCGACTGGAAATCCAGGCTGCCATTCCACGTTGAGTGCGACAGGTTGGTTTTGTATTTGCTGTCCAGAACATCTTTACGGTCACGTTCACGCTGCCAGTAATAAATACCGCCCGTGAGCGTGGAATCATCGATAAAGCCTGCTGCATGAACGTCTGAAGATGCAACCCAACCCGACATTGCTGTGATACCGGCGATAGCCAGCGCCAGCGTACTGCGTTTGCCACTAAATGTACGCATGTGTGATTCCTTATTGACGGATAGAAAATCGCCATGACGGCGAGAAATGAAAACACCAATCATTACAGGTAGTTATAAAATATCCCCGAAGTAACTACCGTCTTAAGAGTATTTTTCGCGACGCGAATTATCAATGCCTTTAAGTGAGCAAAATGCAAGATTATGACGAAGTGCACATAATCAGACGCATTTTGTAACAGGATGCTTAATTTTTGATGATAACTAAAAAATACTTATATTTTCTATAGTTAACATAAAAATGATAACGTTTACAGCAGCAAAACTGTGTGCTGTTATCTTTTTTCTGATAAAGGAAAGGTCAATAAGACGACATATTAATTCGCGACGCGAATGTTAATGGACGGTAACCAGCTAATCGATAAGCAAAAAAAAACGCCGCGGGACGCGGCGTTTGGAGGGAATTGTTCAGGGTTGACCGGATCAGTCGCCGATTTTAGCCCAGGTGTCGCGCAGACCAACGGTACGGTTAAACACCGCTTTGGTAGCGCTTGCATGGCGGCTGTCGAGGCAGAAATAGCCCTCACGCTCGAACTGGTAGGCTTTACCGGCTTCCGCCTCTTTCAGTGAAGGCTCGGCATACCCCTGTTTAATGATCAGCGATTCCGGGTTGATGGTCGCCAGGAAATCTTCCGCAGCGCCCGGGTTCGGAATACTGAACAAGCGGTCGTACAAACGGATTTCAACCGGCATTGCATGCGGAGCGCTGACCCAGTGGATCACGCCTTTCACTTTGCGACCGTCGGCCGGATCTTTGCTCAGGGTTTCCGCATCATATGAACAGAAAATCGTGGTGATATTGCCTTCGGCGTCTTTCTCCACATGCTCTGCTTTGATCACGTACGCGTTACGCAGGCGCACTTCTTTGCCCAGCACCAGACGTTTGTACTGCTTATTGGCTTCTTCGCGGAAATCTGCGCGATCGATCCAAATCTCACCGCTGAACGGCACTTCGCGGGTGCCCATTTCCGGCTTGTTCGGATGATTCGGCATGGAGACGATTTCACTGCCGCCCTGCGGGTAGTTTTCGATAACCAGTTTCACCGGATCGATAACCGCCATCGCGCGCGGAGCGTTTTCGTTCAGATCTTCACGAATGCAGGATTCCAGCGACGCCATCTCAATGGTGTTGTCTTGTTTGGTCACACCGATGCGTTTACAGAACTCGCGAACGGAAGCAGCGGTATAACCGCGGCGGCGTAAACCGGAAATCGTCGGCATACGCGGGTCATCCCAGCCTTCCACGTGCTTGTCGGTGACCAGCAGGTTCAGCTTACGCTTGGACATGACGGTGTATTCCAGATTCAGACGCGAAAACTCGTACTGACGCGGGTGAACCGGGATGGTGATGTTGTCCAGAACCCAGTCATACAGACGGCGGTTATCCTGGAATTCCAGCGTACACAGCGAATGGGTGATGCCTTCCAGCGCATCGCTGATGCAGTGGGTAAAGTCATACATCGGGTAGATGCACCACTTGTTGCCGGTCTGGTGATGCTCGGCAAATTTGATGCGATACAACACCGGATCGCGCATCACGATAAACGGCGAGGCCATATCGATTTTCGCGCGCAGGCAGGCTTTACCTTCTTCGAAGCCGCCGCTGCGCATTTTTTCGAACAGCGCGAGGTTATCTTCCACGCTGCGATCGCGGTACGGGCTGTTTTTACCCGGCTGCGTCAGCGTACCGCGGTATTCGCGGATCTCTTCGGCAGAGAGTTCATCAACATACGCCAGGCCTTTGTTGATCAGCTCAATCGCGTACTGGTGCAATTGATCGAAGTAATCAGAGGAGTAGCAGATATTGCCGGACCAGTGGAAGCCCAACCATTGCACATCGTTTTTGATCGACTCAACGTACTCGATGTCTTCTTTTACCGGGTTAGTGTCATCGAAACGCAGGTTGCACTGCCCTTGATAATCCTGGGCGATACCGAAGTTCAGGCAGATAGATTTCGCGTGGCCAATGTGCAAATAGCCATTCGGTTCAGGCGGAAAACGGGTATGGACGGTGGTGTGCTTACCACTGGCCAGATCTTCATCAATGATCTGGCGAATAAAGTTAGTCGGGCGGGCTTCAGCCTCACTCATCACGGGTTCCTCAAAGCGTAAACAACATATAACGGTGCATGATCTAATAAGAGGACGCAGGAAACAACCTTTACTTATACAAATCAGCGATGCCCGCTGGAAATAGAGTCTGCGTACTCGTCCGCATACCGGCAGCGCTCTGTTTGCGCAGTTGGCGTAAGGATCAGCGGGCTGCTGATCTCCTCACCCTCGCCGCTACGGGGCATATAGCCAGGTGCGTCGATACACCAGCTCCAGCGATAAAAATGAGTGCCGTGAATAAAGAAAATGATCTTCTCCCACCGGGATTTTTTTTCGACGTGGATATGCCCCTGCGCGTCCGCCTGGAATGACTCCGGCGGCGGAAAATACCCCGGCGGTGAACGTCCGGTGCGCACCCACAGGGTGGCATTTGGGAGCGGCTCCCCCTCGCGATTACGCACATCAATATCGTAACCAGGGCGAATCATCGCATAGCGCGGCAAACAACCGCTCAGCGTCAGCAGCAAGCAGAGTGAAAACAGCATCCGTTTCATCACACACCTCCATGAAAGCGAGGCACGAGTATGGCACTGATTGATATCGGGGTAAAAAAAAGCGGCGAGGTTTCCCCCGCCGCTTAAGGCATCAATGCTGACTCAGGAGCAACTACTTGCCTTTAATGTCATACAGAGGCGTCTGACCCGCCACAACGTGACCCTGCGCTTTAACGACCAGACCGGAGAAGTCGTCAATATTGCTGACCACAACCGGGCTAATCATCGAACGTGCATTGGCGTTGAGGTATGCCAGATCCATTTCAAGGATCGGCTGACCTGCCACCACATCAGCGCCCTCTTCCACCAGCCGGGTAAAGCCCTGACCGCCCAGCGTAACGGTATCGATGCCCATATGAACAACGATCTCCGCGCCTTTTTCTGTTTCCAGGCAAAACGCATGGTTAGTGTTGAAGATTTTCACGATGGTGCCCGCTGCCGGCGAAACCACCACGCTTTCCGTCGGTTTCACCGCCACGCCGTCACCCACGGCTTTGCTGGCAAAGGCTTCATCCGGCACCTGATCCAGCGAGAACAGCTCACCTGTTACCGGCGATACCAACTCAGCGATTGTTGTCGCGTTCGGTACCGCCTGAGGCTTTACCGCAGCCGCCGGAGCCGCATTCGGCGCAGCCTGGCCAGCAGCCGGAACGTCGCCAGCGGAACGCATTGCGTCAGCGATTTTTTCCGCCACAAAGCCAACGATAATCTGCACGCCGGTTTTATTCAGACGGATCACGCCGGACGCACCCAGGCGTTTCGCCATGGATTCGTTCACCAGCGAAGAGTCTTTCACCGTTAAACGCAGACGAGTGATGCAGGCATCAATGCCGGTCAGGTTAGCGGAACCGCCGATGGCGGCAATGTACTGACGCGCCAGACCGCTCACATCCTGCTCGGTATTCGCGCTGACATTCACATCCTTACCGTCTGCTTCGTCACCCGCAACTGCCAGCTCACGGCCCGGCGTCAGCAGGTTGAATTTGGTAATGGTGAAACGGAAAATTACGTAGTAGATAACGAAGAACACCAGACCTTGTGGGATCAGCATCCACCAGTGGGTCGCCAGCGGGTTACGGGACGACAGCACCATATCCACCAGACCGGCGCTGAAGCCGAAACCGGCAATCCACTGCATACTCGCCGCGATAAATACGGAGATACCGGTTAACACCGCATGGATCACATACAGTACCGGCGCGACGAACATAAAGGAGAATTCCAGCGGCTCGGTAATGCCGGTGAAGAAGGCAGCAAATGCGCCTGCCATCATGATACCCAGCACTTTGGCTTTATTTTCCGGACGTGCGCAGTGGTAAATCGCCAGCGCAGCGCCAGGCAGACCGAACATCATGATTGGGAAGAAGCCCGCCTGATAACGCCCTGTCACGCCAACGACCGCTTTACCTGCTTCGATGGACTGTGCACCGCCAAGGAAGTTAGGAATATCATTAATACCCGCCACGTCGAACCAGAACACGGAGTTCAGCGCGTGGTGCAGGCCCACCGGGATCAACAAGCGGTTAAAGAAGGCATAAACGCCAGCGCCAATTGAGCCGAGTTTCTGGATATGTTCACCAAAGCCCACCAGACCGCTAAACACAACCGGCCAGATGAACATCATGATGAATGCCACCACGATCATCACAAACGAGGTGAGGATCGGCACCAGACGGCGGCCGCTGAAGAAAGAAAGCGCTTTTGGCAGCTCAACGCTGCTGAAGCGGTTATAGAGTTCCGCAGCAATAATACCGACCAGAATACCCACGAACTGGTTTTTGATTTTGCCGAACGCAGCCGGCACCTGATCCGCCGGGATTTTCTGGATCATGGCGACCGCAGCAGGCGAACAGAGCGTGGTCAACACGAGGAAGCCAACGAACCCTGCCAGCGCCGCAGCGCCATCTTTATCTTTAGACATACCGTACGCGACACCGACCGCAAACAGCACGCCCATGTTGTCGATAATGGCGGAGCCGGACTGAATAAAGAACGCCGCCAGCGCGTTTGAACCGCCCCAGCCAACCGGGTCAATCCAGTAACCGACCCCCATCAAAATTGCTGCTGCAGGCAGCGTGGCCACGGGCACCATCAGTGCGCGACCAATCTTTTGCAGATAACCTAGGATACTCACTTTTATTCCCCCTATGAACCCGACGAGAGCTCACTGAAACAGTCGTTTTTTATTGTGTAACTAACCTGAAATCACGGCTATTTTCTCACTACACTGCAGAGTGTGTGAAAAATTAATTCGCCTCGCAAATTAAATGCGTACTTTTTGTGATAAAAATCACTAAGTATCGTCAATAACCCTCCTTTTCGCTGGCAAACAATCAAAACTTATTTTAAGATTCAAAATATCAAGACGGATTGCTCCCTTCTCTGTCACGAAACCAGGTTAGGCTTAACGCTGAGCTCGCATGCACTCCGTCACTGTTTTTCATTTAACTTTCAGAGGTGAATAATGAGACTGATTCCACTGGCGACAGCAGAACACGTCGGCAAATGGGCGGCCCGCCATATCGTTAACCGCATCAACGCATTCAAACCCACTGCGGATCGTCCGTTTATTCTTGGTCTGCCGACCGGCGGCACGCCTCTTACCGCATACAAAGCGTTAGTTGAAATGCACAAAGCGGGCCAGGTTAGTTTCCAGCACGTTGTCACCTTCAACATGGACGAATATGTCGGTCTGCCGAAGGATCATCCGGAAAGCTACTACAGCTTTATGCACCGCAATTTCTTTGATCACGTTGATATTCCGGCGGAAAACATTAACCTTCTCGATGGCAACGCGCCGGATATTGACGCAGAATGCCGCCGTTACGAAGAAAAGATTCGCGCCTACGGCAAAATTCATCTGTTTATGGGCGGCGTGGGCAACGATGGCCATATCGCCTTTAACGAACCGGCCTCTTCACTGGCATCACGTACGCGCATTAAAACCCTGACCCATGACACCCGCGTGGCAAACTCACGTTTCTTCGATGGTGATGTCAACCAGGTGCCGAAATATGCGCTGACCGTTGGCGTGGGCACCCTGCTTGATGCAGAAGAAGTGATGATTCTGGTGCTGGGCGGTGTGAAAGCGCAAGCGCTGCAAGCGGCTGTTGAAGGCAACGTTAACCATATGTGGACCATCAGCTGCCTGCAACTGCACCCGAAAGCGGTGATCGTCTGTGACGAACCGTCCACCATGGAACTGAAAGTTAAAACGCTGAAATACTTCAACGAGTTAGAAGCGGAAAACATCAAAGGTCTGTAATTCAGTTTCCGCTCCGTATGGGAAGCCCTGCGGAGCGGCGCACATTTGTTACCGGGGGTCGTTATGTATACTTTAACCCATTGCCGGATCTACACCGGCCATGAAATCCTGGATGATCACGCACTGGTGGTCGCCGATGGGCTGATTGATCGTCTTTGCCCGCTGGCTGACTTGCCGGCCGGCATCGAACAACGCTCGCTGAATGGCGCCATTCTTGCCCCCGGTTTTATCGATGTCCAGCTTAACGGCTGCGGCGGCGTACAGTTCAACGATACCGCTGACGCAGTGACCGTGAAAACGCTGGAAATTATGCAACAAGCCAATGAAAAGTCCGGCTGCACCAGTTACCTGCCAACGCTTATCACCAGCAGCGACGCATTAATGAAACAGGGCGTGCAGGTTATGCGCGACTACCTGGCGAAACACCCGCACCAGGCGCTGGGTCTTCATCTGGAAGGACCGTGGCTGAACATCATTAAAAAAGGCACCCACAACCCAGACTACGTGCGTAAGCCGGATGCCGCGCTGGTGGACTTCCTGTGCCAGAACGCCGACGTGATAACCAAGGTGACACTGGCTCCAGAAATTGCCGGCGAAACGGTTATTCGCCAGTTGGCTAACGCCGGGATTGTCGTATCCGCCGGGCATTCGAACGCCACGCTGAAAGAAGCCAAAGCCGGTTTCCGCGCCGGGATCACCTTTGCCACCCACCTTTATAATGCCATGCCGTACATTACCGGTCGCGAGCCGGGACTGGCTGGCGCGGTACTTGATGATGCAGATGTTTATTGCGGCGTTATTGCAGATGGCCTGCATGTCGATTACGTTAATATTCGTAACGCTAAACGTCTGAAAGGTGACAAACTTTGCCTGGTGACGGACGCAACAGCGCCTGCGGGTGCACATATTGACCAGTTCATTTTTGCTGGTAAAACAATATACTACCGTAATGGACTGTGTGTGGATGAAAACGGAACGCTGAGCGGCTCCGCCCTGACGATGATCGAAGGGGTACGGAACCTGGTGGAACATGTTGGCGTCGCGCTGGATGAAGCGCTGCGCATGGCAACCCTCTACCCTGCTCGCGCAATCGGTGTTGCCACAACACTTGGCAGCATCGCCGCCGGAAAAGTGGCGAACCTGACGGCATTCACGCACGATTATAAAATCATCAAGACCATCGTTAATGGTAACGAGGTCGTCACTGAGTAAATAAACGGTATGACATCAGGCGGACAAGCTCAAATCGGTAACGTTGACCTCGTTAAACAGCTTAACAGTGCGGCGGTGTACCGCCTGATTGATCAGCATGGACCCATTTCGCGCATACAAATTGCCGAACAGAGCCAGCTTGCACCTGCCAGCGTGACGAAAATCACGCGCCAACTGATTGAACGCGGGCTGATCAAAGAAGTCGATCAGCAGGCCTCTACCGGAGGCCGCCGCGCCATCTCTATTGTCACCGAAACCCGCAATTTTCAGGCGATTGGCGTACGGCTTGGCCGCTATGACACCACCCTGACGCTCTACGATCTGAGCGCCAAAGTGCTGGCGGAAGAGCACTACCCGTTACCGGAGCGCACCCAGGAAACGCTGGAACATGCGCTACTCAACACCATCGGTCTGTTTATCGAAAGCTGCCAGCGCAAAATCCGCGAGTTGATTGCCATTTCCGTGATCCTGCCGGGGCTGGTGGATCCGGAAAGCGGCGTGATTCGTTATATGCCGCATATTCAGGTAGAGAATTGGGGGTTGGTTGAAGCGCTGGAAAAGCGGTTTAAGCTCACCTGTTTTGTTGGCCACGACATCCGTAGTCTGGCGCTAGCTGAGCACTACTTTGGGGCAAGCCAGGATTGCGAAGACTCCATTCTGGTGCGCGTGCATCGCGGTACGGGCGCAGGGATCATCTCCAACGGGCGCATTTTTATCGGCCGTAACGGCAACGTTGGCGAAATTGGGCATATTCAGGTTGAACCGCTCGGTGAGCGCTGCCACTGCGGTAACTTCGGTTGTCTGGAAACCATTGCCGCCAACGCCGCAATTGAACAACGGGTTCGCCATCTGCTGGAACAGGGTTACCAGAGTCGCCTGACGCTGGATGACTGCACCATCAAAGCTATCTGTAAAGCCGCCAACAAAGGCGATGCGCTGGCCTGCGAAGTGATCGAGCACGTCGGTCGCCATCTTGGTAAAACCATTGCCATCGCCATCAACCTCTTCAACCCGCAAAAAGTGGTCATCGCCGGGGAAATCGTCGAAGCGGAGAAGGTGCTGCTGCCTGCCATTGAAGGCTGCATCAACACCCAGGTGCTGAAAGCGTTTCGCAAAAACCTGCCGGTGGTGCGCTCAACGCTGGATCACCGTTCCGCTATTGGCGCATTTGCGCTGGTAAAACGCGCCATGCTGAACGGTTTGCTGCTGCAACGTTTGCTGGAAAATTAACAACGTTTATAGTTAATACTTATTTTTTCATCCGGACAGTCCATGACCATTCAGAATGTTATCTGTGATATTGACGGCGTGCTGATGCACGATAATGTTGCCGTACCGGGCGCCGCCGAATTTGTGACCCGCATCCTTGAGAAAGGCATGCCGCTGGTACTGCTGACCAACTACCCTTCGCAGACCGGCCAGGATCTCGCCAACCGCTTCGCCTCTGCGGGCATTGATGTACCCGCCAGCGTCTTTTACACCTCGGCAATGGCGACTGCGGATTTTCTTAAGCGTCAGGAAGGGAAAAAAGCCTATGTTGTGGGTGAAGGCGCGCTGATCCACGAACTGTATAAAGCAGGCTTTACCATTACCGACATTAACCCTGATTTTGTTATCGTCGGTGAAACCCGCTCCTATAACTGGGAGATGATGCATAAGGCCGCCTTCTTCGTGGCGAACGGCGCGCGGTTTATCGCCACCAACCCGGACACCCACGGTCGCGGCTACTACCCGGCCTGCGGCGCGCTCTGCGCCGGGATTGAAAAAATTTCCGGTCGTCAGCCTTTTTATGTGGGCAAACCCAGCCCGTGGATCATCCGCGCCGCCCTCAACACCATGCAGGCGCACTCAGAGCAAACCGTTATTGTCGGCGATAATCTGCGTACCGATATTCTGGCAGGCTTCCAGGCTGGTCTGGAAACAATCCTTGTGCTCTCCGGCGTATCGCGGCTCGACGATGTCGACAGCATGCCGTTCCGGCCTTCGTGGATTTACCCCTCCGTCGCTGAAATCGACGTTATTTGATCATCACCACGTCTTCGGGCGTGTTTTTTTATTTTTACCCCTGCCAAAAACAACACCATTCAATAAAAACCGCGCTATTTTGATGATTCATCAATAATGCTGCACAATACATACTCTTTTTTCAGCATTCAGCAATGGTCATTGCGCTTTTTGATTTATCGACGGTAAAAGGCTTGCGCCCCTTTGCCCTTTGCGGCATTTTTGAAGGCACGCGATAAGACAATGCGATGACGCAGCGTCTGCAACTACACAACACTGCATGCCCTGAAAGGTTAACGGAGAAGTCTATGTGTTCAATTTTTGGCGTACTGGATATTAAAACCGACGCGGCCGAGTTACGTAAAAAAGCGCTGGAATTATCCCGCCTGATGCGCCACCGCGGCCCTGACTGGTCCGGCGTTTACGCAAGCGATAAAGCCATCCTGGCCCATGAACGTCTCTCTATTGTTGACGTTAACGCCGGTGCTCAGCCGCTGTATAACGAGAAAAAAACACATGCGCTGGCCGTGAACGGTGAAATCTACAACCACCAGGCGCTGCGCGCAGAATATGGTGACCGCTACGCCTTCCAGACCGGTTCTGACTGCGAAGTGATCCTCGCGCTGTATCAGGAAAAAGGCCCGGATTTCCTCGACGATCTGCAAGGGATGTTCGCTTTCGTGCTGTATGACAGTGAAAAAGACGCCTACCTGATTGGCCGTGACCATATTGGTATTATCCCGCTGTATATGGGCCATGATGAGCACGGTAACTTCTATGTTGCATCCGAAATGAAAGCGCTGGTGCCGGTTTGCCGCACCATCAAAGAGTTCCCGGCGGGCAGCTATTTATGGAGCAAAGACGGTGAAATCCGCTCCTACTACCAGCGTGACTGGTTCGAATACGACGCCGTAAAAGACAATGTGACAGACAAAGCGGAACTGCGTCAGGCGCTGGAAGATGCTGTGAAAAGTCATCTGATGTCAGACGTGCCTTACGGCGTGCTGCTTTCGGGTGGTCTGGACTCCTCAGTGATTTCCGCCATTACCAAGAAATTTGCCGCGCGCCGCGTTGAAGATCAGGAGCGTTCAGAAGCCTGGTGGCCACAGCTTCATTCCTTTGCCGTGGGTCTGAAAGGTGCGCCGGATCTGAAAGCCGCGCAAGAAGTGGCAAACCATCTTGGTACCGTGCACCATGAAATCCACTTCACCGTGCAGGAAGGTCTGGATGCGATTCGCGACGTGATCTATCACATTGAAACCTATGATGTGACCACCATTCGCGCCTCCACACCGATGTACCTGATGTCGCGTAAGATCAAAGCAATGGGCATCAAAATGGTGCTCTCCGGCGAAGGCTCCGATGAAGTGTTTGGCGGTTACCTCTATTTCCATAAAGCGCCGGATGCCAAAGAGTTGCACGAGGAAACCGTGCGTAAACTGCAGGCGCTGCATATGTTTGACTGCGCCCGTGCGAACAAAGCGATGTCGGCCTGGGGCGTGGAAGCACGCGTACCGTTCCTGGACAAGAAATTCCTCGACGTGGCTATGCGCATTAACCCGGAAGATAAGATGTGCGGCAGCAACGGCAAAATGGAAAAACACATTCTGCGCGAATGTTTTGAATCCTATCTGCCGGCAAGCGTGGCATGGCGTCAGAAAGAGCAGTTCTCCGACGGCGTGGGCTATAGCTGGATTGATACGCTGAAAGAAGTGGCCGCGCAGCAGGTGACGGATCAGCAACTGGCCACCGCCAGCTACCGCTTCCCGTACAACACGCCGGCATCGAAAGAAGCCTATCTGTACCGTGAGATCTTTGAAGAGCTGTTCCCGGTACCGAGCGCTGCAGAATGCGTACCTGGCGGCCCGTCTGTCGCCTGCTCTTCCGCAAAAGCATTTGAGTGGGACGAAGCGTTCAAAACCATGAACGATCCGTCAGGTCGCGCCGTCGGTATTCACCAGTCCGCTTATTAATAAGTCATGGTTATTCTTACAGGTCCTGCGGGGCCTGTATTTTTTTGTCTCACTGATTTAACGCATAAAATCGAATTTTGCTGAATAAAGCGTCATGCTGTTCGCAACCTAACCAAACAGTCACATTCCGGCAATTTTCGATGAAAAAGGTATTGACGCTGTAAGGCCCAATACGCATAATGCGCCCCGCAACGCCGATAAGGTAACGCGAAAAAAGATGGCTACGTAGCTCAGCTGGTTAGAGCACAGCACTCATAATGCTGGGGTCACAGGTTCGATTCCCGTCGTAGCCACCATCTTTTTTGCGGGAGTGGCGAAATTGGTAGACGCACCAGATTTAGGTTCTGGCGCCGCAAGGTGTGCGAGTTCAAGTCTCGCCTCCCGCACCATTCCCAGACAGGCGTTGCACGGATGGGGTATCGCCAAGCGGTAAGGCACCGGTTTTTGATACCGGCATTCCCTGGTTCGAATCCAGGTACCCCAGCCATCTCTTCTTCGACTCCTGCGTTTATTCGCGTCAGTCGTTGGGGTATCGCCAAGCGGTAAGGCACCGGTTTTTGATACCGGCATTCCCTGGTTCGAATCCAGGTACCCCAGCCAGTCGATGACTGGGTAAGCAGTAAAATTTGGCTACGTAGCTCAGCTGGTTAGAGCACAGCACTCATAATGCTGGGGTCACAGGTTCGATTCCCGTCGTAGCCACCATATTCAGGATCTGACGTTATCTGAAACGTTAAATCTTAAAACGTGTTGTTGGGGTATCGCCAAGCGGTAAGGCAGTGGATTCTGATTCCACCATCCCGAGGTTCGAATCCTCGTACCCCAGCCATCTTAAAAGACGTTTGCTTTTGCGAACGCACTTTTGGGGTATCGCCAAGCGGTAAGGCAGTGGATTCTGATTCCACCATTCCGAGGTTCGAATCCTCGTACCCCAGCCACACAATGCAAAAAAGCTCGCTTCGGCGGGCTTTTTTGTTTTCTTGCGCATCCCCGGAGTTGGTAGTTAATCACGGCATAAACCGTGTGGTAATTTACCCGCCTTTCTCCTTTGAGCCCGCATGATGAACTATCAAAACACTGCCCTGTTAATTTATGCCCCGCTGTATGTGCTCTTTGTGGTCATCGGCTTCGGTCTTGCTTTTATGGGCCTCTCCGCGCCAATCTTCTATGGCCTCTGTATGGGGTTGATCTTTCCGGTTGTCATATCCATGCGTCTGCATACGCTGAGCGAAAGCGGCCAGGCCCTGCTGCTGAAGGAGACAACTCACTGGACGGTGTACGTGCAGGGCATTCCGGTGCAGGAAACACGTTCATCGCTGAAAAATCCCTGCTTCTCTACGCCACAGCGCCTTCAGCAATTCTGTATGCGGACTCTTATCGCCAGGCTCGCTCTGCAAGTTGCGTCCGTGGCGCTGCTGGCGCAACAGGCCAGTGCAAACCCGCTCTCCATTGGTTATGGGGTGGCGGCCTTAGTCGCACTGATTATTCTGCTGGTGCCACTTAACCGCACGGTGTTACTGCTGCGCAAAATGTACAACGGTGAATGGACGCTGCAACAGGTTGAAGGGGTTGAGGGGTATCAGGCCTTTTTTATCGACAAAAAAGGCGCGCACACGGCACTGGATACGTTGTTGGCAATCATATGAGTACTGCGGGCGCGGCGCCCGCAGCCCCTTTACAGCCCTAATGCGTACTTCAGCGCCTGCCGTTTCAGCACACCGGCGCGATCCGCCGCCATCAGACCGATATTGCGCAGCAGTCGCACCGGGCCAAGCGTATTGCTGAACCCGGCATAAAAAAGATCCATCCCGCTTTGCATAATAAAGTTATCCGCCATACGCCGCGTCTGGTAGCGTTTTAGAATCTGCTGACTGGCCCAGGCTTCACCGTGCGTACGCGCACTTGCCAGCACATCCAGCAGCGCATCCACATCGCGATACCCCAGATTCACCCCTTGCCCGGCGAGCGGATGGATAGTGTGCGCAGCATCGCCAACCAGCGCTAATCCGGGGCGTACATACTGCAATGCATGGCGACGCGCCAGCGGGAACGCTGCGGCGGCAACCGGTGTAACATGGCCCAGACGCGGCGGGAAGTGTCGGGCAATCTCTTGCTCTAATTGCGCCATGCTCATCGATTGCAACTGACGGATACGCGCGGGTGTGTCGTACCACACCAGCGATGCCCAGCCATCAAACAGCGGTAAAAACGCATGCGGTCCGTCAGGGGTGAAATGTTGCCAGGTGCTGTCTCCTGCGTCCTGCTCGCATTTAACGGTAATCAACATGCAGGATTGCTGATACTGCCAGGCATGAATACCGATGCCGGAAGCTTGTCGTACGCGGGAATTCGCGCCGTCGGCGCCGACCACCAGTTTAGCGGTTAACGTACTGCCATCTTCAAAAGTCAATTCATGCTGTTCGTTCAGGGCATGCATCGCACTTAATGCTGCGGGCGTGCGCAACGTGACTTGCGGATGCGCCTCCAGCGCCTCCCACAGCGCGCGCTGCAGGACAACGTTTTCAACCATATAGCCCAGCAGCGGCAGTTTCAGTTCACGGGCATCGAATTCAACGTGCGCGTTTTCCCACTCCCAGGTTTCCAGCCGTCGGTACGGGTGGCAGCGCATGTGCTGAATGCGCTCCCACACGCCCAGCCCGCGCAGCACCGCCACCGATGCCGCGCTGATCGCAGAGATCCGCACATCCGGCTGCGACGTTGCATCAAACAGCGGCGGTGCCTGCTGCTCAATCACCGTTACTGCAAACCCGTGTTGCGCCAGCCCCAGCGCCAGCGCCCCGCCGACCATACCGCCGCCGACGACCGCGACCTCAGTGGATTGATTTGTCATCGCTAACTATCCTTAAACGAGAATCCGTTAAGTTTACCGGATTTTTTACGTCTTGAGACTGACATCCGTCAGACTGGTCAGCACGCGACCAAAGCATTACAATACGCGCCCTGCAATCCTGGCTTATATCCGTTATTTTAGGGTATACGAACTTAAGCAAGAGCAAGTCGATGACAAAAAAACTCCACATAAAAACCTGGGGCTGTCAGATGAACGAATACGATTCATCGAAGATGGCCGATCTGCTGGATGCCACGCACGGGTATCAATTGACAGAAGAAGCGGAAGAAGCCGATGTGCTGCTGCTTAATACCTGTTCCATCCGCGAAAAAGCACAGGAAAAGGTGTTTCATCAATTAGGCCGCTGGAAGTTGCTGAAAGAGAAAAAGCCGGATCTGATCATTGGCGTTGGCGGCTGCGTGGCCTCACAGGAAGGCGACCATATTCGTCAGCGTGCGCACTATGTCGACATTATTTTCGGGCCACAAACCCTGCACCGTCTGCCAGAAATGATCAACGCTGTACGCGGCAACCGCAGCCCGGTGGTCGATATCAGCTTCCCGGAGATTGAGAAGTTCGACCGCCTGCCGGAACCGCGCGCTGACGGCCCAACCGCCTTTGTTTCCATTATGGAAGGCTGCAACAAATATTGTACTTACTGCGTGGTGCCTTATACCCGCGGTGAAGAGGTGAGCCGCCCTTCCGACGATATCCTGTTTGAAATCGCCCAACTGGCAGCGCAGGGCGTGCGTGAGGTGAACCTGCTGGGCCAGAACGTTAACGCCTGGCGTGGCGAAAACTTCGATGGCAGCACCGGCACTTTCGCCGAGTTGCTGCGTCTGGTGGCGGCTATCGACGGTATCGACCGCATCCGTTTCACCACCAGCCATCCGATTGAGTTCACCGATGACATCATCGAAGTTTACCGTGATACGCCAGAGCTGGTGAGCTTCCTGCATCTGCCGGTGCAAAGCGGTTCTGACCGCGTGCTGAACCTGATGAGCCGTACGCACACCGCACTGGAATACAAAGCTATTATTCGTAAACTGCGTGCGGCGCGTCCGGACATCCAAATCAGTTCCGACTTTATTGTCGGCTTCCCCGGCGAAAGCACCGACGATTTCGAAAAAACCATGAAGCTGATTGCCGATGTGAATTTCGACATGAGCTACAGCTTTATCTTCTCCGCCCGCCCGGGAACGCCCGCCGCCGATATGGTGGACGATGTACCGGAAGAGGAGAAAAAACAGCGTCTGTACATTCTGCAGGAGCGTATTAACCAGCAAGCCATGGCCTGGAGCCGCCGCATGCTCGGTACCACCCAACGCATTCTGGTCGAAGGCACCTCGCGCAAAAACATCATGGAGCTCTCCGGTCGCACGGAGAACAACCGCGTGGTGAACTTTGAAGGCAAGCCGGAGATGATCGGTAAATTCGTTGATGTCGAAATCGTCGACGTCTACACCAACTCCCTGCGTGGCGTGGTGGTGCGTACCGAAGAGGAAATGGGCCTGCGCGTTGTCGAATCGCCGGAGTCCGTTATTGCTCGTACCCGCAAAGAGAATGACATCGGCGTCGGGATGTATCAGCCCTGATGCGAAAGGCCTGCCTGTTCCGGCAGGCCTTGCTTTTCCCCTTACCCACCCCAACATCAACCGCTATGCTTGCGACTTCTCTCTCTGCCGTGAATAATTCCCTAATGGGCGCTACGGCGACACACCGAAAAGAGGAACAGTTTGAACATAGATACGCGTGAAATTACCCTTGAACCGGCGGACAACGCTCGTCTGCTAAGTCTGTGCGGCCCGTTTGATGACAATATCAAACAACTGGAGCGGCGACTGGGCATCGAAATCAACCGCCGCGATAACCACTTCAAACTCACCGGGCGCGAAATTTGCGTCAACGCTGCTGCAGATATTCTGCGCACGCTGTATGTCGACACCGCCCCGATGCGCGGGCAGACCCAGGACATCGAGCCAGAGCAGATCCACCTGGCGATCAAAGAAGCGCGCGTGCTGGAACAGAGCGCCGACAGCGTGCCGGACTATGGCAAGGCTATCAATATCAAGACCAAACGCGGCGTCATTAAACCGCGCACGCCAAACCAGGCGCAGTACATCGCCCATATTCTCGATCATGACATTACCTTCGGTGTTGGCCCTGCCGGTACAGGTAAAACCTACCTTGCGGTTGCCGCCGCAGTAGATGCGCTGGAGCGTCAGGAAGTTCGTCGTATTCTGCTGACCCGCCCGGCGGTTGAAGCCGGTGAAAAGCTCGGTTTCCTGCCCGGCGATCTCAGCCAAAAGGTGGACCCGTACCTGCGCCCGCTATATGACGCGCTGTTCGAGATGCTCGGTTTTGAACGCGTTGAAAAGCTGATTGAGCGTAATGTGATTGAAGTTGCGCCATTGGCCTATATGCGCGGCCGAACGCTGAATGACGCGTTTATCATCCTTGATGAGAGCCAGAACACCACCATCGAGCAGATGAAGATGTTCCTGACGCGCATTGGTTTTAACTCCAAAGCGGTGATCACCGGCGACATCACGCAGATTGACTTACCGCGCAACACCAAATCCGGTTTACGTCACGCCATAGAAGTGCTGGCAAACGTTGACGAAATCAGCTTTAACTTCTTCCACAGCGAAGACGTGGTGCGCCATCCGGTGGTTGCCCGCATCGTTATCGCTTATGAAGCCTGGGAAGAAGCCGAACAGAAACGTAAAGCAGAACTGGCCGCCGAGCGTAAACGCGAAGCCCAGGAGCAGGAGCAAAAATGAGTCAGGTGATCCTCGATTTACAACTGGCCTGTGAAGATAACAGCGGCCTGCCGGAAGAAGCGCAGTTCCAGAAATGGCTGGACGCGGTGATCCCGCAGTTTCAGGAAGAAGCAGAGGTCACCATCCGGGTGGTCGATAATGCCGAAAGCCACGAGCTGAACCTGACCTACCGCGGAAAAGACAAGCCCACTAACGTGCTCTCCTTCCCGTTTGAAGCACCGCCGGGCATTGAATTGCCGCTGCTGGGCGATCTGATCATCTGCCGCCAGGTGGTAGAACAGGAAGCGCAAGAACAAGGTAAACCGCTGGATGCCCACTGGGCGCACATGGTGGTGCACGGGAGTCTACACCTGCTGGGTTACGATCATATTGCAGATGATGAAGCCGAAGAAATGGAAGGGATCGAGACAGAGATAATGCTTGCTCTGGGCTATGAGGATCCGTACATTTCCGAGAAAGCGTAGTCGGTGCGCGGCCTGGCCGCGTACCAAAATAATACCGTCAGGCGCTGAGTTTACGCGTAACGAGCGATAATTTAACCAACACGAGAACCCACACGACGCCATGAGCGACGATAACCCACACAGTAGCGACAACACCAACAGCAAGAAGGGATTCTTCTCCCTTTTACTGAGCCAGCTTTTTCACGGCGAACCCAAAAACCGTGATGAACTTCTGGCGCTGATCCGAGACTCCGGACAGAACGAGCTTATCGACGAAGATACGCGCGATATGCTCGAAGGGGTGATGGACATCGCAGACCAGCGCGTTCGCGACATCATGATCCCCCGTTCACAAATGATCACCCTGAAACGTAACCAGACGCTGGACGAATGCCTCGATGTCATCATTGAGTCCGCCCACTCACGTTTCCCGGTGATCAGCGAAGACAAAGATCATATCGAAGGGATTTTGATGGCTAAGGATCTGCTGCCGTTTATGCGCAGCGATGCCGAAGCATTCAGCATGGAAAAAGTGTTACGCCCGGCAGTGGTGGTACCGGAAAGCAAGCGTGTGGATCGCATGCTGAAAGAGTTCCGTTCCCAGCGCTACCATATGGCTATCGTTATTGATGAATTCGGTGGTGTCTCTGGTCTGGTCACAATTGAAGATATCCTGGAGCTGATCGTCGGCGAAATCGAAGATGAGTACGACGAAGAAGAGGATATCGATTTCCGCCAGCTCAGCCGTCACACCTGGACGGTGCGCGCGCTGGCGCCGATTGAAGATTTCAACGAAACCTTCGGCACCCACTTCAGCGATGAAGAGGTGGATACCATTGGCGGGCTGGTGATGCAGGCGTTTGGTCACCTGCCTGCACGCGGCGAAGCCATTGAAATTGATGGTTACCAATTCAAGGTCGCGATGGCCGACAGTCGACGTATTATTCAGGTTCATGTCAGAATGCCGGACGATTCTCCGCAACCGAAACTGGATGATTAATGTAAATGGTATTTGCCTCACTGCTTGAGCGCCAGCGCGTACGTCTGCTGCTGGCGTTACTTTTCGGAGCCAGCGGAACGCTGGCTTTTTCTCCTTATGACATCTGGCCCGCAGCGATCATTTCGCTGATGGGATTACAGGGCTTAACCCTCAATCGTCGACCGGTGCAATCCGCCTGGATTGGCTATTTCTGGGGGCTTGGCCTGTTCGGTAGCGGTATCCACTGGGTCTATGTCAGCATCGCGCAATTCGGCGGTATGCCCGGCCCCGTCAACGTCTTCCTCGTTGTGCTGCTGGCGGCGTATATGTCGCTGTATACCGGTTTATTCGCTGGCATCCTGTCGCGCCTGTGGCCAGCCACACACTGGCTACGAGTGGCGGTTGCCGCACCGGTCATATGGCAAATCACCGAGTTTCTGCGCGGCTGGGTTTTAACCGGTTTCCCGTGGCTGCAATTCGGCTATAGCCAGATTGACGGGCCGCTGAAAGGTCTGGCGCCCATTATGGGGGTCGATGCCATTAGCTTCCTGCTTATGGTGGTCAGTGGCTTGCTGGTGCTGGCGCTGATAACGCGCAACTGGCGCCCGCTGGTTGCCGCCGTGGTGCTGTTTGCCCTGCCCTTCCCGCTGCGCTATATCCAGTGGTATCAACTGCTGCCGGAACGGGCCACGCAGGTCTCGCTGGTACAGGGGAATATTCCGCAGGCGCTGAAGTGGGATGAGAGCCAACTGGTCAACACGCTGAAAATCTACCTCGATGCCACACAGCAAGTGATGGGTAAATCGCAACTGATTATCTGGCCGGAGTCTGCCATTCCGGATCTGGAAATCAATCAGCAACACTTCCTTGGCATGATGGATGACCTGCTGCGTTCGAAGAACAGCACGCTGATCACCGGGATTGTCGATGCGCGGCTGAACCAAAAGAATCGCTACGACACCTACAACACCGTGATTACGCTGGGTAAAGACAGCCCCTACAGTTACCAATCCAGCAATCGCTATAACAAAAACCATCTGGTGCCGTTCGGCGAATTTGTACCACTGGAGTCGATTCTGCGCCCGCTGGCGCCTTTCTTCGATCTGCCAATGTCATCATTCAGCCGCGGCCCTTATGTGCAACCGCAGTTGCAGGCGCACGGTTTTAAACTGACCGCAGCTATCTGCTATGAAATTATCCTTGGTCAGCAAGTACGGGATAATTTCCGCCCGGATACCGATTTCCTGCTGACTATCTCTAATGATGCCTGGTTTGGTAAATCCATCGGGCCGTGGCAACATTTCCAGATGGCGCGGATGCGTTCACTGGAACTGGCGCGCCCACTGCTGCGTAGCACCAATAACGGTATCACCGCTGTGATTGGGCCGCAGGGTGATATCCAGGCAATGCTCCCACAGTTCACCCGTGACGTCCTCACCACTGAGGTCACGCCAACCCGTGGTTTAACGCCGTATGCCCGTATGGGTAACTGGCCAGTGTGGATCATCTCTGCCCTGCTGGGCTTTGGCGCACTGGTGATGAGCCTGCGTCAACGCCGTCGTTAATCCCCTCTCCCAGCCCGGTGGTATTGGCTACCGGGCCGCTCCTCATCATCCTGTCGAACAGATAAGCGCAACGCCAACCGGCCTGGCGCACCTGTCGTATTGGCATGCCATTTGCTTATAGATATCAGGCAACTATGAAAACTGCTTATGCGCCAAAGGGTCGCACCGGCAGCGAACATTAGATGCACCAGCCTGGTGCGATGGAAGATTTTTGCCTCTTATCGGTGCGGCGCACCTCGCAAAAATAAACAATATCACAGCAAAATCTTTACATTAAGCCAGACTGAATGTAACAAACACACACGACGCTGCACGAATATGTTGCAGAAGATAAAAACAACACAACGTACACACAACGGGTATCCCTGTGCTTTCGCACTGACGATAAAGGAGTCTGGAAATGCAATTACGTAAACTGGCCGCCGCGATGCTGGTGATGGGACTGTCAGCCGGTCTGGTCCACGCTGAAGATGCTAAACCGGCGGAGGCAGCAGCCCCGGCGGAACAACAGCAAACGACGCTGGATAAAATTGCCAAAAACGGCGTTATCGTCGTCGGTCACCGTGAATCTTCCGTACCGTTCTCCTATTACGACAACGAACAAAAAGTGGTGGGTTACTCTCAGGACTACTCCAACGCTATCGTTGAAGCGGTGAAGAAGAAACTCAATAAGCCAGACCTGGCGGTGAAACTGATCCCAATTACCTCTCAGAACCGTATTCCGCTGCTGCAAAACGGCACGTTCGATTTTGAATGCGGCTCCACCACCAACAACGTTGAACGCCAGAAACAGGCCGCGTTCTCCGACACCATCTTCGTCGTCGGCACCCGTCTGCTGACCAAAAAAGGCGGCCCAATCAAAGATTTCGCCGACCTGAAAGGAAAAGCCGTGGTGGTTACGTCCGGTACCACCTCCGAAATTCTGCTGAACAAGCTGAATGACGAGAAAAAAATGGATATGCGCATTATCAGCGCCAAAGACCACGGCGACTCGTTCCGTACGCTGGAAAGCGGTCGTGCTGTCGCCTTTATGATGGATGACGCCCTGCTGGCCGGTGAACGCGCCAAAGCCAAAAAAGCGGATAACTGGGACATTGTCGGCACGCCGCAATCCCACGAAGCTTACGGCTGTATGCTGCGCAAAAACGATCCGGAGTTTAAAAAGCTGATGGATGACACCATCGCTCAGCTGCAAACCTCTGGCGCGGCTGAAAAATCCTACGATAAGTGGTTTAAAAACCCGATTCCGCCAAAAAACATGAACCTGAACTTTACGCTCTCTGATGACATGAAAGCGCTGTTCAAAGAACCGAATGACAAAGCTCTGAACTAATTAAAACCATTAGGGGCGGGGTATCCTGCCCTCTCGATTGTCGAAGCAGCACGGACAGACTATACGCTGAAGGGTCGTTCCCCTTTCGGCACGAAAACTCGCTCTTCACACAATCTTCGAGGGTAGCGCTGCTACCCTTTTTTTTCCGGAGTAGATTTATGTCCATAGACTGGAACTGGGGAATATTCCTGCAACAAGCCCCGTTCGGCAACACCACCTATCTTGGCTGGCTATGGAGCGGTTTTCAGGTCACCATCGCGCTTTCTGTGACGGCCTGGATCATCGCTTTTCTGGTTGGCTCTCTGTTTGGCATCCTGCGAACCGTACCGAACCGTTTCCTGTCCGGCATTGGCACCTGCTATGTCGAACTGTTCCGTAACGTACCGCTGATCGTGCAATTCTTTACCTGGTATCTGGTGGTACCGGAACTGCTGCCGGAAGACATCGGCATGTGGTTTAAGTCAGAGCTGGATCCCAACATTCAGTTCTTCGTCTCCTCGATGGTCTGCCTGGGGCTGTTTACCGCCGCCCGCGTTTGCGAGCAGGTACGCGCCGCCATCCAGTCGCTGCCGCGTGGGCAGAAAAACGCCGGTCTGGCAATGGGGCTAACGCTGCCACAGACCTACCGTTACGTTCTGCTGCCAAACGCCTATCGCGTGATCGTGCCGCCAATGACCTCCGAGATGATGAACCTGGTCAAAAACTCCGCTATTGCCTCCACTATCGGTCTGGTGGATATGGCGGCGCAGGCGGGGAAACTGTTGGATTACTCCGCGCACGCGTGGGAATCCTTTACCGCAATTACCGTAGCGTACGTGTTGATTAACGCCTTCATTATGCTGGTGATGAACCTGGTGGAACGCAAAATTCGCCTGCCAGGCAATATGGGAGGCAAATAACCATGTACGAATTTGACTGGAGTTCTATCGCCCCTTCTTTCCCGTACCTGGTGGCCGGGCTTATCGTCACGCTGAAAATCACCGTTATTGCGATCGTGGTCGGTATCGTCTGGGGAACACTGCTGGCGGTGATGCGTTTGTCGACCTTTGGGCCGTTTCGCTGGTTTGCGAAAAGCTACGTGAACGTCTTCCGCTCCATTCCGCTGGTGATGGTGCTGTTGTGGTTCTACCTGATCGTGCCCGGTTTTCTGCAAAACGTACTTGGGCTATCGCCGAAAACCGATATCCGGCTGATCTCCGCCATGGTGGCGTTCTCCATGTTCGAGGCGGCTTACTATTCAGAGATTATCCGCGCCGGGATCCAGAGCATCTCCCGCGGGCAGTCCAGCGCCGCACTGGCGCTGGGGATGACCCACTGGCAGTCGATGAAATTGATTATCCTGCCGCAGGCGTTTCGCGCCATGGTCCCGTTGCTGCTCACACAGGGGATCGTCTTATTCCAGGACACCTCACTGGTGTATGTCCTGAGCCTCGCGGACTTTTTCCGTACGGCGTCTACCATTGGCGAGCGTGACGGCACGCAGGTTGAAATGATCCTGTTTGCCGGCGCTGTCTATTTTATTATCAGTCTCAGTGCTTCGCTGTTGGTCAGCTGGCTGAAGAAAAGGACCGTTTAATGATTTCCCTGAAAAATGTTTCGAAATGGTATGGCCACTTTCAGGTGCTGACCGAGTGCTCCACGGAAGTGAAAAAAGGTGAAGTGGTGGTGGTGTGCGGCCCATCGGGTTCCGGAAAATCCACTCTGATTAAAACCGTGAACGGTCTGGAGCCGGTACAGAAAGGCGAAATCATCGTCAACGGCACCAAAGTCAATGATAAGAAAACCGATCTGGCGAAGCTGCGTTCCCACGTGGGCATGGTGTTCCAGCATTTTGAGCTGTTCCCCCATCTGTCGATTATCGAAAACCTGACGCTGGCGCAGGTAAAAGTGCTGAAGCGTGATAAGGCCGCCGCGCGGGAAAAAGGGCTGAAGCTGCTGGATCGCGTAGGTTTATCGGCGCATGCCAATAAATTCCCGGCGCAGCTTTCCGGGGGGCAGCAACAGCGCGTCGCGATTGCCCGCGCCCTGTGCATGGATCCGGTAGCAATGCTGTTTGATGAACCGACGTCAGCCCTCGATCCGGAAATGATCAACGAAGTGCTGGACGTCATGGTGGAACTGGCGAACGAAGGCATGACAATGATGGTGGTCACCCACGAAATGGGCTTTGCCCGCAAAGTGGCGAACCGCGTGATCTTTATGGATGAGGGCAAAATTGTTGAGGACTCTGAAAAAGAGGCCTTCTTCGCCAACCCGCAATCCGACCGTGCGAAAGATTTCCTCGCCAAAATCCTGCACTAAGTCCGTTTATGCCAGCCCCGATAACGGGGCTGGCGTTTTGCTGTTACGGCTCAAAAGGACGGCGTTGAAACTGATCGTGACCGCATTTCGGGCACAGCGGTAACACGTCCGGCGTATACACGGCCAAATGAAAATGGCATTTCTCACACACCAGATTTCCCAGCCCCACCACTTCACCGCTGTGATAGACGCCGTGATGATTGAGATCCTGGAACACTTCACGCCACTCCAGTTGCGTTTTATCGGTGATGTCCGCCAGCTCCTGCCAAAGACTCTCTTTGATCACCCGCATAAATACGCTGTCGGTAACTTCATCCTGGCTTTCGTTGTAGCTGCGGGCAAACTCTTCCAAATCGCGGCGAATGGCACGCATCAATTCGTCGACTTCCGTACGGGTTAATTCACCGGTCTGCGAGACACGCTGACGCGCCTGCCCGACTAATGCATCAATATCGCGCTCCCCGTTGCGTAAGCGTTCGGTTAACGCCGCAACCAGTTCACGGTAAAAATGAGCAACCTTGTTCATCGCTTCGCCTCCCGGTTAAGTAACTCTCTCTAATGGTAGACGTTATTTCTCCGTCGCAGTGCCGACTCGCCCACAGCGCGGACAAAAAGCCCCCCGAAAAAAGGCGCGGCTATTTCGCCGCCGGGTCGCGGAAAGGCTGTTTTGAGGCGGGCGTTTGGGCTATGCTATGCCGATCTGAAAAACCACGTAACAACGCTACATTCGTAGCGGTATCAAAAACAGGACTACTGGTGCCATGCAAGAGCAATACCGCCCGGAAGAGATAGAATCCAACGTACAGCGCCACTGGGAAGAAAAGCGCACATTCGAAGTTACTGAAGACGAGAGCAAAGAAAAATACTATTGCCTGTCAATGCTCCCCTATCCTTCTGGCCGACTACACATGGGCCACGTTCGTAACTACACCATTGGCGATGTGATTTCCCGTTACCAGCGCATGCTGGGTAAAAACGTCCTGCAGCCCATTGGCTGGGACGCGTTTGGCCTGCCCGCTGAAGGTGCTGCGGTGAAAAATAACACCGCGCCGGCACCGTGGACCTACGACAACATCGCCTACATGAAAAACCAGCTCAAAATGCTGGGCTTTGGCTATGACTGGAGCCGCGAGCTGGCAACCTGCACCCCGGAATACTACCGCTGGGAACAGAAGTTCTTTACCGAGCTGTATAAAAAAGGCCTCGTGTACAAGAAAACCTCTGCGGTGAACTGGTGCCCGAACGACCAGACCGTACTGGCAAACGAACAGGTTATCGACGGCTGCTGCTGGCGCTGCGACACCAAAGTTGAGCGTAAAGAGATCCCGCAGTGGTTTATCAAAATCACCGCCTATGCCGATGAGCTGCTGAACGACCTGGACAATCTGGACCACTGGCCAGATACCGTTAAAACCATGCAGCGCAACTGGATTGGCCGTTCCGAAGGCGTGGAAATCACTTTTGACGTCCAGAACAGCGACCAGAAACTGACCGTTTACACCACCCGTCCGGACACCTTTATGGGGGCCACTTACCTGGCTGTCGCCGCGGGCCATCCGCTGGCGCAACAGGCTGCGGCAAGTAAACCGGAACTGGCTGCCTTTATCGATGAATGCCGCAATACCAAAGTGGCGGAAGCCGATATGGCGACGATGGAGAAAAAAGGCGTCGACACCGGTCTGAAAGCGATTCACCCGCTGACTGGCGAAGCCATTCCCGTCTGGGCGGCAAACTTTGTGCTGATGGAGTACGGTACTGGCGCGGTGATGGCCGTTCCGGGCCACGATCAGCGCGACTACGAGTTCGCCACCAAATACAACCTGACCATTAAGCCCGTTATTCTTAACGCCGATGGCAGCGAGCCGGATCTTTCCGCGCAGGCGCTGACCGAAAAAGGCGTGCTGTTTAACTCCGGCGAGTTTAACGGTCTTGATTTCACTGCCGCTTTCAACGCCATCGCCGATAAACTGGCGGCCAAAGGCGTGGGCGAGCGCAAAGTCAACTTCCGCCTGCGCGACTGGGGTGTTTCCCGCCAGCGTTACTGGGGCGCGCCGATTCCGATGGTCACCCTGGAAGATGGCACCGTGATCCCAACTCCAGAAGACCAGTTGCCGGTGATCCTGCCGGAAGATGTGGTGATGGACGGGATTACCAGCCCGATCAAAGCAGACCCGGAGTGGGCGAAAACCACCGTTAACGGTCAGCCAGCGTTGCGCGAAACCGACACCTTCGACACCTTTATGGAGTCCTCCTGGTACTACGCGCGTTATACCTGCCCGCAGCACAACGAAGGCATGCTGGACCCGAAAGCAGCTAACTACTGGTTGCCGGTAGACATTTACATTGGCGGTATCGAACACGCCATCATGCACCTGCTCTACTTCCGCTTCTTCCACAAACTGATGCGCGATGCAGGTATGGTCAACTCCGACGAGCCGGCTAAACAGCTGCTGTGTCAGGGGATGGTACTGGCGGACGCCTTCTATTACGTGGGCGAAAACGGCGAACGTAACTGGGTGTCTCCGAAAGACGCTATCGTTGAACGCGACGAGAAAGGCCGCATCGTTAACGCCAAAGATCCGGCAGGTCATGAGCTGGTATATACCGGCATGAGCAAAATGTCCAAGTCGAAAAACAACGGTATCGATCCGCAGGAAATGGTGGAACGTTACGGCGCGGACACCGTGCGTCTGTTTATGATGTTTGCCTCCCCGGCGGACATGACGCTGGAATGGCAGGAATCCGGCGTGGAAGGCGCGAACCGCTTCCTGAAACGCGTCTGGAAACTGGTTTACGAGCACACCGCACAGGGTGCCGTCTCCGCGCTGGATGTGGCTGCACTGAACGACGAGCAACAAGCCCTGCGTCGCGACGTGCATAAAACCATCGCCAAAGTGTCCGATGATATCGGTCGCCGTCAGACCTTCAACACCGCGATCGCGGCGATTATGGAGCTGATGAACAAACTGGCGAAAGCACCGCAGGAAAGCGCGCAAGACCGTGCGCTGATGCAGGAAGCGCTGCTGGCAGTAGTGCGTATGCTGAACCCGTTCACACCGCACGCAAGCTTCACCCTGTGGCAAGAGCTGGGCGGCGAAGGCGATATCGACAACGCGCCATGGCCGGTTGCGGATGAGCAAGCCATGGTGGAGAACACCACGCTGGTCGTCGTACAGGTGAACGGCAAAGTGCGCGGTAAAATTACCGTCGCCGTCGATGCCACCGAAGAACAGGTGCGTGAACGCGCAGGCCAGGAGCATCTGGTCGCGAAATATCTTGATGGCGTTACCGTACGTAAAGTGATTTACGTACCGGGTAAACTGCTCAATCTGGTCGTTGGCTAAGCGCGGGAGGAAGCGTGCGATATCTGGCTACATTGTTGTTATCACTGGCGGTGTTGATCACCGCTGGTTGCGGCTGGCATCTGCGTAGCTCTACGCAAGTGCCTGCTGAGATGAAAACGATGATCTTCGATTCCGGAGATCCGAACGGCCCGCTGAGCCGCGCCATTCGCAGCCAGCTGCGTCTGAATGGCGTTGAACTGCTGGAAAAAGAGTCGCTCCGTCAGGATGTGCCTTCACTGCGCCTTGGCGCCGTGACGTTTGCCCGTGACACGGCGTCCATTTTCCAGGATGGCCGCACGGCGGAATACCAAATGGTGCTGACGGTCAACGCCAGCGTGCTGATCCCGGGTCATGACATTTACCCAATCAGCACGAAAGTGTACCGTTCGTTCTTTGATAACCCGCAAACAGCGCTGGCGAAAGATGCCGAGCAGGACATGATCATTCGCGAAATGTACGACAAAGCGGCGGAACAGTTGATTCGTAAGCTGCCAAGCGTTCATACAGCAGATGCATCACAATCGCATGCTGGCGGCGCATCTTCCTCCTCCTCAGTTTCGGCTAAACCGGGTAGCTAATGCTCAGGTTGTATCCGGAACAACTCCGCGCGCAGCTCAATGAAGGGCTGCGCGCGGCGTATCTGCTCCTCGGTAACGATCCGTTATTGCTGCAAGAGAGCCAGGACGCCGTACGCCAGATTGCTGTGGCGCAGGGCTTCACCGAACATCACACGTTCCCCCTGGATGCCAGCACCGACTGGGACGCGATCTTTTCCATCTGTCAGGCGCTGAGCCTGTTTGCCAGCCGCCAGACCTTACTGCTGCAATTGCCTGAAAATGGTCCCAATGCAGCCATGAATGAACAATTGGCTAAGCTGGTGGCGTTACTGCATGACGATCTGCTGCTGATTGTGCGCGGCAACAAGCTAACAAAAGCGCAGGAAAACGCAGCCTGGTTAACTCAACTGAACAACCATGCCGTGCAGATCAGTTGCCAGACGCCGGAGCAAGCGAATCTCCCCCGCTGGGTTGCCGCCCGGGCAAAGCAGAACAAACTGGAGCTGGACGACGCCGCCAATCAGCTGCTCTGCTATTGCTATGAAGGCAATCTGCTGGCACTGGCGCAGGCACTTGAGCGACTGGCTCTGCTGTGGCCGGATGGCAAACTCACCCTGCCGCGCGTAGAACAAGCGGTTAACGATGCAGCGCACTTTACGCCATTTCATTGGGTGGATGCGCTGCTGGCAGGCAAAAGCAAACGCGCGTTGCATATTCTTAGCCAGTTGCGGCTGGAAGCCTGTGAACCGGTGATCCTGCTGCGTACCGTGCAACGCGAGCTACTGTTGCTGGTGACGTTAAAACGGCAATCCGCGCATACACCGTTACGCGCGCTGTTTGATAAACATCGTGTATGGCAAAACCGTCGCGGTGTGACCGGCGAGGCGCTGAATCGCCTGAGCGCCGATCAGTTGCGTCAGGCTGTTCATCTGCTGAGCCGCATTGAGCTGGTGGTGAAACAGGACTTTGGTCAATCGGTGTGGGCCGAGCTGGAAAGCCTTTCTCTGCTACTCTGTCATAAGGCACTGGCAGACGTTTTTATTGATGGTTGATATGAATCAGTTGCAGGCCATGTTTGGCGGTACGTTTGATCCTGTTCATTACGGGCACCTGAAACCCGTTGAAGCGCTGGCGAATCAGATCGGCCTTTCACGGGTCATTATCATGCCTAATAATGTGCCCCCACACCGCCCACAACCGGAAGCCACCAGTCAGCAGCGTAAGACCATGGTTGAACTGGCGATTGCGGACAAGCCCCTGTTTACCCTTGATGAGCGGGAACTTCGCCGCGACACGCCGTCTTATACGGCGCAGACATTGCAGGAGTGGCGCGAAGAGCAAGGCCCACGACGCTCGCTGGCGTTTATCATCGGTCAGGACTCCCTGCTTACCTTCCCTGGCTGGCACCATGCCGACACCATTCTTGATAATTGCCATCTGATTGTCTGCCGTCGCCCCGGCTACCCGTTAACCATGGAACAGGAAGCGCATCAGCAATGGCTGGAGTCCCACCTCACCACCGATGCGGAAATGCTTCATACCTTACCAGCCGGGAAAATTTACCTCGCGGAAACGCCGTGGTTCAATATTTCCGCGACGCTTATCCGCGAGCGGCTGGAAAAAGGCGAGCAGTGTGACGATCTGCTGCCCGTTCCGGTGCTGGCCTATATCAAAGAACAGGGTCTGTACCGCTAAGCACCGAGCCCATCGCAGCGATAAGCCGGTCATTTTCCTCTTCACTTCGTACCGCCACACGATAATAACGACCGTCCAGACCGGGATAATTGGCACAACTGCGGATCAGGATGTGCCTCTCCAGCAGCGCTCGCTGCAACGCACTATCCGGCGCATCACAGCGCAGAAAAAGATAGTTAGCCACACCGGGCCAGACGGTCAGCGCGGGTAACGCAGCCAGTGCCGCCCGCAAACGTGGTCTCTCCTGTTCCAGCCACCGCCAGCTGGCCTGCTGATAGGCGGTATCCTGCAAAATCACTTCTCCCGCCAGCGCCGCGAAGGCATTGATTGACCACGGCATTTGCATCGCGCGCATCCGTGCAACCCTTTGCACATCGCTGCCCACGACATAGCCAAGACGCAAGCCGGGAATGGCGTAAAACTTGGTCAACGATCGCAACACCCACAGATGCGGGTTATCCGCAAGGTGCGGAATAAACCCCGAGCGATCGCGGATAAAATCCATAAAGGCTTCATCAAGAACCAGTGCGATACCGAGAGTTTTACAGCGTGCAGTAATGGCATGCAGCAGCGTATCGTCCGGCAGTAACCCGGTAGGGTTATTGGGCGTGCAGAGAAACAGACAGTCCAGATCGGGCGTCAACGCGTCCAGCACCCGTCCGGTCAGTTGCCAGCCCTCGTCTTCCCGCAGGTGAAATTCGGCAACATCGCACCCCACCTGCGTTAGCGCACGGCGGTATTCGGCAAAACCGGGCGTCACTAACATCGCCTTGCGCGGCGCCAGTGCATTGACCAGGGCAAAGATGGCTTCCGTTTCACCATTGCCCGCCAGGATCCACGACGCCGGTATCTGATGGTGCGCAGCCAGCGCCTGGTGCAGGCGTTGGTACTCAACGTCCGGATAACGCTCAGCCAACGCCAGGTTGTTTTGCAACGCGCGTTTGAGCGATGCCGGCATACCGGCCGGGTTAATATTGGCACTGAAATCGAGGAGTTGCTCCGGGGCAATGCCCAGCAGTGCTGCCGCCTCACGGGTATTGCCGCCATGCGCGCTATGAAACAAAGCCATCTTCCGCTCCGGTCAAAAACGACAATCTTAAACGAAAAAGACAAGTGGATTCAGGATGCAGTGTTAAACTTTGCGCAGAAATCGGGACGGGAGACCATTATGCGACTCTGGCTGATACGCCATGGTGAAACGGAAGCGAATGTAGCAGGCCTCTACAGTGGCCATTCGCCAACACCATTGACAGCAAAAGGGCTGGCCCAGGCACAGACACTTCATGGCTTGCTGCAGGCGGTTCCCTTCGATCATGTGTTATGCAGCGAGCTTGAGCGGGCGCGGCACACCGCGCAACGGGTGCTGGAAAACCGTGATATTCCTGTGCACACCACGTCGCTGCTCAACGAGATGTTTTTCGGTGATTGGGAGATGCGCCATCACCGCGATTTAACACGCGAAGATCCGGAGAGTTATGCCGCCTGGTGTACGGACTGGCAGAATGCGGTTCCGACGAACGGCGAAGGTTTTCAGGCCTTCTCCCTGCGCGTCGAGCAGTTTATCGCCACGCTTGCCGATCTCCGTCAACACCAGAACGTGCTGGTGGTCAGCCATCAGGGCGTACTCAGTTTACTGATTGCCCGGCTGTTAAACATGTCGGCTTCCTCTCTGTGGCATTTCCGCGTTGATCAGGGATGTTGGAGTGCAATTGATATTCATGATGATTTCGCCACGCTTCGCGTATTAAATAGCCGCGCCATCTGGCAAACGGACGAGACATAGCGTTTTTTTTCATCATCCCATTCGCGGCGGTAATTAGGTCATTGACACGCCACGGCAGGCTGATATTCTCCGCGCGCAGAAATTGTTTTACAAAAATGACAATGCAATCCCACGGCCGTGATGGGATGATAGCCCGCTTCGAAATTGCCAGGACCCGACATTTATCCCGACAATCGATGCACTTCAGGTATAATGTCAGGCCGCTTATTAATAGCTCACTTTTTGTTCACTCAGGGGGAACACTTGCAGGGTAAAGCACTCCAGGATTTTATTATCGACAAAATTGATGACCTGAAAGGTCAGGACATCATCGCCATCGACGTACAGGGTAAATCCAGCATCACAGATTGCATGATTATCTGCACCGGCACCTCCACCCGCCATGTTGTCTCCATCGCGGATCACGTGGTGCAGGAATCGCGCGCAGCAGGCATGATGCCGTTGGGTGTGGAAGGCGAAAGCGCCGCTGACTGGGTTGTGGTCGATCTGGGCGATGTCATTGTCCATGTCATGCAGGAAGAGAGCCGTCGCCTGTATGAACTGGAAAAACTCTGGAGCTAATGCGTGAAGCTGCAACTGGTCGCCGTCGGCACAAAAATGCCGGACTGGGTACAGACAGGTTTTAGTGAATATCTGCGCCGTTTTCCCAAAGATATGCCCTTCGAACTGGTGGAAATTCCCGCGGGAAAGCGCGGTAAAAACGCAGATATCAAACGTATTCTCGACAAAGAGGGTGAACTGATGCTGGCGGCAGCGGGCAAAAACCGTATCGTCACCCTCGATATCCCCGGCAAGCCCTGGGATACGCCGCAACTGGCTATTGAACTGGAACGCTGGAAGCAGGACGGGCGTGACGTCAGCCTGCTGATCGGCGGGCCGGAAGGGTTATCCCCCGCCTGTAAAGCCGCGGCAGAACAAAGTTGGTCGCTCTCTGCGCTGACGCTTCCTCACCCGCTGGTGCGCGTGCTGGTTGCGGAAAGCCTTTACCGCGCATGGAGTATTACCACCAACCATCCTTACCATCGTGAGTAATGACAAGTCTTAGGCAGATTAAGCAGCGGATGAAATTACAGAATTCTTTTCGCGACTATACGGCTGAGTCCGCGCTGTTTGTGCGCCGGGCGGTGGTCGCCTTTACGGGGATTTTGCTGCTTTCCGGCGTGCTGGTCGCCAACCTTTATAATCTGCAAATCGTCCGTTTTGCGGACTATCAGACCCGCTCCAACGAAAACCGCATCAAACTGGTCCCTATTCCGCCAAGTCGCGGCATTATTTACGATCGTAACGGCACGCCACTCGCACTTAACCGCACCATCTATCAGGTCGAAATGATGCCGGAGAAGGTCGATGATGTGCAGCAAACGCTGGATGCGCTTCGCGACGTGGTCGATCTGAACGATGACGATATCGCCAACTTTAAAAAAGAGCGCTCACGTTCACACCGTTTCACCTCGATTCCGGTAAAAACCAACCTGACCGAAGTCCAGGTCGCGCGCTTTGCGGTTAACCAGTACCGCTTTCCCGGCGTTGAAGTAAAAGGCTACAAACGCCGTTACTACCCCTATGGTTCCGCGCTGACCCATGTCATTGGCTATGTCTCGAAGATCAACGATAAAGACGTCGACCGGCTGGATAAAGAGGGCAAGCTGGCAAACTACGCCGCGACCCACGATATCGGCAAACTCGGTATTGAACGCTATTACGAAGACGTCCTGCATGGCCAGACAGGTTATGAAGAAGTGGAAGTCAACAACCGTGGTCGCGTCATCCGTCAGTTGAAAGAAGTGCCGCCGCAGGCCGGTCATGACATCTACCTGACGCTGGATTTAAAACTGCAGCAGTACATTGAAACACTGCTGGCTGGCAGTCGCGCCGCCGTCGTGGTCACCGATCCGCGCAGCGGCAGCATTCTCGCGCTGGTTTCAACGCCAAGCTACGACCCGAACCTGTTCGTCGACGGGATTTCCAGCAAGGACTACGCCTCGTTGCTTAACGATCCGAATACGCCACTGATCAACAGGGCAACGCAGGGGGTCTATCCGCCAGCCTCTACAGTGAAACCGTACGTGGCTGTCTCCGCGCTCAGCGCAGGCGTTATCAACCGCAATACCAGCCTGTTTGACCCGGGCTGGTGGCAGTTGCCGGGCTCAGACAAGCGTTACCGTGACTGGAAAAAATGGGGCCACGGCCACCTGAATATCACCAAATCGCTGGAAGAGTCCGCCGATACCTTCTTCTATCAGGTCGCCTATGACATGGGTATTGACCGTCTTGCTGAGTGGATGGGCAAATTTGGTTACGGGCAGTATACCGGCGTTGACCTCTCTGAAGAGCGCTCCGGCAACATGCCAACGCGCGAGTGGAAACTGAAACGTTTTAAAAAACCCTGGTATCAAGGTGACACCATCCCGGTCGGGATTGGCCAGGGTTACTGGACCGCCACCCCGTTGCAGATGAACAAGGCCATGATGACCCTGATTAATGACGGTATCGTCAAAGTGCCGCATCTGCTGATGAGCACCGTGGAAGATGGCAAGCAGGTCCCGTGGAAACAACCCACGCAGCCACCGGTAGGCGACATCCATTCGGGTTACTGGGAAATTGCCAAAGACGGGATGTATGGCGTGGCTAACCGCGCTAACGGTACCGGCCATAAATATTTCGCCAATGCGCCGTACAAGGTTGCCGCAAAATCCGGTACCGCGCAGGTATTCGGCCTGAAAGCCAACGAAACGTATAACGCGCACCGCATTGCGGAACGCCTGCGCGACCATAAACTGATGACCGCATTTGCGCCTTATGACAATCCCCAGGTCGCCGTTGCGATGATCCTGGAGAACGGCGGCGCTGGCCCGGCCGTCGGGACAATTATGCGTCAAATCCTCGACCATATTATGCTGGGCGATAACAACACCGACTTGCCAACGGAAAACCCGTCAGCGGCGGCGACGGAGGACCAATAATCATGACGGACAATCCGAACAAAAAATCGTTCTGGGATAAAATCCATATCGATCCGACACTGATGCTCATCATTCTCGCGCTGCTGTTTTACAGCGCGATCGTTATCTGGAGCGCCAGCGGCCAGGACATTGGCATGACCGAACGTAAAATCGGGCAGATTACGATGGGCCTGATCATCATGGTGGTCATGGCGCAGGTTCCGCCGCGTGTGTATGAAGGCTGGGCGCCCTACCTCTATATTTTCTGCGTGATTCTGCTGGTGGCGGTAGATGCTTTCGGTGCGATTTCGAAAGGCGCGCAACGCTGGCTGGACCTGGGTATCGTGCGTTTTCAGCCGTCGGAAATCGCCAAAATTGCCGTGCCGTTGATGGTCGCGCGCTTTATTAACCGCGATGTTTGCCCGCCGTCGTTGAAAAACACCGGTATCGCACTGGTGCTGATCTTTGTGCCAACGCTGTTAGTCGCCGCACAACCGGACCTGGGTACCTCGATTCTGGTGGTGCTTTCCGGGCTGTTTGTGCTGTTCCTTTCCGGCCTGAGCTGGCGGTTAATCGGCATTGCCGTGGTGCTTATCGCCGCCTTTATTCCGGTGCTGTGGTTCTTCCTGATGCATGATTATCAGCGCCAGCGCGTGATGATGCTGCTCGATCCGGAAACCGATCCGCTGGGCGCGGGCTATCATATTATTCAGTCGAAAATCGCCATTGGTTCCGGTGGGCTGAGCGGTAAAGGCTGGTTGCATGGCACCCAGTCGCAGCTAGAATTCTTGCCAGAACGCCATACTGACTTTATTTTTGCCGTGCTGGCCGAAGAGCTGGGCCTGGTGGGGATTTTGATTTTGCTGGCGCTTTATCTGCTGTTAATTATGCGTGGGCTATGGATTGCCGCCCGGGCGCAAACCACCTTTGGCCGGGTCATGGCCGGGGGTTTGATGTTGATTTTGTTCGTTTATGTGTTCGTAAATATTGGTATGGTGAGTGGTATCCTGCCGGTTGTGGGCGTACCGTTGCCACTGATAAGTTACGGGGGGTCCGCCCTGATCGTACTCATGGCCGGGTTTGGTATCGTTATGTCGATCCATACTCACAGGAAAATGTTGTCCAAAAGCGTCTAACGATAAGAGGTGCGCAATGCGTAAGCAATGGCTTGGGGTCTGCATAGCAGCAGGATTACTGGCGGCATGTTCAAATGATAATGGTCAACAGCAAACGACCGTTGCGCCGCAACCTGTCGTGTGCAACGGCCCTGTCGTTGAAATCAGCGGTGCTGAGCCTCATTACGAGCCGCTCAATGCCACGGCGAATCAGGATTATCAGCGCGATGGCAAAAGCTACAAAGTGGTTCAGGATCCCTCCCGCTTCAGTCAGGCAGGCCTGGCTGCCATTTACGATGCCGAACCGGGCAGCAACTTAACGGCTTCCGGCGAAGCGTTCGACCCGGCGCAACTGACCGCGGCGCACCCTACTCTGCCGATCCCGAGCTACGCCCGTATCACCAACCTCGCCAACGGGCGGATGATTGTGGTGCGTATTAACGATCGCGGCCCGTATGGCAACGACCGTGTTATTTCTCTGTCTCGCGCAGCGGCAGATCGCCTGAATACGTCCAACAACACCAAAGTGCGTATCGATCCGATTATTGTCGCGCAGGATGGTTCTCTTTCCGGCCCAGGCATGGCCTGCACCAAGGTTGCTCAGCAGACCTACGTTCTGCCGGATCGTCCCGATCTTGGCGGCGGACTGGGCAGCGTCTCATCAGCGCCTCAAGCCGCGCAGCCACAGGGGAATGTTCAGGCCATCAGCAATGATACGTTGAAAAGCGACGATGCTGCCGGCGCACCGGTAAAAAGCGGTGGCTTCCTGGGCGCGCAAACGCCGCTGGCCGCGGGCGTGTTGGAAGGGAGCGACACGACGACGCAAAGCGCCGTCACACCGTCGACCACCACCACATCCATGATGTCGGCCAGCCAGAACACATCGGCAGTGCAAACCACCGCACCTGCCGCGACCCGCACCGCGCCGGTGACTGCACCGGGTTCTGTGCAGGGGCATGTGGCAACCACCAGCACAAGCGCCGCAACTGCCGCAACCACTGCTGCCACGACGGCAACCAGCGGGTATATGGTGCAGGTCGGTGCGGTGAGCGATCAGGCACGCGCGCAGCAGTATCAGCAGCGCCTGGCGCAGCAATTCTCCGTTCCGGGCCGTGTTGTGCAAAACGGCGCGGTCTGGCGGGTACAGTTAGGGCCGTTCAGTAATAAAGCCGATGCCAGCGCCCTGCAGGGGCGTTTGCAAAATGAAGCGCAGTTACAATCGTTTATTACTGGCGCGCAGTAACCGGGTAAGGCATCTGATTCTGTCAACTTCTGTAAGCATCATTCACAAAGTCATGCGGAAAGTCAGATGCCTGCCGATATAGCTTTTGCTATAGTAAGGCACTTTTTTAACTCCATCACGGATGTCGTAGTTCGACCATGAAGACCACTCTCTCCGTTCGTTTTGTGCAGCGCCTTGCGCTCACCACGGCGCTGACCGCAGCCACACTTTCTGCTGCTCACGCCGATGACCTGAATATTAAAACCATGATCCCTGGCGTGCCGCAAATCGATGCGGAGTCCTATATCCTGATCGATTACAACTCCGGCAAAGTGCTGGCGGAACAGAACGCAGACGCGCGTCGCGATCCGGCCAGTCTGACCAAAATGATGACCAGCTACGTTATCGGCCAGGCCATGAAAGCGGGCAAGTTTAAAGACAGCGACCTGGTGACGATTGGTAACGACGCATGGGCGACCGGTAACCCGGTATTCCGCGGCTCTTCACTGATGTTCCTGAAACCAGGCATGCAGGTGCCGGTTTCCCAGCTTATCCGTGGGATTAACCTGCAATCCGGTAACGATGCGTGCGTGGCGATGGCGGACTATGTCGCGGGTAGCCAGGACGCGTTTGTTGGCCTGATGAACAACTATGTGCGCGCCCTTGGCCTGCAAAACAGCCATTTCCAGACCGTGCATGGCCTGGACGCTGATGGTCAGTACAGCTCCGCACGCGATATGGCGCTGATTGGCCAGGCGCTGATCCGCGATGTACCGAACGAGTACTCCATCTATAAAGAGAAAGAGTTCACCTTCAACGGCATCCGCCAGACCAACCGTAACGGTCTGCTGTGGGACAACAGCCTGAACGTTGATGGCATTAAAACCGGTCATACCGACAAAGCCGGTTACAACCTGGTGGCCTCGGCGACCGAAGGTCAGATGCGTTTGATCTCGGCGGTGATGGGCGGTCGTACCTTTAAAGGCCGTGAAACCGAAAGTAAAAAATTGCTGACCTGGGGTTTCCGTTTCTTCGAAACCGTTAGCCCTCTGAAAGCAGGTAAAGAGTTCGCTTCAGAACCGGCCTGGTTCGGTGACAGCGATCGCGCATCGCTGGGCGTGGATAAAGACGTGTATCTGACGATCCCGCGCGGCCGCATGAAAGATCTGAAAGCCAGCTATGTGCTGAACAATAGCGAGCTGCATGCGCCGCTGCAGAAAAATCAGGTTGTCGGTTCTATTAACTTCCAGCTAGATGGCAAAACTATCGAACAGCGCCCGCTGGTCGTGCTACAGGAAATCCCGGAAGGCAATTTCTTTGGCAAAATCATTGATTACATTAAATTGATGTTCCATCACTGGTTTGGTTAAGAATTGAACACTTGAAAGTGTGATTTTCGTCCCCATATACTACGTATCCAAAAAACTCCTGCCCCTGCGGCAGGAGTTGTTCTTTTTTACGCCGGAGCTGACATGAAAACCAATCTCAAAGAACTGCTTGAATTCCCGACACCCTTTACTTACAAAGTGATGGGTCTGGCGAAACCAGAGCTGGTTGATCTGGTGGTTGAAGTGGTACAGCGCCATGCGCCAGGTGATTACTCTCCGCAGGTAAAACCAAGCAGCAAAGGCAATTACCACTCGGTCTCTATCACCATTAATGCAACACACATCGAGCAGGTTGAGATTCTTTACGAAGAACTCGGCAACATCGAAATTGTTCGCATGGTGCTGTAATGCCAGCAGACGTTGCCCGGAAGCATTCGGGTAACGTCTTCGCTGTGATATACTCCCCCCACTCTTTTCTCCCCCGGAGATGCCGTTTTGTCTCAGGATACAATCCTCATCCGCAATCTGGGCTTACAGCCTTACGATCCCGTGTCCCGGGCGATGCATGAATTCACCGACACCCGTGACGATACAACGCCTGACGAAATCTGGCTGGTCGAACATATGCCGGTCTTTACCCAGGGTCAGGCTGGCAAAGCTGAACACCTGCTGGCGACCGGCGATATTCCGGTGATCCAGAGCGATCGCGGTGGCCAGGTCACCTACCACGGACCGGGTCAGCAAGTGATGTACGTTTTAATTAATCTTAAGCGTCGCAAAATTGGCGTGCGTGAACTTGTTACATTGCTGGAAAATACGGTCATCAATACGCTGGCAACACTGGACATCCAGGCACAGGCTCGCGCTGATGCGCCGGGCGTGTATGTCGATGGCAAAAAGATCTGTTCACTGGGCCTGCGCATTCGTAAAGGGTGCTCATTCCATGGCCTGGCGCTGAATATCGCCATGGATCTGGCCCCCTTTATGCGCATCAATCCCTGTGGATATGCCGGGATGGAAATGACCCAGATCAGTCAGCTTTCACAAAAAGCGGATATGGATAAAATAAGGACAATTCTTATCCGGGAATTTTTAGCGTTACTAAACAATCCACCCCATCAATATATGAGCGCTTAATATATGATGTATTACGGCCCGCATTTTGTGCGGGTCGTTATTTATTTGGCCTGTTAGCGCTTTACAATAGGTGCCATATTCTCTATTTTCAACCTACCTGCCTTGTCGGGTTAATAAGCATTGCGATGCTTTCCCGGGCTTCGTATTCGTGCTTATGGCCAATCGTCTTTTGAGTGCTTGTCCGCCATCGCGATGAAAAAATCTACGTAATGATGATATGTGACAGGACGTTAACTCAAATTAATAATCAACAAAAAAAACAAATTCAACTATCATTCATATTGCGAATGATTACGGAGCACTAGCGTGGAGAATAATAACCTGCCGGCAAAGCGAATAACCGGGCGCCCCGAGGACGACAAGCCGCAAATCTTCCGGACATTGCGCAATATTGATCTCAACTTATTGACTATTTTTGAGGCGGTATATGTCCATAAAGGGATTGTTAACGCGGCAAAAGTGCTCAACCTCACCCCTTCCGCTATTAGCCAGTCAATTCAGAAACTGCGCTCAATATTTCCAGATCCGCTTTTCATTCGAAAAGGCCAGGGCGTCACGCCTACGGCTTATGCCTCTCACCTGCATGAATATATCAGCCAGGGGCTGGAATCTATCCTCGGCGCGTTGGATCTCACTGGCAGCTACGATAAACAACGCACGATTACCGTCGGCACAACGCCGTCTATTGGCGCGTTAGCCCTTCCGGTTATCTATCAGGCGATAAAAGCCAATGCCCCGCATCTGATGATGCGCAATATTCCGGTCAAAGATGGGGAAAGCCAGCTCAGTCAGTTTCAGACGGATTTAATTATCGATACTCACCTCCCCTCATCGCGCGCGCTCAATAGCCATGTGCTGTATACCGACCGCCTGATGTTGGTGTGCCGTAAAGGGCATCCTTGTCTGAACGGGCCAATCAACGAAGAGGTTTTGCAGCAGTACGAGCACACGATGGTGATGCTGGAAGCGCAAAATCTGAGCGGCTTACGTCAGCGCGTGCAGGATCTCTTTCCAGAGCGCCAGATCAGTTTCAGCAGTTACAATATGTTTACTATTGCAGCACTGATCGGCAACACTGACCTGCTAGGACTGATGACAACGCGTTTGTTCAAATTGTTTAGCGATTGCTGGCCGCTGGTGGAAATTGATTACCCGCCAATCAGCAACGAGCGACTGGATATCTCGCTGTATTACAATAAATTGAGCCTGCGAGATCCGGTGCTGGAAAACGTTATCAATGTTATCCGACGGGCTTTTTAAAGCCCGTTCTCACCTGGCGAATGTGCTAACCCTTACTGGGCATTTGGCACAAAACAACAACTATTTTACAAATAGCCCCGTTGTCAGGCTGCTTTCTGCCCTCCATCAATGGTATACTGCGCGCAAGTTAATTCAAAAATAGTTGATAAATACAACATTCCCTTGAATTGAAATGCTTACTTCGTTATCCGCAACTGGAACACGCACGCTATGAGTAAACCCATTGTGATGGAACGCGGTGTTAAGTACCGCGATGCCGATAAAATGGCTCTTATCCCGGTTAAAAACGTGGCCACAGAGCGCGAAGCCCTGCTGAGAAAACCGGAATGGATGAAAATCAAACTTCCGGCTGACTCTTCCCGTATTCAGGGTATCAAAGCGGCCATGCGTAAAAACGGCCTGCATTCTGTTTGCGAAGAGGCATCCTGTCCGAACCTCGCTGAGTGTTTCAACCATGGTACCGCCACGTTTATGATCCTCGGCGCGATCTGCACCCGTCGCTGCCCGTTCTGCGATGTGGCCCACGGTCGTCCGGTGGCGCCGGACGCTAACGAACCGCAAAAACTGGCGCAAACTATCGCAGATATGGCATTGCGTTACGTGGTCATCACTTCGGTTGACCGTGATGACCTGCGCGACGGCGGCGCACAGCATTTTGCTGATTGTATTACCGCTATTCGCGAGAAGAGCCCGACGATTAAAATCGAAACGCTGGTACCTGACTTCCGTGGACGCATGGATCGTGCGCTGGATATCCTCACAGCAACCCCGCCAGACGTGTTTAACCACAACCTGGAGAACGTGCCGCGTATTTACCGTCAGGTTCGCCCGGGAGCGGATTACAACTGGTCACTGAAGCTGCTGGAGCGTTTTAAAGAAGCGCATCCGGAGATCCCGACGAAATCCGGTCTGATGGTCGGTTTAGGCGAAACCAATGCCGAAATCATTGACGTTATGCGCGACCTGCGCCGCCACGGCGTGACGATGTTAACGCTGGGTCAGTATCTGCAACCGAGCCGTCACCACCTGCCAGTGCAGCGCTATGTCAGCCCGGATGAGTTTGACGAGATGAAAGAAGAAGCGCTGGCGATGGGCTTTACCCACGCAGCATGCGGTCCGTTCGTTCGCTCCTCTTACCATGCGGATTTGCAGGCAAAAGGCATCGAAGTGAAGTAGTACTTCCTTACACAACCGACAAAAAAACCGGCTCAGTGGCCGGTTTTTTTTCGCCTGTCGGGGCGCTATTACTCTTTGTGAGAGAGTTTCTCTGCAGTGACTTCGCCTTCGGCTTCTTTCTTCGCTGCATCATCATCGTTCATGGCTTTTTTAAAGCCTTTGATGGCTGCACCCAGATCGCCGCCCAACGTGCGCAGTTTCTTGGTCCCAAACAGCAGGACAACCAGTGCGGCCACGACCAGCAGTTTGGTAATACTAATCTCACCCATAGATACCTTCTTTCGTAAAACAGGCTGCATAAAACGTCATTATAACCCGATTTCATTAACGGTCATTCGACGCGCGCACACAATAGCAATCTGTAACGAGATGGATCAAGTGTTGTTTAAAAAAACATCACAACAATCGTGGCGCAGCGAAGCGCCGGTTACGTAACACGGGCAACGTATCCCGCGTTTGCGCTACACGTTCCTCGCTGATCTCCGCAACGATCAGCGCAGGCGCTTCTGCTGCCGCAGCCAGCGTTACGCCCTGTGGGTCAACAATCCGGCTTTGCCCGATATTTTTGTTACCGCACTCCCCTGCCGCCACCACATAGCATGTGGTGTCGAGCGCCCGCGCCGACAGCAACGTTGCCCAGTGCTGTTCTTTGAGCGGACCACGCACCCAGGCCGCAGGCAACACCAGCAACTGCGCGCCATCAAGCGCCAGCTTCATTGCCAGCTCAGGGAAACGCAAATCGTAGCAGGTCATCAGACCCACCTTCATCCCCTCAATGTCGATTAACGGCGCAACGTCATCTCCGGCATCCACCCGCGCTGATTCCTGAATATTAAACGCGTCGTACAGATGCAGCTTGGCATACTGCGCGATCACCTTACCGCCGCGCAATACCACCAGCGTATTAAATGCCCGCCCTTCGGTGGAAGGCACATGCACCGTCAGCACCGTCGTCAGGGTATTGCGTCGACTCTCCTCGCAAAGCAGCGTCAGGAAGCCGCCATCGAGCCGCTGAGCGGATTTTACCGACAGGTGAGGGTCATTATCATCCCGCGCCAGCAACGCCTCTGGCAGCACCAATAGCGACGCCTGCTGAGAAGCGGCCTGCGCCATTAACGCCACGCAGGTTTGCGCATTGGTGCGCCAGTCAGGCGTCACCACAAATTGTCCCGCCGCAACAATCATCTCTTTATCCTCTCGCTTCACCGCGATAGCCAGAAAATGGCGGCGGCGCTACACTCATCCACTCTAACAAATCAAATGGCAGGATTTCACCGTGTTACAACTTCTTTTAGCGGTATTTATCGGCGGGGGTACAGGCAGCGTGGCGCGCTGGATGTTGAGTATGAAGCTTAACCCAACGCATCAAATTATCCCTCTCGGTACGCTGACGGCCAACCTGCTTGGCGCATTTATCATTGGCATGGGGCTGGCGTGGTTCAACCGCATGACGCATATCGATCCGCTGTGGAAAGTCTTGCTGACCACCGGTTTTTGCGGCGGGCTGACCACCTTTTCCACATTTTCGGCGGAAGTGGTGTTTCTGTTGCAGGATGGGCGCACTGGCTGGGCCCTCGTTAACGTGGCGGTGAACCTGTTGGGATCATTTGCGATGACAGCGCTGGCGTTCTGGCTGTTTTCCGCGGCGAATGCAAACTGAAGGGATAAAAAAACCCGCCGTGAGGCGGGTTTTGGGATTCTTGCTAAACGTAGCTCAATTAGACAGGCATTACGTTTGCAGCAGATGGGCCTTTGGCACCGTTAGTGATTTCAAACTCAACGCGCTGACCTTCAGCCAGAGTTTTGAAACCATTGCTCTGGATTGCAGAGAAGTGTACGAACACGTCTTTGCTGCCATCTTCCGGAGTAATGAAACCGAATCCTTTGGATTCATTAAACCACTTAACGTTACCTTTAATCTTAGACATCAAAATTACCTTTACATGAAAAAACGACACAAATGCTGTGTCGGGTATCAGTACAACAATTGTAGCGACTTTTGTCCAGTCGTTATTCACTAAAAAGTGATAAATGTCGCGAACTTTTTTTCGGTAGCGGGTTTATGCCGCATTTCGCGCGCTGTATAAAAATTGCGCACCGCGTCAACCCGCTTTTACCCCCTTTACTGCCGTCAGAACTGAAAACGCATCCAGGCGAAGTAAACGTTACCGTTGTTGTATGTGCCGGGGATATAGGTCATCTGGAACGTCGCCGGACCGTAGCCAATCGACGCCAGCGGCAGCAGCACCGGGATCGGGATGTAGTGCCAGTTATCACGCGCGGTAAAACCTGCCGTGTACCCCAATCCCAGGCGGAAATTATCGTCCGCCAGCGGGCGCCAGGTTTTCTCCCAACCGTAACCGCCAATCGGCTCCCATTTGTTGAAGGAGTCTTTAAACGCCATCAGATACAGACCGTGCCAGTTACCGTTTTCATCCCAGCGAGACTGACCAAACCCCGCGCCCCAGGGACGCTCGTTATAGCGGTCAGTTTTTTCCTTGTCATAGGCAAAACGCGCATGCCAGGTGATGGCCGGCACATACAAGTCGTAATGCTCAGGCTGCTGCCAGGTTTGCTTCACATTGTCAGTAAAATCAGAAAACCAGCTGTTTTCTGCTGCGTGTGTGGGAACCACCGAAAGCTGACAAAATAAAGAGAATAAAATCCACAAAATTTTCTTATTTACAAACACCGTATTCATTCCATGTTACGAATCGACGTATATTCTCGGACAGGGTATCTGAATATTCTCTTAACGAAATCAGATTAATTCTGAAAACGCAGCGGCATTGTTTTTCGGCCACAATATGATTTTTCCACTAATACAATTAGATGCGCCCCGAATACGGAGCGCAAAATTGACTCAGCGCTGACGGTGCAGCAGTAAATAAATGGCCGGAATAACAAACATCGACAACAACGGCGCCGTTACCATGCCGCCAATCATTGGTGCCGCAATGCGGCTCATCACCTCGGAACCGCTGCCCCCGCCCCACATGATAGGCAGTAACCCCGCCATAATGGTCGCTACCGTCATCACTTTCGGACGTACGCGCAGCACCGCCCCTTCGTGGATGGCGCGCATCAACACCTTATTTCCCTCATCAGGATCAGGTCGCTGGTATTTCTCCAGAGCATGATTGAGATAGAGCACCATAATAACGCCGAACTCGGCCGCCACACCAGCAAGCGCAATAAACCCAACCGCCCCGGCAACGGACAAATTATAGCCCAGCAGCCACAGTAACCAGACACCGCCAATCAACGAGAAGGGTAATGTCCCCATTATTAACAGGGCATCGGAAACCCGTTTAAAGGTAATAAATAACAGCACAAAGATAATCATTAGCGTTACCGGCAAGACAATTTTCAGTTTTGCCGTGGCGCGCTCAAGATATTCAAATTGTCCCGACCAGGAGAGCGTGACGCCCTGCGGTAACTGCACCTGCTGCGCCACCCGCTGCTGCATCTCATCAACCGCTGATTTTAAATCCCGTCCACGTAAATCAACGTAGATCCAGTTGGAAAGCCGCGCGTTTTCGCTTTTCAGCATCGGCGGACCTTCTTTCACGACAACATCAGCCAGTTCACCAAGCGCAATCTGGCTGCCATTTTCGGTGATCACCGGCAAATTCCGCAGATCATCAACATTATCGCGCAGTTCTCGCGGGTAGCGCACATTGATTGGATAACGTTCGCGCCCTTGCAGGACTTCGCCAATGTTTTCGCCGCCCACCAGCGTGGAAACCAGCGATTGCAGCTCTTTGACCGAAACCCCATAGCGCGCCGCCTGCAGGCGGTTAATCGTGATATCGACATAGCGACCACCCGCCAGGCGCTCTGCCAGCGCGGACGTTACGCCCGGCACGGTTTTCACCACCTGTTCGATTTGCTGCGCCACACGCTCGATATCGGTAATATTATTACCGTTCACCTTTATGCCCACCGGGCTTTTGATCCCCGTCGCCAGCATGTCCAGTCGGTTACGAATGGGCGGAACCCAAACGTTAGCGATCCCCGGCACATTGACGGTTTTATCCAGTTCCGCCACCAGTTTTTCCGGCGTCATACCGGCACGCCACTGGTCGCGAGGTTTAAAATGGATGGTGGTTTCCAGCATCGTTAGCGGCGCGGGATCGGTCGCGCTCTCGGCGCGTCCGGCTTTGCCAAACACGCTTTCCACTTCCGGTACGCTTTTAATGAGCCGGTCGGTTTGCTGTAACAAACGCCCGGCTTCGCGGGCCGAAATGCCCGGTAGCGTCGACGGCATATACAGGAGATCGCCTTCGTTGAGCGGCGGCATAAACTCGCTGCCCAATCGACTGAGCGGCCACAGCGTTGCCAGCAGCAACAAGAGCGCCAGCCCCAGCGTCGCCTTCGGCCAGGCCAGTACGCGATCCAACAGCGGTTCATAAATGCGGATCAGAAAACGGTTAATCGGGTTGGCTTTCTCATCAGGGATCTTACCGCGAATAAACAGCCCCATCAGCACCGGCACCAGTGTTATCCCGAGACCTGCCGCCACCGCCATCGCCCAGGTTTTGGTAAAGGCCAGCGGTGAAAACATCCGCCCTTCCTGCGCCTCCAGCGAAAAAACCGGGATAAACGACAAGGTAATGATCAACAGACTGCAAAACAGCGCAGGTCCCACTTCAACCGCCGCTCTTTCCGAGAAGCGCCAGTAATCCGCCCCCGTTGGCTGCTGTCCGGGGTTATCGTGCCGCCACTGCTCCATCACTTTATGCATGTTCTCTATCATCACGATGGCGGCATCCACCATCGCGCCGATGGCGATGGCAATCCCCCCCAGCGACATGATATTGGCGTTAATCCCCTGATAGTGCATGACAATAAACGCGCCGAGGATCCCTAATGGCAAAGAGACAATCGCCACCAGCGCAGAGCGAAAGTGAAACAGAAACAGCGTACAAACCAGCGCGACAACGATGAACTCCTCAATCAACTTATGGGTCAGCGTCTCAACGGCATGCTCAATCAGCGTCGAGCGGTCATACACCGGAACGATCTCAACACCCGCAGGTAATGTTTTCTGTATCTCGCTGAGCTTTGCTTTCACGGCATGAATGGTGTCCAGCGCGTTTTTGCCGTAACGCATCACAATGATACCGCCCGCGACCTCCCCTTCGCCGTTATACTCCGCCACGCCACGGCGCAGCTCAGGCCCAAGGCGTACCGTGGCCACATCAGATAACATCACTGGCACGCCATCGCGGCTGGCAATCACTATCTGGCGAAAATCCGCCAACTGGCGCAGATAGCCCGTGGTGCGCACCATAAATTCCGCTTCGCCCATCTCCAGCAATGCACCGCCGCTCTCCTGGTTCGCCGCCTGCACGGCATTCACAATCTGCTCGTGCGTAATGTTAAGCGCCCGCATGCGCGCCGGGTCCGGCACTATCTGATACTGGCGCACCATCCCGCCAACGCTGGCGACCTCCGCCACATTCGGCACCGTCTTCAGCTCAAATTTCAGCGTCCAGTCCTGCAACGCACGCAGATCCGCAAGGTTGTGTTTCCCACTGCGATCCACCAACGCGTATTCGTAGACCCACCCCACACCGGTTGCGTCCGGTCCCAGCCCCACGTTCACCCCCGCTGGCAGCGATGACTGGATCTGGCTCAGGTTTTCCAGGACCCGCGATCGCGCCCAGTAGAGATCGGTATCGTCTTCAAACAAAACATAGACATATGCATCGCCAAACATTGAATAACCGCGCACGGTTTTCGCCCCCGGCACGGATAACATGGCGGTGGTTAACGGATAAGTGACCTGATCTTCGATAATTTGCGGCGCTTTCCCCGGGTAGCTGGCGCGAATAATGACCTGCACATCCGACAGATCCGGCAGCGCATCCAGCGGTGCACGCTGAACCGACCATAATCCCCAGCCGGTCAGCACCACGGCAGCCAGCAGGATCAACAAGCGGTTTCGCAACGAGGCGCGAATAATGGCAGCAATCATTTCATTGCCTCCCGCATCGGCATCAGGTGGGTGATCACCGCACCTTCCTCGTCATCCAGCGTGAAACTAAACATCACCGTATCCCCGACTTTAATCGCCGGATCAGGTTGTTTCACAACAAAGTCCATGGTCATCGCCCCCCAGTTCAGTGCCGGAATGGGCTGGTGCGACAGCGTGATGCTGCCCGCATCAATGGCTTTCACCACGCCGGTAGCGTCGTACTGCTGCACGTTTTTCTTCGCAGTCTGTGTGGCTTGTTGTTCCGGTAACGCGCTGCGCAGGTTCGCTTCAGAGTCAATCAGGAACTGACCGGAGGTCACCACGCTGTCACCCGCGTTAAGGCCAGACAACACTTCCGTCCAGCCCTGCGCGGTGCGCCCGGTGGTGACATTTACCGCCCGGAAATGACCGTCGCCGGTAGCCAGCAATACCCGGCTGGCAGCGCCGGTTTCAATCAACGCCTCTTCCGGAATAGCCAACACCGCAGGCTGCTGCGCGGACGCCGCAGTGGTGACGGTCAGAAACATACCGGGTTTCAGTTTTTGTTGGGGATTGTCCAGCACGATACGGGCTTTCAGCGTTCGGGTAGTGGTCTCCAGTTGCGGCAACAGTTCGCTGACGCGACCGTGAAATTGCTCACCCGGCCAGCTCGCCGAGGTCGCCACAATCTCGCTGCCCGTCGCCAGCGCTTGTGCCTGGGTTGGCGGGTAATCCACCACCAGCCACACCGGATCGAGGCTCGCCAGCTCGAACAGACTTTGCGTGGCAGCCACCTGCGCGCCTTCGCGCGAATCCAGCTTGACCACATACCCGTCTTTGTCAGCGCGCAGCGTCAACCGCGTTTCCGGTTTACCACTGCGTTCGACAGCCCGAATGATCGCCTCCGGCATAAACTGCAATGCCAGTCGTTCACGGGCCGCGCGGGTCAGTTCACCATCACCCAACTGGCGAACAGCCAGATACTCCTGCTGAGCGGTAGTCCATTGTGGGATCCATAACTGCGCCAGCGGTTGGCCTTTTTTCACCCACTGTTGCGGCGCACGGACAAAGAGTTTTTCCACCACCCCGGCCGCCGGTGACGGCACGCTCTGAATGCTGCGCTCATCGGTGGTCACGGTGGCAAACGCGGAAAACGCGCTGGCCAGCACGCGTTGTTCCACGCGCCCGGTAGTCATGCCCAGATTCTGCTGTTGCTGCGCGCTGACGCTCACCCCGCCAGCAGCGGGTGCGTCATCGGCATAACGCGGCACCAGCGGCATATCCATAAATGGGGATTTACCCGGCTTATCAAAACGTTGATCCGGCATCATCGGATCGTACCAGTACAACACTTTACGCGCGGGGGCCGCTTCCGTTGAAGTGGCAGGCGCGGTATGTTGCCGCCCGGTCACATACCCAATACCCGCAGCCACGCCGGCGGCAATCACAACGGCAACTATGCTCTTTTTCATCACATCAACTCCTGCGGGATCAACCAGCGGATCGCGGCCCACGTCCGCGCCATCTCTTTTTCGGCCTGGTTTGCGGCCAGTTCGCTGTCGAGCACATTACGCCGCGCATCCAGCAGTTCCGGCAGCGCGCTCTGCCCGGATCGGTATTGCGCCGCCAATAGCGTGGCGCGTTGGCGCACCAGCGGTAGCACTTCATCGCGCTGGCGCATCCATAAGGTTTGCGCCGCGTTATATTCGGCAATCAGCGAGTGCAGTTGCGCCATGTGCTCACGCCCGGCAAGCGCCAGTTGATCGTTAGCCTGCATCGTGCGGGAGACATCCGCCGCGTGGTCTTTGTCCTGGCGGCGTGACTGGAACAACGGCAGATCGACGGTAAACATCACCCCGGCCATATCTTCATAGCCTTCGGCGCGTCGGCCATACCACACTTCCACTTCCACATCCGGAATGGCGGCAATCGCCGACTCCGCAGAACGGGCTTTGGCACTGTTAGCGGCGCTGGCGGCGGCCACCACATCAGGATGTTGTGCGATGCCCTGCTCAAGCGTTTTTTCATCGGCGGGCAGGCGCTGGTAACGGGGGAGTTCACCGGCAATATCGGTCACGCTTTGCCCGGTGAGTTGCATCAGACGGGTTTGCGCCAGTTGCACATCCCGCTCGGCAAGGGTGACTTTGTCACGCATGGCGCTAAGCCCAATCCGCAAGGCCAGTACGCTGTCCGGTGCGGCGCTGCCTGCCCCAACGCTGGCGCGCTGCGCCCCCTGCTGTCGCTCGGTCTCCTCCAGCAGTTTGCGGGCGGTTTGCACGGCTTTCTCTGAGAGCGCCAGATCAAGCCATGCCTGTGCGGTATCGCGCTGTAACGTGGCGCGCACCACGGCAGATTTGGCGCTCACACTTTGCGCTTCAGCCAACAGCGTATCGGCCTTGCGGTCACGTTTTTCCGCGCTGATGTATTGCTGCATGATGCCAACCCGCTGCATGGTCATGCCTTCACGGGTCAAACGGCGGTCGTTGTTGCCCTGCACCGGTACGTTTTCGATACCGAATTTCAGCTTCGGATCCGGCAACTGACGGGCGGAATCCGCCATCGCATCCAGCGCTTGCGCTTCGTTACGATTGGCGGACAGTTCGGCGGAGTAACGTTCGGCAGCGGCGAGTGTCTGCGTCAGCGTCAGTGACCCCGCCTGTACGGCGGAGCACACTAATCCGAGCGCGACCGCACCGAGCCGCAGGCTCAGTGTGCATCGTTTCATTGTTGCCTCCGGTTACGCTTGTGGCGTCAATGAAACGAGCTGGTAACCATCGTCATGCTGGACGAAGGTAAAACTGACCTTATCGCCAGGCTTCACAGCAGGCAATGCACTCCCCTGAGGGCGTGCAAACTGCATGGTCATTGGCGGCCAGTTAAGGGCAGGAATGGCGGTATGGGCGATAGAAACAGATTGCGCAGAGACCTTTTTGACCACGCCCTGGCTTTGGTAGACCTGGGACTGCATAGCCTGGTGCTGCGACATATCGTGCATGCCCTGCATGTCGTGTTGCATGCCTTGCATGTCGTGGGTGGTTTGCGCCTGAGCGGCGGTGAAAGAGAACAGCAGTACGCCAGTCAGCGCACAAAGTACATGAGAACGCATAATAAGACTCCTGTTAATCATAAACTTATTAAAAATTCAATGGATTAACAGTTATCTACTCCCGATACCGGCAAAAACGGATCGTTGCCGGCGGGCCTGCGGCAGGCGGGGTTAATGACCATCCCTCGCGGGAAACGTCGGTACAAACGGGTTTAACCACCGCAAGGGCGAGCGTTGACGGCAGCGCCACCAGCGGTTGATGCGGCGTGTCTTTCTGCGCCAGGTCCGGAACACAATGTTTTTCGCACAGCGGCGTTTTCATGGCGTTCATTTGCGGCGCGCTGTCCGCCATCATCATATGGCCCATATGCTGGACCATCACCGTTTCACCCTGCACGCTGACATCACAATCGTGGGACGCAATCGCCACCTGACTTTGGATCAGTAACCAACCAAACGCCATCAGCAGCATCAGCAGATGCCGCTTAATAAAGCGCAGTCGGTATAGCCAGCCAGCGTGCATACACTACCTGAAGGTAAACGGGAATTAACGGCGAGTATAAGCAGGACGGTTTTTATTTTTAAAGATTTTTTTAACAAATTTACGTCGGGCAGGTTATTGCCGCAGATAACAGTAAAATCATTAACCAGGCATTATCATTAAATAAACAAATTCGCTACTATCGTTCTTGCCGATTATTTATCGCTGCTTTTTATTTTTCGGCTGAATAGTAATTTCACGCGATATTCCGCTCAAAGCGTCGCTTTGTTGATTTTAATCATCTACAGAAAAGATGTTATTCGGCACATTGCGACTCCTGTTTTTTTACTTACTTATCTTTTCAGGTCAACTTCCGGGGCCAATAACATGATTTCTACACTCATTGAACTGCTGATCGGCGTGGTGGTGATTGTCGGCGTCGCGCGCTACATCATCAAAGGGTATTCCGCCACCGGCGTGCTGTTCGTCGGCGGTCTGGCGTTATTAATCGTCAGTGCGTTAATGGGCCATAAAATATTGCCCGGCAGTGCGACCAGCACGGGTTACAGCGCCACCGATATTGTGGAATACGTGAAAATCCTGCTGATGAGTCGCGGTGGCGATCTCGGCATGATGATCATGATGCTGTGCGGGTTTGCCGCCTATATGACGCATATCGGCGCGAACGATATGGTGGTGAAGCTGGCCTCCCGCCCGCTGCGTTTTATCAACTCCCCTTATTTACTGATGATTGCCGCCTACTTCGTCGCCTGCCTGATGTCGCTGGCGGTGTCGTCAGCAACCGGTCTTGGCGTACTGCTTATGGCGACGCTGTTCCCGGTGATGGTGAACGTCGGGATCAGTCGCGGCGCGGCAGCGGCAATTTGCGCCTCTCCGGCGGCAATTATTCTCTCGCCAACCTCCGGCGACGTGGTGCTGGCGGCCAAAGCAGCGGAAATGCCGCTGGTGGATTTTGCCTTTAAAACTACGCTGCCGATCTCCATTGCCGCAATTATCGCCATGGCGATCGCGCACTTCTTCTGGCAACGTTACCTGGACAAGAAAGAGCACATCGTCACTGAAATGCTGGATGTGAAAGATATCACCACCAGTGCGCCGATGTTCTATGCCATCCTGCCGTTTACGCCGATTATCGGCGTGCTGATTTTCGACGGTAAATGGGGGCCTGAGCTGCACATCATCACTATTCTGGTGATCTGCATGTTGCTGGCGGCGGTGCTGGAATTCGTACGCGGCTTCAACACGCAGAAAGTCTTCTCCGGCCTGGAAGTGGCGTATCGCGGCATGGCGGATGCGTTTGCCGGTGTCGTCATGCTGCTGGTGGCAGCGGGCGTCTTTGCCCAGGGGCTGAGCACCATCGGCTTTATTCAGAGCCTGATCTCTATTGCCACTTCCTTCGGCTCGGCAAGCATTATTTTGATGCTGGTGCTGGTGACCCTCACCATGCTGGCTGCAATGACTACCGGCTCCGGTAACGCGCCGTTTTACGCCTTTGTCGAGATGATCCCGAAACTGGCGCATGAGTCCGGCATTAACCCGGCGTATCTGTCCATTCCGATGCTGCAAGCGTCAAACCTGGGTCGTACCATCTCACCGGTATCCGGCGTTGTGGTGGCGGTCGCAGGCATGGCCAATATCTCACCGTTTGAAGTGGTAAAACGCACCTCGGTGCCGGTGGCTGTCGGGCTGATTGTGGTGATTATCGCAACCGAGATCCTGGTGCCGGGCGTTGCAGTGCATTAAGGCCTTCTGACGGATGAAAAAGCGCCAGCCTGGCGCTTTTTTTATGCTTTAATTATTTCCTGTAATCATCCAAACACATTCATCAGGAATTGAAATGTTCAGACAGGGACTCGCCGTCAGCCTTTGCGCTACCGGGGTACTGTTCTCATGTGCCCACGCCGCGCCGCTTCAGCCCAAACAGTATGGGGATTATGACCGCTATGTACTGGCACTTTCGTGGCAAACCGGTTTTTGCCAGAGCCAGCATGTTAATGGGCGCAACGAGCCCGACGAATGCCGCCTGCAAAAAGAGCTGCCGCATAAAGTGGATTTTCTGACGGTTCATGGTCTGTGGCCCGGTTTACCGAAATCCATTGCCGCGCGCGGGGTCGATGAAAACCGCTGGATGCGCTACGGGTGCGCCACCCGCCCGATTCCCAATATGCCGGAGGCCAAAGCCAGCCGGAAATGCGCCGCTGCCGAAACCGGCCTCTCCCTTGAAATGGCCAATAAGCTGAATGACGTGATGCCAGGCGCAGGCGGCAACTCCTGCCTCGAGCGCTACGAATACGCCAAACATGGCGTCTGCTTTGGCTTCGATCCGGATGATTATTTCGGCGCAATGGTCCGCATGAATACCGAAATCAAACAGAGCGCCCTTGGTACTTTCCTGGCGGACAACTACGGCAAAACGGTGACCCGCGCGGCGTTCGATAGCGCGGTTGCCAAGGCTTACGGCGAGCAGGGTGTGAAAGCGGTAAAACTGACCTGTAGCGGCAACCCGGCGTGGCTAACAGAAATGCAGATTGCCATCAAAGCGGATGCCATCAACGCGCCATTATCGGCAACCTCGCTGCTCGCACAGCCGCATCCTGGCAACTGTGGCACTCAGTTTGTCATCGACAAGGTGGGTTACTGATCCGGCTCAATTCCGGCAAATGTGCGCCGTGTCACTTCACAGTTTGCTACGCTGTCAGTATCATCCCTTGTAGACAAACCCTCGCTGCCCGTCGGCGAGGGTTTTTCTTTGGATCAATCAGGCGGCGCTGCCGCTTAAACGACATGGAGTAACAGGAGTAACAGATGTCCAGACCTGCCATTATCATTAATGAGCGAGACGCCGAGCGCCTCGACCGACTGCTTGAGCAACCGGCTCACGCCAGCCTGCCGGTCGCGGATGCGCTGAATGAAGAACTGGATCGTGCACAAATGTGCGCGCCGGAAGCCATGCCGCACGACGTGGTGACGATGAACAGTCGGGTGAAATTTCGCGAGCTGAAAAGCGGCGAAGAGCGTGTCCGCACGCTGGTCTACCCGGCGCAAATGACCGACAGCGCCAGCCAATTGTCGGTACTGGCCCCGGTCGGCGCGGCGCTGTTGGGCTTACGGGTTGGCGACAGTATTCACTGGGCATTACCCGGCGGCGCCACAGCCGATCTCGAAGTGCTGGAGCTCCTTTACCAGCCCGAAGCCGCTGGCGATTTTATGCTCTGATCACGCCGCTGCTTTGTTTTGCAGAGGATGCGCCCGCATCCTCTTTCCGCCCTTTTCCCACCCATTTTTATATTTGCCAGCCAGGCAACAAAATATTTCTGCCCTTTATGCTTCAATCAGATGGACATAACCTACAGGGAGAAGCGTTTATGTATCAGACAATCATTATGCCGGTCGATGTTTTCGAAATGGAGTTAAGCGACAAAGCCGTGCGTCACGCTGAATTTCTCGCTCAGAGCGAAGGCGTTATTCATTTGCTGCATGTATTACCCGCCTCCGCCAGCCTGAGTCTGCACCGCTTCGCCGCCGATTTACGCCGTTTTGAAGAACATCTGCAACACGAAGCGCAAACGCGCCTCAGCACCATGATCACGCACTTTAATATCGACTCCTCACGTATTCATACCCATGTTCGTTTTGGTAACGTGCGCGATGTGCTGAATGAGTTAGCTGAAGAACTGCATGCCGATATGGTGGTAATTGCCTCGCGCAATCCGTCCATCTCCACTCACCTGCTCGGCTCCAACGCCGCCAATATTGTGCGTCACGCGCATATCCCGGTGCTGGTCGTCAGGTAGACCCGGTCAGGCGTAAGCCACCTGCGGGCATAAAAAAAGAGGCTACCCAAAGGCAGCCTCTTTTGTTTGCAGGTGTAGTCTTACTTTTTTTGATTATGCAGTTTTAGTACGGATCAGGTAGTCAAACGCGCTCAGCGACGCTTTAGCCCCCTCACCCGAAGCAATAATGATCTGTTTGTACGGCACCGTCGTGCAGTCACCGGCCGCAAACACGCCTTTCACGCTGGTTTCACAACGGGTATCGATAATGATCTCACCCATGCGGTTGCGCTCAATAGCGCCTTCCAGCCAGGTGGTGTTCGGCAGCAGACCAATCTGCACAAAGATCCCCGCCAGCGCCACGTGGTGCACATCACCACTGACACGATCGCGGTACTCAAGACCGGTCACTTTGCTGCCGTCGCCTTTCACTTCGGTGGTCTGCGCATTCAGCACGATGTCGACGTTTTTCAGGCTACGCAGCTTATTCTGCAACACCTGATCCGCTTTCATCTCTGGAGCGAACTCCAGCAACGTGACGTGCTCAACAATCCCGGCGAGATCGATAGCCGCTTCCACACCGGAGTTGCCGCCGCCAATCACCGCCACGCGTTTACCTTTAAACAGCGGGCCGTCGCAGTGCGGGCAGTAGGTCACGCCTTTGGTGCGATACTGATCTTCACCCGGTACGTTCATGTTGCGCCATTTCGCGCCGGTGGCAATGATGATGCTGCGTGCTTTCAGCACCGCGCCGGAGGCGGTTTCAATCTGATGCAGGCCGCCTTCAACCGCCGCTGGCGTCAGTTTGCTGGCGCTCTGGCTGTCAATCACGTCCACGTCATACTCAGCCACGTGCGCTTTCAGCGCGCCCGCCAGTTTCTGACCTTCGGTTTTCGGCACGGAAATGTAGTTTTCGATGTCGACCGTATCCAGCACCTGGCCGCCGAAACGCTCGCCCATCAGACCGGTACGAATGCCTTTACGGGCAGAGTAGACTGCCGCCGCTGCGCCTGCCGGGCCGGAACCCACAATCAGCACATCGTAGGCATCGCGTTTATTCAGTTCTTCCGCCGCACGTTTCTCTGCGCCGGTATCAATTTTGGCGACGATCTCCGCCAGCGTCATACGCCCCTGGCCAAACTCTTTGCCGTTCACGAACACGGCCGGAACACCCATCACGTTACGATCGGTGATTTCGTTCTGGAAAGTGCCGCCATCAATTGCCGTATGCGTGATGCGCGGGTTCAGCACCGCCATCAGGTTCAGCGCCTGCACCACGTCCGGGCAGTTATGGCAGGAGAGCGAGTAATAGGTTTCAAAGGCAAAATCCCCGTCGAGATCGCGGATCTGCTCAAGCAACGCCTGCGCCTCTTTTGACGGATGCCCACCGGTCCACAGCAGCGCCAGCACCAGGGAGGTAAATTCATGACCGAGCGGCGAACCGGCAAAGCGTGGGCCGTTGTTCGAGCCTGGGTTTGTTATCAGGAATGAGGGTTTACGCACCGCCAGGCTGTTGTCTTCTTTGAAGGAGACCTTGTCTGACAGTTCCGCGATTTCAGCCAGCAGTTCCTTGATTTCTGCCGATTTCGCGCTGTCATCCAGCGTAGCAATCAGCTCAACAGGTTTGGTCAGTTTCTCAAGGTACGCCTTGAGTTGCGTTTTCATATTGGTGTCGAGCATCGTCATTCCCTCTCTTAAAACATCATCATGCAAGCCGAATCATGTAAGGCTGCATCAATGCAACTTGCATCATGGTGTTGAATAAAACGGGCCCCCAAAAGCACCCGTTTGCAAGATAATTTCCCCAGTATGTCGCGTCAGAGCAAGGCGGCCAGCCTGAGAATCCCCGGAAGCTTACACCAGTAAGCGACCGGGGTGAGCAGGAGACGCCAACGCCGCTATGACGTGAAAGACGCCGGGAAAGTTAGATTTTACCAACCAGGTCCAAAGACGGAGCCAGCGTCGCATCGCCTTCTTTCCATTTCGCCGGGCACACTTCGCCAGGGTGAGAAGCAACATACTGCGCCGCTTTCACTTTACGCAGCAGGTCAGACGCGTCGCGGCCGATGCCTTCAGCGGTCACTTCGATAGCCTGGATGATGCCCTGCGGGTCAACGATAAAGGTACCGCGGTCAGCCAGACCTTCGTCTTCACGCATGTTTTCGAAGTTACGGGTCAGGGCACCTGTCGGGTCGCCGATCATCGCGTATTTGATTTTCGCAATGGTGTCAGAGCTGCTGTGCCATGCTTTGTGGGTAAAGTGGGTATCGGTGGAAACAGAGTATACGTCCACACCCAGTTTCTGCAGTTCGTCGTAGTGATCAGCCACGTCGCCCAGTTCGGTCGGGCATACGAAGGTGAAGTCAGCCGGGTAGAAGAAGAAGACGCTCCAGCGGCCTTCGGTATCTTTCTCGGTTACTTCGATGAACTCACCGTTTTTGAACGCCTGGTTTTTAAAAGGTTTAATCTTGGTATTAATTAAGGACATCTATACTTCCTCCGTGTTTTCGTTGAGGTGTAAGTTAACGAACTTTGTGTGACAGGGCTAATGCGTTTGCATTATCAAATCAATAAGCGTTAGCTAACAACCCGCAACAAGCAACCTTGTGAACGATCAATTTGCCAAACGTAAAAAGGCCACCGCGACGGGTGGCCTCGATACCTGAAATACCCGTGGGTGCTTCAGCGCCAGCAAGCTGGCAATGTGTTGCGCTCATAACCAAAGGTCATCAAGCAAATCGATTAGACCATCCCCGGCGCCCCGCGACAATGCCAACCGGACGGGGTCTTATCTATGGCTGTGATAGGTTTGCCCTAAGTTGAATTTTACCCATTGATTTTATAAGGATTTTTATGTTCAAGCGCCTGTTAATGCTGACATTGCTCCCGCTCACCCTGCACGCGGAAGAGCTGCCCGCGCCGGTAAAAGCCATTGAAAAGCAAGGCATCACCATTATCAAATCCTTTGACGCACCCGGCGGCATGAAAGGCTATCTTGGCAAATACCAGGACATGGGGGTCACCATTTACCTGACACCGGACGGCAAACACGCCATCTCCGGCTATATGTATGACGAGGCAGGCAGCAACCTGAGCGAAAAATTGATCGCCAAAGAGATCTACGCGCCTGCCGGGCGCGCGCTGTGGCAACAGATGGAAAAAGCCGACTGGATCCTGGATGGTAAAAAAGAGGCACCGCGGGTGGTGTATGTGTTCGCCGATCCTTACTGCCCCTATTGCAAGCAGTTCTGGCAGCAGGCACGCCCGTGGGTAGAGTCCGGCAAAGTGCAGATCCGTACCTTGCTGGTCGGCGTGATCAAACCGGAAAGCCCGACCGCGGCGGCCGCCATTCTGAGCGCGAAAGATCCGGCGAAAAGCTGGCACGACTATGAGCAATCCAACGGCAAAATGGCGCTGACCTTGCCCAAATCCGTCCCGCCGGAAATGATGAAAAAACTGAACAGCAATCAGAAAATCATGGACGATCTCGGCGCAAACGCCACGCCTGCGATCTACTACATGAATGAAGATAACGTGTTGCAGCAGGAAGTCGGCCTGCCGGATGCTGAAAAACTGAAAACCATCATGGGCGACAAATAACGGCGACGCAGAGCGCGCCGCCGAAGAGGGTTACAGTTTACACAGGCGCTCTGCCGCTGCCAGCAGCGTCGATTCCTGTTTCGCAAAGCACAGACGAATAAGCTTGTGCGGGAAGGGATCGGCGCAGAACACCGACAGCGGGATCGCCGCCACGCCTACCTCTTTCGTCAACCACTGGCAAAAGCTCACGTCGTCAAGATCGGAGATAGCGCTGTAATCCGCCAGCAGGAAATAGGTGCCTTCACAGGGCAAAATCTCCAGCTTGCTGTTGCTGAGCGCATTGACCAGTACATCGCGGCGGGCGCGGTAAAAGGCCGGTAATTCACGATAATGCTCAGGCGCAGCACGCAGCATATCCGCAAGCGCCAGCTGCGCCGGTGTATTGACAGAAAACGTCAGGTATTGATGCACCTTGCGCAGCTCTGCGCTGATGGCGGCTGGCGCCACGCAGTAACCCACTTTCCAGCCGGTCATATGATAAGTCTTACCGAATGACGACACCGCCACCGCCCGCTCACGCAGTTGCGGATGCGCCAGCACGCTGGCATGGCCCTCTTCGGCAAAGCAGATGTGTTCGTAGACTTCATCGCTGATGACATAAATTTCACGATCGGCAATCGCCTGCCACAGCGCGGCAAAATCCGCATTACGCCACACCGTGGCCGACGGGTTGTGTGGCGTGTTGAGGATCACCAGCCGCGTGCGATCGCTCAGTAGCGTGGCAAATTCCTGCCAGTCGACGCGAAACTGCGGCGGCTGCAACGCAATGCGCTTCAGCACTCCGCCGGAAAGTTCCACTGCGGGCGCATAGCTGTCGTAACTGGGATCAAAGCAGATAACTTCATCACCCTGACGCACCAGTGCCGTAATGGCCGCATACAATGCTTCCGTCGCCCCAGCAGTCACCGTGATGTCGCTATTCACATCCGGTTTATGGCCGTACAGCGCTTCGGTTTTATCGGCAATGGCTTCGCGCAACGCCTGCACGCCTGTCATCGGCGCGTACTGATTCGCCCCCTGCGCCACGTGGTGCGCCAGCCGCTCCTGCAAAAAGCGCGGGCCGTCGAAATCCGGGAAGCCCTGCGACAGATTAATCGCCTGATGCTGCTGCGCCAGCGCGCTCATTTGCGTGAAGATGGTGGTGCCAAGTGCGGGAAGTTTACTCTCAGGAATCAGTGGGTTATTACTCATCGTTGCGTGCCTGCTTGTAATACTCATGTTGCTGCCACTATAACACGATGTTAGTATTTGGCAATCAAGACGCTTAGACGTCTATACGATAACAATATTCCTTATAAGGAAGGGTTATGACAGACAACCTGCAACTCCATGAACTCGTTTCCGCCTGCCACTGGCTGGGTGCGAAAGGCTGGGCGCCAGCCACCGGCGGCAATATGTCGGTGCGCCAGGACGCCGACTGGTGCTGGCTGAGCGAGTCCGGTAAAGACAAAGGCAGCCTGACCACCGCAGACTTTTTGCAGGTTTCCATTGCCGACAATCATGCGCCTTCCGGCCGTAAACCCTCGGCGGAAACCGGGTTGCATACCCTGATTTATCGCCTCTACCCGCAAGCCAACGCGGTGTTGCATGTGCATACCGTCAACGCGACGGTGCTCTCCCGCGTGGAGAGATCCGCCGCACTGCAACTCACTGGTTACGAGATGCAAAAATCCCTGCGCGGGCAGACCAGCCACCTGGACACCGTGCCAGTGGCGATTTTCGATAACGATCAGGATATCGACGCGCTGGCAAAACGCATTGAAGACGCGGCACAAACCCACCCGCTACATTATGGTTTTCTGCTGCGCGGTCACGGGCTAACCTGCTGGGGGCGCGATGTCGCCGAAGCCCGCCGCCATCTGGAAGGGCTGGAATTTTTATTTGAATGCGAACTGCAGCGCCGCCTGCTGGAGAGACTATGATCCGCGCTATCGTTACCGATATTGAAGGCACCACCAGTGATATCCGCTTTGTGCATAACGTGTTGTTTCCTTACGCCCGCGAGCGTCTGGCCGCATTTGTCACCGCAGAGCAGTATAAAGAGCCGGTCAGCACCATCCTGAACAATCTGCGTGAAGAAGTGGCGCAACCGGATGCCAGCGCAGCCGAACTGATCAATGTGTTGTTTGCTTTTATGGATGAAGACCGCAAGTCGACGGCGCTCAAAGCGTTGCAGGGGATCATCTGGCGCGACGGCTACGTCAACGGCGATTTTACCGGCCACCTTTACCCGGACGTGCTGCCGCAGCTTGAAAAATGGAAGGCTCAGGGCGTTGATCTGTATGTATATTCCTCTGGCTCCGTTGCTGCGCAAAAACTGTTATTTGGCTACAGCGACGAAGGTGATATTACTCATCTGTTCAGCGGTTACTTCGATACGCTGGTGGGTGCGAAGCGGGAGGTGCAATCCTACCGTAATATCGCCACACAGCTTGGGCTACCGCCCCCGTCCATTCTGTTCCTGTCGGATATTCACCAGGAGCTGGACGCCGCCGAAGAGGCCGGTTTTCGCACCACACAACTGATTCGCGGTGATGATGACGCAGCCAGCCATCATCATCAGGTTCCCTCTTTCAGCAACATTAAGCCGGAGCAGATACCTTCATGAGCGCACTGACGATTTACACCGATACCGATGCCAGCACGCCGGTGTGGCACAGCACAGAAGCGAGCGAAATCCAGCAGCAGCTGAACGCCAAAGGCGTGCGATTTGAACGCTGGCAGGCAGACCGCGACCTGGGCACGGACCCCACGCCGGAGACGGTGATCACCGCTTACCAGCACGCTATCGACACACTGGTGGCGGAAAAAGGCTACCAGAGCTGGGATGTGATCAGCCTGCGCGCTGATAACCCGCAAAAAGAGGCATTGCGCGCGAAGTTCCTTAACGAACACACCCACGGCGAAGACGAAGTGCGCTTCTTCGTGGAAGGCGCTGGCTTGTTCTGCCTGCATATCGGCGACGAAGTTTACCAGGTGCTGTGCGAGAAAAACGATCTGATCTCCGTGCCCGCAGGCACCCCGCACTGGTTTGATATGGGCTCAGAGCCGAACTTCACTGCAATCCGGATTTTTGATAATCCCGAAGGGTGGATAGCGCAGTTTACCGGGAGTGAAATTGCGGTTGGGTATCCAAGGTTGGGTTAGCATTTTTAGAGTTTCAGAAAAGAGGCATAGAGAGCTATGCCTTTTCCATCAACCTACCATCCTTAATTCACCTTCATATTTCTTAAGAATGTTTTTTATTTTATTGTACATATTAGTTTTTTCGAAATGTTGCGCTGAATAATAAAGCCGTAAATTTCTTTCTATCTTGTCTTGATTGATATTTTTATCATTTGTAAACTCGCCTTTATAAAGTTTACTTAAAACATTCGTGAAGTCATGTCCATTACAAACATGAAGCACATCTACCGTTTTTTGATCATACTCATCGTAAAGCATTGAAATATAATCATAATCCACTTCCTTTTTATACCTTTTTAATACATCACTTATAAAAATATCTTTATCAAAACTTATTCTAAAACCATCAAAATGTACAAAAGATTCAATATTCAAATTTGTAAAATTAAAACCAAAATCATGCTCAGCATTTATCCATTTCAAAACACCAATATAATAACAAACATCAAATATATTTTTCTCAATCTCTGAAATTAACGCATTTTCATCAAGAAACTCATAACTTTTAGGATTTGTATATTCGAAGAAAAAATTACGAATAAAACCACAACTAATCATCATCACTTCAATGTCATGAAAATCAGTGAGAACTATATCCTCATAGCTTCTATTTAATATTATATCAAAATCTGCATCACATACTCCATAGACTTTATCATTACCGGATTCACGCAATTTACGCACAGAATCAATAACAGATATTTTGCCCTTGCAGGGTGAATCATAATGAATTGAATCATGAAGTTCCAAACACTTAAACAATCCTATATCTGTTCTACCTTCTAATACAATTAATATTTTCCCGGAATATTTCTCACTCTTAAATAAAAGAATCATTGAGCCAACCCAATCAAGTTCAGTCGTGCTGTCTTTCAATGACATCATGATCAAATTTTCGCCCCATTCATATCGAATAAATCATGAGTAAGGTCCCATCGAGTGTTTATTATAGTTGGGGAATGTGTTGCAATTAAGATATTAATTGGTTTATTTATTTTTTGAATTTCACTCACAGCGCCGAGGAAATTTTTTTGCCAAGCCACATGAAGAGAGATCTCTGGCTCATCAATTAGGATCACGGTATTTTCTTTAGATTTAAATATCATATCATAGTAAATTATCACCTGATTTTGTTCGCCAGAAGATAAACTATCCAAAGGGATAACTTCATTTTCGTTATCTTCTTCAACAAAATAAAAACCTCTTTCTTTATTAACTTTTATTTTTTTGAAAGATAAAACACTATCGCTTATGATATTGACAAATAAATCTATTTTTTTATACAAATCAGAATAAGGCTCAAGTTTTTTTAATGCGTCTTCAACATATAAATTTAGCACTTCTCCATAAGCCGATGAAATTTCGGAAGAAAGAAAATAGTTCGATGAAAGACCATCATCTGATTCAATTAATTCATATTTCAGCAAATCTCCCTTTATTCTTTGAAGACCTCTAAGCCTTTCTGAGACATTGGCATGTCTACCACCACCAACAGAATTCTCTATTTTATCGAAAAGTCTGGTAGGGAAAGATGAGTCCAATCGTTGAGAAGTGATTGAGGCATTCAATGAAATTCTTGCCATCCTTTTTTTTAGATCTTCCGCCAGTTGGCTTATTTTTATTTCTTTTGATTCCAAATCTTGAAGACGCTGAGCTTTAATGAAAGTAGATGTTATATCACCAAAATACGATAAAAAAACCTCTTGCTTAATTCCTGTAGGATTATTTTTTTCATTAATACTTCTTAACCGAAGCTCTACCTTTTTACCTTTATCATCCATGAAGTAGACATCCTGTTCATTATTACCGGATATCCCTTCATTAATATGTTCCACTGTCACTCTATCTGTTTTTAAATCTGATAAGGTTACCATTAAACTTGCATTTTTTCTTTCAACACTTACAGATAAACCACCAGTAAATGATAAATAGATACTTTTAAACTTTATGGAAGATAAATTCTTATAGTCATTTTTTAGAATAGAGTCAATTATTCTCAACAGCATCGTTTTCCCGTAACCATTAGGCCCAGTAATAATGCTTATATCTTGTGATTCCAAAATAAGATTGTAATCTAAACGACCAAACAATCCTTGAACAATCATAGCCTTAATAGACATACCTTATGACCCCTATGATCTGATGAATACTATCATTCCATATGTAATAGTAAATCCCCTAAACTTCAGTACCTCACTGCATTTTTTTCATTTAAGGGAAAGTAATTTTTAGCTGCACTGATTGTATGACTGTTTTTACATAAAAGAAACTTAATATTATTCACAACGTCAAAAACCAGTTAGTACTGTCATTAACTAGGTTCTAAATATCAAAATATTATTATGTTAGTATTTATATTTTTTATTGACATATTACTATATAGCTAATAATAAACCATCAAAACTACATTTAGCGGATATTATTTATGATTCTATTTGGATCTAACCCCACTAATCTCGCCAAATGCACAAACTCAACCACGTCTAACCTTCTTTCACCACTCTCAATTTTGGCAATGAAAGATTGTGGACGACCAAGCGCCTCTGCGAGTTGAACCTGCGTGATGCCACGCTCTTTACGGGCTTTTTTGAGCGCTGTGATCACGCTCTGATACTGTTCTGAATAGATGGATGCCATGCGCTCGATTCCATGATAAATATCCCGAAATCGAATATCCACTCATTGCCATTTTATCCCAAAACGGGATAATTGAACGCATAACAACCTGTGTAAGGAGCACACAATGGAAGGTCATAACTGGCATCATGCAGATATCCTCGCAGCCCTGAAGAAACGCGGAACCAGTCTGGCTGCGCTATCTCGCGAAGCAGGACTGGCATCATCAACGCTGGCAAATGCATTACAGCGCCCATGGCCGAAAGGTGAATCTATTATCGCGAAAGCGCTTGAACTGGAGCCAGAAACTATCTGGCCAGAACGCTACAGAGATCAGAACGGAAACAAGATCGAACGACGTTTTCGCAATTCTTTTCGCTAATGAAGAGAGAAAAAGATTCGTTGCCCTATATTCTCATTTGCCCTCTCCTGCTTGAGGAGGGGGATCAGTACATTCGACTCATTCTGAATGAAAATTCGTGGAACCAAGTGATGGATGCATTGGAAAACCCGCCTAAACCGAATGCAAAACTCAAGCGCGCAGCAAATCGTTTGCGAAGCATAAAAACCTAAGTCCCCTATTATCACCCGACTTCAACGGCAATGCGTTGCGCGGATTTCATGCTTCACGCTGGAAATATTCCCCACCACAGACAACACTCGTTAGGCCGTTTTATGGGAGAAGGAACGAAACATGTCGGACGATTTTTACTGGATCAACGCGCCGCACGTCTGGCGCAAAACGCCGGACGGGCTCAGCGTCGTGACCGATGGCAACACCGATTTCTGGCAAACCACCTGGTACGGGTTTGAGCGCTTCAGCGGGCACGGTTTTGTGCACGACGTAACGGGGGATTTCACCTTTCAGGTGCGGATACAGGCGCGTTTCTCTGCGTTGTACGACCAGGCGGGTATTCTGCTGGTGGCAGACAAACAACACTGGCTGAAAGCCGGGATCGAGTTTAACGACGGCGCGCCAGCGATAGGCAGCGTACTGACGCACGGGCAGTCGGATTGGGCGACCGGTATTTTCCCCGGTGATGCGGGTGACTTCTGGCTGCGACTGAGCCGCAAAGGCGACGCGCTCAGGCTGCAATACTCCACCGACGGTCAGGTGTGGCCGCTGTTGCGGCTCTGCCCTTTTGCGCACACGCAGTGTGCCGTCGGCGTCATGTGTTGCACCCCCGAACGCGAAGGTCTGGAGGTGCGTTTTACCGATATCACCTTAACGCCATTGCAGGAAAAAGATCTTCACGATCTCTCCTGAGCATCAGGAAACGCCGTAGCCCGCCGGATACACTGGCTACGGACCTGACTCAGAACGTCTCCCAGTTTCCTTCGCCAACCGGGGCCGCCGTCTGAGCCACTGGCTGAGCGGCAACGGTACGTGTTCTATGTGCCTTACTTTCCCCCTCATGACCCAGTTTAAACAGGGAAATCAACCGGCTTAACTGGCCGGATTGTTGCTCAAGCGAGCCTGCTGCGGCGGACGACTCCTGCACCAGCGCGGCGTTTTGCTGGGTGGTGGTGTCCAGTTCGCTCATCGCTTTACTGATCTGATCAATACCGCGACTTTGCTCGTCCGAAGCATGGGAAATTTCAGTCATAATGCCGCTCACGCCTTCCACGGAAGAGACAATCTCTTTCATGGTTTCTCCGGCTTTGTTCACCATTTCTGAGCCGGAACTGACCCTGGCGACGGACTCCTGAATCAGCCCTTCAATCTCTTTGGCAGCCTCGGCGCTACGCTGTGCGAGGCTTCTGACTTCACCTGCCACCACGGCGAAACCGCGCCCCTGCTCCCCGGCGCGGGCCGCTTCCACCGCCGCATTCAGGGCAAGGATATTGGTCTGGAAGGAGATACCGTTGATTACGGTGATGATGTCTTTAATTTTATTGGAGCTTTCGGTGATGTTATCCATCGTGTGCACCACGTCCGACACCAGCTTGCCGCCGCTCTGCGCATTTTTCGCCGCCGTCTGGGCGAGGTTGCTGGCTTCGCGGGCGTTATCCGCGTTGCGTTTTACGGTGGAGGTCAGCTCTTCCATACTGGCGGCGGTTTCAACGACCGCCGCCGATTGTTCCTCCGTACGGGAGGCGAGATCGGTGTTGCCAGCGGCAATCTGCGACGAGGCTGATGCCACGCTGACCACCGACTCTTTGATTTGTGAGATCAGATCGCGCAGTTTCTGGTTCATAGCCGCCATTGCCGTGCTCAGGCGTCCCAGCTCATCGGTGGATTCCGCTTCAATAATGGCCGTGAGATCGCCCTGAGCAATGCTTTCCGCCAGCGTCAGGTTGTAACGGATCTGCCGCGTCATCTGTCGGGTTATCAGCCATGCCGTGACCATGCCAACCAGCACTGCACACACGGTGACCACCAGCAAAATGTAAATCACATTGCCGATCGAAGCATTGCTCTTCTCGGTCTGCATTTTCGCCAGGCTATTGGTGACAGTGTTGAGTTTATCCGCAACGGCCGAAAGCGCATCCGACGCCGTCTGGGCTTTTGCCAGCGCGGCAAAATACGCATCAATCTGGTGATCCAGATTCTGCAACTGGTTATGCACGTCATCCACCATCACCGTATCTGCCGTCCCCTCTCCCTGTTTTATCAGGGCGTGGAGCGCGTTGGCATTTTGCAGCGCCTCAGAGAACTGGCTCTTATCTTCTTTGCCGCGAGAGTCGACAATGCCGTCGGCATCTGCCTGCAACGCCGCCAGTAACATCATGTAATTGACGTCGTTTTTCTGCGGAGCCGCACTGCCTTTTATTGCATCGCTGTATTCCGTGAACACCGGGTGGTTCAGCGCCGCCAGAACCTGTTTGGCCTGCTGGGTCGCGGCATTTTCATCAGCCAGCAGGTTATTGCGCAACTCCACATAGCGCGGAAGCGTGGATTTCAGTTCTTCGAACAACAGTCCGGTGTCATGCTCCCAGATGAGGTTGCCGCCCTGCTCAATACCGGCCGACATCTTTTCAATGGCCGCCTGGTTTTCCGCCATCGTTTTTTGGTCATGATTAAGCTGAAAAACAAGGCGATTTCGTCTGGCGGTATTCAGATCCTCATTAATCTGTGTCACCAGTTGTGCTTTATCCGAGTGATCGCGAATAACCGATAGCTGATAAATACTTAATACAGAAGAAAGAATGATAATGGCGAGCAAAACAGAAAAGCCGCCAAATAACTTTGCCGCTACAGAAAGATTTTTAAACATAGTAATCTGACGTGCCATCTGCTTACTCCTCGACGCCCTGTATGAGAATGATGACAACAGATAAATGCCGAAAACACCGGGTTAGCCTGCTTAGTATTATCAGGCTAACCTCTGGTGCCGCGACATTAATGCTGTGTACTTGATGCTATATCTACTATCGGCACGCCGCGCTTTTTTAATTAGTCAAAAAACGCATTAAAAAATAGTATTTATATTTTTCACCATTAAATAAAACCACGATCACATTTTATTTTATATGATATATCAAGAGGATTAAAACCACCTACTTAGAATATATTATATACAATTATCAAATACCCACAACATACGTTATCTACTGTATTAAAACACTATTTCAACATAGTTATTTATTATAATGGCGCAGATCAAAAAATATCCGACTTTTACGTAAACAGTCGTGAAGATTTCAGTTAGGACGCCGATATAAAAAAGGTCTCCTCTCTATGGAATGCATCTGAGGCCCATTATGACCATCCTGAAAAAATTGTTATTTGTTTTTATAGCCACGTTTATTGCAATAATTATACTGGGTAGCCTGAGCATCAGGGCTTTAGATAAAGCGCAGGAACGTTTTGATTACGTTATAGAAAACAGCCTGCCAAGCATCAGTAAATTGAGTGAAGCTCTGCAGCACCGCGAGGAAGCCAGACGCCAGATTTTAATGTCGTTGCTTGTTAGCGATGAAAGCGTGTTTACTAAACACATGACGCAAGCCAAAAGCGAATTGAGTAAGACCAAAGATATCCTGGATTTTTACAAAGCCAACCTTATCAGCGATAAAATAGATGGCGAATTACAGCAAAAAGCCAGCGACTCATTTGATGACTACGCACAAAAAATCGATGCGCTGGTCACGACCTATCACAGCAGTGGTATTGATGCCGCCCGTAGCATGGTTTCTGACGGGGGAATAACAGCCGCAGCCTCCGTTGCATTAAGCACTAATTTAAATGGCATGCTAACGCACAACTATGATATTGCTAAAGAATATGCAAAAAACAACCACGCACAATATATCAGTACCTTCTGGCTACTGGTTGGCACCATTATTGGTTTAGTGGCGCTGGTTGCCGTTTTCGCAACGTCTATTCTTAGCTATCTGAATAAAGGTTTAAAAAACCTGCAGACCAGTATGGGCACCATCAGTAACACGCTGGATTTAACCGTAAAAGTGGATCTGCATAAAAAAGATGAACTTGGCGCAACCGCAGAAAGTTTTAATAACCTGATGGATAAAATCCGCCAGGTGCTGGCAAGCGTAAAAGATGCCAGCAACGAAGTGGATATTGCCGCCAGTGAAATCGCCAAGAGTAACGATGATCTCTCTTCCCGCACGGAGTCTCAGGCTTCGTCGCTGGAACAGACTGCCGCCAGCATGAACGAGCTGTCAGTGACGGTGAAACACAATATGGACAATGCCCAGGAAGCCAATGCGTTTATTGGTCGGGTTCAGTCTATGGTCAATGAAAGTCATCGGGAACTGAGTTCGCTGCAAAAATCCATTGATGATATTTCTGCTTCTTCGGCGAAAATCTCTGAAATTACCGACATTATCGACGGCATTGCTTTCCAGACCAACATCCTCGCGCTGAACGCAGCGGTGGAAGCAGCCCGCGCCGGGGAGCAAGGCAAAGGCTTTGCGGTGGTTGCCGGAGAAGTACGTTCCCTGTCGCAGCGCTCCTCCGTTGCTGCACGGGATATTCGCGGGTTAATCGATGAAGCGATCAAAAATGTGGGTCAGGGGGTCAATTATGCGGCGAACGTCACCACGCGCATGAACGATGCATTGGGCGCAGTCGATGAAACCACGGTGCTTATCAATCAGGTCAATAACTCCTCCACCGAGCAGAGCCACGGCATCGAGCAGGTGAATATCGCCGTCAGCCAGATGGAGGGGAATTTGCAGCAAAACGCCGCGATGGTGGAAGAGATGGCCACGGCAGCAAACTCCCTGAGCCACCAGGCCGGGAAACTGCTCAACGATGTGAATGCGTTTAAGTTGTAGCCACAGAGCCGGGTGTTTCGCGCATCCGGCTACCCTACTCGCTTATCCAGGACTGTCCCGGGTCCGCTAACCTCTATCGGCACAAAAGCTGGCGAATGGTCAGAGGTCCGGAACGTTCACGACGCATGCTGCTGTCTGCGTAACTGACTAAGCTTGCGATACCTCTGCGGCGGCATCCCCACATATTTGCGAAACGTACTGTAAAAACGGCTGCTGGAGCCAAACCCGGCGGTGAGCGCAATATCGAGTATGGTTTTGTCCGTGTCGCTGAGCAGCGCGCGCACATGGTTGATGCGCATAGCGGTAATGTACTGCTTCATGGTGAGTTGCATCACCCGCTGGAAGATCCCCATCGCATAGTTGGGATTCAGCTTCACATGCTCGGCAATCGCATCAATGGTCAGCATCTGGTCATAATTGACTGCAATAAACTCCAGCATCTGACTGACATAAAACTGCGCGTGGCGCGAGACGCTGTTTTTGTGGGTGCGCGAGGTCTTATTCACCAGTATCGGCTGCCAGCCGGAGAGGCTAAAGCGCTTAAGCATCAGGGCGATTTCGTCGATGGCCAGTTGATGGATCTGTTCGTTATCGCTGTTGAGATCGTTCTGCCAGCGCTGCACTTCAAACGCGCTCAGCTGCTGCGCCGCCAGGGATTTGATCACCATCCCGTGCGTCACATGATTAATCAGCTCGCGATCCAGCGGCCATGACAAAAACAGATGCATCGGCAGGTTGAAAATCGCCATCTGCTTACACTCACCGGGGCGCGTAAGCTGGTGCGGCGTACAGGCCCAGAACAGCGTGATATAGCCCTGCTTGATGCGCACCACCTCGTTATTGATCAGGTACTCCACATCGCCATCGAACGGCACATTCACCTCCACCTGCCCATGCCAGTGGCTGGCGGACATCGCGTGCGGCGCGCGCAGTTCAATCTCCATGCGCTGATACTCGGAGTACAGCGACAGCGGGCCACGGGTGGTTTTCTCATCCCCGCTGCACATATCTGCTCTGATCTGCTCTTTTGCCATCCTGCCCTCTTGCTGGATCGTCACTTTCGCGATTCGTTTCTCTCAATACTGTTCTATTTTAGTTAAAGGTATTGCCGTTAACTCTGCTTAACCGCCTATTTTTTCCCGAAAACTCAGATCCAACGCCGTATATAGCGCAATCTGAGTTTCCGGGAATGCACCCGCAGGAACAAGGCAGATGGCGCACAAGGCGCGTGCCACGCTCAGGAAGAACAACCATCACCAGGGAGAATGCACATGCCTGCTGCAAAAATTACCTTTATCGGCGCCGGTTCAACGGTATTTGTTAAAAATATCCTCGGCGATGTTTTTCAGCGCCCGGCGCTGAAAGATGCGCACGTCGCCTTAATGGATATCGACGCCACCCGCCTGGAGGAGTCGCACATTGTGGTGCGCAAGCTGATGGACTCTGTCGGCGCGAACGGGCAAATCAGCTGCCATACCGACCAAAAGACCGCCCTGAAAGACGCCGATTTTGTGGTGGTCGCCTTTCAGATTGGCGGCTATGAGCCCTGCACCGTCACCGATTTTGAGGTCTGCAAGCGTCACGGCCTCGAACAAACCATTGCCGACACGCTTGGCCCTGGCGGCATTATGCGGGCGCTGCGCACCATCCCGCATCTGTGGCAAATCTGTGAAGACATGACCGAGGTCTGCCCGAACGCCACCCTGCTTAACTACGTCAACCCAATGGCGATGAACACCTGGGCGATGTATGCCCGCTATCCGCATATCCGTCAGGTTGGCCTGTGCCACTCGGTGCAGGGCACAGCGGAGGAACTGGCACGCGATCTCGATCTTGATCCGGCGTTATTACGCTACCGCTGCGCCGGTATCAACCACATGGCGTTTTACCTGTCGCTGGAGAAAAAACAGCCCGATGGCAGCTACACCAGCCTCTATCCGGAGCTCCACCAGGCCTGGGCCGATAAACGCGCGCCAAAGCCGAACATGCACGGCAATCCACGTTGTCAGAACATCGTGCGCTACGAAATGTTCCAGAAACTGGGCTATTTCGTCACTGAATCCTCCGAGCACTTCGCCGAATACACCCCGTGGTTTATCAAGCCGGGGCGTGACGATCTGATCGCACGGTATCAGGTGCCGCTGGATGAGTACCCGAAACGCTGCGTCGAACAACTGGCGAACTGGCAGAAAGAGCTACAGGAGTACAAAACCGCCGACCGCATCACCCTCAAACCGTCGCGCGAATACGCCAGCACCATTATGAACGCCATCCACACCGGCGAGCCGAGCGTGATTTACGGCAACGTCCGCAATGATGGCCTGATCGACAACCTGCCGCAGGACTGCTGCGTGGAAGTCCCCTGCCTGGTAGACGCCAACGGCATCCAGCCCACTAAAGTGGGCAAACTGCCCACGCATCTGGCGGCGCTGATGCAAACCAACATCAATGTGCAAACCCTGCTGACGGAGGCGATCCTCACGGAGAACAAAGACTACGTGTACTACGCAACCCTGATGGATCCGCATACCGCCGCCGTACTGGGTATTGATGAGATCTACGCGCTGGTGGACGACTTAATTGCCAGTCACGGCGACTGGCTGCCCGCCTGGCTGCATCGCTAATGCGCAACGCCGGGTTCGCCCGGCTGTTGGCTTCCCCTTCCGACACTGAAAGAGGCAATCGGTACCCTATGAGTATTTCAATGACAACAAAACTCAGCTACGGATTTGGTGCATTTGGTAAGGATTTCGCGATCGGCATCGTCTACATGTACCTGATGTATTACTACACCGATATCGTCGGCCTGTCGGTCGGCATGGTCGGTACGCTGTTTCTGGTCGCGCGAATTCTTGATGCGCTGGCAGACCCGATCATGGGCTGGATAGTGGACTGCACCCGATCGCGCTGGGGGAAGTTTAAACCGTGGATTTTAATCGGCACGCTGACCAACTCGGTGGTGCTCTATATGCTGTTCAGCGCGCATCACTTTACGGGCGCAACCCAGCTGATCTGGGTGTGGGCGACTTACCTGCTGTGGGGCTTCACCTACACCATTATGGATGTGCCGTTCTGGTCGCTGGTGCCAACCATCACGCTGGATAAGCGCGAGCGCGAACAACTGGTGCCCTACCCACGCTTTTTCGCCAGTCTGGCAGGCTTTGTGACCGCCGGGATTGCCTTACCGTTCGTCAATGCCGTTGGCGGCGCGGATCGCGGTTTCGGTTTTCAGATGCTGACGCTGGTGTTAATTGCTTTTTTTGTTCTATCCACGCTCGTTACCCTGCGTAACGTGCATGAAGTTTACTCGTCAGATAAGCAGCCCAGCGCCGGGCAGAACGCTATGAGCCTGAAACAGATGGTGCAGCTGATTTTTAAAAACGATCAACTGGCTTGCCTGCTGGTGATGGCGCTGGCGTATAACACCGCTGCGAACGTGATTGAAGGGTTTGCCATCTACTACTTCACCTATGTGATTGGCAATGTCGACCTGTTTCCCTACTACATGTCCTATGCCGGCATTGCCAACCTGCTGATCCTGATTTTGTTCCCGAAACTGGTGAAGATCTTCTCCCGCCGGGTGCTGTGGGCGGGCGCATCGGTGTTGCCAGTGCTGAGCGGCGGTATATTGCTGTGGATGGCGCTGATGGGGCAGACCCATGCCTGGATGATTTTGCTGGCGGGCGTCTTTTTCAGTATCGGTAAAGCCTTCTTCTGGGTATTGCAGGTGATTATGGTGGCCGACACCGTCGATTACGGCGAATACAAACTGAATGTCCGTTGCGAAAGTATCGCCTATTCGGTGCAGACCCTGGTGGTGAAAGCCGGAGCGGCATTCGCGGCATACTTTATTGCCATTGTCCTCGGAGTGATTGGCTATGTGCCAAACGTTGCGCAGTCCGCCAGCACCTTAATGGGCATGCAAGTGATTATGCTGGCGCTGCCGGCCTGCTTCTTCCTGGTCTCGCTGCTGGTCTACTTCCGCTTCTACAAACTCAATGGCGACCTGCTGCGCCGCATCCAGATCCACCTGCTGGATAAATATCGCCACGTGGATAAACCCGCCGCGAAAACCGCGCAGCCGGTCATGGCGGACCAGATTCAGGTGTAGCACCATGATGACCAGGCAGCGGCGGCAACAGACTGCAGGTTGTCACTTTTAAGCAATACGTTGTCATCTGCGCGTGCGCACGCCAATGGCTCTCCGTGGAAACTGGGGAAAACCCCGACGGAGAGCCATGATGTTAACGACCCCCAGTGACAAATATAAACCGCACACGCCAGTGAAACTCAGCGACCGCCGCTGGCCGGACAACACCCTTACACGCGCGCCGCGCTGGTTATCCACCGACCTGCGGGACGGCAACCAGGCACTCGCCGAACCCATGGATGCAGCGCGTAAACTGAAGTTCTGGGATTTACTGCTCGCCTGCGGGTTTAAAGAAATTGAAGTCGCTTTCCCGTCCGCATCACAAACCGATTTCAATTTTGTGCGCCAGTTAATTGAGGAACAGCGCATCCCCGGCGATGTCACTATTCAGGTCTTAACGCAGGCGCGGGAAGACTTAATTGCCCGCACCTTTGAATCGTTGCAGGACGCGCATCGCGCCACGGTGCATTTATACAATGCCACAGCGCCCGTGTTTCGCGAGCAGGTCTTCCGCCAGAGCCGTGCAGAGATTGTCATGCTGGCCGTCAACGCGGCAAAACAGATCCGCCGCCAGTGTGAAGAGGCAACGGGCACCGAGTGGGTGTTTCAGTACTCGCCGGAAACGTTCTGTTTTACCGAAGCCGAATTTGCGCTGGAGATTTGCGAAGCAGTCGCCGATGTCTGGGCCCCTTCCCCCCTGCGGCCGATGATCATCAACCTGCCTGCCACGGTTGAAGTCAGCACACCGAATGTGTACGCCGACCAGATTGAGCACTTCTGCCGCCATTTCTCCCGCCGGAAACAGGTCTGCATCAGCGTGCATACCCATAACGATCGCGGCACGGGCATTGCCAGCGCGGAACTGGCGTTGCTGGCTGGCGCTGAGCGCGTAGAAGGGTGCCTGTTTGGCAATGGCGAGCGCACCGGGAACGCAGATCTGGTGACGCTGGCGCTGAACCTCTATACCCAGGGCATCGCCCCGCAGCTCGATTTCAGCGAAATGAAAAAAGTGGTGGAGATCGTCGAAGAGTGCAACCAGCTCCCCGTTGCGCCACGCCATCCTTACGCCGGAGAACTGGTGTTTACGGCGTTTTCCGGCTCGCATCAGGATGCCATCAAAAAAGGGTTCGCCGCCCGCCAGCATGCCCCGGCTCCGTACTGGGACGTGCCCTACCTGCCGCTCGATCCGGCGGACGTCGGTTGCAGCTACGAAGCGGTGATCCGCGTGAACAGCCAGTCCGGCAAAAGCGGCGCGGCATGGTTGCTGGAACAGAACCACGGCCTGAGTCTGCCGCGTAAACTGCAACAGGCCTTCAGCCAGCAGGTACAGCATGAAGCCGATCGCGCAGGGAAAGAGATGTCGCAAATGGCCATCTGGAACCTGTTCCGCCAGCGTTACGGTCTGGTGGATCAGCCCGCGCTGCAACTGATTGAGTACACCTGCACTAACCAGCCGGGGCAAGAGACCGCCCTGTTGGCGGAAATCCGCTACGAGGGCAACGCACTGAAGTTCGGCGCGACCGGCAACGGTTTTCTTTCCGCCGCCATCACCGCACTGTGCCGAAGCCTGAAAGTGGAGATCAACATTGAGAGCTATCACGAACATACGCTGGGGAAACACAGCGACAGCCGCTCAGTAGCCTATGTCTGCTGCGAAAATAAAAAAGGCGAGCGCGCCTGGGGCGTGAGCATTGATAGCGACATAACCCGCGCCTCATTACAGGCGTTGCTGAACGCTGCCGGGCAGTTTATTACGGCGTAAAGTAATCGCCGGGCGGCACGCCCATCACCCGGCGAAACATGGCGCTAAAGGCGCTGGGATTCGCATAGCCGGAGTCCAGCGCCACCTGCGTGACCGGCTCACCTCTGGCCAGCCGCGTCAGCGCAACCAGCAATCGCGCGCGCCGCACCCATTCGCTGAACTGCAACCCGGTTTGCTGGTAGAAATGGCGCGACAGCGTGCGTCCACTCATGCTCACCTGGCGGGCGGCATTTTCCAGCGTCCACGCTCCGGCGGGCGTTGCACGCACCGCATCGCACAGCTGTTTTAAACGGGGTGACGAGGGTTCCGGTAAACAAAACGGCAGCGTGTTCATCAGGCGGATTTCATCGAGGATCAACTCATAAATACGCTCCGCCCGCGTCCCGGCCTGATATGCCTCAGGCAAATCCAGGGCGTTCACGATCAGCGCCCGCAATAACTCACTGATCCGCACCACCTGGCAGACAACCGGCAGATCGGCGCGCGCCAGCGGCTGCACAAACACGCCCCGCGCCTGCACGTCGCCGTCGATATGCAGGGCATGAGAAACGTGCGCCGGGATCCAGACGCCACGGGCTGGCGGCACTACCCACGTTCCCTGCGCGGTTTCAACGCGGATCACGCCGCTCAGGGTATGAATCAGTTGATCGCAAGGGTGCGTATGCCACTGCTCATGCTCGCCATGCCGGTAGTCATGGGCATAAGGGATCAGAGAACGAAGGGAGAAATCCAAAACGAAAGTCTGTTTCACGGCGCGCCTGTAGGGGTCATTGGCAGAGTCACCCTACCTTAAACAGCGCCGCGTTTTCTGTCATCCGTTGTCTGCGTCGCCGGAAAGCGGCAGGCCGAAGCACAGACACACGCACAGGCCCGGTAAGTCACACGCCACCGGGCACAGTGCAAAACACTTACTGCCCGTAGTAAGCGTTTGAACCGTGCTTGCGCAAGTAGTGTTTATCCAGCAACGGTTGCTGCATATCCGGCAGTTGCGGCGCCAGCTGGCGGGAGAAGAGCCCCATATACGCGCACTCTTCCAGCACCACCGCGTTGTGCACCGCGTCGGCGGCGTTCTTGCCCCACGCAAATGGGCCGTGGGAATGCACCAGTACCGCCGGGATCTGCATCGGGTCGATATCACGCTGTTCGAAGGTTTTAATGATCACCTCCCCGGTCTGATACTCATACTCGCCGTTGATCTCCTCGTCGGTCATCAAGCGGGTGCAGGGGATCGCGCCGTAGAAGTAATCCGCATGGGTGGTTCCCCACGCAGGCAGATCCAGCCCGGCCTGCGACCAGATGGTGGCATGGCGCGAATGGGTATGCACAATGCCGCCAAGCTGCGGAAAGCGACGATACAGCGCCAGGTGCGTTGGCGTGTCGGATGACGGCTTTTTATTGCCCTCCACCACCCTACCGCTGGCAATCTCCACCACCACCATATCCTCTGCGGTCATCACGTCGTACTCCACGCCGGAGGGTTTGATCACCATCAGTGTGCCGCTCTCATCCACCGCGCTGACGTTACCCCAGGTGAAGGTCACCAGATGATGGGCGGGCAGCGCCAGGTTGGCGGCCAGCACCTCGGCTTTCAGTTGCTCTAACATACAAATCCTCCTTCCTGCATACGGGCTTCGATCCAGCGGCGGGCCTGGATAATTTCCAGCACCGGCTCTTTGGCTTTTTCGGTCCACATCTCAATTAAAAACGCGCCGCGGTAGTTCAGTTGGTGCAACGTGCGGAACACGCCGACAAAATCGACGCAGCCTTCGCCAAACGGCACATCGCGGAACTGACCAGGGCTCTCTTCAGTCACCGGCTGGGTATCTTTCAGATGAATAGCGGCAATGCGGTCGATCCCCAGCGCCAGCTCGGCAGACACATCGTTACCCCAGGCCGTCAGGTTGCCGACATCCGGGTAGACGCTAAACCACGGCGAGGCGAGCATGTCGTCCCATTTTTTCCATTTGCTGATGGAGTTCATAAAGGCGGTATCCATAATCTCGACCGCCAGCATCACCTGCGCAGCGGCGGCCTGTTCCACCGCCCACGCCAGCCCGTCAGCAAAACGCTGCTGCGTGCCCGCGTCATGCTCTTCGTAGTAAACGTCGTACCCGGCCAGTTGAATGGTGCGGATCCCAAGATCGCGCGCCAGACGGATAGCTTTTGTCATAATGTCCCGCGCCCGTTCACGCACGCGTTCATCACGGCTGCCAAACGGAAAACGGCGGTGCGCCGATAAGCACATCGACGGAATAGACACCCCGGTTTCCAGCATCGCTTCCACCAGCGATGCACGCTGTGTGGTACTCCACTCCAGGCGCGAAAGACGCTCATCGGTCTCATCAACGGACATTTCGACAAAATCGAAACCGCAGCTTTTCGCCAGCACCAACCTCTCCGGCCAGCTCAGATCTTTCGCCAGCGCTTTTTCATAAATACCCAACGGATGTGTGCGCATTACTTCTCTCCCCAGATGGCATCAATCTGCTGATGAAACTCGCGGGCAATCTGCTGCGGGTTCGCCGCGCCGGACAGTGCGCGCCCGGCAATAAAGGCTTTTACGTTAATGTCCTTAAACAGCGGCAGATCCGCAGGCGTCAGCCCGCCGGTGACCGACAGTTCGAGACCGATATCAGAAAGCGCCTTCATGCGCGCCAGATCCACCTCACCCCATTGCTGACCGCTGGCCTGCGCGTCACGGCCACGGTGGTAAATCGCCTGACGCACACCAGTGCGATACCAGTCGCGGGCGTCGTCGAAAGTCCAGTTGCCGAACAGCTCAATCTGAATTTCACCCTGGTGCGCCTGCGCAACCGCGTGACCTTTTTCGATAGTCGCCAGTGGCGCAGCACAGATAATGGTCATCCAGTTCGCGCCCGCACCAAGCGCCTGCTGTGCCAGCGTTTCCCCGGCGTCGGCGACTTTCCAGTCCGCAACGATGATCTTCTCCGGGCACTGGGCGCGCAGCGCGCGTACGGCGTTCACCCCTTCGCACAGGCACAAAATGGTGCCGGCTTCTACAATGTCGACATGATCCTGTAACAGCGCCACATCGCGCCGGGCAGCCGCGAGGCTGGTATGGTCTAGCGCCAGTTGCAGTAATGGTCGGCTCATAACGTCTGCTCCTTAATGCGGGCGTGAAAGCCCTGTAGTGCTTCAATCAAAATCTGGTAACGCGCGTATTTGCGCTGATAAGCGGCGTGGGCGGTCATATCCGGCGTCAGGGTGCGAATGTCATGCTTTAACACCTGCTGCGCGTGCTGGAAGTCGCGGTACTCGCCGGTACCGACAAGGGCGGCAAGCGCCGCGCCGAAACAGCCGGTCTCTTCCACCTGCGGCAGTTCCACAGGCAGCCCGCTGACATCCGCCAGCATCTGCATCCACACGTCGGAGTGCGCCGGACCGCCGGTGACGCGCAGCGCTTCAACGTGGGTAAAACGCGCCAGCATGCGGTTAAGGTGCGTCATATGGCAGAACACCACCCCTTCGTAGACCGCCTGTAAAAGGTGCGCTCGGGTATGCAGCGCCTGCATGCCGTAAAAACCGCTGGTCATCTCCAGGCCCGCGTTGCTGCCATACAAAAACGGCAGGAAAAACAGCTCGCTGCCCGCTTTGGGCAACGAGGCAACGGCGTGGTTTATCTCCTCAAATGACATGTCGCCCCACTGCGCGGTCAGCCACTCGAGGTTGCCGGAAGAGGTCGGGCTGGCTTCGTGCACAATGTACTGACCGTCGTTAACGTAGCGCCCGTACACATAGGGGTGGGCTTCGTTGTCGCGAAGGCCCTCCGCAATGCCGCTGGCCACGGCCCAAGTCCCCATCACCGCATTCAGCCGCTGTTCATCTTGCAGCCCGGCGCAGAGCGCGGTGGAAACCACATCAAACAGACCGCCCACGACGGGCGTACCCGCCGCGAGACCGGTTATGGCGGCTGCCTTAGCGGTGATTTCCCCGCAGATTTCTGCTGAACCCACAATCGGCGGTAACGCCGCATCAATTTCGCCAATCCCCAGCCACTGCGACAGACGCGCGTCGTAGTAACCCCGGGACATGTTGTAGAGGTTGGATTCCGAGATATTGCTCTCTTCACAGCCTTTGACGCCGGTCAGACACCAGCGCAAATAGTCGTGCCCCATCAGTACGCAGCCAATCTGCGCATAACGCTGCGGCTCGTTCTCTTTCAGCCAGCGCAGCAACGAGACCGGGTGCCCGGTCCACAGCGTCTGGCGGGTCAGCGGGTAAAGCTGTTGCGGAATGCCATCCTGTTGCCAGCGCTTCACCACTTCCAGCGCGCGGCGGTCGGACGAGAGCATCGCATTGCCCAACGGCTGATCGTTTTTATCCAGCAAAAACAGCCCCTTGCCCTGCGCAGAAATGCCCACGCCGCGAATGCGTTCGCCGGGGGTATGGGTGCGTTGCAGCAAACGCGAAACGGTCTGGGCACAGGCTGTCCACAACGCGCGCATATCGCGCTCGGCGTAACCGGGTTGCGGGCTGAGCGTCTTCAGAGACTGGCGTTCAATACCGTGCTCCCTGCCCTGGCTGTCATATAAACCGGCTTTCAGATAAGTACCGCCACAATCGATACCCAGCCAGAAGGTCTCTTTATCACTCATCGTCGTGCTCTCGTTTTTATTGCCGGATGGCGACGGCCTGATCCGGCTTACAGAATCGGTCATTCTCTTGCCCGGTCAGCGCAGCGCCGCCGGGCTGGTTGTCAGGCTTCGCGTTTACGGGTGCTGACCGGGCTGACTGAGACGTTTCCCGCGTCGCACTTCGCCGGGAGCAGCAGCGCCATCAGCGCCGCCAACGCCAGCGAAATAGCGAGGCAGTACACCCCGGCATCTTTGCTATACAGGTTGATCAGCACGCCCACGGCATAGGGGCCGCAGAAACCGCCGAGGTTACCCAGCGCGTTAATCACCCCACGCGCCCCGCCCGCCATCTCTGCGCTGAACAGACGCGCCGGAATGGTCCAGAACACGCCCGCCGCCGATTGCAGGAAGAAACCACACCCCACCAGCGCCGCATACGACAGCCAGATGCTCTCTTTCAGCGCCACGGAGAGGAACATGCACAGCGCAAAGCCCAGCAGCGGGACGGAGACGAACAGTTTGCGTTTACCGGTACGGTCAGAAAGGGACGAGAAGAGGAACATCCCGGCGATGGCCCCGAGGTACGGTAGGATGGCGAGCATGCCCACCTGCCCCATGGTGCTGTGGGTTAACTCTTTCAGAATGGTCGGCAGCCACAGGGTGTAGCCGTAGATCCCGGTCTGGTAGAAGAAGTTGAGGGCAATCAGTTGCCACATGGTTCTGTCGGACAGCACGGCGCTCAGCGAGGCGTTTTTCACCTCTTTGCCGGCAATTGCGCGCTGCTCAGCGGCCAGCGTCTCCACCAGATATTTTTTCTCTGCGTCGGAGATCCAACGGGCTTCCTGCGGACGGTCATAAATCGTAAGCGTCCACAGCACCAGCACAACAATGGAGAGCAAACCTTCAATGATAAACAGCCAGCGCCAGTCCAGCGCGGTGATGATCCAGCCAGAAAGCGGCGCCGTCACAATACCGGCAATCGGCACAAACATGATCACAATGGCATTGGCGCGCCCGCGTTCCGCATCCGGGAACCAGTTACTGATCATCGTCAGCACCACCGGCAACATGCCGCCTTCCGCCACGCCGAGTAAGAAGCGCAACGCCAGCAGTTGATACTGACTGGTGACAATACCGGTCAGGACGGAGATCACCGCCCAGGCCACCAGCGACCAGCCAATGAATTTTTTGCCGCTGCCGTGAACGGCGATTTTGCCGCCCGGCACCTGCAAGAACAGATAACCGATAAAGAAAATGCCCCCGGCGAGACCAGCCATGGATGCAGAAATCCCTAATTCCTGATCCATCCCGCCGGGCATGGCGAACGCGATATTCACGCGGTCCATGTACGAAATAATACAAGCGATAAGAATAGGAGGAATTATTCTTAACCAGCGCTGGCGCGGAATATCCGCAGATGTAGAGTAAGAGGACGTGTTCATAATTAGCATCTCGTTAAAAGTAACTGGTATGCGATGTCAGATATTTTTGTATTTATTGTCTGGCTTTATGTAAGGCGTTAATGCCGTCGCGTAATATTTCCACGCGATGTCCCACACTGGCGTTGGCATCAATTTCCAGTAATTTAATACCGGTAAAGGACAAACTCTCTGGCGCAGCGACCTGAAATAAGGCGTTGGCGCTGTCGACGGTTAATAAACTCTCCGGGCAGAACGGCGCAAACGGTGCGTGCAGATCCTGCCACTCTCCGTATGGGCCGTTTTCCGTGGTACCGGAAAACATCAGCCCGCGCAGTTTTCCGGCTTGTTGCGCCTGCCGGGTATGGGCCAGCGGCAACGTGGTGTTGCGCCCTTCAATGGCGGAACGCGCCCAGTTAATGCACACGCCGATCTCATAACCCGCCAGCGTTTCCAGCACGTTCTCCAGCGGTAAAAACCCTTTGCGCGGCGCAGCGGCATTCATGGCATCACAGTGTTCCAGCACCAGTTCACACGTCCAGTCCCAACTGGCTATCTCCTTGATCGAGCGGGCAAACGCCTCGGTGGCCTGTTCCACGCTGGCATTGCCTGCTAATGGCGCGGCCTGCATTTCCAGCGCGATGACCTTGCCGGGGAAACGGGCATTCAGCGCAGCGATCTTGTCATGCACATGACGGTAATACGCCACGCAGGCACGGCGCTGCGCTTCATCACTGGAGGCGAGACCAAAACCGCGTTCGCCACCGCCACGGCGACGCATGGTTTCCATCACCGCCGTGACGACAATGTGCCACTCACCCGGCGTATGCGTTAACAGCCACTCGTCACCAAGCGGATGCAGTTCTTCCAGGCACGGCTGCTCCAGCCCGGCAATGTGCGGGGTATCCGCCAGTTGCCGCCAGAAATCCTGCTCTTGCTGTTCCCCCTGTTGGTGAAAAGAAGGCGCGCAGGGATACGCGCCGATAATATAACCGGCGTTATGACGCTTCATATTTAGCTCCTGCTTATTCGTGAATTAATTCAATGCAGAAATAGCCACCTTGACGACAATTTTACGAATAGGCGTGGCGCGATATTTATTACAAGCGGGACGGTGTACATCCTGCGGGAAAAATATCGCGTAGCTGCCAGGCACCATTTCAAAAAAAGATTCGTTCTCGCTCGCCTGATAAAAAATAATATCGCGCTGCTCCAGCAAGTTTTCCGCAATCACGTTATTACCGGTATCGATGGCAATACCGATTTCCTCTTCACCCCATGCCATAAACTGGATATCCAGATACTTGCGGTGCACTTCCGGTTTTTGCTCCTCGCGGGGCCGGGTGGTGAGATCGAGGATCTGCGCAAATATGGTGCGCCCTTCGATTTCTACCACGCCAGGCTCAAGCATGCGGAAATCCGTGGTGCGCAGGAAATCGAGCGCTTTTTCAATCGCCGCCGGTAAACGGCAGGGATTGGGCTGTGAAATATGGCCGAATAGCATCGTTCGCTCCTTACAGCGCCTGGATCTTCGCCCATACGCTGTCATCAACGGTGATACCGTCGCGACGGTTTTCTTCCAGCAGGCGCGTAAACTCGTGGCCCGGCAGACGAACAGGTGCGTTTTCATCCGCGCGTTCCGCACTGGTGATGTAATCCATAATGCGTTGCAGCTTGGCGTCACGGCTTGCGCCATCGATCAGCTTGTCGACTTCGATGGCGATAAACACCTGCGAAATGCCGTATTCATCGCTGTTCTCTTCGGTGACTTCAGCAACTGATGCCCCGTCTGACAGCAGAGTGGCGATCATGTCCAGCACGATGGATAAACCGGAACCTTTCCAGTAGCCCATCGGCAGAATGCGGCGGTTTTTCTCAATCACGCCGGGTTCTTTCGTTAACTTGCCGTCGTCGTCAAAGCCGCCATCTACCGGCAGTTCGCGCCCGGCCAGGCGGTTCACTTCCAGCATGCCGTAGGAGAACATCGACATCGACATATCCACCATGGTGATTGGCGTTGAGGGGATCGCCACAATCAGCGGGTTGGTGCCAATGCGGCACTCTTTCGCGCCCCACGGCGGCATCACGGCGATGGAGTTGGTCCAGCAAATGCCGATATAGCCCTTCTCTGCCGCCTGCCAGCCATAGCTGCCGCCGCGCATCCAGTGGTTGGCGTTACGCACCGCCACCAGACCAATACCGTGATCGGATGCCAGTTCAATGGCGCGATCCATCATCTTCTTCGCGGTTAAGTTGCCAATCGAACGCTGCGCGTCCCACTGCTCAATCGCGCCGAGGTTCGCAATGCGCTTCGCCTGTGCATCCGGAATGATGTCACCGGCATCCAGTTGCTGAATGAAACGCGGAAAGCGGTTCACACCGTGTGAATAGACACCCGACTCGGTGGTACGGGCAAACATCTCCGCGCAGGCGTCGGCAGTCTCTTCACGCACATTGCGGGAACGCAAAACGCGTTTGAAGGATTGCTTAAGCTCTTCGAAGGTAACCTTCATCTTTTTCTCCTGGTTGCATCGGACTTCTGTGTTGTTTTTATACTCCTGAATTTCAAAATACGAAATACCATTCCACATAACAAAACACCGATGTGTGATCCACGCTTCACTTTAAATTTCGAAGTTGATTACTATCAAAGGCTTATAAACATAACCTGATTTTGTGTGGCCCGTTCCATTTTGCGCTAGTATTGAGGCTGGCAAAATTAACGGGTCCAAAAGCGGCAGGAAGCGAGAACGCATCAATGCAAGACGAAAAAGAGAAACCGGCGGGCAGTCAAAGCCTGTTCCGCGGATTACAACTGCTGGATATTCTGAGTAACTACCCGAATGGCTGCCCCTTAGCCCATCTTTCCGAACTGGCTCAGTTGAACAAAAGCACCGTGCACCGTTTGTTGCAGGGGCTGCAATCGTGCGGCTATGTCAAACCGGCACCCGCGGCAGGCAGCTACCGGCTCACCACCAAATGTATCGCCATCGGGCAAAAGGCGTTGTCTTCGCTGAATATTATTCACGTGGCCGCCCCCCATCTTGAAGCCCTCAATCTGGCGATCGGGGAAACCATCAACTTTTCCACCCGCGAAGATGACCACGCGATTTTAATTTATAAATTAGAACCGACCACCGGCATGTTAAGAACGCGGGCCTATATCGGTCAGCATCAGGAGTTATATTGCTCCGCAATGGGCAAAGTCTATATGGCCTTCGGTCAGCCGGAATATGTGGAGCAATACTGGAAAAGCCATCGCGAATATATTAAACCGCTCACCCGTTACACCATTGACAAGCTCGATGTGATGCAACAGGAGTTGAAAGAGATCCGCGCGCAGAAATGGGCAAAAGACCGTGAAGAGAATGAGTTAGGTGTCTCCTGCCTGGCGGTTCCGGTGTTCGACATTCATGGTCGGGTGCCTTATGCCGTCTCTATTTCGTTATCCACTTCGCGCCTTGAATTATTAGGCGAAGCGCGTCTGCTTGCGGCGTTACAAAATACCGCCAAAGAAATTTCACAGGAATTAGGCTACGAAGCCGAAGCGTAAAATAAATGCCCGTTAGCTTTTTTTCAGCAGCGGGCAATTATGACAATACTCAACCGGTTGTGATGCCTTGTAATAAAAACAGCAGGTGCGGCGAAAACGCACCGCCTGCCCTGCTGCATTGTTTTGCAACGGTCGACGAAAGCGTTTTAACGGGTTCCATGCCAGCCCAAACTGTTCCGGCTCAGCCTGTTCCAGCAGCCAGTGCAAATCCGCCTGCCGACGCTGTTCCTGCACCGCATCCAGCGTCTCCATGCGCCCCTGATACAGCGAATAGACCCGCACGGCGGTGTTTTCCCACAAGATAGCCTCCGGCAGGCCACTCACCCGTGCCAGGCTTTGCCACAGCGGCGCGAAATAGCCTTTAAACAACGTGCTGACAATCTCCGCACGCCACGTCTCACGCCCCCCAGAAGCGGCCTGCGTGGTGGTAACATCCACCGGCAGCGAGGAGCGCCACACCCCATTATCGTGCGCATACTCCAGTCGACTGGCGGTTAACGACAATGGCAGACCTTTATCAAACACCGTCATGGCATACAGCACGTTGCCGGAAGCGAGAAAGGCCAGCCGTTTGGCAAGCAACGACGCGGCAATCGCCAGATCCGGCGCGCCCATAAGCGTCATCACCCGTTGCAACACCGCGCGGCAGGTGTCGTCATCCAGCATGGCGGATGCGGGCACGCTGCGTTCATCCGCCTGCGCCAGGCTGCGCAGACGAAACGCGTTGTGCAGGTAAGCGTACTCTTCAGGACTCAGCATGCGAGTCACCAGGAAAAGGGATACACAACGGCGTGTGGAAAAAGGGATCGTCAATAATACGGCAACGCAGATTAAACACATCCTGTACCAGTGTTTCACTCATGATCTGCTGCGGTGCACCCTGCGCGTAAACGCGCCCGTCATGCACCGCCACCAGGTGGTCGGCATAGCGGCAGGCCAGATTGAGATCGTGCAGCACCATCACAATGTTTTTTCCCTGCTGGCGATTGAGCGTGCGTAACAGTTCGAGGATCTCAATCTGATGCGCCAGGTCGAGATAGGTCGTGGGTTCGTCTAATAACAACGTACCGGTGGCTTGCGCCAGCGTCATGGCGATCCACACGCGCTGGCGCTGCCCACCGGAGAGCGCATCCACCGGGCGGTGCTGTAAAGAGGCAGTGCCCGTCAGTCGCAACGCCTCATTGACCTGCTTATCGTCCTCTTCGGACCACTGGCGTAACCAGTTCTGCCAGGGAAAACGCCCAAGGCTGACCAACTGGCGGACGGTGATCCCCTCCGGTGCAACCGGGGTTTGCGGCAGGATCGCCAGCTTTTGCGCCACCTGTTGCGTTGCGCTGGCATGGATATCCAGACCATCGAGAATGACGCGACCGGACTGCGGCGTTAACAGGCGCGCCATCGCTTTTAGCAGCGTGCTTTTGCCACAGCCGTTACTGCCAATCAGCACCGAGACGCGCCCTGCGGGCAGGGCCAGATCCAACGCGTTAATCACCATTTGCTGTTGATAGCTGACGCTCAGCTTGTCAGTTGAAAGAGACACAGATTCCCCATTGCATTACGTCCGCTGCCGGATAAGCAGCCACAAAAAGAATGGCGCACCAGCAAGCGCCACAAAAATCCCGGCCGGGAGATCGGCGGGCCGGAACAGCGTTCGAGCTGCCAGATCGGCAATCATCACCATCACGCCTCCGCCGCTTACCGCCACACAGGCCTGGCCGACAAAGCCGTTACGCACCCACAACCGGGCAATGTGCGGTGCGATCAACCCGACAAACGCCATCGCGCCCACCTGCGCAATCGCGCCACCCGCCAGCACCACGCTGCCGAGCATCAGCAACATGCGTATCGCGTTTACCCGAATCCCCAACCCCAGCGCTTGCTCATCATTCAGTTGCAGCACGTTCAGGTAACGGATAAGACAAAACAGCAGCGGAACCGCCCACAGATAGACGGCAATCAGGTGCAACACTTTTTCCCACGTGGCGGCGTACACACTGCCGCTCAGCCAGACCCATGCCGACAGCGTGGTGGTGAGCGGGCTGAACACCAGCACCAGCGACACAATCGCGCCTGCCAGCGCCGAAACGCCGACTCCCGTCAGGATCAGCCGCAGCGGCGTGAGCCCTTTGCGCCAACTGAGCAGAAAAACCAGCCCCACCGCGCACGCTGCGCCGGCCATCGCCGCATAAGGCAACATGCCGCTGCCATACTGCACACTGAAGCCCGCCAGCCAGATCAACGCACCCGCGCTGGCTCCGGTGGTGACCCCCAGCGTATCCGGCGAGGCCAGTGGGTTACGCACCAGCATCTGGATAATCAGCCCCGCAATGCCAAGGCCGCCACCTGCCAGTAACGCCAGCGCCACGCGCGGTAAACGCAGCTCATGCAGAATAAAACTCTGCGGCGACGCATCCGGGCTGAGCAACAGTGTGAACGTCTGCGAAAGCGGCAGCAGCACATCGCCAATGCTTAACGACACCAGCGCCAGCACCAGCGTCACAAGCAGGCAACTCAGCACCAACGGGATACGCCCGCGCGCGGACTGGCGGGAAAACGCACCCCAGCGCAACACCGGATTACCCCGCATGGCTCCCCCTTCGCTGCGCCAGCATGATAAAGAACGGTGCGCCCAGCAGTGCGGTCATCACACCAACCGGCACCTCCTGCGGCACAATGATCAGCCGGGCAGCAATATCAGCCGCCAGCAGCAGTAACGCCCCCAGCAGCGCACAAGCGGGTAAGGTCCGGCGTAAATCGCTGCCAAAGATCTGGCGAACAATGTGCGGCACCATCAGCCCGACAAAGCCGATATTACCGGCCAGCGCCACCGCGCAGCCTGCAAGGCCAACCACCAGCACACTGGCAATCAACCGCACCCGGGCAATGTTCTGCCCCAGCCCGCGGGCGATCGCTTCCCCGGCGTTCAGTACATTCATCTGCCGCGCGAACAGCACCGCAATCACCACCAGCCCGGCGCCCGGCAACAGCAGCGGATAAAGCCGCGTCGCATCACTGGCGGACAGACTGCCCGCCAGCCAGAACAGCATCGTATCGAGGCTTTGCTGATCAATAACGAGGATTGCCTGGGTGAAAGCGTTACACAGCGCGGTGATCGCCACCCCGGCCAGCACCAGCCGCAGCGGATTGAGCTGACCATTGCTGACGTTGCTGACAAACCACACCAGCATGCCGGTGGTACACGCACCGAGAAACGCCAGCAGCAGAGTGATCCACGGGTCGCCAATGGAAAACAGCGTACCGGCCAGCACAATCATCAGCGCCGCCCCGGCATTCACGCCAAACAGCCCCGGCGCAGCCAGCGGGTTACGGGTTAAGGCCTGCATCAGCGCTCCGGCGACCGCCAGAAACGCGCCCACGCACATCGCCAGTACCGTGCGCGGCAAACGCGAGGTCTGAATAATGGTATCCGCCGCGCGGGTCGCCTCCGGGTGCAACAGAGCAGCGGCAATCTGCGACGGGGTGTACCAGCCAGCGCCCGCCATCATGCTGAGCAATGCCAGTACTCCCAGCAAAAGCGCGCAGAGCAGAAACTTCATGGCCCCTCCCCGCGCACAAAACGCTCAACATCATCCAGTATGTGGTTGGCCCCCAGAATGCCGCCGGATAGGCTCCAGGGCACACTGTCCACCGTCATAATGCGCCGGGCTTGTACTGCCCGCAGTTGCTGCCACAGCGGGTGGGTAATCAATCGCCGGTACTGGCGGTCAATGGCCGGGCTGTTGGCGCGCAGCAGGATGAAAAAGAGATCCGCGTCCAGCAGCGGGATGTTCTCCAGCGTGGAGAAGCGCAGCGAGGCGCTACGGGTTTGCGCCGCCTGCGCATTCCACGTAAAGCCCAGTTCCGACATCACCGAGCCGGGAAAACTGTGCGCCACATAGCTGCGGATGTGGTCCGGACGGACTTCAATCACCGAGACCTGCGGCGGGTTTTGCGCGGAAAACTGCCGCGCCATTAAGGCCTTGATCGTCGCCACACGGCTGTCCCAGTGTTGCAGTAACATCGCAGCGGCAGGGCTCAGGCCGAGTGCATCCGCCACCACGGTCAGCGTTTTTTTAAACTCAAACACATCATCCAGCAGCGTCACCGGGGCGATCTTCGCCATCACGGGGACGATATCCTGGTGGCGAAAACGCGACGCAACGATGCGATCCGGTTGCAGCATGGCGATTTTTTCCAGCGCGGGCTGCGTTTCCAGCCCCAGTTGCGCCACCGAGGACAACATCGGACGCAAATAGCGGTACACCGGTTTTTCCGCCCACGACTCAACGATGCCGCACGGCGTTACGCCGAGCGCCACCAGGCTGTCCGTCGCGCCCTGGAACAGAGAAACCACGCGCGGTAAACGGGGCGTGGCGGCAAACAGCGACGGCGACAAACCGCCAAGCAAGAGTGCCTGGAGTAATCGTCTGCGTCGCAGCGAGCAATAATCAGGAGTCATCATCGTCAATCCGTGCTGTCGCCCCTTTTCAGAGGCGACGCGGGTCAGAAATCGAGACTGTAGCCCAGCGTTGCGGTACGCCCACGCCCGGCGAAGTAGCGATCCTCATCCACGGATGCACTCTGTGAGTAATAGGTGATGTACTGTTTATTCAGCAGGTTAGAAATCCCCAGGCTGAGCTGACCGTACGGCAGTTTATAACCGACCGCCGCATCCACCAGCACGTAGCCGGAGAAGTCTTTCTCCGCGTCATCAAACGACTTGCTGAGCGCCCAGTTGGCCTGCAGGAAGGTGGTCAGTTCCGCGTTCCAGTTTGCCGACCAGTTAGCGATGATGCGGTCCGGAGCGATGTTCAGGCCGTCCAGCTTCGCATCGAGGCTGCCGTTGTTGTCGCTGTCGTAACGCCCGCGCATATGCGACCAGGAGACGGTAAATTTGTGGTCCGCATTTGGCGTATAGCCCGCACTCAGTTCCACGCCGTCAATTTCGGTTTTCTCACGGCGGGCAACAAAGGCATCGTTGAGCAGCTCTACGCGGCTGCCCAGTTTAGAGGTGGATTGGTAATAGCTGGCTTCAAAATCAAACGGCGCGTGCTGCACGCGGAAGCCCACTTCGCTGTTTTTGGTGACGATCGGTTGCAGACCGGAGTAATCATCCAGTTTGACGCCCGGCGTGTCTATACCGCGCAACACGCGCCCGACATCCGGCACGGTGAAACCTTCACTGTAGCTGGCGAACAGGCTCAGCGGTTCAACCGGCGTCCAGACAATGCCCGCATTGTAGAGGGTTTGATCGAACGACGGATTGCCGCCTTCCACCGTGACGCGATCGTTGGCCCATACCGTCTGGTAACTGTCGATATTGAGCCGCGCATATTCATAGCGCACACCGCCGCTAAGTTTGACGGATGCCACCGGGCTGTACTCCAGTTGCAGGAACGGCGACAGATCGGTGTAATTAATTTCCGGCACATAGGTGCGCCCGGTGCCCCACAGATCCTGTTTGGAGTTATCAAACAGCGTGTCGAAACCGACCGTCGCCTTAATGCGATCGTCCCAGATGTCGTCTTTGGTCAGGGCAATTTTGCTACCGTACTTATCGGTGTACGCCCGCGTCTGGTCATACAGCGTGCCGAGGGGCGCAATGTTCGGATCCTGGAATGACGAGGAGTTGGTGGCGCCAAACAGCGCTTCGTAGCGCTGGTAATACGCCAGCACATTGAGCTTCATGCCCGCCAGGTTGTAATTATCGTAGGTGGTGCCAACCGTCCAGACATCGTTATGCGGCGCGACGCCTTCCGGGTTGCCTTTCACCGACGTGGTGACAATACCGGCCTCGCGATCGCCGGTCACACTGACGTAGTTATCTTTGTTTTTCAGGCGGTAGCGATTCAGGCTCAGTTGCACGCGCTGATCGTTATCCAGCCAGTAGCCCACTTTCGCCAGCAGATCCCAGGCGCGGGAATCCATCAAATCGCCCTGCGTATTATCAACACCAATGGCGTGATGATTGGCGTCTTTGAACAGGCCCTGATCTTCATAGCTCAATGCAAACAGGTAATCGATGTACTCTTCGCTGCCGTTGATGCTGTAGTTGGTTTTGTACGACAGCGTATCGCGATCGAATGCCGCCGTTGGCGTGGTGGTTTCCACGCTGACGTGCTGGTTCACCGTACCCGGCTTTGCACGTTTGGTAATAATGTTGATCACCCCGCCGGTGGCTCCTACGCCGTTGCTGGCGTTGGCCCCTTTGATCACTTCAATCCGCTCAATCATCGACGCATCAATGGTGTGCATTTCGCGTCCTGTCGGGCGCAACGGGTTAGATTGCGGAATGCCGTCAATCATCACCAGCGGCGTTCTGCCACGCAGCGTCTCCCCGCTGCCGGACATTTTTTGCCGCGGCGGAGAAAATGACGGGATCAGGTTACTGAGGATCTGCGACGTGTCAGAGGTGACCTGACGCTGCTGCGCGATCTCTTGTTCGGTGATGACTTTGATGACCTGGGGGGAATCATTGCGCGAACCGTCGGTTCGTGTGGCGGTCACAATCATTTCGTCACTGTTATCGCCCGTTCCACTCTGCGCATAAAGCGGAGCGGCGATGACCAATGAGAGCACGCCGTACAGCGGGGAAAATCTCATGCAAGCTATCCTCATTCTTCTATTCCCCCACAACCGCAGGGGATCATTCCGTAATAAAATCAAATAACAACAATAAGAAACAATTTGATACCGATTATCATTATCAAAAACAAAATGTAAAGTGAATATTTCCGCGCCGAAACTGAAAAAACATGCGCCAGCGACAACACAGAGAAAAGGAAAGAGGAGAAGGGAACGACAGCAATAGCCAGGCGAAAGTGGTCGCCCGGCGGTCAGCGCAGGTTACTGCCCGATCAGGTTTTCTTCCGACAGATGTTCAATAAAGGCAGCGATCGTGGAGGGAACGGGTCGGATGGGCAAACGCAATAAATGCATCGGTCGCATCGGCGGCGTGTAATCCGGCAATACCCGGTGCAGCTTGCCGGAAATGATATCGGCTTCAAGGATCACCGCGGAATTAAACGCAATCCCCAGCCCCGACAGTGCCGCCTGACGAACCGCATCACCGGAGTTCACAATCAGCCGTGGAATGATTTCCACTTCGTAGCGCCCTCCCGGCCCTTCCATTTGCCAGAAATGGTTTGATTGCCACTGGGTAAAACTGATGCAGTTATGTTTCGCCAGATCTTCAGGCGTCTTCGGCGTGCCGTAGGCTTCAAGGTAGGCGGACGATGCCGCCAGCAGCATGCGATAAGGGGGCATCGGCAAGGCGATTAACCCCTCATCGCGCACATTGCCAATGCGAATGGCAATCTGGAAACGCTCTTCAATCAGGTCAACACGCCGGTCGGTCAATACCAGATCGATATTCACTTCCGGGTAGCGCAGTAAGAAAGGCGTTAACACCGGTGTCAGCACGCGGTTGCCAAACGCCACTGGCGCGCTGATGCGCAGGTCGCCCGCCACTTCATCATTCAGGCGATGAACAATGGTATCCGCTTCGTGCACGGCGGAGAGGATCTGAATACCGTGCGCGTAAAAACGTTGCCCTGCGCCGGTCAGCCCCTGGCGTCGGGTACTGCGGTGGATCAACTGGCAACCGAGCCGCTTCTCCAGCTCGCGAATGTGCTTGCCCACCATTGCAGGGGTAATGCACATCACCTCCGCGGCGGCGGTGAAACTGCCTTTATCCGCAGAAAGGATGAACGCTTCAACGCTTTTCAGGTAGTCCATTTTTCGATACTCCGACCGTCAGTATTCGCATGATTATAAACTGACAGTAATAAATCAATAAAAAGAATGACTATTTATCCCCTCCTGGTTTTTGCCTAATAATGCCAGCAGCACAAGACGAGATGGCGGTACTCGCCACGGTTTATGTGTGACGCATTCCCATCACGATTATCAGTGATATTCACCGCAGTGGTTCGGGGTTAAGCGCATGAGTAAATTTGTAGTATTTAATGGTAGCTCCCGCTATCCGGGCAACAGTTCCGTTATCGTTGAAAAAGTGTTTAGCGGCTTCGACGCTGAGGCGTTTCGCCTTAAAGACTTTACTATCACACAGTATGAAGATTATCGGGAAACCGATCTCAAATATAAGCCCGTCACCGATGATTACGATTATTTGATCAATAAATTTCTGCACAGCGACGTGGCCGTTTTTGTTTCCCCGGTTTACTGGTATGGCATTTCGGGAACGATGAAAATTTTCATCGATCGATTCTCTGAATCATTAAAGAAAATTCCCGACTTTCGCCAGCGCTGTCAGGGTAAAAAAATCGTCCTGATTGTGATCGGTGGCGATAATCCGCAACACAAAGCGGACATTATTACCACCCAGTTTGAATACATTTGCGAATTTCTCGGCATGTCGCTGTGCCACACCTTCAAAGGTGAAGCCGATCGCGTCGGAGAAATTGAGGAACAACACGAGTTTATTCTTTCCATTAAGAATTACTTCGAAAGCAACTTCATTATTTAATCTATCTTAAGGGAATTATCATGAAAGCATTTAAATGCCTGACCTGCTCATCTTCTGTTGACGTTGTTGACGATATTCTGGTTGGTGAAATTGTTGAATGCGGCGCCTGTGGCCAGGAACATGAATTAGTGAAAGATAGCAATGGCTATCACCTGGAATTTGCACCAGAGGTGGAAGAAGACTGGGGCGAATAATGGAAAGCAAACCCTCCGTCTTATTATTTGTTACCAAAATCAGGGAAGAAGAAAAGCGCATCGTCGAATTTTTACAGCACGAGGGCGCAGATGTAGAAATTATTTCTGAACAGTCTTCATGGAACGTACAGGATGTAAAACACTACGATATTGCGTTGGTGCGCTGCCTTTCACAGAGCACGGCTCTGGCACGCGCCCGCTATATTGAAGCCGCGGGCGTTAAAGCCATTAATTCACGCCACGCGATTGAAATCTGTACGGACAAAGGATTGCAGTCGGTACTTTTTTCCCGGCATGAAATCCCGGTGCCAGCCTGGCGGGTTGTTCATCATTACCGCGATCTCGACGGACTACTGACGCAGTTTGGCAACCGCTTTGTGATCAAGCCCGTCAATGCTTCCTGGGGTCGCGGCGTGACGCTGATCGACAGTCCGGCAAGCCTGGCGGTCTGGCTGGCCGCCAGAGAATCCGTGGATCTCAAAGGGCAGCACTTGCCGGTACTGGTTCAGGAATATATCGAAAAGGATAACTTCGATATCCGGGTGGTGATTGTTGGCGACCAGCCCGTTGCAGCCATAAAGCGGGTCTCAGAAGATAACTGGAAAACCAATACACACCTCGGCGCAGACATTATTCCGCTGGCCATTGACGATGACATTACGCGTCTGAGCCACGCCGTTATCCAGGTATTGGGTGAAGGCGTTTACGGTCTGGATTTAATGTTTAACACACGCACCGGACAATATGTTGTCTGCGAAGTCAACCAGAATCCCGAATTTGCCAAATCATGGAAAATTCATCAGGTTGATGTCGCTGCACTTATCGCCAGATATACCATCAACTCAATTGAGTAAATAAGGTGGAATTATGCAGTCTCAAGGAACTCATGAATTAGCAACACAGCATTTCCAGGTCTCATTCGTTTTAGCACGAGTGTTAACCTCGGGCGTAATTATGAGTATCGAGAAAAATGAAAGCGAACTGAAAGGCCTGGAGAATATTTTAAAAAAATCATCCGGCAAAAAGTACGCAGTCACCTACAACAGCATCAGCGGCGCGGTGATTGGCGCGCTCTGGGGTCAGGATATTGTTTACGGTGGAAAGACCAATCAGCGTACCCTTGATGAGCAGCAAGAGAAATTACTGAAATGGTTGGGAATTGGCCACGATAATTTATTAGCCAGACCTTATCTTTTACATACCGCAAGCTGGGACAACCTCGCCGGCACAGGCACGTCATGTCATAACGACGAGCCGGTCAATATTATTGACTTTGCCGGGCTGGGCTTTGGACCCTGCGCAGTCTTACTGACCAACTCAGAGAGCATTTATAAAAAAGCGGAACGCTTAAAAATCTTTGGCGCTTTTGATTTACGCACCATGTGGACTCAGCAAGAAACAGAAAAAGAAATTCAGCCAGGTCTGCAATTTAACTTCCGCCTCAGTCCGCTGGTCGGCGCGTGCATCAAAATGTCGCTTATTAAAATGGGGTTAAATAAATGAAGACCGATTTCATTATGACGCCGCTGGCCATGCCAGAGGATGGCGTGGTTGACCATAATCTGGCACTCGATGGCGATGCGCCGGTCATTCCCAAAGCCAACCGTAAAACCCTTTTCCCGAATATCACCAAAGAAGATCTGTTCCAGATGATGATCTCTGTGCAGCAATCACCGCAGGATGTGGTGGCAGAGTTCGCAGAGAAATACCGCCAGCGCGTGGGCGCGGCGTATGCCATTCCGACCGCCAGCGGGACGTCCAGCCTGCATCTGGCGCTGATTGGCGCAGGCGTGAAACCCGGCGATGAAGTGCTGGTGCCCGCCTTTACCTTTATCGCGACTGCGCAGGCGATTGTCGCCGCCAAAGCGATCCCGATTTTTGTCGATATTACTCCCGGAACGTGGTGTATCGACCCGGCGCAACTGGAGAAAAAACTCACGCCCCGCACCAAGGCGGTGATGCCGGTGCATGTGCACGGCCTGCCTGCGGACCTCGATGCCCTGACGGAATTCTGCCAGCGGCATAATCTGGCGTTAGTTGAAGATGCCTCCCATGCGCACTCCGCAAGCTGGCAGGGACGCCATTGCGGCACCTTTGGCGATGCCGCCGGGCAGAGCCTGATGGCGGATAAAAACTTCCCGCTCGGCGGCGAAGCCGGTATTGCTTTCTTTAAAGAGCGCAGCAGCTACCAACGCGCCTGCGCTTTCCTCGAAGAATCCGGCCTGGATTACAGCATGTCCTGGGTAGCGGCGGCCTTTGGCATCAGCCAGCTCGCGCGTCTCGATTACTATGATGAAATCCGCCAGCGCAATGCGCAGCACCTGATTGCAGAGCTTGCCACCACGCGTCTGTTCCGTGGCCCGGCCATCCCGGAAGGGGCGAAACACAGCTTCAATATGTTCCGCATCAACATCAACTGCGACTTGCCCGAGCTGGCTGGCATTCCGGAACACAAAGTCAAACAGGCATTACAGCAGGCGCTGAATGAAGAAGGGGTATTTGCCCGCGAGTGGCAAAACACTCTGCTGCCCTTCCATCTCCCCTTCCAGAACCAGAAAGGGTTTGGCAAAGGCTTCCCGTTCTTCCTGGCAGAGCGGAAACACTACCAGCATGAAGACTTCCCTAACGCCATGAAGATGCTGCGCAGCACGCTGGTGTTGTGTCGCGAACTGCGCTCGCCGGTGGAGTACGAAAAACTGCGGTCCTATGTGCTCGCGTTCAAAAAAGTGGATCGCCATCTTTCCCGCATCGCGGAGATCGCCCGTCACATCGACGATGTTCCGCCCTACGAAAAGGATGCACGACTCGGATGAATACTGTCTACACAGCCGCCATTCTTGGCGGCTCCGGATTCGTCGGCGGCGAACTGTACCGCCTGTTAAGCACCCATCCGCAGATTGATGTGCAGTTTGTCTCTTCGGAGTCTAAAAAAGGGCTGCCGGTGGAACGCCAGATGCGCAGTTTCCGCCGCCACAGCCATAAACCGGGTCTGAAGTTCTCGTCCATCAGCGACATCAAAGACAACCATTACGATCTGGTCTTTTCCTGCCTGCCGAACGGCAAACTGCCGCAAATGGTGTCGTTAGTCAGCGAACACTGTACGCGCCTGTTCAACCTGAGCGGCGACTACCGCTTTGATGACGAGGCGATTAACGCGGTGCACTACCCGGCCACGCCGGGCAGTTTGCCGCCGCAGGTGGTCAGCCAATATTTTGTGCCGGAATTCACCACGCCCGACCCGGCAGCGACCCTCATCAACCTGCCTGGCTGTATGGCGGTGGCTTCGCTCTATGCGCTGTGGCCGCTGGTCAGCAAACAACTGGTGGCGGGCAATATCATCGTTGATGCGAAAACCGGCTCCAGCGGCGCAGGGAAAAGCAGCGCCGAAACCCATGCCGAACGCTCACACAATTTCCGCCTGCACAAAGCGTTCAACCATCGTCACGGGCCGGAAGTGGCGAAATTACAGCAGCTGACCGCCGATCCGCTGGACATCACCTTTGCGGCTTTCAGCCTCGATACCGCCAGAGGGATCTACGTCAGCGCCTACAGCACGCTCAAACCGGGCTGTACGGCGGCGGATGTGCGTCAGGCGTTTTTCTCCCACTACCAGCAGACGCCGTTTGTTCACTACCTGAAAAACGGCCAGGTGCCGATGCTGAAAACCGTCTGCGGCACCAATCACGCCGAGGTCGCCACGCTGGTTGAGGGTGATAAGTGCCTCAGTCTCTGTTCGCTGGACAACCTGCTTAAAGGCGCAGCGGGCCAGGCGGTGCAGGCGGCAAATCTCTGGCTCGGCCTGGAGCCGTTTGCCGGGCTGGATCATCTTAACGAAGCCGGGTGGCCATAATGGATAATCTCTACGTCATCAAAGCCGGAAGCAGCACCCTGTACAGCGGCAGTGGTTTTTTCCGCGAAGTGATGGAAATCAGCCGCGCCGGCGGTAAGGTACTGGTGATCTGCGGCGGCGCGGAGGCTATCGAACGGGAGTACCGCCACCAGGAGATCGACGTGGCGTATCTGCCGCTGGCGAACGGCGATCGGGTGCGCTATTGCAGCCCGGAGCACATGGACGTGATCCTCAAAGCCTACCGCGAGCGCATTGGCAACCTGATTAGTCTTGCGGCGCAAACGCTGGATTTTTCCGCCTATTACCAGGTCGCTGGCGACAATCAGCTGGTGACCGGAAAGATGGGTAAGCCACTGAAAATCACCGAAGGCGGGCGCAGCCGCATTGTGCGCGACTCGCTTTACGGTGGATTCAACGACGCAAAAACCGCCGTCTTACGCGCGCTGCTGGAAAGCTATGACATTGTTTTTCTCTCACCGCCTATCTGGGAAAGCCACGCGCGTCAGTACATCAATATTGATGCCGATATGCTGGCAGCACACCTGGCGGTGGCGCTGAACGCCAACCATCTGCGTTTTGTCACCGGTACAGCGGGGATCCTGCGGGACATCAACGATAGCGCCAGCACCTTGCTCGATGTCTACGCCGACGACGAACTGGTGGTGAGCGGGCGGATGAAACAGAAAGTCCGCGCCTGCCAGCTCGCGCTGCAACAGGGCGTTTGCGATATCGCCATCAATGGCCCGCACTCACTCTCTGCCGCCGCCACCTGGTTCTGGCGCGGCACCGGCGTCAGCGAGCCGATGCGCCTGCTGAATATGATGGTCAATATCTCGTCCATTTCCGGCGACGAGTCGGTGCTGGCGAACTTTCTGTCTCAGCGTCTGGCCGGTAGCGGCATCGATGCGCAGATTGACCCTGCAGGCAACCTGGTGCTGAGCAAAGGCAACGGGCCAAACACCCTGCTGATGCTCGGCCATCTGGATACCGTACCGGGACTGTGGCGCAGCGACGCGGGCGAGGATTTTGTCAGCGGTCGCGGCAGCGTCGACGCGAAAGGCTGCCTGGCGAACTTTATCGACGTTCTGCAACAGGTTGAGGTGCCGCCTCACGCGCGTTTGCTGGTGGTGGGCGCCACCGAAGAAGAGGTCTCCTCCTCGAAAGGCGCTTACTACGTGCGCGACAACTACCCCGCCAACGCGGTGATCATTGGCGAACCCAGCGGCGTGATGCACGTTGCCATTGGTTATTATGGCCTGCTGAAGATCAAAGTGACCGTGCGCAAAGGCATGGAGCACACCGCCGCACGGGACGCGAAAACCTCTATCGAGCACGTTTATGAAGCCGCTGGCGCACTGCGGGCGGTGATGAACGATTTTGACAGCAACAATATCTCCAACATCATCGGCATCACCCATCGCCACGCGCTTTCCTGTGAAGAGTCGCAGTTGGTGATCAATTTCCGCGTTTCGCCGGAAGCGCGCCCTGGCTATATCGAACCGCTGCTTGCGCTGAGCGGCGATGGGCTCACGGTGGAGATCGAGCGCAGCACGCCGGGCTATAAATCGTCACGCACCAACCCGCTCTACCGCGCGCTTAACCAGGCCTTCAGTCGCGTACTGACGGACACGCCACCGCGCCCGGTAGTGAAAAAAGGCACCTGCGATATGAATACGCTGGCAACAAGCTGGCGCAACGTGCCGTTCATCGCCTATGGCCCCGGTGATTCCGCGCTTGATCATACCGACAAAGAGATCAACTACACCGACGATGTGCTGCTGTCGCGGCGCATTTTGCAGGAGACCGTTGTCAACTGGATGCGGCTGAATGGAGGGGAGAAGTAATGGCCTCGTTGCATGAACTGCCCGCACTGGCGGCCCAGGCGCGCGGCGTGATTATTGATATCGCCGCCAGCGACGTGGGTTGCCATATTGGCGGCTCGCTGTCAGTCATCGATATTCTGCTCTACGCCCTTAACCGCTACCAGGCGGATGAGCATAACTGCGTGGTGCTGAGCAAAGGTCACGCCGCCGCCGCGCTCTATAGCGCACTGTACGTGCTCGGTTACAGCGACACCAACCCGGCGGAACACTATGGCCGCAGCGATTCGCTGCTGACCGGCCACCCGAACCATAAAATCCCGCATATTCGTTTCTCTACCGGCAGCCTCGGGCACGGCATCGGTTATGCCGCAGGCTGGGCGCTGGCGCAGCGTCAGTTGAACAGCAACGGCATTGCCGTGGCGATTGGCGGTGATGGCGAGTTGCAGGAGGGGTTGTGCTGGGAAGTGCTACAGGTGCTTTCCGCGCAGGAGATCAACAACCTGGTGTATGTCATTGATAACAATGGCGCACAAAACGATGGCTATGTCCGGGATATCTCCCCCATCGCCGATATCAAAGCGCGTTTTGCCTCTTACCGCATGGATGTGGTGGAAATTGACGGCCACGACTTCGGGCAACTGGAGCAGGCGTTTTCCGCCCGGCAAAACCGCGGGCTGGTGATCATCGCCAACACGGTGAAAGGCAAAGGCATTGCCGAGCTGGAAGGCAACCCGTCCTGCCACTACGCCAGGCTGAAGCTTCATCAGGCAATCAAATGGAAAAGGAGGCTCACCGATGCTGTCAGGTAGAGACGCGTGCAAGGATGAACTGGTTAACTGCGCGCAGGAAGACGCGAAAATAGTGTGTCTGGAGGCAGATCTCGGCGGGCGTAATCACCCTTTTCAACAGCGCTTTCCGGACCGTTTTTACAATATCGGCATCGCCGAGATGGCGGCCATCGATATGTGCACCGGGCTTGCCGCTGCCGGGTTCAAACCCTTTTTCACCACCTTCGCGCCGTTCGCCGCGCTGCGTTGTGCGGAGGCGATCAAGCTGTCGCTTGGCTATATGGGCCAGCCGATCACCGTGATTGGCGCGTATGGCGGCGTCTCTGGCGGCTGGTTTGGCACCACCCATCACAGCCTTGAAGATGTCGGCGCTGTGCGGTTGTTCCCCGGTATCCGTATCGCCTGTCCGTATGGCGAAACCGAAACACGGCAGGTGCTGCGCAACGCCGCCCACGGTAGCGAGCCTTGCTATATCCGGCTGGGGCGCAACGACGTTTACCCCGATCTTGAACGCTCGGCGGAATTCGACACGCTGATCGTTGAGCAGGGTTATCGCGCCAGCCACCCGGTTACGCTTGTCTCGGTGGGCGAAAAAGCCACGCAATTGTGCATCGCCGCCAAACAGGAGCTGGGCGAAATCAATCACCTGCACTTGTGCTATGTGGACAACGCCTCCCTGCACCACCTCATGCCGGATATCGCCCGGCTTCCCGGCCCGCTGGTGGTGGTGGAAGAACATCGCCGCGCGGGCAGCGTGGCGGCGGAACTGGCGCTCAGCATGCCGCATAAACAAGTGCTTTCTTACACCCCCAACGATGACTGGCCACAGTATGGCGGCAGCCAGGACGACGTACTGGCGGGCCTGAACTTCTCTCTTGAAAGGTTACTCACCACCATAAAAGACATTATTTATGCCAAGGAGCATGTATGAGCACGAGCTTTGCCATTTTAAAAGATCCGCGTTTCCGGGCGTTTTTTCTCTCTGACATCGTTTCAGGGTTTGGCGTCGGAATGGCGACGATCGGGGCCAACTGGTTTGTGCTGATGAAAACCGGGTCGAATCAATATGTCGGTATCTTACTGGCGGTGAACGTGATCGCAGGGTTTGTGGCCTCCCTCTTTTCCGGGGTGATCACCGATAAATATAACCGTAAGACCGTGATCTTTTTCACCCATGCTATTCGTGCGCTCTTTTTGCTGCTGCTGTTCGTCATGCTGTCGAATTTCGATTTCAATATGTACTACCTGTACGCGTTCGCCATTATTAATGGCGTCGGCTGGACGGTGTATATGTCGGCTTCGCGCAGTTTCCTGCAGGAGATTCTCGAAGAGAAAAAATATGTCACCGGCAACTCTCTGCTGGAGATCAGCTTGCAGGTCGGGATGTTTCTTGCGGCGGCAGCGTCCGGGTTTATTTATAAATACTTCAGCTTTAACGCCATTCTGCTGGTAAATGCGCTGATGTTTGTCTTCAGCGCCATCACCATTAACCTGATTAAGTACCGTGCCGTCTCCCGTGAAACCGACAGCGAAAATTACACCGTAATGCTGCGCCGCGGCTGGTCATTTCTCTATGAAAATAAGGGAATTTTCGTGCTTGGCGTGGTATCGATTGTGCCGCTGATTGTCACCATGATCTATAACGTGGTGCTGCCGGACTACGTGAACAATACCCTGCAACGGGATAGCGTCACTTTCGGCTTTGCGGATATGTCTTACGGCATTGGCGGGTTGCTTTCCGGGATCATGATGTCGTCGCTGGCCATGAAACTGGACGCCCGTAAATTAATCAGCGCATTCTTTGTTCTGGCCTGCATCAACCTGTTATTCCTCAGCCAGAACAGCTTCGTCTTTAATTTATATCTGTGCAGCCTGTTACTGGGCCTGTGCAACTCTTCGCTGCGTATCTTAATGAACTCCCTGCTGATGCAAACCGTGCCAAAAGATTACATGGGGCGTTCGATGGCGGTGTGGATCGGTATTTCGCTGATCTGCCAGTGCCTCTTCTCACTGTTTATTGGGTCCTACCTCGATCAGCATGGCGCAATGATTGGCATTGTGATCATGGCGCTGATGATGGGGGCGGGATTCGTCATGTTTGTTCTTAATCAACTGTTGCTCTCAAAAAAGCATCCTGAAAATTTACAGGGGTAACGACTATGTCAGATAAAAAAGTCATTTTTTTGGTTGAACCGAGTTTCTTCGGTGTCAGTTTTGCCCGCGAGGCGCACAAAGCAGGTTTCTACGTTGTTGTGCTGGTTTCGGCGAAAGACAATCCACAGCTCTATGGTTATGAAGGCGAATACGATGACTTGCTGGTCTGCGACATCCGCGATGCGGACTCCATCTACCAGGCCATCTATAGCAGCCCGTATAAACGCATCGACGCGATGATTTCGGCAACGGACTACGCCATGGCAACCACCGCCGAGGCGGCGCAGCGTTTAAACATTCCCTGCATCAGCCATGAAACGGCAACGCTGGCACGCAACAAAGATTTGGCCCGCATCCGCTACAGCGAACGCGGCGTGCCAAGCGCGCAGTTTAAAATCGTCCACCGGTTGGGAGAAGCCGAAGACGCGGCGGCAACGATTGGCTACCCGGTGGTACTGAAACCCACCAATACCGCCAGCAGCCAGAACGTCTTTTTTATTAACGATCGCCAGCAACTGCGCGACGCCTTTAAAGTGCTGGAAAATTTCACCACCAGCTATATGGGCTTCAGCGTGCGCAAAGAGTACCTGGTGGAAGAGTATCTGGAAGGGCCGGAATTCAGCGTGGAGATCTTCTTAACCCACGGTGAAGTGGTCTTCGCGGAAGTGACCGAAAAAGTCACGTCGCCGCTGCCTTACTTTGTCGAAATGTTCCATATCTTCCCGACGTCCGTGCTGGAAGATAAAAAACCGCAAATGGTTGAAGTGGCGCGCCAGGCGCTGGAAGCCATCGGCTTCACCAACGGCCCGGCGCACGTCGAGGTGAAATACACCAAAACCGGGCCGCGTATCGTTGAGGTCAACGGCCGACCGGGCGGCGATAATATTACCTCCGATCTGATCCCTGGCGCCTACCACCTCAATATTTTCCGCCAGGCGGTGTTTAACGCGCTGAAACTGCCAGTGGACTTTACGGTGGAGAAACCGATGAGCTGCGCAGTAGGCTATATCTGCGCCGATCGCGACGGGGTGTTAGCGTCCATCGAGAACCTTGCCAGCGTGCAACACGATCACGCGGTGCTGCGCTCTGCCATCAGCGCCAGACCGGGCGATAAAGTCGTGGTGCCGAAAAGCTCCGATGACCGGTTAGGGTATTTTATTGTGCAGGCGGAAACCCCGGCCAAAGCGAAAGCCAAAATCACCGAACTGATCGGCAAATTAAAACTGACCTACCGCAACTAACATCCTGACGCGGCCCCTCTCCATTCAGCGGGAGGGGCGCATTGCTAACCCCCGCCACCTGTTCTATAACGTAAATCCTCTTCATCAACGGATCCCGATAATGGACACCAGGTTACAAGCCGCCATTGCACTGCGCAAACAGGGCGAACATGAGCAAAGCCGCCAGCTATTACAGGCGCTGACCACCGAGCCGGAACTGCGCGCCCTCGCCTTTTTACATCTGGCCTGGTCTTACGATAATCAGGGACTGGAACGGGAAGCCGAACACAACTACCTTGCCGCACTGGACGCCGGGCTGGATGAAGAAGATCGGTTCGAAGCCCGGTTTGGCCTCGCCTCAACCTGGCGCTGCCTTGGCAAGTATCAGCAAGCCAAAACGCTGTTTGAAGAGATCATGATCGCGTGGCCTCAGGCGACGGAAGTCAGGCCGTTTTATGCATTGTGCCTGTATAACCTGGGTGAACATGAATGTGCGGTCAGCGTGTTACTGGAGTCTGTCGCACAACACCCCGATGAGCGTACCGCGCCCTATCAGGAGGTTCTGCGCTATTACGCGCAGAACCCCGATCAACGCTGGTAACCGACAGCCTGGCAGTCCCCCCTCAGCAACGGAGGGGGTGACCTTCAGCGATGCTTTTTTTGTGTTTGCCACAACGCCGCAACGCTGAGAAACACGGTGACCATCAGGTATAACCCCGGCGCGAAGTGGCTGCCGGTAGCACTAATCAACAGCGTACAGATAAACGGCGCAAAGCCGCCAAACACCGTGACCGCCACGTTGTAACTGATCGACATCCCGCTGGCGCGGGTCGACACCGGGAAGATATCCGCCATCAACGACGGAATGGTGGAGAAGTAGACCGATTTCAATAACGCCATCCAGCCCACCAACAACGCCAGTGACAACGGCGTCACATTCAGGCTGGTCAGCCAGAAAGCAGGCAGCAGCGTAAACGCCATCAACACCAGCGCCACCCACAGCAGGCGCACGCGCCCGACGCGTTCCGCCAGCAGGCCGCCAATCGGCGTGACCACCGTCAGGATCACCCCGGCCAGCAGCGTGGCGCTATAGGCAGACGACGGCGGCAACCCCAGACTTTTCGTCGCCCAGGTCGGTACATAGTTAAGCATATAGTTGATCGCGGTCGACACCACCATCAGACCGATCGCCAGCCCGATCAGACGTTTTTGCGCACCGAATAACAACCTGACCGGATGGCGCGGTTTTTCCGTCTGCGCATAGGCCGCAGGTTCATGCACATGGCGACGGATCCACACGCCGACCGGACCAATCAGCAGACCGAAGGCGAACGGAATACGCCAGCCCCAGTCGTTGAGTTGCTCCGCGGTAAGCCACTGCGCCAGCCCGAGACCAAACGCGGATGCCAGCAGTGTGCTTGCGCCCTGCGTTGCAAACTGCCAGCTGGCGATAAACGCTTTTCGCTCCGGGAAGTGCTCCACCAGAAACGCGGTCGAGCTACCAAACTCACCACCGGCAGAGAACCCCTGAATCAACCGCGCCACCAGAATCAACAACGGTGCTGCCACGCCCAGTGTGGCATACCCCGGCATAAAGGTGATCATCGCGCCACCCAGCATCATCAGGTTAATGGAGAGCAGCAACGACGCCTTACGTCCATGCTTGTCGGCGTACGCCCCCAGCACCACCGCGCCCAGCGGGCGGATCAGAAAGGCCACACCAAAGCTGCCAAATGCCAGCAATAACGACACCGTCGGGTTGGCGGTAGGGAAAAACGCATGCGCAATGTAGCTGGCGAAAAAGCCGTACACCGCGATATCAAACCACTCCAGCGCATTACCGATGCAGGTGGCGAACAACGTTTTATACAGGCTCGGGCGCTCTCCGCCCTGCTCGATTTCACGGGCAAGCGTACTCATTGCGCACCTCCGGCCTGATGTTGACGATGACGCGCCAGCAGCTCACGCCCCTGTTCGCCCAACTCCCAAAACAGACGGGTCATGATTGCCAGGCCTTCACGGGCAATGGCAATCGGCAGATGTTCATCCGGTGCATGCTGCCCACAGGCAGGATATGAATGCGGCACCCACAGCGTCGGCAAACCTAAAATTCCGGCGAACACGTCGTTCGGCAGCGAGCCGCCCAGGTTTGGCAGCAGCGCTGGTTTACTGCTACTGGTTTCCGCCATCACCTCAAGCGCCCAGTGCACCAGCGGATCGGTCGGATCGAAGCGAGTCGCCGGCGTTCCGCGCACATCGCTGATGGCAACCATCGAAAAACCGTGGGCATCAAGATGTTCACGCAGCGCCTGTTCCAGCGCTGTCCAGTCCGTGCCGACCACAAAACGCAACTGACACACGGCGGTGGCGTGACCGGGGATCGCATTCATGGGCTGCGCCGGGTTGCCGGTCAGAAACGACAACACTTCCAGCGTATTCCAGCCAAACAGCTTCTCGGCGGCCGACAACCCTGGTTCGCCCCAGTCCGGATCGGTGAGTGGATCGTTGTTACCGCGCGCCGGGGTGATATCTGCGAGGATCGCTTTTAAGGCAGGCGTTAGCGCAGGCGGCTTCAGCGCCGGTATCCGCATTTCGCCTTTGCCATCCACCAGGCTGGCAATGGCGTTAGCCAGTTGCGTTCCGGGGTTGCTGAGCAGACCGCCCCAGTTGCCGGAGTGATAATCTTTGGCGCGGGCGTTAATGGTCAGGCGGAAGTTCGCGCAGCCGCGCGAGCCGAGAAACAGCGTCGGGCGATCCGCACTCAGGCGTGGGCCATCAGAGGCGATAAACAGATCCGCCTTCAGCCGCGTTTTCAACTGCTGACACACTTCCGCCAGCCCCGGCGAGCTCATCTCTTCGCCCATTTCACACAGCCAGACACAGTTAAAACCCAGCCGCCCCTGGCGAGCGTGGTACACCTGCGCCAGTGCCGCGAGGTTGACCGTATGCTGGCCTTTGTTATCGGCGGTGCCGCGCCCGTACCAGTTACCGTCGCGCTCCACCAGCGTCCAGGGTGATAACCCTTCCGTCCAGCGCGCATCGTCGCCAAACACCACATCACCGTGGCCATAGCACATCACGGTCGGCAGCGCCGGATCCTCTTCATAGCAGGCGAGCAAAAAGGGCCGTGCGGCGTTAACCGGGTTGGCCACGATTTCCGTTTGAAAATCCATTTCACGAAACGCGGGAATAAACGCATCCTGGTAGTAGCGCAGCAGGTGTTCGTCGCGGTCGGTGCGCTGGCTTTCACTGGGAATAGCGACCCGGCTGGCGAGCGTCGTTTTAAAATGACCGCTGTCAAACCACGCCAGCGCTTGCGCGATAAGTTGTTGTGTTGTCATGGTGTTTACCCTGTTCATGTTGCTGCCGGTGGCGCAACTGTCTGTTGTTGTCTTTTTGTTCTAAACCAGAACAGAGCCTTGCCACAATAATAATAATTGCAATTTGGCATTGCCTTTTTGATAAGGGTAAACTGCACAATCTCAGGGCACTGCACCGGAAACACCCATGCTGACCAATGAACTGCGTTATTTCCTCGCTGTCGCCACGTCCGGCTCGCTCAGCACCGCCAGCGAGCAGCTTTATGTGGCGGGTTCCGCCATCAGCCGACAGATCCAGAAACTGGAGACCCGGCTGGGCGTGACGCTGTTTGAACGCCATGCGCGCGGCATGATCCTTACCGATGCGGGGCAAATTCTGGCGAACCATGTGCGCAAGAGCATGCGCGACATGGAGTATGCACTGGCGGAAATTCAGGGCCTGAAAGCCGTGCGCAAAACGCTGGTGCGTATCGCCTGTACCGACGGCATGGCCTTTGATTTGCTGCCGGGTCTGCTGGCGCGTTTTCGCCAGCACTATCCGGGCGTCAGTTTTGATTTGCAGGTCGGCAGCGCGATGCAGGTGGCAGAGTGGATACGGCGCAGCGAGTGTGATGTGGCTTTTCAGTTCAGCCTCGCGCCGGAAAAAGAGGTGGAGATCATCGCCGCATGGCCTGCGCCGGTCCTGCTGTTGCTGGACTCAGCCCATCCGCTGGTGCAGCAGTCTGGCGTGGCGATTGATGATTTACACCCCTACCCGCTGGTGTTGCCGGAAGCCGGCACCACCATTCGTCAGCTATTCGACCTGTCATGCCGGATGGCGGGCACCTTTCTCGAACCGGCATTCAGCAGCAATAACTTTTCTGCGCTGTATGAATTTACCCGCCACACACCGCAGGCGATTACCGTCTGTAGCCACTTCAGCGTACTGTGGCGTGCGCGGCTTGATGCAATGACCCTGAAGACGATGACCAATACCTCGCTCAGTCAGCGCACGTTGCAGATTCAGGCACCGGGCAGCAAACACCGCCCGGCGGCGGTGAGCGCCTTTTTAGCGATGGCGGAACACATACTGGGGGAAGAACATGGGAAATGGATGCAGGATCTGGGGTGATGTTCCCCTCACCCCGGCCCTCTCCCCAGAGGGGAGAGGGAGATGAAGGTTCCCTCTCACGCCGGGAAAGTACCTATACAGCTCCCTCTCCCCGCCGGGAAGGTGCCTATACTGTTCCCTCTCCCCTTCGGGAAAGTGCCTATACTGTTCCCTCTCCCCTTCGGGAAAATGCCTATACTGTTCCCTCTCCCCTCTGGGGAGAGGGTTAGGGTGAGGGGAAAAACAACAGCATTACGTCAACCCGTCAATAATCACCTGCTTCATCCCCTGCGAACACGGCTCTACGCGCCCGCGCACCCCGTAAACCTGCGCCAGCGTCTGCGGGGTGATCACGTCGCCCGGCGCACCATTGGCGACCAGTTCCCCTTGTTTCAGGATCAGCACATGATCGCCGTGACGCAGAGCGATATTGATATCGTGCACCACCACCACGGTAACGATATTGCGGCTTTGCGTTTCGCGCTTCACCAGATCCATCACATGGAACTGGTAGTTCAGATCCAGCGCACTGAGCGGTTCATCCAGCAGCAGTAACGACGGCTGGCGAATCAGCGACTGCGCCAATCCCACCAGTTGCTTCTGCCCGCCAGAAAGCTGGTCGAGAAAGTGCAGCGCCAGGTGTTCAATACCGAGCTGTCGCAACAGCCCCATCACTTCCGCCTGTTTCGCCGCGCTGTGCAACCCGCCGGAGGCACGCTGCGCAACGATAATAGACTCCAGCACATGCAGATGCACACCCGCCGGCAGCGACTGCGGCAGGTACACCACCTGCTCCGCACGCTTCGCAAACGGCTGGCTAAGCAGGTCAAGCCCGTCCAAACGCAGTTCGCCCTGCGCGCGGTTTAACCCGGCCATCGCCCGCAGCAGGGTCGATTTGCCACTGCCATTCGGCCCGAGCAAAATCGTCACTTTGCCGCGCGGCAAGAGCGGAATATTGAGGTTCGCAATAATCTGTCGTTGAGGGTAGCCCGCACCAAAACCGCGCAGGCTCAAACCATGTTGTCGGTTCATACACTCCCCCGGTGGCGCACAATGATGGTGATGAAAAACGGTACGCCGACCAGCGATGTCACGATGCCGACCGGGATAATGACGCCGGAAATCAAGTTCTTGGAAACGATAGACGCCAGCGATAACACCAGAGCGCCCAGCAGTGCGCTGGCAGGCAGATAGAAGCGGTGATCTTCGCCAAACAGCATTCGGGCAATGTGCGGTGCCACCAGCCCGATAAAACCGATAGGCCCGACAAACGCCACCGATAACGCTGACAGAATACTGATGCGCAGCAGCGTCGCCAGCCGCAAGCGGCGCACGTTAATACCAAAACTGATGGCGCGATCTTCCCCCAAACGCAGGGAGGTCAGCTTCCATGAACTGAGCATCGACAGCGGTGCAATCACCGCCAGCGCCAGCAGCAGAATGCCCAGTTTTTCCCACGAGGCGCGGGCAATGCTGCCCATGGTCCAGAACACCAGCCCCTGTAAGGTGTCTTCGTTGGCGATAAACTGCAACATCGACACCAATGCGTTAAAAGTAAAGACCAGCGCAATACCGAACAGCACCACCCCGGAGGTCGCGACCTGCGTCCAGCGGGTGATGCCATCCAGCAGCAGCGCCGCCAGCAACGCAAAGAGAAACGCATTCGCTGAAATAAACCACTGCGCAGGCACACCGGGAAGACCAATGCCAAGCACAATCGCCAGCGCTGCGCCAAAGGCCGCCGCCGAAGAGACGCCGAGCGTAAACGGGCTGGCAAGCGGGTTATTGAGGATGGTCTGCATCTCCGCCCCCGCCAGTCCCAGCGTTAAACCGACGACAATCGCCATCAGCGCATAGGGCAGGCGGATATCCCAGACAATCACCTGCGTACCGGTATTCACGCTACCGGGGTCGACCAGCGTTTGCCACAGCACGTTCAGCGGTAAGCCTGACGGCCCAAGGGTAAAATCCAGCAGCATCGAGGCCATAATCAGCGCCACCAGCAGCGCCAGCAGGCCGATACGTTTGCGGATGATGCCGCGATAGCTGAGCATCAGGCCGTCGGCTGTAATGTCGGCCCTCTGTTCGCCCGATTCAATGGTGGAACTCATAACGCTTATTTGCCCTGCTGCCAGCTATACACGAAGGGGGTGTCCGGCAGTTTGGTGAAGTTTTTGATGATGTAATGGTACGTCGCATCCGGGTCGAGATCAGCAAAAGCCTGCGGATAAATATCTTTCGCCAGATATTCCATGCCGACAATATTGTACGGATGGTTGTAGAAGTGGTGATAAACGCCGTAAACCCGTTTCGCCGCTATCGCCGGGATCTGGCTGACGCCGGTGCGCTGTAACAACACCTGCGCCTGGGTGTTCACCTCATCCGGCGACACATTCAACCCTAACGGCAGCACCTGGCTGTTACCGCGTTTGGAGCCGGTCATGATGTACACATCCGGGTTGACGCTAATCAGTTTCTCCAGCGCAACAAAGCCGCTCGCTCCCGGCAGCAAATCCGACCCGATATTCTTCGCGCCCACCGCTTCAACTAACCCACCCCAGCCACTGTGCCCGTGGGTAAAGCAGCAGGAATCGGTATTCCCCGCCAGCGCTTCAACAAAGACGCTGGGTTTCGGGTTGATGGTCGCGGTTTTCTGCTCAATGGCGTGCAGTTGCTGGCGATAATAGGCGGTATACGCCGCCGCATTGCTTTCGCGGTTGAGGACTTTGCCCAGCAGGTCGATACTCGGCGCGGTGTCTTTCGCCGGATTGACTTCATAATCGATAAACACAACCGGGATCTTCAGCGCGGTCAGTTTCTGCAATACGCCGCTCTCTTCCAGCGCAGGTCTGGCGCGCAGTTGGGCGATTATCAGATCCGGCTGTTTCGACAGCACGCTTTCCAGGTCGACATTGCCCTTATCGCTAAAGCCCATATCCATAATATGGGTCGCTTCCGGCCACTGCGTTTTCAGCATCTCCCAGGTGGCGACATCCTGTTTTTTCGCCAGGTTATTCCATGCCACCAGTCGTTTAAACGGGTCGTCGCGATCCAGCAACGCCATCGCCATAATGTCGCGCCCGTCCTGCAAAATAATGCGTTGCGGTTCGTGTTCGACGGTGACGCTGCGACCATCGAAATCGGTGACGGTGAGAGGATATTGACTGGCGTGAGCCAGTAACGGGGCGGAGAGAACAACGGAAAGAACAAGCCTGGCGATGGATTTCCCTTGCATAAAAAACAACCTGTCGATAGTTGGAATATAATGATTTTGATAATTATTATCATGTCAAATTAAACAAATCATATACAGAATCAATAATTCGCCCTGCTTCCCCCTGCCGCTTAACATCCTGATTCGTTTTGTGTTTCTCTGACATAGTTTTTAACGGCTTTTCATCAGCGTGATGGATTACCCTCATGCCCTGCCCTGTTTTACGGATACCACCATGAAATATCCTCTGCTGTTGCTGCTCGGTCTGTTCTCAACCGCCCATGCCAACGACGCGATTAAGCTCAATTGCCCGGTACGTGGCGCACTGACGGTGTCGTTTTTTGATTACCATCTGATCACGATGAAGTGGGGCGATCATTTCCAGGTCGCCTCCGGTAAAGAGCAGGGGCGTACCAAAGCGGGCGTGCCGTTCTGGAGCACGACGTTTGGTAACGGCGACAACCTCGCCTTCTTCCCGGACTCTGGGGCGTATTATCTGTTTTATGCAGGTTCACAGGAACCGGTGCAGTGCACTGAGGTGGGAAGCTATGCTTACCCGGTGATCACGCCGCCACGCTATGAGAACAACGGCGGTGTCACGGAGAGTCAGGCGAAACGAACAGAAGATGATGTGGTGGTGCTGCACCCGGCAGCGTAGTTTTCCCGTTTTCCCCTCACCCTGACCCTCTCCCCAAAGGGGAGAGGGGATGAAAGGCAGACCACCTTTCCCTGACGGAGAGGGGATAAAAAACTGCCCCTTCTCCCTGTGAGAATCGCGATAAACCAGATGGACTCTTGCTACGCGAACACCCCATTTGCCACCTCTGCAGGCGTGACCACGCCGCTGTCCAGCACCCAACCGCTAATCAGCGCGGCGGGCGTAACGTCGAACGCCGGGTTATAGACCTGCGCATTTTCCGGCGCCCACTGAACCGCGCCAAAACTGCCTGCCACACCGGTCACTTCCGCCGCCGCACGCTGTTCAATCGGAATGGCGTCGCCATTCGGGCAGCCTCTGTCAAGGGTGGTTTGCGGCGCAGCAACGTAGAACGGCACGCCGTGGAATTTCGCCAGCACCGCCAGGGAGTAAGTGCCAATTTTATTCGCCACATCGCCATTGGCGGCAATACGGTCCGCGCCGACCCACACCGCATCAACCTGCCCCTTCGCCATCAGGCTGGCGGCCATTGAATCGGTAATAAGCTGATAAGGGACGCCCAGTTCGCCCAGTTCCCAGGCAGTCAGCCGCCCCCCCTGCAACAGCGGGCGGGTTTCATCCACCCACACATTCGCCACCCTGCCTTGCTGGTGTGCTTTCGCAATCACCCCTAACGCCGTGCCAACACCTGCCGTCGCCAGCCCGCCAGTGTTGCAGTGGGTCAGCAAGCGACTGCCAGGGGTGACCAGCGCAACGCCTGCGTGGGCAATGTCGTCGCAAAGCTGCCGGTCTTCGTCAATTAAACGCAGTGCTTCCGCCGTCAGTGCGGCGACAAAACCGTCCTGCGCCAGCGCCAGTTTCATGCGGTCAAGGTTATTCATCAGGTTGACTGCGGTCGGGCGGGCAGCGCGCAGGGTTTCCAGCGCCTGCGCCAGTTGCTCGCGGTCTGCGCCTTGCTCCGCCAGGAGCGCCAGCAACAGGCTGGCAGACAGACCAATCAGCGGCGCACCGCGCACGCGCAGGGCATGAATATGCCCGACAAGTTCTTCTACCGTTGTGGCGGGCAGCCAGCATTTCTCCTGCGGTAGCGCCTGCTGATCGAGAATAAAGAGCTGGTTTTCGACAACCCGCAGGCTGGTAGTCTGTAATGACGGCATATCGTTAAATCCCTGTTGCGTTGTTGTATCGTATTGTGTCAGGATGAAGTCCGGATGTATAGACGTCTAAATGGCTTTGTTTGCAAAAAGAGGATCGAGGCAATGTCGCAATACCGTACCTTTACCGCCCGCGATGCCGTGGCATACGCCCAACAATTTGGCGGCCTGGACACCCCGTCCGAGCTGGTTGACGCGCAGGAGGTGGGCGACGGTAACCTCAATCTGGTGTTCAAAATTTTCGACCGCCAGGGCGTTAGCCGCATTATCGTCAAACAGGCCCTGCCCTACGTGCGCTGCGTGGGAGAATCCTGGCCGTTAACGCTGGACAGAGCTCGTCTGGAAGCGCAAACGCTGGTCGAGCATTATCAGCACAGCCCGCAACACACCGTTAAAATTCATCACTTCGACCCGCAACTGGCGGTGATGGTGATGGAAGATCTCTCCGATCATAAGATCTGGCGCGGCGAACTGATCAATAACGTTAACTACCCGCAGGCAGCCGCGCAACTGGGGGAATACCTGGCGCAAACCCTGTTTCATACCAGCGATTTTTACCTGCATCCCCATGCCAAAAAAGCGCAGGTGGCGCAGTTTATCAACCCGGAAATGTGTGAAATCACCGAGGATCTGTTCTTTAACGATCCGTACCAGATCCACGAACGCAACAACTACCCCGCAGAGCTGGAAGCCGATGTCGCCGCCCTGCGCGAGGACGCGCAATTGAAACTGGCGGTTGCCTCGCTCAAACACCGTTTCTTTTCGCAGGCTGAAGCCTTGTTGCACGGTGACATTCACAGTGGTTCGATTTTTGTTGCCGAAGGCAGCCTGAAAGCCATCGATGCCGAATTTGGTTATTTCGGCCCGATGGGCTTTGATATCGGCACCGCCATTGGCAACCTGCTGCTGAACTACTGCGGCCTGCCGGGGCATCTCGGCATTCGCGATGCCGCTGCTGCACGCGAGTTGCGTCTGAATGATATCCAGACCCTGTGGACCACCTTCGCAGCGCGTTTTCAGGCGCTGGCGGCAGAGAAAACCCGCGATGCAGCACTGGCGCAGCCAGGCTATGCCAGCGCTTTTTTACAAAAAGTGTGGGTGGATGCTATCGGTTTCTGCGGCACTGAACTGATTCGCCGCAGCGTCGGGCTGTCGCACGTGGCGGATATTGATACCATCGCCGATGACGAGATGCGCCACGCCTGCCTGCGTCATGCCATCACCCTCGGCAAGGCGCTGATTGTGATTGCCGGGCGTATTGATAGCGTCGGGGAGTTGATTGCCAGGGTGCGGCAGTACAGCTAGTTTACCCTCACCCCGGCCCTCTCCCTGGAAGGGAGAGGGAGTAAAACGCCCTTGCTCCGGTACGCCTTCAAAGGGTGTGGAAGTAAACATCCCCACGCCGGATTCTCTTTATTCCCTCTCCCCTCCGGGGAGAGGGTCAGGGTGAGGGGAAACCGGGCTCCAGCCTTACCCCAAATACTCAATCACCGACAGCCCACCGTTGTAATCCGTGCTGTAAATAATCCCCTGCGCATCCACAAACACGTCGCATGACTGGATCACGCGCGGACGCCCTGGCCGGGTATCCATCATGGTTGCCGGTGCCGCCGGCACCAGCGCGCCGGTCTCCACCGGGCGATACGGGTTGGAAATATCGTAAGCGCGAACGCCCGCATTCTGATATGTGGCAAAAATCAGCGTAGAGCTGATAAAGCTGCCCGGGCGGTTTTCGTGCAGGTTGTGCGGCCCGAAATGCGCCCCTTTCTCCACGTAATCCGTTTCGTCCGGCTGGGGGAACGTTGAGATGCTGACCGGGTTGGACGGATCGCGAATATCAAACAGCCAAATCAGTTTCTCGCCATCGTCCTGATTGTCGAGCACCGCTTCATCAAGCACCACCAGCAGCTCTCGGTCGGGTAACGGCAGCGCGGTATGCGTGCCGCCGCCGAACGGCGGACTCCAGTTGCGATGGCTGATCAGCTTCGGCGCACTGCGATCTTTCACATCCAGCAGCGTCAGGCCGCCATCGCGCCAGCTACCGTAAGCCGTGTCGCCAGCGATAATGGCGTGATGAAGCGCGTAGCGTTTGCCTTCCGGCCATGCGGGTGTTTCACCTGCGGCCTGGTTCATCCCCGGTAACCACCAACGCCCGGCAACTTGCGGTTTACGCGGGTCGGCCAGATCGATGGTCAGGAAGATATAGTCGGTGAAACCGTCGATCAACGCCGAAACATACGCCCAGCGACCGCCGACGTACCAGATACGGTGGATGCCAATGCCGTTCAGCGACAGGAAACTGATTTCACGGGGTTTATCCGGTGTGGAGATATCAAAAATGCGCAGCCCGGCACTCCAGCCTTTGTCCTGCACATCGCTGACCGTGTCACCGACCGACCGGGTGTAATAGACCTTTTCATCGGCAAAGCGCGCATCGGCGAACAGGTCGCGGGCATTGATCACCAGCAGCAGATCGTCGTGAGCTTGCAGATGCACATTCCAGGTGCCGGGCGGCGCAGGCACATATCCTGCTGCTTTCGGGTTTTTCGGATCGCGCACATCCACAATAGAAAAACCCTGCGACACCATATGACCGATGTACGCAAAGCCGCGATGCACCATTAACTGGACGCCATCCGGGCGCCCTCCCTGGTCGCTGTGCCCAATCAGCCGCATATTGCGGCTATATTCGGGACGCGGAAGTTCAGTTGCCATGATTCATCCTTTCAACAGCCGTATTGCTCTTCGCAGGCCAGGCAGCGCTAAGGGCTTATCTGGCCTGCGGTTTCGGCCTGGATTGTTATTTGTTTTTCGCTTCCAGCGTAGCGAACCACGGGGCGATAAAGTCTTCGGTCTGGCCCCAGCCCGGAATGATTTTGCCCAGCGAGGCCACGTTTACCGCACCCGGCTGGCTGGCCAGCAGCGCCTGCGGGATCGCCGCCGCTTTAAAGTCATACGTCGCAGGCGTCTGTTCACCGGCAATCTTGTTGGCGATCAAACGCACGTTGGTTGCGCCAATCAGCTTCGGATCCACCGCCACGCTCACTTTCCACGGGCTGTTGGCTTCCCGCATCAGTTGCAGATCCTGGTTAGACACATCGATACTGTAGAGTTTGATCTCGGTGCGTCCGTTCTCTTTCAGCGCCTTATACGCGCCCTGGCTGAACGCATCCCAGGTCCCCCAGATCGCGTCGATTTTGCCTTTCGGGTATTTCGCCAGCACTGCACCGACTTTGTTGGCGGTATCGCCCTGCACGTCAGAGGAGACCGCACCAATCGATTCCAGCTCTTTGATACCCGGGTTCGCTTTCAGCAGTTCCGCGTAGGCCGCCTGGCGGCGCTCCATTGGCGGGAAGCCAGCAACCCACAGTTTGATGATGTTGGCTTTACCGTTGAAGTCTTTCACCAGCTCGCCAAAGGAGAGTTTGGTCAGCGACGCATCATCCTGCTGGGTAACGGTCACGCCCGGGATCTCACCGTTCACCGCGGTATCGAACACCGACACTTTAATCCCGGCTGCGACGGCTTTTTTGATCAGATCGGTGGAGTACGGATCGCGCCCCTGCGAGAGGATAATACCGTCATACTTCTGGCTGATGGCCTGATTGACGAAATCCTGGAATTTCGCGTCATCGCCATTGCTAAGGAAGGTGCTGATTTTAAAGCCAAGTTTTTTGCCTTCCTGCAATGCGCCGGAGACAAACTGCGTGGTGTTATCGTCCGACCCGAGGTTACGGATCAGCGCAATACGCACCGGTCCATTATGATTGGCAATGGCGTCCGGCACCGGTGCAGGCGTGGCCGCGTGGCCCGGCAGCGCGCTCAGTAATCCCAGCGCCAACAGCGAAAGTGCAATTTTTTTCATGTCTGTTTTCCCCTGAATAATTAACGACGCTGGAAGTAAGTCAACGCAAGAGCACCGGCCAGCACCAGCCCCTTAATAATGTCCATTGCGTAATACGGCACTGACAGCATCACCAGCCCGTTTTGCAGCACACCGAGGATCACCGCCCCCACCAGCGTGCCGAAGGCATTCGGTTTACCGGAACCCGCCAGCGAAAAGCCGATCCATGCCGCCGCGACGGCATCCATCAGGTAGCCGCCGCCGGCATTCACCTGCGATGAACCAATGCGCGAGGCCAGCAAAATCCCGCCCAGCCCGGCCAGCAGCGAAGAGATAACGTAAGCCGCAACCTTGTAGCGCGTGGTGCGAATACCCGAAAGTCTTGCCGCTTCCGGGTTGCCGCCAATGGCGTACATCCGGCGACCGTGGGTCGTCAGTGACAAACCAAGCTGCGCCACCAGTGTTACCACCAGCATAATTACAACAATCGTCGGAACCTGGCCCAGAGAAGCAAACGCGGCCGGGATGGTGCCTTCCGCCATGTCGCCGCTCGGCAGCACCATGTTTTCAGTGATGGAGCCGCCGTAGCTGTAGGTCATCGCCACGCCCTGAATCACGAACAGGCTGCCGAGCGTGGCCAGCATATCGGGAATGCGCAGTACCACGATCAGGAAGGCGTTAAACAGGCCGACCAGCGTACAAAGCACCAGCGTGATAAGGATCGATTCGGTGGTGCCGAAGCCGTGCCAGACAAACAGCGAAATCACCAGCGCATTGGCCAGTGAAGCGGTCGAACCGACCGACAGGTCAAACCCGCCGATGGTCAGCGAAATGGAGACGCCAACGGCGATCACCGTCACGATGGCAATCGAACGTAAAATGTTGATGATGTTGAAGGGATCGAGGAAGTTGTCCGATGCCACGCCAAAAATCGCGATCAGCGCGACAACGGTAAGCAACATGCCCCATTTATAAAGAAAATCAAAAAACTGCTGGCGGGGCGTCACCGCCGCATTGACTGTCAGGGCCTTACTCACGGCGCCGTTCCTCCGGTGGAATAATAAAGTAGTGTCTCTTCGCGGGCATCCTCGCCCGGCACTTCTGCAACAATGCGCCCGTCCCACAGCACACAAATCCGATCACATAAACCCACCAGTTCGGCGAATTCACCCGACGCATAGATCACGCCTTTGCCTTCCCGCGCCAGGCCATCAATCAGCTGGAACAGATCGGTCTTCGCCTTGACGTCCACCCCTTTGGTCGGCTCATCAAAAATCAGCACGTTCGCATTGCCGCGCAGCCATTTGCCGATCGCCACTTTCTGCTGGTTGCCGCCAGAGAGGCGACACAGTGTTTGCCCCGGCCCGGTCGTGCGCACGCCCACGCGGGCAATCACTTCCTGCGCCCAGCGCCACGCCTGGCGGTGACCAAACAGACTCCAACGCGAAAAGCTGTTATCCGCGCTGATGGATAAATTCATGCTGATAGGCTCTTCAATAAAGATGCCCTCTTTGCGCCGCTCTTCCGGAACCAGCGCCAGGCCGCGCGTTACTGAATCCGCCGGATCACGGGGTCGCCACGGTTGGTTGTTCAGCTCACCGCGGGTAATGCGGCTTTTACTCGCGCCGAAAAGCGCTTTGCAAAGTTCGGTTTTCCCGGCACCCGCCAGCCCGGCGATACCGAGGATCTCCCCTTTGCGCAGCCGCAACGAGATATCTTTCAGCAGCCCTTCATCATGCAGACCGTCAACGCTCAGCAGCACTTCATCGCTGTGCGGCGGACGCGCAGGCGGATAAATATCGCTCAGTTCATGGCCGAGCATTTTTTCCACGATCTGCTCGCCGCTCAGGTCGGCCATCGGGCCGGACTCAATCAGTTTGCCGTCGCGCAGCACGGTTAAAGTGTCGCAAATGGCCTTCAGTTCATGAATGCGGTGCGAGATAAACACCACGCCAATACCCTGCTGTTGCAGGCGTTTCACCACGGTGAATAAGCGCTCACTTTCCCGGCTATCAAGGGGAGCGGTGGGTTCATCAAGGATTAAAAAACGGCAGCGATGCGAGAGCGCGCGCGCCAGCAGGATTTGCTGTTTTTCCGCCAGCGAGCAAGTGTCAATTGAGCGTTTGACATCCAACGCCACATCGAGCTGCGCCAGCGCTTCCCGCGCTTGCTGGCGAATCTCGCCCCAGCGGTAGCGGTGCCCCTCTTCGGCCAGCTTATCGAGCATGATGTTTTCCGCGATGCTCAGACCGGGGATCAGCGCGACATCCACTTCCTGCTGCACCAAGTGAATGCCAAACATTTTGGCGTCACGCGGTGTGCGAATGCTCACTACCTGGTTATTGATACTGATTTCGCCTTCGTAGTGATCGTGTGTTCCGCACAGTACCGCCATCAGCGTGGACTTCCCCGCGCCGTTGGCGCCGGTTAACGCATGCACTGAACCGCCCCGTAAGGTGAAATCCACGTGCGACAGCGCCCGGAAGCCGCCAAAGGCCAGGCTTATGGTGCGCATTTCGAGGTGGTTGCTGCTCATGCTGCGGAAATCCCTGCCATTAATAGATTGATTTAACGAATTTTTCACAGCCTTGCTTGACTGGCAACGACAGAAAAGGCATAAGATAAAGCAAAATAATATTAGCCATCCGGATGTCCAGACATAACATCGGGTTAGCCATTACGCACAAGGACACAACACATGAGCAACACTGATATTCGCGTCGTACCCGGCCCCGCTAACTACTATTCCCATGCCGGGAGCCTTGCGCGTTTGCACGACTTCTACAGCGCAGAGCAGCTCTCCCGCGCGGTGTGGATCTACGGCGAACGCGCCTTTGCTGGCGCAAAAGCGTTTCTGCCGGAAGGGTTTAATGCGCCTGGTGCGAAGCATATTCTGTTTAAAGGCCACTGTAGCGAGCGCGATGTTGGCGAGCTGGTTGCGCAAGCGGGGGATGACCGCGCAGTGGTGATTGGCGTGGGCGGCGGAGCACTGCTGGATACCGCCAAAGTGGTGGCGCGCCGTCTGGGTTTGCCGGTGGTGGCGATCCCGACCATTGCCGCGACCTGCGCAGCCTGGACGCCGCTGTCGGTGTGGTACAACGATGCCGGGCAGGCGCTGCAATTCGAAATCTTCGACGACGCCAATTTTCTGGTGCTGGTGGAACCGCAGATCATCCTTAATGCTCCGGCAGAATATTTACTGGCAGGCATTGGCGATACGCTGGCGAAATGGTACGAAGCGGTGGTGCTGGCGCCACAGCCGGAAAATCTGCCGTTAACCGTGCGTCTGGGCATTAATGGCGCACTGGCCATTCGTGATGTGTTACTGGAAAGCAGTGAGCAGGCGCTGGCCGATCAGCAGCGCGGCGACGTGACGCAGGCGTTTCGCGATGTGGTGGATGCCATTATCGCTGGCGGCGGTATGGTTGGCGGCCTTGGCGAGCGTTATACCCGCGTTGCGGCTGCACATGCGGTGCACAACGGGCTGACCGTGTTACCGCAAACGGATAAATTCCTGCATGGCACCAAAGTGGCTTACGGCATTCTGGTGCAGAGCGCCCTGCTCGGCCAGGACGATGTGTTGGCGCAGCTGATTGACGCTTATCAGCGTTTCAACCTGCCGACCACGCTGGCCGCGCTGGATGTCGACATCACTCACCGCGCCGAACTGGACAAGGTGATTGCGCACACCCTGCGCCCGGTTGAATCTATTCATTATCTGCCGGTAGAACTCACCGCCGACACGCTACGTGCAGCATTTGAAAAAGTCGAAACGCTATCGCGTTGATATGCGAGCCCGGCGTGGGGTGCTACGCCGGGCGAAATCCTATCCACGGGAGTTGTAGCCTGCACCGCAATGCTCTCAATTTTTTTGTTTTTTCATTACATCACAACAGGTACTCTCCTGGCGCACTCGACGCCCACGTATCAAACTGATTATCAGGTTATTACTGTGCAAGGGTTGAATCGCCACGGATTTAACTGACACCTCAGAGTCATTCCCATTATGCAGGCCAGAGCGCCATGGCCATTCTGGCGACGCCGAGCAGCGTTTCGCGGCTTGCGCCATCCCGCGCCTGAATCGACATCCCCTGCTGGATGCTGACGTATAACCGCGTCAGCGCGTCGATATCCGTCGAAGCCGGTAAATCACCCTGCTCCTGCGCCTGCGTTAACCGCGCTTTGAGCAGTTCCACACCGCCATTGCGTAACTGTTGCACCCGCGCGCCAAGGCGATCGTTGCCTTCGCTGGCAACCGCCGACAGCGTCACCATACACCCGTGCGGCATACCGCTGCGGGTTAACGTCTGCGCCGAACGCGCCAGCCATTGCGCAATGGCCGTTTTCGGCGACGGTTCACTGTCCATCCCGCCCCAAATCAGCGGCGCAACCGTCTGTTCGTAGTGCTGCAAAACCTCATCATAGAGATCCTCTTTGCTGCCGAACGCCGCATACAGGCTCGGGGATTTAATGCCCATCGCCTGGTAGAGATCGTTCATCGACGTGGCGGTGAACCCCTTCTGCCAGAAGAGTTTCATCGCTTTATCCAGCGCATCGGTACGGTCAAATTCCCGTGGTCTTCCCCGGCTCACAGTGCCTCCTCACATTTTGTGCTGATCGGTATATTAATACTATTGACGGCGAGGTGAAAGCCCGTTTACTTTAATTATGTATCAATCGACATATAATTAGGAGCGACCATGTCACACTCACTTGCAGGTAAACGCGCACTGGTCACGGGCGCCAGTCGAGGTCTGGGTAAAGCCATTGCGCTCACGCTGGCGCAGGCAGGCGCAGATGTCGCCATTACCTGGGAAAAATCCGCAGACAAAGCCGAGGCCGTTGCCGAATCGATCCGCGCGCTGGGGCGTAACGCCGTGGCGATTCAGGCTGACAGCGGCAACCCACAAGCCGCGCGCGCCGCCGTTTCACAGGCGGTAGAAGCGTTAGGCGGACTGGATATTCTGGTGAATAACGCCGGTATTGCACGCGCCGGGCAACTGGAAACGATGTCGCAGGAGGACATCGACGCGCAGATCAACGTCAACATCCGCGGTGTCGTGTACACAACGCAGGCGGCGATCGCGCATTTGCCTCGGGGCGGGCGCATTATCAACATCGGCAGTTGCCTGTCCGATCGCGTACCGTTCACTGACATTGCCATCTACTCGATGACCAAATCGGCGCTGAACTCGTTAACGCGCGGTCTGGCGCGCGACCTTGGACCACGCGGCATCACTGTCAATATGGTGAAACCCGGCTCAACCGACAGCGATATGAACCCGGCGGATGGCGAAGGCGCTGAAGAGCAGCGTCGGTTAACGGCACTGGGGCATTATGGTGAGGCGCAGGATATCGCCGAAGCCGTGGCCTTCCTTGCCAGCCCGGCGGCAAAACAGATCACCGGTACGGATATTGTGGTGGACGGCGGCACAAACGCCTGAGTGACGTGCAAAGAAAAGGCGGCGCAGAGCACCGCCTGATCGAGAAACCGGGAGATCAACAGCAGCGTGCGCCGCCTTTGCCACCGTAGCGCGCATCCTGGCGCTCGCGGAAAAACTCCTCGTAGGTCATCGGCGTCTGATCCGGGTGCGTCACGCGCATATGCTCAACGTAGTTGTCATAATCCGGAACGCCAATCATCATTTTCGCCGCCTGGCCTAAGTACTTACCGGCTTTAGATAGCGTGTCGAACATGTTATCCCCTCATCCGCCCTCTCCCCACAGGAGAGAGGGGGAAACACGGTTAATGAACGCCTTTCGCCTGACCCACAATCTGGCCAATATCTTCCGGCATCGCCTCATACGGCGTCTCTTTCGCCGTCGGGTGATCCACTTTCAGCGCCGCCAGCGCGGTTTTCAGCGAGTAGAACGCCAGCACCACCACCACGACCATAAAGAAGATGGTCAGACCGGCATCGAGACGGTTATTAAACACCAGTTGCGCCAGTTGTGACTGGGTATACTGCGCCGGGATTGTCCCGCTGTCGATCATCGCCTGGAACTTATTGGCAATGGCGAGGAAGCCAACTTTATTGTCCGGGCTGAAGGCTTTTTGCCAGCCAGCGGTGAGCGTACAGACCAGCAGCCAGGCGGTCGGCAGCAGTGCAACCCACGCATAACGCTGGCGTTTCATCTTAAACAACACCACGGCGCACAGCATCAGCGCCATACCGGCCAGCATCTGGTTGGCAATGCCGAACAGCGGCCACAACGTGTTAATGCCGCCAAGGGGATCCACCACGCCCTGATGCAGGAAGTAGCCCCACGCCAGCACGCACAACCCCGTCGCCAGCAGGTTAGCGGGCAGCGACTCGGTGCGTTTCAGGTTCGGGGAAATCACCCCCAACAGATCCTGCAACATAAAGCGCGCCGCACGCGTCCCGGCGTCCACCGCCGTCAGGATAAACAGCGCCTCAAACAGAATCGCGAAGTGATACCAGAACGAGACCCCCATTAAACCGCCAAGCGCACCGTGCAGAATATAGGCCATGCCGACCGCCAGCGTAGGCGCGCCGCCTGCACGGGAAATAATCGACTGTTCGCCCACTTCTTCTGCAATCTGCCGCAGAGTATCCGGCGTGATGCTAAAGCCCCAGCCACTCACCACCTGCGCGGCAGACGCCACCACATCGGTGGTTCCTGCCGGTGCCAGCACCGCCATGGGGCTGTTCATCGCGAAGTAAACGCCCGGATCGATAATACAGGCTGATACCAGCGCCATGATCGCCACGAACGACTCCATCAGCATACCGCCGTAGCCGATAAAGCACGCCTGTCCTTCGCTGGCGAGCATTTTCGGCGTGGTGCCGGAGGAGATCAGCGCATGGAAGCCAGACACCGCGCCGCAGGCAATGGTGATAAACAGGAACGGGAACAGGCTCCCGCTCCACACCGGACCGGTGCCATCAACAAACTTCGTCAGCGCAGGCATGGTCAGCGTCGGGCGCATAATCAGAATGCCGATCGCCAGCCCGATAATGGTGCCGATTTTCAGGAAGGTAGAGAGATAGTCGCGCGGTGCGAGCAGCAGCCAGACCGGCAGTACGGAGGCCACAAAACCGTAACCCACCAGCATCCACGTTAACTGTACGCCGGTAAAATCAAAATAGGGTGCCAGCGCCGGGTTTGCCGCCACCCAACCGCCGGAAATAATGGCGAACACCAGCAGCACCAGGCCAATCACCGACACCTCGCCAATGCGCCCCGGGCGCAGATAGCGAATATAGATGCCCATAAAAATTGCCAGCGGGATGGTAAAGGCCACGGTGTAGGTTCCCCACGGGCTGTGGGTCAGCGCTTTCACCACAATCATCGCCAGCACCGCCAGGATGATCACCATGATCATAAAGGTCGCCACCAGCGCAATCACCCCAACGGTCGCGCCCATCTCCGCTTTCACCAGTTCGCCAAGCGAACGCCCGTCGCGGCGGGTGGAGACAAACAGCACCATAAAGTCCTGCACTGCACCGGCCAGCACCACGCCTGCCAGGATCCAGATCATCCCCGGCAGATAGCCCATTTGCGCCGCCAGCACCGGCCCCACCAGCGGGCCTGCCCCGGCAATCGCCGCAAAGTGGTGACCAAACAGCACTTTTTTGTCTGTCGGCACATAGTCGAGACCATCATTGTGCCGTACCGCCGGTGTCATGCGCGTCGGATCAACCTGCAGCACATTTTTGGCGATATAAAGACCATAAAAACGGTAAGCGATAAGGTAGATACAGACCGCAGCCACCACAATCCACAGTGCATTGATCTGTTCACCGCGATTCAGTGCGATATAACCAAGAGCAAACGCTCCAACAAGGGAGAGCATGCCCCAAATAAGGTATTTCCCTGAGTTGTTCATAGCGGTTATCCGTTGAGAGATAAGGAGATGTTACATTTTGTTTCTATATCAACTCGCAGGTTTTAACAACTTTGAAACAAGGAAAATTCGTCCTGACAGCAGGCATTTACCTCATTGTGTTACCAGGATCACTTATAGGGGGGGAAGATTCCCTCTCCGGACGCAGAGAGGGGGAAAACCTTAACCGAGGACGGCCGTACTCAGGCGACAGGTACAGCAGCGACGTCCCTGCTCATCAAACACCACAATCTCCCAGCTTTGACACTGACGGCCAAGGTGTAGAGGCTGGCAAACGCCGCGCACTTTGCCTTGCGAGACCGGGCGATGATGCGATGCGTTTAACTCCGTGCCCACCACGCACTGACCGTCGCGGGTCATCAGATAACCGGCCATCGACCCCAGCGTTTCCGCCAGCGCCGCCGACGCGCCGCCATGCAGTAAACCAAAAGGCTGATGCGTGCGGGTATCCACCGGCATTTCCGCTTCCAGCAGATCATCGCCAAGGCGGGTGTAGACAATGCCGAGGTGCGCCACCAGCGTGTTATCACTGGTGCCGTTCAGCTCCTCAAGCGTTAAATGGCGTTTCCAGATCATTTACGCCCCCAGCGTTGAACCGCCATCCACCACAATATCCTGCAGGGTGATATGGCTGGCCAGATCGGAAGCAAGGAACAGGATGGTGTTCGCCACTTCCTGTGGACGGGCAATCTTGCCCAGAGGGATACCCAGTTTGAACTGCTCACCAAAGCCGCGAATGCGCTGCTGTTCAGCGTCATCACTGACCCACAGCGTGCGTTGCATGTCCGTGTCCGTCGAGCCCGGCGAGACAACGTTGCAGCGCACATGGCTTGCCGCCAGTTCCAGCCCGACGCTCAGCGCCAGGCTTTTCAGCGCGGCTTTCGACGCGCCATAGGCGCTCATGCCGATGCGCGGTGTATGCGCCGCGTCGGAAGCGACAGTGACAATGGCTCCGCCCTGCTGACGGCGGAACTGCGCCATCGTCTGGCGAAACAGATTGAACGCGCCCCCAACGTTAACGGCGAAAGTCTGCTGCCAGGCGTCGGTGGAGAGTTCATCCGTCGCCCCCATATGCAAAATCCCGGCGGCATTGACCAGCACATCCAACCGTTCGCGTTGCGCCAGCAGACGTTGACAGACGGCGTCCACCTGTTGCGCATTGGCGATATCCACCACCTCGCAGGAGAAAGGATAGTCGCGATCGGCAAACGCCAGATCAAACCCGGTCACCTGCGCGCCAGCCTCCACAAACGCCAGCGCAGTCGCGTAACCAATCCCCTTCCCGGCGCCGGTCACCCACACGGTTTTACCGGTAAAATCCAGGTGGGCCATTATTTCACCTCGCGGGAGAGCAACGTCCACCAGGCATCAATCGTCGGGTTCTTCGCCAGCATCACAAAGTCGATATCGCCGTGCACTTTGCGCCAGCGGGCCGCCAGCGCCATCATGCGTACGGAATCAAGGCCGTAATCGATGAGGTTTTCATCATTCAGCGGCTCGTCGGACTCATCCAGCAGCGGCAGGATCAGCGCCCGCAGTGCAGCTTTGCTTCCAGGAACGGGTAACAGATCCTGGGTCATCACCACGCGCCCGGAACGCCCGGCCACGTACCTGAGCGACATCAGGTGATCCTCGCGGCTGAAGTCCGCCAGCGCATCGGCAACCATAAACGGTTTGATATCACGCATAAACGCATCGGTGGCGGTGGTCATACAGCCAATGTGCGAATAGACGCCGGTGATAAGCAACTGGTTGCGGCCGGTCTCTTTCAGCGCCTGCTCCAGCGGCGAGCGGTGAAACGCGCTGTAGCGCCATTTGACCAGTACGGTATCGGCATCATCCGGCGTCAGTTCCGCCACGATTCGCTGTTGCTCCGGCGAGCGGGTCAGTCCCGGCCCCCACATATCGTTCAGCAGTGCGCGATCTTCATCACTCTGCTCTTTCGGCTGCGCCGTGTAATAGACCGGAATATGGTGCTGTTTGCAGTAGCGACGCAGGGCGGCGATGTTCGCCACCACTTGCTGCATCATCGGGCAGTTATCGCCCCAGAAGTTAACAAAGTACTCCTGCATATCGTGGATCAGCAGCGCGGCACGTTCAGGTTCAAACGCCCAGCTGACTTTGTTTTCCGGGATATCGGCTGCCGCTGGCAGTGCGTAGCCCTGTAATTTTGGAATCGCCATCTTCTCTCCTTTACGCCGATGTACGCTGTGCTAACCACTGGCGTAATTGTTTTTTATCCACCTTACCGACCGGCGTCAGCGGCAGCGCCTCAAGGCACTCCACGCGATCCGGCAGTTTGAATTCCGCTACCCCTTGCTCACGCAGGAACCGACGAACCGCCACCGCGCGCAACGGCGTTTTCGTCACCAGCCAGGCGCAGCTCTTTTCGCCGAGCAGACTGTCTTCCATGCTGACCAGTGCCGCGTGGATCACGGCCTCATGGCGCAGCAACAGGTTTTCGATCTCCTCGGCAGCAATCTTCTCGCCGCCGCGGTTGATCTGATCTTTTTCACGCCCCTGCACGGTGATATAGCCCTGCTCATCAATGGCAATCAGATCGCCGGAGCTGTAAAAGCCGTTTTCATCAAAGGCGCTGGCATTATGTTCCGGGCTGTTAAAGTAGCCGCGGAAGGTGTACGGCCCGCGCGTCATCAGCCGCCCTACCTGCCCTGCGGGCAGCGGGTTACCGTTTTCATCCGCCACCCAAACTTCGTCGTCCGGGCACATCGGGCGACCCTGGGTATGGGTAATGCGCTCCAGCGGATCGTCCAGCCGGGTGTAGTTCACCAGCCCTTCCGCCATACCGAACACTTGCTGCAACTGGCAGCCAATCTCCGCCGGGATCCGCGCAGCCAGCGTGGTCGACAACCGTGCGCCGCCCACCTGCAACAGTCGCAACGACGCCAGTTGGGCATTGCTGCCCCACTCCTGAATCGCCTGTAGCCACAGGCTGACCGCGGGCGGCACCAGCGCAGTCACGTTAATGCGGTGTTTTTCAATCAGCGGGAAGCACAGCGTCGCGCTCGGATCGGCGGCCAGCACCACGCAGCCGTGCGCCAGGAATACACCCAGCGCGCCAGGCGAGCTCATCGGGTAGTTATGCGCCGCGGGCAATGCGCACAAATAGCGGGTGTCAGCGGTAAACCCGCATACCTCGTTACTGCGCACAATGCTGTAGTAGTAATCGTTATGTGTACGGGGGATCAGCTTCGGCGTGCCGGTGCTACCGCCAGAAAGCTGGAAGAATGCCACTTCATCGGCGGGCGTCGGCGTGGTAATAAAATTGTCCGCCGGACGGGCAATCGCCGCATCCAGCGCGTGTTCACCCTTATCGCCACGCAGCAACACGGCGCGCAGCGTGTCGTGTTCTGCCACAAAGGTGGTGACAAAGTCATCACCGGCAAACAGCGTATGTTCACGATCGGCAATCAGTAATACCGGCTTAAGCTGCGTGGCGTAAGCGTTCAGTTCGTTGCGCTGGTGGCTGAACAGGGCATTCACCGGCGCGACGCCGATTTTCAGCAACGCAAAAAAGGTGATGTAAAACTCCGCCACATTCCCCAGTTGCACCAGCGCAGTTTCCCCGCGTTTGATGCCCAGCGTCTGGAGCGAGCAGGCCAGGTTATCTGAGAGCTGATTCACCTGGCGGTAGCTGTACGCGCGGTCGCCGTCGATCACCGCCGTGGCATCACTGTGCGCGTGACGGGTAAGAATGTCGGTCAACGGCAAGTCCTGCCAGTAACCTTTTTCGCGGTAACGGCGGGCAAACTCATCCGGCCAACGGTTAAAAGGAAGGGTCATCTCAGCTCCTCAATGCAAACCAAAAGCATTCAGCATGGTGGTCAGTTTCACGCCGGTTTCACGCCACTCCGACAGCGGAGAAGAGGCTGGAACAATCCCGGCGCCGGCAAACAGCCGAACGGTGTTACGGTGAATACGGGCGCAACGGATAGTCACCACCCACTCGCCGTTTCCTTCGGCGTCGCACCAACCGACAATGCCGCCAAACAGTTCACGGTTGAACGGTTCCAGCTCGGCGATCAGTTTCTTCGCCACCTGGTGCGGGAAACCGCTCAGCGCGGGTGTCGGGTGCAATAAACAAGCGAGGCTTAAGGCGTTTTCATCGTCGTGTGCAACACCGTCAATCGGCGTTGCCAGGTGCCATAACGTTGGCGTGGTCACCAGTTGTGGGGAGTCGGGCAGCGTCAGCGAACGACTGCGCGGTTTGAGCACCGCTTTCATCGCCTGAGTCACCAGTTCATGTTCGTGGCGATCTTTTTCCGAGGCCAGCAGCTTATTGCCCGCTTCGCGATCGAGCATGTCGTCTGGCTGGCGGCGTGCAGAGCCTGCCAGCGGCAGTGAACTGAAGCGGTTTTCCTCTTTGCGCAGCAGCAGTTCCGGGCTGGCGCCCAGCAACGCGCCGCCATCCGGCAACGGGACATGGAAATTGAAGCTGGCCGGGTTTTGGGCAATCAGACGCTCCAGCAGCACGCCGCTGTCGACGTTGCTGTCCGTCGCAATATCAATCAAACGGGAGAGCACCACTTTATCCACTTCCGGCGTGGCGGTTTTCGCTGCACCGCGCTCAACCATCTGCATAAAGTGGTCTTGCTCCGGGATAAATGTCTGCGTCTTCACGTTCGGCATTTCGCCAGCGTTGAAATAGCGGGCCGATCGCTGTTTTGCCGGGCGGGAGAAGGTCTGCCAGGATTGCGGAATAAACAATGCGGAAGGCTGCGTGGTATCAAAGGGGATTGCACCGACCATCACCGGTCTGGCGATGCCCTTCGCTTTCGCACTGGCAAAAGCCTGCGCCAGTTTTTGCTGGAAAGCGCCCTCCCGATCGTCGCCGCCTGCGGCGGGCTCAGAGAAACGGGCAAAGCAGCCGGACGTGGTAAAACTGCGGTACGGCGACATAAAGAAAAACTGATCCGCGGCCAGCGTCTGCACAGACTGCTGGATTTCCTCAGCCAGGGACGTATCCATATCATCCTCCAACAATGATAAGTGAACTAAGAATGATTATCATTTGTATTATTGCGCAGTAAGATAAAAAGTTATGACCCGCTCTGTCAACAGCAGAATATCCCCCTGCACGACTGCCTCTTGCATCCGCCTCGCTCAACACTGAAAATGAGAAGCATTAACCTCAACAAAAACAGGACGCGACTCGTGAGATTTCCCTTTTGGTGCCGTAAGCCCATTGTGTTTCTGGGCATTTTTGTTTTAGGACTATCCTCAGCGCTGGCTGCCGACTGGCCCCGCCAGGTGAGCGACAGCCACGGCGCACACCAGCTCGACAGCAAGCCACTGCGCATTGTTTCCACCAGCGTGACCCTCACCGGTTCATTGCTGGCAATAGATGCTCCGGTCATTGCCAGCGGCGCAACCACGCCGAAAAACCGTTTTGCCGACGATCAGGGCTTTTTACGCCAGTGGGGCGACGTGGCGAAACAGCGTAAGGTCGCGCGGATTTACATCGGCGAACCGAATGCCGAAGCCGTCGCCGCGCAAATGCCGGACCTGATCCTGATAAGCGCCACCGGCGGCGACTCCGCACTGGCGTTGTACGATCAACTTTCCGCCATCGCGCCGACGCTGGTCATCAACTACGACGACAAAAGCTGGCAAGCGCTGCTGACGCAACTTGGTCAAATCACCGGCCAGGAAAAACAGGCGGCGGCGCGCATCGCAGAGTTCAATCAGCAACTGGCGGACGTAAAAGCGCATATCACCCTGCCGCCACAGCCGGTCAGCGCGCTGGTCTATACCCCGGCGGCGCACGGCGCAAACCTGTGGACCCGCGAGTCCGCGCAGGGCAAGCTGATGCAGCAGCTCGGCTTTACCCTTGCTGACCTGCCCGCCGGGCTGCAAACCAGCCAGAGCCAGGGCAAACGCCACGATATCGTGCAACTGGGCGGCGAAAACCTGGCCGCCGGGCTGAACGGTGAATCACTGTTCCTGTTCGCCAGCGATCAACAGGATGCCGACGCCCTGAGCGCAAACCCGCTGCTGGCGCATCTGCCTGCCGTGCAACACAAACGCGTTTACGCCCTGGGCGCAGAGACGTTCCGCCTCGACTATTACAGCGCCACCCGCGTGTTGCAGCGTCTGTCGGCACTGTTTGGCTAATTCCGTTGGGCTGGCAGTGATTACGCCGCGGGCTGCGTCTGACGAAAACGTCGCAGCTCGCTGAGCCCGCCCACCAACGCCAGACCAACGACCGCCAGCACCAGCCCACTGAGACTGGCGGAAGAGACCGGCGTCATCATCGACCCCATCGCCCCCAACAACGCCGCGCCAATGGCATCGCCGGTGACGTTTTGCGCCGTCCACAAACCATTTATGCGCCCGAGCATCGCTTCCGGGGTCTGGGTTTGTAGCAGCGTGTACTGCAACAGCGAACTCACCGCCGTCAGCCAGCCGCACAGCGCCAGAAACACCACGCCCAGCGCCCAGAAAGGCATCAGGCTGAATAAACCAATGGCGATAAACGCCCCGACGGTGGTGATCAGCATAATCACCCCCGGACGCTCGCTGTGCGCCAGCTTACCGCTGGTCAATGCACCGATAGCCGCCCCCAGCGGCAGTGCGGCATACAGCAACCCGATCTCCGCCGCCGACATGTTCCAGCCAATGGCCAGCGCCGGGTACAGCACGCGCACCGCGCTTGCCATCGTCAGCAACCCGCCAAGCAGCGCAATACCGCCGATCAGCGGATTACGCAGTAAAAATTGCAACGCCGTCAGCAGCGATTTCAACGGATGCTCGCGCGGCTGGGGAGGTGGCGGCAGCGCAGGCAAACTGAGCAACGGCAGCAAGGTAATAAACGTGCCTGCCGCTGCCAGACCGTAGTTCCACACCACCCCGCCGGAGGCCAGCAGCAAACCGCCGCACATGGGCGAAATCACCGAGCCGAGGCGAACCGTCAGCATGGTGATCGCGCCCGCCTGCATCAGGTTTTCCCGCCCGACCAGCGCAGGCGTCGCCGCCAGCAGCGCCGTGACACCCAGCGCGCCGAAAAAACCATCCCACAAGCCGAGCAGATAAATGGCCGCCAGCGACGGTTCCGGCAAGAGCGCATTCAGGCACAGGCCAATGAAACCCACGCCACAGGTAGAACGCGCCAGTAAAATCAGTCTCTTACGTTCGTAGCGATCCGCCAGCACACCGCCGAGCATCAGGCCAACAAACATTGCGCCGCCGGTCAGCGTCACCGCCAGACCCACCTGCCAGCTGGAGTGGGTCATGGCCTGGATTTGCACCGGCACCGCCACACCCAGTAGCCCGAGCGATAAAATCGAGATAAAACGCGCCAGAAATACCGCGCGGAAAGCCGGATGCGTCTGCAGCAGGCTCAGGTTCAACAGCCAGGATTGTTGCTTCATTACAACGCCTTAAATACGCACTTTTTGTGTCCATTCGCAGGCTATGCATGTTAACATATCAAAACAAGATCGATAACGATAATTACTATCATTATCAAGTTTGGGACGTTTTATGTCGTTTTCTGCTTTCCCGGCGCGCCCCGTCGCCCTTGCCGGGTTATTGATATTGCTGTTAGCCGCCGTTGCACTCAGCCTGTTTATTGGCGCAAAAACCCTGCCCGCCGCCGTGGTGATGGATGCCCTCACCGGCGTCTGCCAGAGCGCGGACTGCATCATCATCAAAGACGCTCGCCTGCCACGCACGCTGGCGGGACTGCTCGCGGGCGGCGCGCTCGGACTGGCTGGCGCGTTGATGCAAACGCTGACCCGCAACCCACTGGCCGACCCCGGCCTGCTGGGCGTTAATGCGGGAGCCAGTTTCGCCATTGTGCTCGGCGCGGCGCTGATCGGCATCACCTCCCCCACGGAACAACTGCTGCTGGCGTTTTGCGGCGCGCTGGCGGCATCGCTGCTGGTGGCGTTTACCGGCAGCCAGGGCGGCGGGCAGCTTAGCCCGGTGCGCCTCACGCTGGCGGGCGTTGCGCTGGCCGCCGTGCTGGAAGGGTTGTCCAGCGGCATCTCGCTGCTGAATGCCGACGTCTACGATCAGCTGCGTTTCTGGCAGGCAGGCTCGCTGGATATTCGCACCCTGCATACCCTGAAGATTGTCGTGCTGCCGGTACTGCTGGCAGCAATAGCCGCGCTGATGCTGAGCCGATCGCTCAATAGCCTGAGCCTCGGCAGCGATACGGCCACCGCGCTGGGCAGCAAAGTGGCGCGCACACAGTTGCTCGGTCTGTTGATCATTACCGTCCTGTGCGGTAGCGCCACAGCGCTGGTCGGCCCGATTGCCTTTATCGGCCTGATGATGCCGCACATGGCGCGCTGGCTGGTGGGCGCCGATCATCGCTGGTCGCTGTCGGCCACGCTGATCGCTACCCCGGCGTTGCTGCTGTTCGCCGATATGATTGGCCGGGTGATTGTGCCGGGTGAATTACGCGTCTCCGTGGTCAGCGCCTTTATCGGTGCGCCGGTGTTGATTGTGCTGGTGCGCCGCGCGCGCGGAGGCGGTTTATGATGGCTCCTTCCCGTCGCCTGGTCGCCAGTTGCCTGCTGATGGCGCTCGCCGCACTGCTGCTGGCTATGTGGAGCCTGCGCAGCGGCACCGTTACCCTGGCGTTCTCGCAGGTTATTGATGCGCTGACCGGCGATGCGCCCCGCGCCATGCAGCTTGTGGTGACGGAATGGCGTTTACCCCGCGTGTTGATGGCGTTACTGGTGGGCGCGGCCCTTGGCGTCAGCGGGGCGATTTTCCAGTCCCTGTTGCGCAACCCCTTAGGCAGTCCGGACGTGATGGGATTTAATACCGGCGCCTGGAGCGGCGTGCTGGTGGCGATGGTGCTGTTTGGTCAGCACATGACCGCCATTGCCCTGGCGGCGATGGCGGGCGGCATAGTGACATCGCTGGTGGTCTGGCTGCTGGCCTGGCGCAACGGGATTGAAACCTTCCGTTTGATCATTGTCGGCATCGGCGTGCGCGCGATGCTGATGGCGTTTAACACCTGGCTGCTGTTGCATGCTTCGCTGGAAACGGCACTCTCCGCCGGGCTGTGGAATGCCGGTTCGCTGAACGGGCTGACCTGGGCGAAGACCCTGCCTTCCGCGCCGCTGATTGCGCTGATGTTTATTTTTGCCGCCCTGCTCGCCCGGCGTATGCGCTTACTGGAGATGGGCGATGACAGCGCCTGCGCGCTCGGCGTCAGCGTCGAACGCTCCCGGCTGATGCTGATGCTGGTCGCCGTGGCGCTCACCGCCGCCGCCACCGCGCTGGCGGGGCCAATTTCGTTTATCGCGCTGGTGGCGCCGCACATCGCCCGCCGCCTGAGCGCCACTGCCCGCTGGGGATTGGTTCAGTCTGCGCTGTGCGGCGCACTGGTGCTGCTCCTGGCGGACATGCTCGCTCAGCAAGGCTTTACGCCGTATCAGTTGCCGGTGGGCGTCGTGACCGTCAGCCTCGGCGGTATTTACCTTATCGCCTTGTTAATTCAGGAGTCCCGCAAAAAATGATCGACACACAAACCCGTTTGCGCGGCGAAGCGTTAACCCTGGGTTACGGCAAAAAGATTGTCGCCGAGCAGTTGAGCGTCGCCATTCCCGACGGCCATTTCACCGCCATTATTGGCCCCAACGGCTGCGGCAAATCGACGCTATTACGCACCTTAAGCCGCCTGATGACGCCCGCGCAGGGGCATGTCTATCTGGATGGCGAACAGATCCAGCGTTTTGCCAGCAAAGAGGTGGCACGTCGCATTGGCCTGCTGGCGCAAAACGCCACCACGCCGGGAGACATCACGGTGCAGGAGCTGGTCGCGCGCGGTCGTTACCCGCACCAGCCTCTGTTTACCCGCTGGCGTAAAGAGGATGAAGAGGCGGTTAAGCGGGCGATGAACGCCACGGGCGTCGATGCGCTGGCCAACCAGAGTGTGGATACGCTCTCGGGAGGACAGCGTCAACGGGCATGGATCGCCATGGTGCTGGCGCAGGAAACGGCGATCATGCTGCTCGACGAGCCGACCACCTGGCTGGATATCAGCTACCAGATTGATCTGCTGGAGCTGTTAAGTGAACTCAATCGCGAACAGGGTTACACGCTGGCGGCGGTACTGCACGATTTGAACCAGGCCTGCCGCTATGCAACACACCTGATTGCCCTGCGGGATGGCAAGATCGTGGCGCAGGGTGCGCCGAAAGAGATTGTTACCCCGGCGCTGATTGAGGCGGTATACGGTTTACGCTGTATGATCATTGACGATCCGGTGGCGCATACTCCGCTGGTGGTGCCGCTGGGGCGCAGCAAATAGCAGGTTTACTTTCCACACGCTGAACCCGCCAGGATATCTTTCATTTCTGATGCGCAGGTATATCGATATACCTGCGCATTTTTTTCGCCGCCGCACGACATTTTACTGTAAACAATAAATGATATTCTTTATGCTATTTTCCAGCGTCTTTATTCTTAAGCTGCAATAACGTTATTATTAAGGAATGCTAATAGTGGCTGTAATATAACCATAAAAAACCTTAATCAATATTAACTCCTCCGGCCAGCTCCCCTTTTAAGATATTTTAGCGTAAGAAAAACCGCCTGAAAAATATCTCGCAGAAACGCAAAAACAAAGAACGTCATGCTTTTTTGCATTCCCGCCGTTAATGTTTATTGGGATTTATCTCAATAAAAACTAACATCAGGTTTCCAAAACCTGCATATATCCAAAAGGTTATTTTATGTTTATCCGCATAATAACAGGGGTGGCTGGTGCCATTCTGTTAACTCTGTCACTTTCAACTCACGCAGCCAATTCACCTCCGGTACCGGAAGAAAAAGAGTGGATTGCCAAAGAATTCACCTTTAATAACGGCGAAAAACTGAACGACTTGCGCCTTCATTACTTTACGCTGGGGGACAAAAGTAAACCTGCCGTATTACTGCTTCACGGGACGAATCAACCCATTAAAGCCTTATTAGCGCAGGGATTTGCCGGCGAGTTGTTTGGCCCGGGCCAGGCTCTGGACAGCAGTAAATACTTTATTATCATGCCGGAAAGTATCGGGTCAGGAAAATCATCCAAACCGTCAGACGGCTTGCGTATGGCATTTCCGCACTACGATTATGACGATATGGTGACCGCACAATATCGCTTAGTGAAAGAAGGTTTGGGCATTTCTCATTTACGCCTGGTGATGGGTTATTCAATGGGGGGCATGCAAACCTGGTTATGGGGTGAAAAATACCCGTCAATGATGGATGCGCTGGTGCCGATGGCATCGCAACCCAATGAATTATCGGGACGTAACTGGATGCTGCGTCGGATGTTGATTGAGTCCATCAAAAACGATCCCGCCTGGGCTGAAGGCAATTACCGCCAACAGCCGCCCGCGTTAAAAACAGCCAATATTATGTTCAGTATTGCCACAACGGGCGGTACGCAGGCCTTACAACATAAAGCGCCAACCCGCGCGCTGGCGGATAAAGTGGTTGATGAACGACTCGCTGCGCCCGTCACTGCCGATGCCAACGATTTTATTTATCTCTGGGGCTCGTCCGCCAATTACAACGCCCTGCCCGCTTTAAAGAACATTACCGCGCCAATGTTGATCATTAATTCAGCAGATGACGAACGTAATCCACCGGAAACCAGCACCTTCAGCGAGACATTAAAGCAGATAAAACAGGCTGAACTGTTCCTTATTCCGGCAAGCACAGAGACCAGTGGTCACGGCACCACGATGTCCGCCAAATTTTATAATGAAAAACTCAAAATATTTTTAGCCAGCACGGCCAACGAGCACGCTAAACATTAATCTTCGTCGCACACAGGGAATATTCAATGTTTCGTAAAATAAAGATTCGCACCGCACTCAGCATAATGATTTTCTCGCTGACAGCATTATTACTCTTCGTGGGAATTTTGGGTTCAGTCGCTGTACAGTCGGGGAATAAGTCCTTTGCCCACGTCGATACTGAAGTATTACCGGGACTGGTCGCACTGAATGAAAGCTCTGAATTATTACTGCGCGGCCGCCTGGATCTACGTCTGTATGAATCACTGATGGGCAGTGGCGAAACGGAAAAAGCGAAGGTGGCGCTGGAGCGCGCCAAAAGTAAGATCGAGAGCGCTGGCGCGAAATGGCAGGAGTACCTGAAATATCCGCAATCCGCTGAAGAGCAGGCGATTGCCGCAGAAATGGCGGCATCGCGCGATACGCTGATGAAAACGTTTATTGGCCCGGCGTTTACCGCGCTGGAAGCCGGTAAACTGGACGAATACCGCCAGTACGCCGGGAAATCCACCGCTCTGTACGCCGATTTTGATAAAGCCTCGAAAGCGCTGGTCGCCTGGAAGCTGAAAAGCATTGATAACGCCTACGATGACTCCAATAACCGCGTTACGCGGATGTCGTTCGCCCTCTATTTCTCTATCGCCTGTGCGCTGGTGCTGGCAGGACTGGCCTGGTCAGTAATGACCAATCTGATCGTCAAACCGCTCAATCATGTGATTACCGTGTTCGACCGTATTGCCGAAGGCGATCTGCGGGCGCGCATCGATATCAGCGGTAAAAACGAGATAGCCCAGCTCTTTGCCGCCGTCCAGCGTATGCGTGATGGACTGGAAAACATCGTGCAGAGGGTACGTAGCGGCACGGATGCTATCGGCTCGGGGGTGGAAGAGATTGCGTCCGGGAATATCGATCTTTCCAGCCGCACAGAGCAGCAGGCCGCGTCGCTGGATGAAACCGCCTCCAGCATGGAGCAGATCATGGCGACGGTGAAAAACAACGAAGAGAACACGCGCAAGGCAAACGACCTGTCGCTGAAGGCGTCGTCGACAGCCTCCCGCGGCGCTAACGTGGTGTCTGAAGTGGTTTCCACCATGGATGCGATTGAAAAAAGCTCCGCCAAAATTGGCGATATCGTGGGTGTGATTGACGGCATTGCCTTCCAGACCAACCTGCTGGCGCTCAATGCGGCGGTGGAAGCAGCGCGCGCCGGAGAAGCCGGTCGCGGTTTTGCCGTGGTGGCCTCAGAAGTGCGTGTGCTGGCGCAGCGCAGCGCCACGGCGGCGAAAGAGATTGGCACGATGATCAATGACTCTCTCAGCCGTATTGAACAGGGTTCAGGGCTGGTGAAAGAGGCTGGCGCGACCATGAACGACGTGATGCTCGATGTCAAAAAGGTGGTGGATATTATGGATGAGGTGATGATGGCATCCGGCGAACAGACGCGGGGCATTTCACAGATTCATATTGCGATCCATCAAATGGACGGCGTGACCCAGCAGAATGCCTCACTGGTGGCAGAAGTCGCAACCGCAGCCGGTTCCCTGCAACAGCAGGTGGCAAATTTGCAACAATCGGTGACGCGTTTCCAGCTTGCTGACGGCGGGCGTGCATCCGGCAACGATCGCCATGACCATGCCGGACAGCAGAACATGGCGTTCGCGAATGTGAACTAACCGATTATCCCCCACCCCACCCGGGATGGGGGATAAACATTACGCCCCTAACACTTCCCGTAATACCGGGCCGATACGTTCAAACGCCTGCGGCGAGATGATATCCACGTGGGCGCAATCCTGGCGATACACCTCCAGTTCTTTCACCCACGGCGCCCAGGCTTTATGCGGATCCGTTCCCGGTTGCAGCGTACGTTCGGCAACAAACAGTGTGGCTTTACCGTCAAACGGTACGCTGTGCGCGGTAGTCAACAGACGTACGGCATCCGCATAGTTGCCTTCAATGTGGCGGAACAGCTCGCCGGAAGCTTGCCCCTGTTGTGCAGCCAGGAAGGCCTGCCGCTCGCGCTCAATTTCCGCCAGCACGTCAGGATCCAGCCCGTTAGCCTCTTTCTCCGCCCAGTTTTGCGTTTCCGGCGGCCAGGTGTCGAGCAGCCCGAGGAACGCCACGTCTTCGCCACGCTGGCGCAAACGTGCGGCAATGCCCTGCGCCAGCGTACCGCCCAGCGAATACCCGAACAGGTAGTAAGGCCCGTGTGGTTGCTGCGCCAGCAGCGTCGCCAGATGTTGCTCGCAGGCATCATCCAGCGTAGCCGCCTGCTGCAATGGCCCGGACGGCCGCGGCGACTGGATCCCGGTGATTGACCAGCGCGGCGCTAAGTAGCGCGCCAGCACGCTAAACTGCCAGGCAAAGCCGGAAGCCGGGTGGAAGCAAAACAGCGTTGGGCCGTCGCTTTCACGCAGCGGCAGCAGCGTTTCCAGCCCCAGACGTTGCGCCTCTTCCGCCGACAGACTTTGTTCCAGCAGCGCAGCCAGTTTTTCCACCGTCGACGCCACCATAATCTGCCCCGGCGTCACCTGACGCTCGCATTCGCGACTCAACTGTGCCGCCAGGCGCATCGCCAGCAGTGAGTGGCCGCCAAGGGCGAAGAAATCGGCTTCGGCATCGTTCACTTCGCAGCCCAGTAGCGCGGCAAAGGCCTGCGCTACCTGCGTTTCTCTGCCCTCGCGCGGTGGGCGCCCCCCGCGTTTCGTGGTCAGCGTTGGCAGCGGTAGCGCTTTACGATCGAGTTTACCGTTGGCGCTCAGCGGCAGTTCCGCCAGTTGCAGCAACAGCACCGGCACCATATGTGGCGGTAACTGCTCGCGCAGGTGCGCCTGCAATGCGGCGGTATCCAGCGGTAAGCCGGACGCCGACACCACATACCCCACCAGTTGACGCGCATCGCCGCCGCTGGCCGCCGCCTGGTTGAAGACGCACGCGTGAGCAACCGCCTGCGCGACATCCGGTAAGGTCAGCATGGCGCGATCAATTTCGCCCAGTTCAATACGCTGACCGCGAATTTTCAGTTGATCGTCGCTGCGCCCGAGGTACTCCACCGCGCCGTTATCCAGCCAACGCGCCACATCCCCGGTGCGGTACATCCGCTCGCCAGCAACAAACGGGTCGGCGATAAAACGGCTGGCGGTCAGGTCCGGACGCCCCAGATACCCTTGCGCCAGTTGAATGCCGGTGAGATAGAGATCCCCCGCCACGCCTGGCGGAACCGGGCGCATCATGGCATCCAGAATGCGCAAACCGGTATTCCACACCGGGTAGCCAATGGGCACGCTGTTGCCTTGCACGCCAACCAGTGCCTCGCCGTACGCCGGGTACCAGCTCACGTCCACCGCCGCTTCGGTCGGGCCATACAGATTGTGCAATGGCGCACCCGTCAGTTGCTGCCACTCGCGGCACAGATCGGCAGGCAGTGCTTCACCGCTACAGAACACCTGTTTCAGCGTCCGGCAGCTCTGCTGCGCGCTTTCCGGCGTCAGCGAGGCGACAAACGCCGCCAGCATCGACGGGACAAAGTGGGTGGTGGTCACGCCGTAGCGGGCAAAGAATGCCTGCAAGGCTTGCGGATCGCGGTGCGCTTCCGGCTCCGCCATCACCAGTTGACTACCGGCGATAAACGGCCACCAGAACTCCCACACCGAGACGTCAAAGCTGCACGGCGTTTTTTGCGCGACCACATCATCGCCATTCAGCGGGTAATGATCCTGCATCCACAGCAGGCGGTTAACGATGGCGGTTTGACCGACCATCACCCCTTTAGGTCGCCCGGTAGAACCCGAGGTGAAAATGATATACGCGGTATGATCGGGGCGCGCTAGGTTGAGCGGTTCGCAGCTGCCCGTTGCCAACGGCTGCTGATAACAGAAGTGGGCAAGGCCAGGGATATCGCTAAAGCGCGCCAGTTGATCTTGCGAGGTGATCAATAACCGCGGCTGCGCATCTTCCAGCATCATACGCAGGCGATCGTCCGGATAACCGGTATCCAGCGGCAACCAGGCGGCGCCCGCTTCAACAATACCGTGCAGCGCCAGCGTCAGAAACACCGAGCGCGGCAACGCCACCGCCACGCTATCGCCGGGCTGTACGCCAAGCTGGCGCAACTGGTTTGCCAGCGCGACCACCTGCTCACGCAATTCGCGGTAGCTGAACTGCCAGCGGGCGTCCGCCAGCGCGGGTGCGTTGGGCGTTTTCGCCGCCTGTGCCGCCACCAGCGCGCTTAGCGTGGTCGCGGGCAGCGCAACCTGCGTCGCGTTGATTGTCGCCAGTTGTTCAGCTTCGTGTGGTGCAATCAACTCCGCATCGCCACAGCGCAACGCCGGATTGTCGGCAAACTGACGCAGCAATTCCGGCAGGCGCGCAATGTGCGCGTCCAGTGTCTGCCGATCATAGCGGCTACGGTTGGCCAGCACTTCCAGCGTCAGGCCGCCCTCTTCGTCCGGGAACAGGGCAATCTCCAGATCGTTCACCGGCCCGGTCGCCAGCGTGTGCGTGACGCCGTTGATGCCATCAACATCCAGCAAATAATCGAACATTTTGACGTTGAAGACCGGGCCAAACAGTGGCTCGTCTCCGGCAGCGCGCCCGGCATCACGCACGATCTGCTCGGCGTCATACCGCTGATGGCGGCGCATCGCTTTCAGCGACGCGGCAAGCTGTGTCGCCAGTGCAGGCAGGGTTTGCGTGGCGTCCAGGCGAACCCCCAGCGGCAACACATTCAATACCGGGCCGGTAGCGGTGAGTGCCGCCGATCCCATGCGGCGCATAAAGATAAAGCCCGCCGCATAATCAGTGCGTCCGCAGAGTCGTCCCAGCCACAACGCCACCAGCGCCAGCGCCAGGTCTGCCGGGGCGTTCTGCGGCGCGGCCTGGGTTAAGCGGCGAAAGGCCTGTGCATCCATCGCCATTTTCAGCCGCAGGATGTCGGTGGTCGCCGCACGCCCGGGCAACGGCGTGGCGGAAAGCGATACCGGTGGCGGCAGTTCGCTGCGCTGTTTCGCCCAGAAAGCGCTGTCCCGCTGCCAGCCCTCACTCTGCCGGTAACGCTGATACTCATCCACCACCTCAGCAAACGGCGTGAACGGCGAAGACGGTGTGGGTTCACCACAGCGCCAGGCGCTGTAAATAGCGGCAATCTGGCGGGTAATAGCCGGGAAACTGAAGCCATCCACCACTAAATGATGATAACGCTGATACCAGTACCAGCGTTGTTCCCCCACGCGCAGCAACTGATGGAACACCAGCGGTTTGCCGCTCTCTACGCGCAGGTTTTGCCCGAGATCGGCCTGCATCGTACTGAGGGCGGCGGCGTGCGGGTCGGACTCGCGGCGAAGATCGACAATCGCCGGGACGGCAAAGGTCTGCGCGTCATCCACCCATTGCCACACGTCACCGTTATCTTCCGTAAAGCGCATACGCAGCGTGTCCGCTTGCGTCATTCCGGCGACAATCGCCTGCGCCAGCAACGCCGCATCTATCTCTCCCTGCAACTCCACATAGTGCGCCACGCTCCAGGCATTGGGCAGTGACGAAAGTTGTTCCGCCATCCAGATCCCTGGCTGGGCGGCCACCAGCGGTAAACGTGTGCTCATTGATCGCTCCCTGATTGCGCGTAGTGCGCCGGGGTTAATGTCTGCCAGTTCGCCGCAAGCCAGGCGTTGCATTCCGCCTGCGGCTGCGGCTCGCACAGAACACGCCAGCCGGCGGGTAAGCTGCACTGCGCAGGCCACAGGCTGAACTGCTGCTGCGAATTTTGCAGAATGTAAAACCGCCCTTGCGGATTATCGAAGGGGTTGGTGAATTCCATAGCAAACTCCTGTCGTGGAAAGGCGCTTTAGCGCGGGCGGGTCAGTGGCTGCCAGAGCGTAATAAGCCCGGACGTCAGCCCGCCCCGCCAGCAAAGCGCATCATGTCCGCCGTCTACCTGACGCCAGAAAACCGACTGCTGTGTGCGTTGCAACAGAGAAAAGAGAGCCTGATTGGCCCGGAAAATGACCGGCTCGCGTACACCCGCCTCCAGCACAATGCGCAGGCCGTGCGGCTGTAACTCGCCGTTTTTAAGTTGTTCAATAAGGATGCCGTCCTGCTCTCCGCCACGGTGCGGCCACCAGTACGAACCGGACTGGCTGAGCACACAACCAAAGCGCTGCGGCCAGTGCAACCCGGCATACAGCGAAGAGAGGCCGCCAAAACTCTGCCCTGCCACCACCGTGCGATCCGGGCGATCGCTAAACGGGGCAAGCGCCCGCACCTGCGGCAACAGCTCTTCCTGCACCGCTTCCCAGAAGGTGGCATTGCAGGGTAACTCCGCGCTGCGATGCGCGTTATCAATCACGTCAATCAGGACATACACCGCTTCAGGCAGTTGTCCCGCACGGGTGAGAGAAGCCAGCGCCGGCCACACCGGCATGCTTTTCGCCCAGAACTGACCGTCCAGCAGGATCGCCAGCGGGCGCTGCGTCGGGTCGCTGTCGCCGGTGGTATACACCCAGACTGTCCGCGTATTGTTCAACCGCTGGCTGCGCCATTGCAGACGCTGCGGTTCATTAAAAGGCGTTTCAGAATCGCGCCAACCGGGTTGTAATGGCGCACCGGGCATCTCCAGCGCCGACACCGGATGACCGCGCCCGCCACGCCAGCTTTGCGGGTTCAGCGGATCGGCAATCGCATGGGACAGTAACCTGCGCCAGCCTTCGCGCAGCGCATAGCGGTCCGGCGGCGTGGTGTTAAAAACCTCAGCCGGAAAGTCGTCGTTATTCTCAGACGGGATCAGACAATAACTGCCGCGCCAGCCCGCTTCCAGCCGCGTTTTCCAGTACCAGACATCCGTACCGGCAATGCGCTCCAGCGATTGCGGCAACGCCTTTTGATGGTGATCGGTGACACCGGTAATGTAAATCCATACCCGGCGCACGTTTGATGTCGCTTCCGTTCCTGCCGGGTCCCGCCACCAGAAAGTCACACTGTATTCTTCCGGTGTTGCTTTGACCCATTCCGGCCCCTGTTTTGACTCCCACCAGGCATCACTTCCCGTTGTTGACGTCACGACTTTAACCTCAAATTTGCTGTGGAAATTTTTGCTTGCAGATCAAAAAATATCGATAATATTATTGATAACTATTTTCATTTGCAATAGCGTAATGGCGCGCTGTGGGAAGCGCGTCTTTCTTTTAAAAATGGCCACCGTGGGCGAATTTTCTCAGGACTGAGCACCTCGCTGCGTGTCGGCTTCATCATGCCGCCTCCTCTCCCCCTGGGAAAGGATTAGCCAAGGAAGCGGCAACGAAAAGCAGGTAATACAATGAAGAACAAAATCAAGTCCCTGGCCTTATTGGTCAATCTGGGGATCTACGGTGTTGCGTTGCCCGCAATGGCCGCAGACAGTACCACCAGCGACGCCGGTACGCACGATGACACCATCGTCGTCACGGCAGCACAGCAAAACCTTCAGGCACCGGGTGTTTCCACCATTACGGCCGAAGAGATCCGCAAAAACCCGCCCGCCCGCGATGTCTCTGAGATCATTCGCACCATGCCGGGCGTGAACTTAACCGGTAACGCCACCAGCGGTCAGCGCGGGAATAACCGCCAGATCGATATTCGCGGTATGGGCCCGGAAAACACCCTGATCCTGATCGACGGCAAACCCGTCACCAGCCGTAACTCCGTACGCCTGGGCTGGCGCGGCGAGCGTGATAGCCGTGGCGATACCAGTTGGGTGCCGGCAGAAATGATCGAGCGCATCGAAGTGATCCGCGGCCCGGCGGCGGTACGTTACGGGAACGGCGCGGCGGGCGGTGTGGTGAATATCATCACTAAAAAAGATAGCTCGCAGGAGTGGCATGGTTCGTGGAACAGCTACTTCAACGCCCCGGAGCACAAAGACGAAGGCGCGACCAAGCGGACGGATTTCAGCCTGAGCGGCCCGCTGGGCGGCGATGTCAGCTTCCGCCTGTACGGCAACCTGGCGAAAACCCAGGCCGACGCATGGGACATCAACCAGAATCACCAGTCTGAGCGTACCGGTATTTACGCCAACACCATGGCGGCAGGTCGCGAAGGGTCAATCAATAAAGATCTTAACGGCGTAGTGCGCTGGGACTTTGCGCCGCTGCAATCCCTGGAGTTCCAGGCAGGCTATAGCCGCCAGGGCAACCTTTACGCGGGCGACACGCAAAACACCAACAACGACAGCAGCACCAATAACTACGTGAAAGAGAACTATGGCAAAGAGACCAACCGTCTCTACCGTCAGAACTACTCTGTCACCTGGAATGGCGGCTGGGATAATGGTGTCACCACCAATAACTGGGTGCAGTATGAACGTACCCGCAACTCGCGCCTCGGCGAAGGGCTGGCAGGTGGTCTGGAAGGCTTGTTCAACACTAACCAGTTCACAGACATCGATCTTTCCGACATCACGCTGCACAACGAGCTGAACCTGCCGCTGGATCTGCTGGTCAATCAGACCCTGACGCTGGGGACCGAATGGAACCAGCAGCGCATGAAGGATATGGCGTCCAACACCCAGACCTTCCAGGGCGGCCCGATCACCGGTCTGGACAGCACCGGTCGTAGTCCTTATTCCGATGCCGATATTTACTCGGTGTTTGCCGAAGACAACATGGAGCTGACTGACAGCACCATGCTGACCCCGGCGCTGCGTTTCGACCATCACACCATCGTGGGTAATAACTGGAGCCCATCGCTGAACCTGTCTCAGGGGCTGGGCGATGACTTCACCCTGAAAATGGGTATTGGCCGCGCGTATAAAGCACCGAGCCTGTATCAAACCAACCCGAACTACATTCTTTACAGTAAAGGCCAGGGGTGCTACGCCAGCGGCAGCGGCGTGGGTTGCTACATGATGGGCAACGATGACCTGAAAGCCGAAACCAGCATCAACAAAGAGATTGGTCTGGAGTTCAAACACGAGGGCTGGCTGGCCGGGGTGACCTGGTTCCGCAACGATTACCGTAACAAGATTGAAGCCGGTTATTCACCGCTGAGCCAGACGGCTGTGGGCAAAACCAAAACCGACCTCTATCAATGGGAGAATGTGCCAAAAGCGGTCGTAGAAGGTCTGGAAGGAACGTTGAATGTGCCGGTAACCGATGCGGTCACCTGGAGCAACAACTTCACCTATATGCTGCAGAGCAAAAACAAAGAGACCGGCGAACGTCTGTCGATCATTCCGGAATACACGTTAAACTCCACCCTGAGCTGGCAGATTGTGCCGGATGTTTCTGTGCAGTCGACCTTTACCTGGTACGGCAAGCAGGAACCGAAAAAGTACGATTATCAGGGTAAACGTGTGACCGGCTCCGCTACCAACGAAGTCAGTCCGTACAGCATTGTTGGCCTGAGCGCGACCTGGGATGTGATGAAAAACGTGAGCCTGACGGGCGGCGTTGACAACCTGTTTGACAAACGTCACTGGCGTGCGGGTAATGCCCAGGCCACTGGCGGTACAACCGGGTATATGTACGGCGCAGGTGCGGAGACGTATAACGAATCTGGCCGTACCTGGTATATGAGTGTGAACACGCATTTCTGATCCCGGTCAGCAAAGGGGGATGTCGGTCCCCCTCACCCCGGCCCTCTCCCCTGAGGGGCGAGGGGGGGAAACCACAGTCCTGTAACGCTCTGTTCCCCCCTTCCCGAAAGAGGGGGAGAACCGCAGATCTGCAACATTCGGTTCCCTCTCTCTTCCAGGGAGAGGGTTAGGGTGAGGGTAAAAACCCGCAGAACGGTGACGTACTGTCCCCTCACCCCGGCCCTCTCCCCTTAGGGGCGAGGGAGAAACCCACAGACCTGCAACGCTCTGCGCTCTCCCTTCCCGTAAGAGGGAGAAAACCGCAGGCCTGCAACTTTCGGTTCCCTCTCCCTTCCAGGGAGAGGGTTAGGGTGAGGGTAAGAACCCGCAGAACGGTGACGTACTGTCCCCTCACCCCGGCCCTCTCCCCTTAGGGGCGAGGGAGAAACCCACAGACCTGCAACGCTCTGCGCTCTCCCTTCCCGTAAGAGGGAGAAAACCGCAGGCCTGCAACTTTCGGTTCCCTCTCCCTTCCAGGGAGAGGGTTAGGGTGAGGGTAAGAACACCAGGCAAGGATCCAACATGCACACCACGCATCACCCCTTTTCTCTCGCCAACCATACCCTGCATCGTATTGATTTTGATCCGGCGACATTTACGCCCGCCGACTTACTCTGGTTGCCCCATCACACTGAACTGACACACGCCGGGCGCAAACGCCAGGCTGAACACCTCGCCGGGCGCATTGCCGCCGTCCATGCTTTGCAGCCCTTTGGCATTACCGCAGTGCCGGGAATGGGCGCGCAGCGCCAGCCCTGCTGGCCAGCAGGTTTGTTTGGCAGTATCACGCACTGTGAAAACCACGCGCTGGCGGTGGTTGCCCGCCATCCGATCGGCGTAGACAGCGAATCGCTGTTCAGCAGCGCGTTATGTGCAGAGCTCACAGACAGCATTGTCACCTCCGCCGAGCGAGCAGTACTGGAAGCAAGCGGTTTGCCGTTTCCCCTGGCGCTCACGCTGGCATTCAGCGCGAAAGAGAGTCTTTATAAAGCATTTTCTCACCGTGCGTTGCCGTTTCCGGGCTTCGCCAGCGCGGTCATCACCCATATTGATCCCCGGTGCCTGACGCTGCGTTTTTTAGCGGAATTTTCTCCGCAACTTGTTGATCAACAAGCCACTGTGTACTGGCAAGCCGGTCACACGAACGTGGTGACGCTGGCTGTCGGTTAAGCCGCGGATCGTGATCCTTTTCTCCTTTTAAGAAATTAGCTGCGCAAACCGTAGACAGTTTGCCGCCATCGAATTATCGTTACTTTGAATAATAAATCATTATTGAATATATATTCAATGTGGAGAAAAAGATGAAAAAGTCCCTACTGCAATCTGTTGTACTGGCTTCCATGATCGCCGCATCTGGCTCACTGTTCGCTGCGGATGGCGGCCTGATCGCGATTATTACCCCCTCACACGACAACCCGTTCTTCAAAGCGGAAGCCGATGGCGCGGCAGCAAAAGCGAAAGAGCTTGGCTATACCACGCTGGTGGCCTCCCACGACGATGACGTGAACAAACAGAATCAACTGATCGAAACCGCCATCGCCCGTAAAGCGAAAGCCATCATCCTTGATAATGCGGGTGCCGATGCCACCGTCGGCCCGCTGGAAAAAGCCAAAGCGGCGGGCGTTCCGGCCTTCCTGATCGACCGGGAAATTAACAAAACCGGTGTCGCCGTGGCGCAAATCGTCTCCAACAACTATCAGGGCGCGCAGCTCGGCGCAGAGAAGTTCGCCAAATTGCTGAACGGCAAAGGCAAATACGTTGAATTACTCGGCCGCCAGTCAGACACCAACGCCAGCGTACGGTCGCAGGGTTACCACGATGTGCTGGGCGATTATCCGGATATGAAAATGGTGGCGCAGCAAACCGCCAACTGGAGCCAGACCGAAGCCTTCACCCGTATGGAAGCCATTTTGCAAACCCATCCGGACATTGTTGGCGTTATTTCCGGTAACGACACCATGGCGCTGGGCGCAGAAGCCGCGCTGAAAGCCGCCGGAAAAACCAACGTGATCGTGGTCGGCTTTGACGGTAGCGACTACGTCCGCGACTCGATCATCAACAAAGGCAATATCAAAGCCACCGTGCTGCAACCGGGCTGGCAACAGGCGCAAATGGCCGTTGAACAGGCTGATTACTTCCTGAAAAACGGTAAAGCACAGAAGGATGAGAAACAGCTGATGGACTGCATGCTGATCGATGACAGCAACGCCAGCAAACTGAAAATGTTCAACCTCAGCAAATAACGCGGAGGCGATATGTCGTTAAAACAATGGGGCGCCATCCTGACAGGGTGCGCCGCCCTGTTGCTCACGGCCTGCACCGTGGTGGATCTGGATGAAAACGGCAAGCCGATTATGCCTGCCGATCCGAATGCGAAAGCCAGCTTCGACAACCTGACCCCACAGCAGATCGCGCAACAAACCTGGCAGGAACGCGTCATGGACGCCGCCCAAAAACATGCGCTGGACGCCAACACGCTCGCCACGCAGATGAAAAACAGCAGTACCACGCCGCAAAGCGTATTTGTCAGACTCACCAGCCAGATTGAACGTGTCGACACCAGCAATGACCGCGAACAACAACTGGTGGTCACCGTGAACGGGCAGCCGCTGACTATTCAGCTCGGCCCGGTAGTACGCGGCAATGCCATCCGCGATGCGACCGGCTTTAAATTTGAGGATTTCACCAACCAGGTTCAGTTTGCACAGCTCTCCCGCGCCTATAACCGTGAAGCCGTGAAGCTCCTGCCCAAAGTCGATGCCAGTTGGGTGGGAAAACCGGCCACGGTGCTGATGGCAGTGACCATCAGCGGCGGCAAAGCGGATGACGCCGTGGCCCTGACGTTGAAACAGGAGGCACAGTAATGAGCGAGGTACCTGTAGACGACATTATCCTGCGCACCAAAGGCGTGTCGATGCTGTTTCCCGGCACCGTCGCGCTGGATAACGTGGATTACAACGTCTGGCGCGGCAAGGTCAATGTGATTATCGGCGAAAACGGCGCGGGTAAATCCACGCTGATGAAAATCCTCGCTGGCGTACAGCAGCCGAGTCTGGGCGACATTCTACTCAATGGCGAGAAAGTGCATTTCGCCGATACCCGCGCCGCCGCCGCCCACGGTATCGGCATGGTGCACCAGGAGCTGAACCTGTTTGAAAACCTCAACGTCGCGGAGAACATTTTCCTTGGCCGTGAGTTGCAAAAAGGGGTGGCGCCCATTAACGAGGCCGAGCAGGAAAAGCGCACCGCCGAACTGCTCAAACGGCTGGATCAACCGATTTCGCCACGCGATCTGGTCGGCAATTTAAAAGTCGGTCAGCAACAACTGGTGGAGATAGCCAAAGCGCTGGCGGAAGACGCGGATATTTTGATCCTCGACGAACCCACGTCGGCACTGAGTAAGACCGAGGTCGACATTCTGTTTCGGGTGATCCGCGAACTCACCCGCCAGGGCGTATCCATTATCTATATTTCGCACCGTCTGGAAGAGTTGATGGCGATTGGCGATGTCATCACCATCCTGCGCGATGGCAAATTCCAGGCCGAAGCCCGGGTTTGCGATATCGACGTGCCGTGGATCGTGCGTGAAATGCTCGGCAACGATCCGGTGAGCAACTTCCTGTCACCGGGGCGCACGTTTGGCGCGCCAATCCTTGAGGCGGAGAATATCACCTGCGTCAATGCCAGCGGCGTGGCGACGGTCAACGATGTCAGTTTTAAAGTGCATGCGGGCGAGATTGTCGGCATTTACGGCCTGATGGGCGCAGGGCGCACCGAACTGTTCGAGTGCATGCTCGGCACAGAGCGCAACTATCTCGGCAAGATATGGCTCGACAGTAAACCGGTGCCGCAACGGCTTACCCCGGCGGAACGCATCCGCATGGGCATGAGCCTGGTGCCGGAAGATCGCAAACGCACCGGGATCTTCCCTATCTCGTCGGTGGCAACCAACCTGACCATCGCCAGCCTGTGGCGTCGCTTACAGCGCGGCTTCGCCATCGCGCAAAAAGATGAACGGGAAGTGGTTGCCAGCACCATTGGCAATCTGTCGATCAAAGTCTCTTCTCCGGAGGTAGAGATCCAGGCACTGAGCGGCGGCAACCAGCAAAAAGTGGTGATTGGCCGCTCGCTGCTCACCAATCCGAAGGTGCTGTTTCTTGATGAACCGACGCGCGGTATCGATGTCGGGGCGAAAGCGGATGTGTTCCGCATGATGGTGCAACTGTCGCAACAAGGGATCGCCGTGGTTTTTTCCACCTCCGATCTGAAAGAAATTATGGCGGTATCTGACCGCATACTGGTGATGTCCGGCGGCAAACTCACCGCCGATATCGTGCGCGATCGGGCCGAGGAATCGGCGCTGGTAACGGCAAGTGCTCAGGGGTTCTGATATGAAAACAACACAAACTGTGGCGCTGACGCCACGCGCGGGCGCGTCGCTATCACGCGAAAGTGTGATCCTGTTATTGCTTAAGCTGCGCACCTTTATTGCGCTGTTCCTGATTGTGGGCTTTTTTACCGCCACCGTGCCGGGTTTTCTCTCCACCGGCAGCCTGGTGATCATGATTAAGCATATTGCCATCAACGCCTTCCTGGCGCTGGGCATCACCTTTGTCATCATCACGGCGGGCATTGACCTGTCGATTGGCGCGACGCTGGGCCTGTGTGGCATGCTTGCCGGTTGGATGATCACCAAGGGCATTGTGCTGCCGATGTTCGGTATCGCCATCTTCCCCAGTGTCTGGGTGATTGTGCCGCTGGTGCTGCTCATTGGCGGGTTTATTGGCGCGATAAATGGCTGGATCATCACCCGCTACAACGTCGCGCCGTTTATCTGCACCCTCGGCACCATGTACGTGCTGCGCGGCGCGGCGATGCTCACCTCCGACGGGCAAACTTTCCCCGGTCTTGCCGGCAACCCGCTGCTGGGCAACACCGGTTTTGATGAGATTGGCGCCGGTACGCTGTTTGGTATTCCGTGGGCTATCTGGCTGATGATTGTGCTGGCGGTGGCGATAGCCTACGTCGCGCGTCGCCTGCCGTTCGGTCGCCATGTGTATGCCATTGGCGATAACGAGCGCGCCGCAGAACTCTCCGGCGTGCGGGTCAAACAGGTGAAAATCTGGGTCTACACCCTCTCCGGATTATGCGCAGCACTGGCAGGCATTGTGGTTTCGGCGCAGCTACTCGCCAGCCACCCGGCCAACGGTACCGCATTTGAGATGAACGCCATTGCCGCCGTGGTGCTCGGCGGGACCTCTCTGGCGGGCGGTCGCGGAACCGTGCTCGGTACGCTGATCGGCGCATTCGTCATCGGGTTTCTGGCCGACGGGCTGGTGATGATGGGCGTCAGCGAGTTCTGGCAGATGGTGATCAAAGGCATTGTGATCATCGTGGCGGTCATTATCGATCAGATGCAAAACCGCATGCAGCAAAAAGCCGCGGTCGTCGCGCAAAAAGCCGTTATGGAAGGAAAATAAAACCAGCTTGCCCGGGGCGTTCCCCCGGGCCTTTTGTGTAGGCCCGGTGCACTCACCGGGCATTTTTTTACGGTCTTATCAGAAGGATTCCCACTCGTGTTCCTGGCTGTGGCTCTTCGCTGCTGCTGACGTGCGCGAGGCGGATTTGCCCGCTTTTGTCGCAGCCGGGCGCGCGGCGACATTTTTTTGCGCGGCATCGCCAGGCAGGCGGAACACCGAGACAATTTCCGTTAACTGGAAGGCCTGCTGTTCCAGCGAGCTGGAAGTTGCAGAGGACTCTTCCACCAGCGCGGCGTTCTGCTGGGTGACGCTGTCCATCTGCGAAATCGCCGTACCAACCTGGCCGATGCCTTTGCTCTGCTCGGTAGAAGCAGAGGCAATCTCACCCATAATGTCCGTTACGCTGGTGACCGAACGCAGAATGTTGTCCATCGACTCACTGGTGAGGGTGACCTGGTCAAAGCCGTTGTTGACGTTGACCACCGACTCATCAATCAGCGTTTTGATCTCTTTGGCGGCCCCGGCGCTACGCTGCGCCAGGTTGCGCACTTCGCTGGCGACTACCGCAAAACCACGCCCCTGTTCACCGGCGCGCGCCGCTTCCACCGCAGCGTTGAGCGCCAGGATGTTCGTCTGGAACGCAATGCTGTCGATCACGTTGATGATGTCGGTAATTTTCTGCGAACTTTCGGTAATGTTCTTCATGCTGGCAATGACCGCCTGCACGCGTTCCTCACCCTTGTTCACTGCCGCCGAGGCGGTTTTCGCCAGTGTACTGGCTTCGCTGGCGTTATCGGCGTTCTGTTTCACCACCGCGCTCAGCTCTTCCATGCTGGCAGCGGTTTGCGTCAACGCGGCGGCTTGTTCTTCGGTACGGGAAGAGAGATCGGTGTTCCCGGAGGCAATCTCGCTGGCGCCCTGGTAAATCTCACCGGCGCTATTGCGAATCTGCGTCACGGTATTTACCCAGTTTTGCTGCATTGTCTCAAGGAAAGGGATCAACTGCCCCACTTCATTGTTACCCAGGTTTTTGGTCGGTTTGTCGAGGTTACCCACCGACAGCACCTGCAAATGCTCTTTTACCCACTCCAGCGAACGCGCCAGGCACAGCGCCAGGTAACGCTCAGACATGACCAGCATGGCCAGGCCAATGATCATCGCCACAATGATGATGGCGCGCGTCTGTGAAACCCAACTGGCAATGCGGTCGTTAGCGGCGGCTTTGAGATCGTGGATCTCCTGATTGTAGGCGACGATCGCCTGAGAGAAACCGCTGCGCAACGGGCTGAACTGATCTTTTGACAACTGCGTGTAACTGTCGACGTTGTTGACTTTCACCGCTTCAAACATCGGTTTTATAGCCTGATTAAACAACGTCAGCGAACTGTTATAAATATTATCGGTCGAGTTGTTGCTGATATTGGCGTGGTCGGTGACTTTGAATTGATTTAACCCGCCTTGCAGAAAATCGATATCTTTGCCAATACGGTCAATGGTTTGCTGGTAATTTTGCGTATCGTTATTCGCTTTAAAAACCAATGCGCGATCCATCAATAGCTTCACCTGATAATAGCGATCGCTGGCATTGTTAATGATGTCGCCGTTAACTTGTTGCACGTTGGTGAGCGCGACTTCTTCCGTCAACCCGCTCAGCGCATGCAGCGAGAAAAACGACACACCGCCCCAAAGAAGAGTGAAAATGATTAAAATCGCAAGCATCACGAATTTAATCTTAACATTATGAATAAATTGCATATAAACCCCGACCATTGCTGTGAAATAAGAGCGTTAAGGACAGCAAAAAACACGCCTGTCTGAGATTCCATCGGCGCGGTTACGGGGTTAATTAAGATTAAAAAGAAGTAAGGCAATAACTTTTATTTAAAATAGTGATAACACTGCCTGTGAAATAGATGTAGTGAATATATCTTTCAGGGACGGCGACAAAGCGCGACATCACACGCCGTGTTATCCACCTGATAAGCAAAGCGCCATCCGGCACGGTGCACTCAGGCATTCTGCCGGATGGCGGCTTACGCCTTATCCGGCCTGTGCGCCAAATCGCGCCGTTATTCGCCTGTCACCAGGCTGCGCGCGGTGGGGTAATCGGTAATTAATACATCAATATAGTTGCCCTGCAACGCACCGCGAATGGCATTGCGTTTCTCTTCTCCGCCCGCCAGCGCAATCACATGCGGGCACGCACGAATCTGCGCCAGCTCCATGCCAATAACCGGATCTTCGTCGTGACTGAGCACCGGGTTACCGGCCGCATCGTAATAATGCAGACAGATATCGCCCACCGCGCCGCGCGCCGAGAGCAGTTTGAGCATATCTTCGTTATAGTAGTTGCCGGAGTTTTTCAGCAACTGCGATGGCTCCAGCTCACCGATACCGACAATCGCCACATCCACTTCAGCGAATTTACCCACTACCGTCGCCACATCCGGACTGTTGACCAGCCGTGCGCGCTCCTCCACCGAGTGTTCAATACTTTGTGATGGCAGTAGCCACGCCGGGCAGCCAAGATGCGCCGCCAGTTGCTGCGTCAGGATCGTCGCCTGCACATTGCCGTTCGGCCCTACGCCGCCGAGTAACTGGATCACACCCGCGGCGCGAATATTTTGCGGGTGCATCTCATCAACCATACAGCGAATCGTGCTGCTCCAGGATGAAATCCCCACCAGGTCCTCCGGCCGCAGACGCGTTTCCACATAGTGCGCCGCCGCGCTGCCGATGGCGTGTTTGATCTGCGCATTTCCCGCATTTTCGCCCACGTCCACCACAACCGCCTGGCGAATGCCATACTGCTGCTCAATGGCCTTTTCCAGCCCGACAAAGATATTCGTCGGCTGGACAACGGTGATCTTCACCAGCCCCTCTTTCTGGCAACGGGTTAACGCGCGTGACACAAAAGATTGTGAAAGGTGGAGTAATGTGGCGATATCAGACTGTTTTTTATTTTCGTTGTAATAAAGCGTGGCGATCTTCACCAGTAACCGCTGTTCATCCTGCTTTGACATGGGGATCCCCTTAAATTCATTACCTGATATTTTATTCATCGCTGAATAGATAACAAGCCAGCGCAACAACCCTGCCGCGATCCAAATGTGATCCTTTTCTCCTTTCTTTCAAATTTGCCGATCCCGGACGTAGACAAACCTTAGCACAAGGCATATCTTTAATCATGAATATTAAATCAATAGTGAATATATATTCCAAGTAACAGACAACTCCCTGTCGTCGCTTGTAATAACTGCCGATAACATCCTGTGTGGATGTGTTTTTTCACTCTGATTGAATATTTATTCAAGACAGATTATAAATTCAAGAGGTGTCTTATGAATCCGTTTTCGCTCTCTGTTGAGGAGCTTGAAAAAAAAGCACGCGCGGTTCGCCGTCGCATCATCGTGCTGAACGCCGAAAGCCCGGCAGGCGGGCATACGGGAGCCGATTTATCACAGGTGGAGCTACTGACCGCGCTCTACTTCCGCATTCTGAACTGCTCGCCGCAAACCAAAGAGAGCGCTGAACGCGATATCTACATTCAGTCAAAAGGGCACGCGGTGGGCGGTTATTACTGCGTTCTGGCGGAGGCCGGGTTTATTCCCGTCGACTGGCTGTCAACCTATCAGCACGCGGATTCGCATCTGCCAGGTCATCCGGTGAAACATAAAACCCCCGGCATTGAGCTGAACACCGGCGCGCTCGGTCATGGTTTACCGGTCGCGGTGGGCATTGCAATGGCGGCGAAACGCAGCAACAGCGCACGTCGCGTTTTCGTGGTTACCGGCGACGGTGAGCTGGCGGAAGGCAGCAACTGGGAAGCCGCGCTGGTCGCGGCCCATTATCAGCTGGATAACCTGATCATCATTAACGACAAAAACAGTCTGCAACTGGCCGGTCCCACCAAAGAGATCCTCAACACCGACCCGCTGGATGAAAAATGGCGCGCGTTTGGAATGCAGGTCACTGAATGTCGCGGCAACGATATCGCGGATGTGGTTGCCACGCTGGAAGGCTTACGCCCTGCAGGCAAACCGCATGTGGTGATTGCGCACACCACCAAAGGCGCAGGCGTCTCCTTTATTCAGGGACGTCCGGAGTGGCACCACCGGGTGCCGAAAGGTGAAGAGATCGCGCAGGCGCTGGAGGAACTGAAAGATGAGTAATAGCGAACACCTGGCAACGGTGATGGTTAACGCCTTTATCGACGCGGTAGATAATGGGGTGGATCTGGTACCGGTGGTGGCTGACTCCACCTCCACGGCCAAAATTTCACCGTTTATGAAAAAATTCCCGGGCCGCGTAGTGAACGTCGGCATCGCCGAACAAACGCTGGTAGGCGCAGCCGCCGGTCTGGCGCTGGGCGGCAAAGTCGCCGTCACCTGTAACGCCGCGCCCTTTTTGATCTCCCGCGCGAACGAGCAGATCAAAGTCGATATCTGCTACAACAACACCAACGTCAAACTGTTTGGCCTTAACGCCGGGGCCAGTTACGGGCCGCTGGCCAGCACCCACCACAGCATTGACGATATTTCGGTGCTGCGTGGTTTCGGTAATATCGAGATTTACGCCCCCTCCAGCCCGCTGGAGTGCCGACAGATCATTGAGTACGCCCTCGACCACGTTGGTCCGGTGTATATCCGCCTCGACGGCAAAGCACTGCCGGAGCTGCATGACGAAAGCTACCGCTTTGCGCCGGGAAATATTGATGTGCTGCGCACCGGGAAAGATATCGCACTGGTGGCCATGGGATCGACGGTACATGAAATTGTCGAAGCCGCCACACAACTGGCAGCGGAAGGTATTGATGCCAGTGTTATCAGTGTACCGTCTATTCGCCCCTGCAATACATCACAGTTGCTGGCGCTGCTGCAACCGCACCGCGCCGTGATCAGCGTCGAAGAACATAACATTAACGGCGGCGTCGGCAGCCTGGTGGCGGAAGTGCTGGCGGAAGCGGGCTGTGCCCTCCCCTTGCGTCGGCTTGGCATCGCCGATGGGCAATACGCCATCGCCGCCGATCGCGCCGCCACCCGCGCCCGTCATGAGATCGATGCCGCCGGGGCGGTAAAACATGCCCGCGCGTTACTGGCAACGCGGTAATAACAATAAAAAGAATATCTTACTGGAGAGAGAACAATGTCCCGAATCCCGCAAAAACTGACCATGGCGGTCATTATCGGCAACCGCGGTTTCTTCCCGAGCTATCTGGTGGCGGAAGCGCGCGAACAGGCTATCGCCCTGTTTGACCGTCTTGGTATTAACACCATTATGCTCAATGAGACGCAAACCGAACTGGGCGGTGTGGAAACCCGCCAGGACGCGAAAATTTGCGCCGACCTGTTCCGCGCCCACCGCGATGAGATCCACGGCGTCGTGGTGCTGCTGCCTAACTTTGGCGATGAAAAAGCCGTGGCGGAAACCCTGCGCCTCTCCGGGCTGAATGTTCCGGTGCTGGTGCAGGCCGAAGAAGATAATCTGGATAAAATGGGGCTGGCGACGCGTCGCGACAGCTTCTGCGGCAAAATCTCCCTGTGCAACAACCTGCGCCAGTACGGCATCCCCTTTACCCTCACCACACAACACGTTTGCGCCTTGCGCGGTGAAGTGTTTGAGAACGATCTCAAACGTTTTGAGCAGATCTGCCGGGTAGTCAGCAGCATGCGCGGTGTGCGCGTGGGTGCCATCGGTGCGCGCCCTGCCGGGTTTAACACCGTGCGCTACAGTGAAAAACTGCTTGAGCGGCTGGGGATTGCGGTAGAAACCCTCGATCTTTCGGAAGTCTTTACCCGCATCAAAACCCTGCGCGATGATGATATCCGCGTGGATGAAAAACGCCGCCTGTTAATGGACAACGCCGACGCCAGCGCCATTCCCGCCGACAAACTGGTCACCATGGCGAAACTGTTTGTGGTGATCAGCGAATGGGCCATCGCCAATGATATCGACACCACAGCCATCCAGTGCTGGACGTCGTTGCAGGAGAATCTGGGCATTAACGTCTGCTCCATCATGAGCGTGATGTCCGGCCAGCTCATGCCGTCCGCCTGCGAAGTGGATGTGATGGGCGCGCTGTCGATGTACGCGCTGGCAAGCGCCAATATGAGCCCGGCATCGATTGCCGACTGGAACAACAACTTTGGCGACGATCGCGATAAATGCGTGCTGTTCCACTGCGGTAACTTCGCCGCCGCCAGCCTCGACACACCGCATATGGGCACTGCCGATATCATCGGCACGACCGTTGGCAAAGAGAACACCTGCGGCGCGGTGCACGGTCGTCTGAAAGCCGGGGCGCTGACCTACTTCCGTTTAAGCACGGACGATCTGAGCGGTGAGATCAAAGCCTATGTTGGCGAAGGCCAATCCGTGGACGATCCGCTGGATACCGTTGGCTGCCGTGCGGTGATTCAGGTGCCGCATTTAGAACATCTGCTGTCATGGATCTGCCGTAACGGTTTTGAACACCATGTGGCGATGAACCACGCGGCAAGCGCGGGCATTCTGCATGAAGCCTTTACCCGCTATCTCGGTGTTGACACTTACCTGCATCAATAAACGCCTGATGGAGAAACGTCATGTCGCCAGATAAAGAGATTGTGATTGCCCTGGACGAAGGCACCACCAACGCCAAAGCAGTGGCGCTGGACAGCCGCGGGCAGGTGGTAGCGAAATGCTCACACCCGCTGACCATCCAGACCCCGCGTGAAGGCTGGGTGGAACAATCCGGCGAGCAACTGCTGGAAGCCTCGCTGGCGGTGATTCGCCAGGTCATCGATGACGTCGGCGCAGCGCGCGTGGCGGCGCTGGCCATCAGCAACCAGCGGGAAACCGCCATTGGCTGGTATCGCGCCAGCGGTCAGGCACTAGGCCCGGCCATCACCTGGCAATGCTCACGGACGGCGGATTTTTGCCATGCCTTGCGTGAGCAGGGCCATGAAGCGGCCATCAAAGCGGTGACCGGCCTGCCGGTAGCGCCGCTGTTTTCGGCGTCCAAGATGCGCTGGCTGCTCGACGCCACGCCTCAGGGCAACGAACGGGCGGCACAGGGTGAAATCTGCCTTGGCACGGTAGATAGCTGGCTGCTGTGGCACTTAACCGCTGGCAGCGCCTTCTGCTGCGACTACTCCAACGCCTCGCGCACCCAGTTGCTCAATCTGCACAGCGGCGACTGGGACGAAGAGATGCTGGCGCTGTTTGGCATTCCGCGCCAGGCCCTGCCGACGATCCGTCCTTCCAGCGGATTATTCGGTCATACCCAGGGTTTACACGGCATTCCGGACGGTATACCGGTACTGGCAATGATCGGGGATTCGCACGCAGCGCTGTTTGCCCACGGACTGGGCGCCGCCGGGTGCGTAAAAGCCACCTACGGTACCGGTTCGTCGGTGATGGCGCCCGTCGCATCGGCGCAGTGCGATGTCAAATCGCTGGCGACGACCGTGGCGTGGCACGATGGCGAGCGGTTGGTCTACGGGCTGGAAGGCAATATCCCGCATACCGGCGACGCGGTCGCGTGGATGGTGGAGAGCACCGGGCTGAATGAGCTGCCGGAAGCGGAACTGGCGCAGGCGCTCAGCACGCTGCCCGCGTCGGTGGAATCAACGCTTGGCGTCTATTTTGTGCCAGCGCTGACCGGGCTGGGCGCGCCCTGGTGGGATGAACATGCGCGCGGTTTGATCCACGGCCTGAGTCGTGGGGTGAAACGCGCGCATCTGATCCGCGCGGCGCTGGAATCCATCACCTATCAAATTGCCGATGTGGCGGTGGCGATGCGCCAGCATGGCGACTTTACCCTCAAAGCGCTGATGGTGGACGGCGGTCCGACGAAGAATGACTGGCTGATGCAATACCAGGCGGATTTACTGGGCTGCCCGGTGATGCGCAGCGATGTGGCGGAGCTTTCCGCCATGGGCGCGGCGCTGCTGGCGCGCAAAGCATTAATGCAGGTTGATAGCGAACAGCTGCGCCAGTTCCTGCCGGAACACGCCACTTTTCAGCCGGATATGACGCGCCACGGTCGGCTACAAAAACGCTGGTTCGACTGGCAAAACGCCGTTCAGCTTGCCCGTGCGCAAAAATAACCTTCTCTCGTTGCGGGGCCTCTGCCCCGCGTTTTTTTGGTAATGCCAAAAACGTCTGGCTTATGCGAGTGGCGCATATAGAAAGACGAATTTAAACTTTAAGAAAATTCAGAAGCGGCCTAACGTAGCGGTACAAAATAATCACATGACGTTAACTTTTCAGGGATTTTCTGATGACCAAAAAACTGCTGCCCCTCGTCATACTGACCCTCCTTTCTGCTGCCAGCCACGCGGCAACGCCCCCGGACACGCTGGTGGTGGCACAAGGTCTGGACGATATTGTGAGTCTCGATCCGGCGGAAGCCAACGAATTATCCAGCATCCAGACCGTGCCAAGCCTGTATCAACGCCTGGTGCAGCCGGATCGTGAAAACCCGGAAAAGATAAACCCGGTGCTGGCGGAGAGCTGGCAGGCGGATGCAGCGGCAAAAACCCTGACCATTAAGCTGAAAAGCGATGCGAAGTTTGCTTCCGGTAACCCGTTGCGCCCGGAAGATGTGATTTTCTCCTATACCCGCGCGGTGACGCTGAACAAGTCCCCGGCGTTTATCCTTAACGTGCTCGGCTGGCAGCCGGATAACATCGCCAGCCAGTTGAAAAAAGTGGATGCCCATACCCTGCAACTACACTGGACGGCAGACGTTAGCCCGGCGGTGGCGCTGAATATCCTCTCCACGCCGATTGCCTCTATCGTTGATGAAAAGCAGGTCAGCGCGAATGTGAACGCCGGTGATTTCGGCAACGCATGGCTGAAAATGCACTCTGCGGGCAGCGGCGCGTTTAAGATGCGCGTCTACCAGCCACATCAGGCCATCGTGCTGGAGGCTAACCCCACCTCTCCAGGCGGTGCGCCAGCGCTTAAAAATATCATTATCAAAAACGTGCCGGACCCGGCCTCCCGCCGTCTGTTGATCCTACAGGGTGATGCGGATGTGGCGCGCGATCTCGGCGCGGATCAAATCAGCGCGCTGAGCGATAAAAAAGGCGTCAAAGTGCTGAGCATCCCCTCTGCGGAGCAGAACTATCTGGTGTTTAACACCGGTAATAGCGCAAACCCGTTGCTGAATAACCCGGCGTTCTGGGAAGCAGCGCGCTGGCTGGTGGATTACAACGGTATTACCAAAGACCTGCTGAAAGGCCAGTACTTTGTCCACCAGAGTTTCCTGCCGGTGGGGCTGCCAGGGGCGCTGGAAGATAATCCGTTTACCTTCGACCCGGCAAAAGCCAAAGCAATCCTCGCCAAAGCGGGTATTAAAGACGCGCACTTCACGCTGGATGTGGAGAACAAACCGCCGTTTATTACCCTCGCGCAGTCGATGCAGGCCAGCTTTGCCCAGGGCGGTGTGAAGGTGGATCTGCTGCCCGCAGCGGGTAGTCAGGTGTATGCCCGCGTACGTGCAAAACAGCACCAGGCGGCGATCCGTTTGTGGATCCCCGACTACTTCGATGCCCACTCCAATGCCAGCGCCTTTGCCTGGAACGATGGAAAGTCCAGTACTGTGGCCGGGCTAAACGGCTGGCAGATCCCGGAACTGAACAACGCGACACTGGCGGCAGTGGCGGAACCGGATGCGGCTAAACGTCGGGATCTGTACAAGAAGATGCAGCAGGAGTTGCAACACGCATCGCCGTATGTGTTTGTTGATCAGGGGAAAACCCAGATTGTCGTGCGCGATAACGTCAAAGGCTATCAGCAAGGCCTGAATGCGGATATGGTGTGGTATGACCGCGTAACCAAATGATGATTTCCCCTCACCCTAACCCTCTCCCCGCAGGGGAGAGGGAACCGATCGGTGCGGGTTTATCTCCTCACCCTGACCCTCTCCCCGCAGGGGAGCGGGAAGTGATCGGTGCAGGTTTATCCCCTCACCCTGACCCTCTTACCACAGGGGAACGGGAAGTGATCGGTGCAGGTTTATCCTCTGACACACATCCCACAATCGCAGGGGAGTTAAGCGGTGGAGATTTTCCCCCTCTCCCTTTTAGGGAGAGGGCCGGGGTGAGGGTTATTATCCGCTTTACCTTAATGACGAGCTTTCCATGTCTGACATTTCTCGCGTCGCTCAGGCGCTCTTCACACTGCTGCTGACCCTGTCAGGTCTGCTGCTGGTCACCTTCTCGCTCTCGGCGTTTTCGCCGGTGGATCGGGTGCTGCAAATTGTCGGCGATCACGCCAGCCAGGCCACGTACGATCAGGTGCGCCACCAGCTTGGGCTGGATCAACCCCTGCCGCTTCAGTTCTGGCACTACCTGCTGAACCTCGCGCACGGCGATCTGGGTATTGCCAGCGCCACCGGACAACCGGTGTTGCAGGATCTGCTGTCGGCGTTTCCCGCCACGCTGGAGCTGGCGACGCTGGCGCTGATCATGGGCACACTGCTGGGGGTGATCGCGGGAGTGCTGTGCGCGCGCTTTGCCGGTTCACCGTGGGATTTAGCCATGCGCACGTTTACGCTACTCGGCAATTCCGTGCCCATCTTCTGGCTCGGCCTGTTAATGCTGGCGCTGTTTTACGCCCGCCTGCAATGGAGCGCCGGACCGGGCCGGCTGGATGATATCTATCAGTACACGGTCACGCCGCAGACCGGATTTGCGCTGGTGGATACGTGGCTCTCCGGCGACAGCGCCGCCTTTAAAAATGCCCTCAGCCATTTGTTGCTGCCGGTGTTGCTGCTGGCCTATTACTCACTGGCAAGCATAACCCGGCTCACCCGTTCAGCCTGCCTGAGCGAAATGAACAAAGAGTACATCCTGTTGGCGCGCGCCAAAGGTGCGGGGGAGATGACCATTTTATTGCGCCATGTTCTGCCGAATATTCGCGGGACACTGCTCACAGTCATCGCGCTGGCTTATACCAGCATGCTCGAAGGCGCGGTGCTGACGGAAACGGTATTCTCATGGCCGGGCATTGGCCGCTACCTGACCACCGCACTGTTCGCCGGGGACACCACCGCCATTATGGGCGGTACGCTGGTGATTGGCGTCTGCTTTGTGCTGATCAATAACCTGACCGACCTGCTGGTGCGGATCACTGACCCGAGGGTGCACTGATGCCGACCACGCTCTTTTTGCTGCGTCTTCGCCGCTCCCCTGCCGCCTTTAGTGGGTTAATCATTGTCGCACTCCTGCTGCTGGTAGCATTGTTCGCACCGTGGCTGGCACCGCGCGATCCCAACTGGCAGGACGCCGCCTCACGCTTGCAAGCGCCGGATGTTCAACACTGGCTTGGCACCGACAGCTACGGTCGCGACCTGCTCTCAAGGCTGATTTACGGTACTCGTCCGGCGCTTGGGCTGGTAGCGCTGGTAACGCTTATCACACTGCCTGCCGGGCTGCTGGTGGGCATCCTTTCAGGCTATTACGGCGGCTGGGTTGAACGCATCCTGATGCGTTTTACCGACGTGGTGATGTCGATGCCGCGCCTGATCCTCGCTTTCGCCTTTGTCGCCATGCTGGGGCCTGGGCTGGTCAATGGTGCACTGGCGCTGGCGCTCACCACCTGGCCCGCCTATGCACGCCAGGCGCGCAGCGAGATCCAGCGTCTGCGCCACAGCGATTATCTGGCAGCGGCAGAGATGATGGGGATTCGCGGCTGGCGCTTACTGCTGGGCCATCTTTTACCGCTCTGTTTACCGTCGGCGATTGTGCGCCTGGCGCTTGATTTGGCGGGCATTATTCTGGCCGCCGCCGGACTGGGTTTCTTAGGACTCGGCGCTCGCCCGCCGATGGCGGAATGGGGCGCGATGATTGCTGAGGGTATGCAGGTGATTTTTGACCAGTGGTGGATTGCCGCCGCGCCTGGCGCGGTGATCCTGCTGGCAAGCCTGGCGTTTAACTTACTGGGCGATGGCCTGCGCGACATTCTGGAGCCACAACATGACTGATATCCGCGTCGCCGTCAGCGGCCTGACCATTGACTATCCCGGCGCACGGGTGGTGAACAACCTCAGTTTTACCCTCGGCAACGAGCGACTGGCGCTGGTGGGGGAATCCGGTTCGGGTAAATCGATGACCGCCCGCGCCCTGATGGGGCTGGTGCGCAAACCCGGCAACGTTAATGCTCAACAACTGGAAGTGCTGGGCCACGATCTCCGCAGCCTCACGCCCCGGGGCTGGCACCACCTGCGCGGTAACGGCATCGCCATGGTATTGCAGGATCCCCGTTACGCCCTCAATCCGGTAAAAACCGTGCTGGCGCAGATTGATGAAGCGTTAACACTGCACCAGCGGTTGAGCCGCACACAGCGGACCGGGAAGATCCTCGACGCGCTGCAAGCGGTTGAACTGGAGCCCGCGGTACTGAAACGTTATCCCGGTGAACTCTCCGGTGGTATGGGGCAACGGGTGATGATCGCCATGGCGCTGGTCAACGATCCGAAAGTGCTGATCGCCGATGAACCCACCTCAGCGCTGGACGCCAGGTTGCGAAACCAGATCCTCGAACTGCTGGTGGTGCAATGTGAACAGCGACAAATGGCGATGCTGCTTATCAGCCACGACTTACCGCTGGTGGCGCAACACTGCCATCGCGTGATGGTGATGTACCAGGGCGAATGCGTCGATGCCATGCCTGCGCAGGCGCTGCCCGGTGCACAACACCCTTATACCCGCACACTGTGGCGCTGCCGCCCCGGCGCGGAAACCTATGGTCAGATGTTGCCCACGCTCGATCGCAGCCAGTCATTCACGGAGTGAAGCATGACAGTTATTGAGATGCACAATGTGCAGGTTGCCTTTGGCGACAAAACGGTGGTCTCGGGGGCCAGTTTCCAGGTCAATCAGGGGGAAACATTCAGCCTGATTGGCGCATCGGGCTGCGGCAAGTCCACCTTACTGCGCGTACTGGCAGGCTTGCAGCGTGAGTGGCAAGGCGCGATGTCGCTGTTTGGCGAGCCCATCAAAGCCGGTACACGTTATCAAGGGGCGCTGCGGCGTAATGTGCAGATGGTGTTTCAGGATCCCTGGGCGTCGCTGCACCCTAATCACACACTCTACCGCACCCTGGCGGAGCCGCTGACAATCCACGGCGAGAAAGAGGTGGAGACGCGGGTGAGCAGCGCCCTTGAGCAGGTGGGGCTGCCTGCGGATGCCGCACGCCGTTACCCGCATCAGCTTTCCGGCGGGCAACGCCAGCGTGTGGCTATCGCCCGGGCGTTGTTGCTGCAACCGAAAATTCTGCTGCTGGATGAACCCACATCGGCGCTGGATATGTCGGTACAGGCGGAGATCCTCAACCTGCTGAACCGTCTTAAACAACAACACGGGATGAGTTACCTGCTGGTCAGTCATGATGCGGATGTGATTGCCCATATGTCAGACCGGGCGGCGTTTATGGCAGGGGGCGTGATTGCACGTTTTTTTGACCGGGATGCGCTGCGACGCGGCGAACATCGCATGGCGTAGAGAGACGGCACCGGAACAGGCCGATGCCGTTGGTGTCAGGGAGACAAATTCGCAAAGCAGGTGGCGAGAGTCTGTTTCTGCTGGCCCTGATTATCGAAATTACTGGCGCTGAGCCAGGCGGAAATGGCAGCATCGCGTTGCGGCCATTCGCTATCCAGCATCGACAAATAGTCGGTATCGCGGTTACGCCCTTTACGCACCATATGCTGGCGGAAACAACCTTCCCAGGTGAAGCCCAGGCGTTCTGCGGCGCGGCGTGACGCCATGTTCAACGTGTCGCATTTCCACTCTACGCGGCGGTAATCGCAGGCGAAGGCGTGGCGCAGCATCAGCCAGACGGCTTCGGTGCCCAGCACGCTCTTTTTCATCAGCGGCGACCAGGTCACATGACCGATCTCCACCGTGCCATTTTGCGTATTGTTCGCCAGCCAGGCAATCACCCCAACGGCGCGGTTTGTCGCAGCATCCACCACCGCGAAAGGGTGCACGGATTTGTCGATCATCTTGCCAATCACCCAACGCGCCATACTGTCCACGTCATCCGGGCGGACGCCTGCCAGCCAGGTCCAGTCGCTGTCATCCTCCGCCTGCGAATAGGCGTGCAGCAGGTGCGGGGTATGTACCCTGACATCCAGCGGCTCCAGCCGACAATAACGCCCTTGTAATACGCTCTGCGGCAACGGTTGTACGCCGTTCCAGTGGGGCAGCGCATTGCCTACATATTGACCATAGTGATTCAGTTCCGGCACGTTTCTCTCCCAGGCAAAAAAGATAAATGTAAAAAAGATGTTTTATCAGGAGAACGCGGCGGAAGACAGTGCTAAAAATTGGGGGTTTTTGTTAAAAAATGCTTTTGAAATCAGAGGACTGACCAGACAAGGCGTCAGGAATACCTGACGCCGACTGAATTAACGCGCAAGATTGCCAAATTGAGACAAAACCCGGTCAAAAATGGCCAAACCGCGTGTCACTTCTTCCGCGCTCATGGTGCAGGGCGGCACCACGTGAATGCGGTTTTCCACCACAAAACTCAACACCCCGGCCTGGGTCAGCGCCGTTTTGATCGCCGCCATATCCGTTGCCGCCAGCGGCGTTTTATTTTTCCTGTCGCTTACCAGTTCCATGGCCTGGAACATACCGCGACCGCGCACATTGCCAATCAGCGGGTGTTTCGCCGCCAGCGCGTCCAGCCCTGGTCGCAGTACGCCGTTGCCCACGGAGGCGGCGTTCTCCACCACCTTTTCCTCTTTCATTGCATCAATCGTGGCGACAACCGCGGCCATCGCCAGCGGATGGCCGGAATAGGTCAGCCCCCCGGCAAAGAAGTGATCGTCAAAGTAGTGTGAAATCGGCTCAGAAATCAGTACGCCGCCCGCCGGGACATAACCGGCGTTAACCCCTTTGGCAAAGGTGATCAGGTCCGGCACCACGCCATCCTGTTCAAACGCGAACCAGCTACCGGTGCGACCAAAACCGGCCATCACTTCATCGAGGATCAACACAATGCCAAACTCATCCGCCAGCGCGCGAACGCCCTGCATATAGCCCGCTGGCGGCACCAGAATCCCCGCCGTCCCCGGAATGGACTCCAGCAGAATGGCGGCGATAGACGTTGGCCCCTCGCACTCAATCATCCGACGCAAATGCGCCAGCGCGCGTTCGCACTCTTCTGCTTCGCTGGTGGCATTAAACTCGCTGCGGTAGAGATAGGGGTTAAAAAAGTGCACATGCCCACGCGAATATTCGTTTGGCACGCGACGCCAGTCGCCGGTTGCGGCAATCGCACTGCCGGTATTGCCGTGATAGGAACGATAGGCGGAGAAGACTTTGTCGCGTCCGGTGTACATCCGCGCCATGCGGATGGCGTTTTCATTGGCATCTGCCCCGGCGTTGGTGAAAAAAACCTTACTGAAGCCTTCCGGCGCCAGTTCAACAATGCGCTTCGCCGCTTCGCCGCGCGCCAGGTTGGCGGTGGCCGGGGCAATGGTCACCAGTTCTTCAAGCTGGGCTTTCATTGCCGCCAGCACGCGGGGATGCTGGTAACCAATGTTGACGTTCACCAGCTGGCTGCTGAAATCGAGGTACGTGTTGCCGTCGTAATCCCACAATTCACAGCCTTTCGCGCCGGCGATCACCATCGGATTGAGGTTGCCCTGCATCGACCATGAATGAAACACATACGACCGGTCCAGTTGACGCACGTCGTCATTGGTTATCGCCATCTCGCTCTGAAGTGCCAGTTTCATATCCTGCTCCTTTCATGCCGTTGTTGTTGACTGCATCATGCGGCGCGCCCTTCTTTCGCGGGTAGAGCCAGTCGTGTTGGCGATATGTGACACACGTGTCACACCGTTTGCTGGCAACTGGCTCTGTCTGGTGCAGGCCGGGGTTTTTATAGTGGCGCAACAACCGGCACAGGAGATGAAGATGACTGAAGCAACGAAAGTGGTGTTTATTACCGGCGCAACGTCCGGATTTGGCGAAGCGGCAGCGCAGGTCTTTGCCGACGCGGGCTGGTCACTGGTGCTGAGCGGGCGTCGTCTGGCGCGTCTTGAACGTTTAAAAGAGCAGTTACACAGCAAAGTCCCGGTGCACATTATTGAGCTGGACGTCCGCGACAAAGATGCGGTGAAAAACGCCGTCGCCTCCCTGCCCGCCGCGTTTGCGGATATCACCGCCCTGATCAATAACGCCGGGCTGGCGCTCTCCCCGCAACCGGCACAGCGTGTGGATCTGGAAGACTGGCAGACCATGATCGATACCAACGTCACCGGGCTGGTGAATGTGACCCATGCATTGTTGCCGACGCTGATTAAACATGGCGCGGGCGCGTCAATCATCAATATCGGTTCGATTGCCGGACAATGGCCATACCCCGGCAGCCATGTGTATGGCGCCACCAAAGCGTTTGTGAAGCAATTTAGCTATAACCTGCGCTGTGATTTACTGGGAACCGGCGTGCGGGTAACCGACCTTGCGCCAGGTATTGCGGAAACGGAATTTACGCTGGTGCGCACCAAAGGCGATCAGACTGCGTCAGATAATTTATACCGCGGCACCACGCCGCTTAGCGCGCTGGATATTGCAGAGCAGATGTTTTACATCGCCACCCTGCCGGACCATATGAATATCAACCGCGTGGAAGTGATGCCGGTGCGTCAGGCCTGGCAGCCGTTCGCCATCGACAGGGATTGAGTTGCCTTTGCCCCTTTTGCGTTCAGGAGGGGCCAAAAATAAAACGCCCCGGCAAATGCCAGGGCCTGATGTTTTATTTTTTTCCCAAAGTGTTCAAAACTTCTTACCCCGCCCGGCGCTTATCTCCGGCACTCACTTTGTGGTGGTGTTAGCTCTGTATTGAGGCAAAACCACAATAGTCCATCGGAATAGTCCTGACAACAGGCGGGAGCACTCCTTTTTGAGATTTATGATAGGGATCATGCTTTCCCTTTTGCTGCCACAGCGGCATGTGCGTTCTGTCACTAACGCCGCACGAACAGGCTTTTTATGCTGCACTTCTCTGCTTTTTCTCTCCCGCTGCCCCACCACAAAGCAAACATGTCGCCATCTGCACCAAACTGATCAAACTTATCGGTAAAAATGCCGACAAAAACCACTAAAACCCGGCAACATCACCCCTGGCACAAAAATGGCATGGAGAAAAGAAACCTAACCAGTTAGTCAAAAAACAGGGGAGCAGGATGAGCCAGTCGATGTTTGCTGAAGAATCGGTGCTGGTGTCGTTAAAACCCACCAGCGCCACGGCGCGACCCGTTATTACGGTCAGTCAGGCCAATGTGATCTACCCGGCGGCTGACCAGCCGGTGCACGCGTTAAACGATATTAATCTGACCATCCGCCAGGGGGAGTTTGTCTCCTTTATTGGCCCGTCCGGCTGCGGCAAAACAACCTTACTGCGCACCATTGCCGATCTGGAGCCGATCACCTCCGGTGAGCTGCGGGTGAATGATATGTCACCGTCAGAGGCGCGCCAGGCAGGAGCATACGGCTACGTGTTTCAGGCTCCGGTGCTGCTGCCGTGGCGCACCGTGCTGGCAAATGTGAAATTGCCGTTGCAGATCCACGGCGTACCGCCCGAGCGTTGCGATGAGATCGCCCGTGAGCAACTCGCCAGGGTGGGGCTGAAAGGGTTTGAGAAAAAATACCCGTGGCAGCTCTCCGGCGGCATGCAGCAACGGGTTTCTATCGCCCGTGCGCTGGGCTTCGAGCCGAAAATCCTGATGATGGACGAACCGTTTGGCGCGCTGGACGAGCTCACCCGCGACAACCTGAACCAGCAGCTCCAGCAACTGTGGTTTAACGAGCAGCGCACCATGGTGTTTGTTACCCACTCCATTTCAGAGGCCGTTTACCTGTCGACCAAGATTGTGGTGATGTCACCGCGCCCGGGTCGCATTGTGAAAGTGATTGACTCCCCGCTGCCCGCCCGGCGCGACCTGGCCATTCGCAATACGCCCGCCTTTTTGCAACTGGCGCAGGAAGTGCGCGAAGCGCTGGTGGAGGGCCACCATGAACATTAACGCTAGCGCCGTTCACCGACGCGTACTGCAAAGCGCGCTGCCAGTCGGCAGCGTTATGCTGGCGGCCCTGGCGCTGTGGTATCTGCTGGCCTTTGCACTCAATGCGCCGGGAGTGATTGAGCGGGTACTGACGCCACGCGGTGCATGGACCAGCAGCGATCTGCTCACCGCCGCCCTCAATGCCTCCCGCCCGCTGTTGCCCGCGCCGCACCAGATTGTGATCGACATCTGGAACAGCATCACGCAATGGTCGCTGACCTCGCCGCGCAACCTGTTATTACACACCTGGGTCACCGCCAGCGCCGCGCTGACCGGGTTTGCGATGGGCATCGTGCTGGGGGTGCTGCTGGCGATTTGCATTGTGCATTCCCGCACGCTGGATAAAGCCCTGCTGCCGTGGATTGTCGCTTCGCAAACCATTCCGGTGCTGGCCATTGCCCCCATTGTGCTGATCATTCTCGGCAGCGTGGGCATTACCGGTCTGTTGCCGAAGGCCACCATCGCTATGTACCTGTGCTTTTTCCCGGTCACCATCGCCACGGTGCAGGGGTTGCGCTCGCCGCAAAAAATGGAGATGGAGCTGGTGCACACTTACGCGGCACGGCGGCTGGATATTTTCTGGATGGTGCGCCTGCCCTCTTCGTTGCCGTATCTGTTTCCTGCGTTTCGTGTCGCGATTGCCAGCGGCCTGGTTGGCACCATGGTGGCGGAATTGCCCACCGGCGCGCAGGCGGGACTGGGGGCGCGGCTGCTAACCGGTTCGTATTACGGCAATACCCTGCAAATCTGGTCGGCGCTGGTGATGGCGTCGCTGCTTGGGCTGGCGTTAACCGGGCTGGTAACGCTGACGGAACGGCTGGTGATGCGCCAGCGCAAGGGGGGATGATGAAACGTTACGCAATCCCGGGAACCGTATTGCTGGTTGGCGCACTGCTGTTACTGATGCTGTCGCTGATCCAGCTTACCCGCACGGCGGCAGTGTCTGTGCCGCTGATCAGCATTAACGCCTTACTGGTACTCAGCGCGCTGGCAGCGTGTTCACTGACCGTTAGCGCCCTGCGCGCCGGGGTGTTTGTCGCCGCATTGAGCGTCAGCGCGCTGTGTCTGGCGTGGCTACCGCTTCACGGGCTCACCCTGTGTGCGCTGGCATTGCTGGCGGTGGTCAGCGTGCAGCGACTGGCGCGCGCGCCGGTCCCCGCTGGCGCGGTGGCGGCACTGCTCGGCCTGTGGTTATTGTGGTTCTGGCAAATTCTGGTCACCGGTTTTGCCGTGCCGCAGGTGATCCTGCCCGCCCCGCTCGACATTCTCGCCGCGCTGGTGGACAGCGCCGCATTGTTGGCGGGCGATGTGCTGCAAACCGTCATCAAATCCGTGCTGGTGGGTTACCTGCTCGGCAGCGGTCTGGGCATCGGCGTGGCGCTGTTGATCGACAGATTGCCATTTTTACAGCGCGGCTTGCTGCCGGTCGCCAACCTCACCAGCACCGTGCCGCTGGTGGGCGTCGCACCGATTGCGGTGATGTGGTTTGGTTTTGACTGGCCGTCAAAAGCCGCGGTGGTGGTGCTGGTGACCTTCTTTCCGGCACTGGTCAGCACCCTTGCCGGGTTAAAGGCCAGCGGCAAGCTGGAGCAGGAGCTGATGTACTGCTATGCCGCCACGCCCCGTCAGCGCCTGCTGGCGTTACGCCTGCCTGCGGCGATGCCGTTTATTTTCAGCGCCCTGAAAGTGAACGCCACCCTGTCGCTGATTACCGCCATTGTGGCCGAGTTTTTCGGTTCACCCACCGCCGGACTGGGTTTTCGTATCTCCACCGAATCGGCGCGCATGCATATGCCGGTGGTGTGGTCGGCGATTGTGGTGGCGTCCGTTGCCGGTTCGCTGTTTTACAGCCTGCTGGCGCGCCTCGACCGCCGCGTCAATTTCTGGCACCCCACGCTGCGTGGGAACGCGTTGGAAAAGTAAAAACAACATGATGATTAGCACGTTTACAGGCTCATTAACCCGAGGAGTTATCTAATGATAAAAGGTTTCGCTTTTCGCCGGGGTGTGTTGCTGGCGGCACTGTCGGTTCTGGCATTTCAGGCAACGGCCGCAGAGAAAGTGACGCTGCAACTGAAGTGGTTGCCGCAGTCGCAATTCGCCGGTTATTACGTTGCACAGCAGAAAGGGTTCTATCAGGAAGAGGGGCTGGATGTCACCATTAAACCCGGTGGTACCGACATTTCCCCCGTACAGGTGATTGCCGGTAAATCGGCGGATGTGATCGTCGACTGGCTGCCGGATGCGCTGGCCTCGCGCGAAGCGGGCGTACCGCTGGTCAACATCGCCCAGGTGTACGATCGCTCCGGGATGATGCTGACCTGTAAAAAATCCACCGGCATCAAAACCCCGGCCGACCTGAAAGGGAAAACGCTTGGCGTCTGGTACGGCGGCAACGAGTACCCGTTCTTTAACTGGATGAACAAGCTCGGCTTCAAACCCGGAAAAGATATCACCATCCTGAAACAGGGCTTCAATGTCGATCCGCTGTTGCAGGATCAGGCCGCCTGTATCTCCACCATGAACTACAACGAGTACTGGCAGTTGATCGACGCCGGGTTGAAACAGGAGGAATTAATCAGCTTCCCGTATGAAGACCAGGGCGTCTCCACGCTGGAAGATGGTCTGTATGTGCTGGGTTCCGAGCTGAAAGATCCGGCGTTCGTCAACAAAATGGCGAAGTTCCTGAAAGCCTCATTTAAGGGCTGGGACTACGCGGTGAAACACCCGCAGGAAGCGGCGAAAATCGTCGTTGAGCAGGATGCGTCCGGCGCGGCAACCGAAGAGGTGCAAACCCGCCAGATGGAAAACGTGGCGAAGCTCATCACCAACGCTGGCACAGCAAAAATCGGTTATCTCGATCCAGCCGCTTATCGCCGCACCATCGACGTGCTGCTGCACAGCGGTGGCGATACGCCAGTGATTAAGAAAGATCCCGGCGATGCCGGTATGACCCATACCGTCTGGGATGCGGCGGCAAAACTGAAATAATCCGTTCCGCCAGGGATGGCGGCTTATTGAAGGACGCACGTCATGAATGAAGTTCAGCCCGGTAACGTGGCAGACACCGCGGAAAAGGGGCGCATCCGCCAGGATAACGAAGCCATTATTCTGCCCGCCGCGGAGCGCGTGTTCGCCCGTTTTGGTTTTCGCGGCGCAACCATGCAACAAATTGCGGATGCCGCTGCCCTGCCGAAAGCCAATCTGCACTACTACTTCGGCAACAAGCAAAACCTCTATTTGCGGGTGCTGGAAAATATCCTTGATGACTGGCTCTCGCCGCTGGAGGGGATCTGCGCTCAGGCCGATCCGAAAACCGCCATTGCCGGGTACGTCAGGCGGAAAATCAGCTTTAGCTTCAACCGCCCGGCCGCGTCCAAACTGTTTGCCAATGAGATCCTGCAGGGTGCGCCCGTGGTCCACCCGTTACTGAAAACAGACTTACGCCAGTTGGTGGCGGAGAAGGCGCGCATTCTGGATGGCTGGATAGCGCAAGGGCAACTGCGCGCGCTGGATACCACCCACTTCTTCTTTACCGTCTGGTCGATGACGCAAACCTACGCCGATTTCGATATCCAAATCGCCGCTGTCTCCGGTGAAGATCCGGCAAGCGAAGCCGCACAGGCTCGCGCCACGGCGCACGTGTTAAGCAGCGTCTGGCGGATGTGCGGTCTGGAATAATTCACGCCCCAGACAAAAAGCTGGATCCCCCAGCAGCAACCTTGCTGCTAAATGTAGCAAACATCGTCCAAAAATGGGCAGTATGCACCAAAAAGTGACGATCAATCGAGCGCAGTACGTCTCAACACACTGATTTTCCGGCTTCGCCAAAATGGCACACAAATAGCATGGTTATCCGGGAAAACTTAACCATCTGGTCAGGATTATTCAGGAGGCATGATGACTACACTCGATACGCCGGGGATCTGCTCTGGCCGACAGACGCCCGCGGAGTTCACCCAGGCCTTCGCCGACTGTACCCCGCCGCTCTCGCCCGTTCAGGCGGTGATTGAAGCTGAACGTTGCTACTACTGTTTTGACGCCCCCTGCACGCGCGCCTGCCCGGCGGAGATCGATGTGCCGAGCTTTATCCAGCGTATTGCGCAGGGTAACGATCGCGGCGCAGCAGAGGTGATCCTGCGGGCCAATGTCCTTGGCGGCACTTGCTCCCGCGTCTGCCCAACGGAAACACTCTGTGAGCAGGCCTGTGTGCGCAATGCGCAGGATGGCCGCCCATTGGATATTGCCCGGCTACAGCGTTACGCCACCGACAGCTATTTCGCCGCACCCGGCAAGCCGCTGTTCAGTCGCGCCGCCAGCAGCGGTAAACGCGTTGCTATTGTCGGTGCAGGACCGGCCGGGCTGACCGTCGCCCACCACCTGGCGCTGGCCGGGCATGAGATAGATCTGTTCGATGCTCGCCCCAAAGCCGGTGGCCTTAACGAGTACGGTCTGGCGCGTTACAAAGTGACGGATGATTTTCCGGCACAGGAAGTGGCCTGGCTGCTGTCAGTCGGCGGCATCACCCTGCACCCCGGTGTCCGCCTCGGGCAGCACATCACCTTGTCTCAGTTGCGTGATCGCTATGACGCGGTGTTTCTCGGTCTCGGGCTGGCGGGCGTCAATGCGCTCGACGGCGACGCGCCAGAACCGCAAGGCGTACGCGAGGCGGTGGACTTTATTGCCGAACTGCGCCAGTGCGCGGATCTCAGTCAGCTCCCGATCGGCCGCAGCGTGGTGGTGATCGGCGGCGGTATGACCGCGGTGGATGCCGCCGTGCAGGCGAAAAAACTGGGCGCGCGCGAAGTCACGCTGGTCTACCGCCGGGGCGAAGCAGACATGAAAGCGTCCGACAAAGAGCAGCAGTGGGCCAGACAGTGCGGGGTTACGCTGCGTCACTGGGCAGCCCCGCTGCGTTTTGAACAGGTTGGAAACCAGCTCACCGGCGTCACCTTCTCGGTCATGCACCCCACGGCGCAAGGCGCGATCGCCAGCAGTGAAACCTTCACCCTCGCCGCCGATATGGCGCTAAAAGCCATCGGCCAGCACTACGATCCGCAGCCCACCTCAGGCATTCAACTTCTTCAGGGGCGCATTGCCACCGACGAAAGCGGTCGCACATCACTGCCCGGCGTATGGGCGGGCGGCGACTGCTGCGCCGGTGGACTGGATTTGACGGTGGATGCCGTTAAACAGGGCAAAGCCGCTGCCCGTTCGATTGCGCTGGCGCTGGCTATTCCACAAAGCGACGCCGCTAACGCCACACTGTTTCAGGAGTCTTCCCATGGCTGATTTGCACAGCAATTTTCTCGGTATCCAGAGTCCTAACCCGTTCTGGCTGGCCTCTGCGCCGCCCACTGACAAAGAGTACAACGTGGAGCGCGCCTTCCAGGCCGGCTGGGGCGGCGTGGTCTGGAAAACCCTCGGGATCGATCCGCATGTGGTTAACGTCAGCGGACCGCGTTACAGCACCCTGCGCGGTCACGATCGCCGCATCCTGGGACTGAATAATATTGAGTTAATCACCGATCGCACACTGGACATCAACCTCGAAGAGATCACCCGCATCAAACAGCGCTGGCCCGATCGCGCCGTGGTGGTCTCCATCATGGTGCCCTGCGAAGAGGAGGCGTGGAAATGGATCCTGCCGCAGGTTGAAGCCACCGGCGCAGACGGCATTGAGCTGAATTTTGGTTGCCCGCACGGCATGAGCGAACGCGGGATGGGCGCGGCAGTAGGCCAGGTGCCGGAGTACATCGAGATGGTCACCCGCTGGTGCAAACACTATTGCCGTCTGCCGGTGATCGTCAAACTGACGCCCAATATCACCGATATTCGCTATCCGGCGCGGGCGGCGAAAGCCGGCGGCGCGGATGCGGTGTCGCTGATCAATACCATCAGTTCGGTCATGGGGGTCGATCTCGACCAGATGTTAATGACCCCGCACACCGGCAACCAGGGATCGCACGGCGGGTATTGCGGTCCGGCGGTCAAACCCATCGCACTGAATATGGTGTCGGAAATTGGCCGCGACGCCGCCACGCGCGGGCTGCCGATTTCCGGCATTGGCGGCATTTCCACCTGGCGCGATGCGGCAGAGTTTATTGCGTTGGGCTGCGGCACGGTGCAGGTCTGTACGGCGGTGATGGTGCACGGCTTCCAGATTGTGCGCGACATGATAAGCGGCCTGGAAAACTACATGGATGAGAAAGGGTTTCGCACGCTGGAGGATTTTCGCGGTATGGCGTTACCAAGCGTCACCGACTGGCGCTATCTGAACCTCAATCATGTCGATAAAGCGGTTATCGATCAGGCCAGTTGCATCAAATGCGGGCGCTGCCATCTGGTGTGCGAGGACACCTCGCACCAGGCCATTTCGACGCAGAAGAATGGCGAGCGCCACTTTGAAGTGCGTGAGGAAGATTGCGTTGGCTGCAACCTCTGCGCCTCGATCTGCCCGGTGGAAAACTGCATTTCATTGCGTCACCTGCAACCTGGCGAGGTGGACAGCCGTACCGGCCATATCGTATCCGACCAGTATGCCAACTGGACAACCCATCCCAACAACCCGATGGCGACCACCGCGTAAAACCGGGGTTAAGCGATAAGGAGACAAGAATGCGTAATCTGTTGATTAAAGGCGGCACGGTGGTCAATGCCGACCACCAGCGTCGGGCGGATGTGTTGTGCGTTGACGGTATGGTGGCCGCAGTGGGCGATGCCTCGCTCTGGGAGCTGCCTGCAATGACCGAAACCGTCGATGCCGGAGGCCTGTATGTGATGCCCGGTGGCATTGACCCGCACACCCATATGAACTTCCCGTTTATGGGCACCACCACCGTGGATGACTTCTACAGCGGAACGGCCGCTGCGCTGGCGGGCGGCACCACGACGATTATCGATTTCGTGATCCCCAATCCACAGCAGCCGCTGATGGAGGCCTATCAGCAGTGGCGCGGCTGGGCGGAAAAGGCCGCCGCCGATTACAGCTTTCATGTCGCCATCACCTGGTGGGACGAAAGCGTGCGTCAGGATATGGGCACGCTGGTGCAGCAGGAAGGCGTAAACAGTTTTAAACACTTTATGGCCTATAAAAACGCCATCATGTGCAATGACGAAACGCTGATGAACAGCTTCCGCCGCTGCCTGGAACTGGGGGCTATGCCCACAGTGCATGCGGAAAACGGTGAAATGGTCTGGTTACTGCAACAGGAGATGCTAAAACAGGGGATCACCGGCCCGGAAGCGCACCCACTCTCGCGCCCGCCGGAGGTGGAAGGAGAAGCCGCCAATCGCGCCATCACCGTCGCCAGTATTATGGGCGTACCGATTTATGTGGTGCATGTTTCCTGCCGGGAATCCGCCGAAGCGATTGCCCGCGCACGCGGCCGCGGACAGCGGGTTTATGGCGAAGTGCTGGCCGGGCATCTGGTGATCGACGACAGCGTGTACCGTCATCCGGATTTTTCGTTTGCCGCCGCGCACGTGATGAGCCCGCCGTTCCGCGATAAATCACACCAGGCTGCGCTATGGCACGGTTTGCAATCCGGCCAGTTACACACCACCGCCACCGACCACTGTACCTTCTGCGCCAGCCAGAAAGCCGCCGGTCTCGATAACTTCAGCAAGATCCCCAACGGCTGCGGCGGCGTGGAGGAGCGTATGGCCGTGCTGTGGGATGCCGGTGTTAATAGCGGTCGCCTGACCCCAAGCGAGTTTGTCGCCATCACCTCGGCCAATACCGCCCGGTTGTTCAATATCTATCCCCGCAAGGGATGTGTTGCGCCGGGGGCGGATGCCGACCTGGTGCTGTGGGACCCGCAAGGCAGTAAAACGCTGTCCGCCAGCAGCCACCATTCACGTAACGATTTCAATATCTTTGAAGGCCGCGTGGTCACCGGCGTGCCTGCTTATACCATCAGCCAGGGCGTGGTGGTGTGGGCAGACGGCGAACTGCGCGCCCGCGAAGGGGCCGGACGCTATATCAAAAGGCCGCCCTTTGGCCCGGACTTCAGCGCCGCTGCAGCATGGGAGCGCCAGCGCGCCCCGCAGGCCGTAGCCCGTTAATCGATGTTAAGCGAGGAGGAAGACGATGAGCAGCGAAGTGATCTCCACAACACCCTATAAAACGGATATCTGCGATCTCCGTATTAATGGCGAGCGCCTGTGGCAATCGCTGATGGATCTGGCGCAAATTGGCGCAACGCCGAAAGGCGGTTGTTGCCGCCTGACGCTGACCGATCTCGACAAACAGGGCCGCGATTTGGTCATCAGTTGGGGCAAGGCCGCCGGGCTGTCGGTTGAGATTGACCAAATCGGCAACGTCTTTATGCGCCGCCCCGGACGCAACAACGCCCTGCCGCCGATCGTGGCGGGCAGCCACATCGATACCCAACCAACGGGCGGGAAATTCGACGGCAACTTTGGCGTGTTATCCGCGCTGGAAGTAATCCGCACCCTTAACGATAACGCCATTGAAACAGAGGCACCGGTAGAGATGGTGTTCTGGACCAACGAAGAGGGATCGCGCTTTGTCCCGGTAATGATGGGCTCCGGCGTCTTTGCCGGGATCTTTCCGCTGGAGGTCGCCTATGCAGCAACGGATACCGAAGGTAAAACGGTCGAAGAAGAGTTGTTGCGGATTGGCTACGCCGGCGAGGCCCGACCGGGGCAACACCCGATTGGCGCGTATTTTGAGGCGCATATTGAACAGGGTCCGATTCTCGAAGATCAGGATATCGCCATCGGCGTGGTGCAGGCGGTGCTGGGGATCCGCTGGTACGACTGCATCGTTACCGGGATGGAGTCTCACGCCGGGCCGACCCCGATGGCAATGCGCCAGGATGCGCTGCAAGTCTCTACGCGCATCATGCAGGAGGTGATCGCCATCGCTAACGCTTCGGCACCCCACGGACGCGGTACAGTGGGCATGGTGCAGGTCCATCCCAACAGCCGTAACGTGGTGCCCGGTAGTGTGAAGTTCTCCATTGATTTTCGCAATATGACCGATGCAGCGGTCGATGAGATGGATGCCGCCCTGAAAACCTTTATTCAGCAGCTTGCCGGGGAAACCGGGCTGAGCATAGAACTGAAGCTGGTGTCGCACTACCCCGCCGCCCCCTTCCACCCTGAGTGTAAAGACGCGGTGCGCCGGGCAGCGCAGCAACTGGGCTATTCGCATATGGACATTGTTTCCGGCGCCGGGCATGACGCGGTATATATGAGTATGCTGGCCCCCACCGGTATGATTTTCATTCCCTGCAAAGACGGCATCAGCCATAACGAGATTGAATATTCGTCGCCGGAACAGGTCACCGCCGGGGCGAATATTCTGCTCCATGCCATGCTGGAAAGTGCAGGCGTCGTCACCCGCTAAGATCCCCGCTTCACCACCCCCTCACCCGGTTGCATGCAGCCGGGTTATTTTTTTGCGCACATTGTCAAAAGTTACCAAAAAACAGCGTAAATATGTATTATTCGCACCTGCGGAATTTGACTTAAATTCTTCAGAAGTTTACAAAAGATACTGCCTTCCCTAAGTCCGACTTGCGTCTTCGTTATTTTCGTCCAGGCTTCCATTTGACCCTGAATAAAAATAATGAAGGTTGACCGGTTCAGGTTAGCGCATTACCCGGGTTTTGAGATTTGCAGGCATCTGTGGAGTGGAGTAGCGAATGTTCTCGTTTGTCGCCCGTCAGGCGATTTTTGATGAAAATATGAACACAGTCGGCTATGAACTGTTGTTCAGAGATAGCATGACGAACCGGTTCCCTGACGTTACTCCGGAGTACGCGACTGCCCAAATCATTGTTGAGCAGTTTCTTGGCGCGCCATTGGGCCGCCTGAAAGAGTACAGCGCCATCTTTGTTAACTTTCCCTATGAGCTGCTGGTGCAGGGCATGGCGGAAACGCTGCCGAAAGATCGCGTGATTGTGGAAATTCTGGAAACCGCTGAACCCACGCCTCTGCTGCTGAGTACGGTGAAAAAGCTCTATGCCCACGGCTTTCGCATTGCGCTGGATGATTTTGAATTGGGCGAGACCTGGAATGCGTTTTTACCCTATGTCAGCATTATTAAATTCGACGTCCGGCTGAATACGCCCGAAGAGATTAGCGGTTATATCGCCAGCAAAGGCGAGCTGCTGAAAGACACGGTGTTTCTGGCAGAAAAAGTGGAAACGCAGGAAGAGTATGAGTGTTACCGCAATATGGGCTGCACGTTGTTTCAGGGGCATTTTTTCAGTAAGCCGGTGATCCACTCCGCGAATAAGCTGATTCAGAACCAGTCGATTACCTTAAGGCTGATGAAAGAGGTAAATGCAGACTCACCGGATTTCGGCAAAATCGAAGCGCTGCTCAAGCAGGATCTGGCGCTGTCGTTCAAAATTATGCGCTATGCGCAAAATATTGTCTTTAACGCCCGTGGGGTGAAAAATTTCCGCAGTCAGTCGCTAAAGGACATTATTTTTTATCTTGGTGCGAATGAGGTGCGTCGTTTTGTGCTGGTCTCCTGCCTGACCTCCGTCAACAAAGAAAAAACCGACGACATTTACCATCAAAGCCTGGTGCGGGCAAAGTTCTGCGAACTGGCGTCTGCACGCTCTGTCGGCCGTCACTCTTCCGATGACGCCTTCATCGTCGGGCTGTTTTCCCAACTCGATAGCATCTTTGAAATGCCGATGGCGGACCTGATCGGCCAGATAGACATTTCCGTGAGCGTAACGATGGCGCTGAAAGAGAAAAAAGGCCCGCTTTACCCCTATCTGCATCTGGTTGAGTTGTATGAAAACCACAAGTGGGAAGAGGTCAGCGCTCTGGGGCACCGCCTGGGATTCAACCGCAGCGTGGTAGCGGAACTGATCAAACTCGCCACCAAGTGGACCAACGATATCCCGACCAACGCTGCTTAATCACTGCGCCGGATAGCGCAGTGCATCAATCAGATGGGCAAAAGCGGCGGTGTGCTGCCGACGGCTCGGGTAATAGAGAAAATAGCCCTGAAAGGGTTCGCACCATGCCTCCAGCGCCGTCTCAAGTCGGCCTTGTGACAGCGCCCCGGCAACGCAATCTTCCGGCACCAGCGCCAGCCCCATACCGCTGATGGCGGCATCCACCCGTGATGCCAGGTTGTTAAACGTAAGCTGCCCCTCTACCCGCACGCGAAGGGGTTGCCCGTTTTTGGAAAATTCCCATACATACAGCCCGCCAAGCGTGGGGAGCCGCATATTAATACAGTTGTGATGCTGCAATTCATGCGGGGTTTGCGGCTTACCGTGACGGGCGAAATAGTCCGGCGACCCGACCACCACCATGCGCCAGTCAGGGCCGATACGCACCGCCACCATGTCTTTGGCCACCTGTTCGCCCAGCCTGATGCCAGCGTCAAAACGCCCGCTGACAATATCCGTAAGGGCATTGTCGATGGTGAATTCCACGTTGACGTCCGGGTAGGTGGTTAAAAAAGGTTTCAGCGCAGGCCACACCGTAGAATGAAGCGCATGCTCACCGAGAGTAATGCGAATATTGCCCGCAACACGATCGCTGCGGTCGGTCAGCATAATCAGTTGTTCCTCAATCTCCTGAAACCGCGGACTGATGCTCGTGATTAACGCCTCCCCCGCGTCTGTGGGGGCAACGCTGCGAGTGGTGCGCGTCAGTAATCTGACCTGCAGGCGCTCCTCCAGACCGCGAATAGCATGGCTTAACGCCGACTGTGACACGCCTAATTTTGCGGCTGCACGGGTAAAGCTACGCTCCCGCGCCACCACAATTAAATAAAACAGATCGTTAAAATTATCTTTTAGCATGGCGGTCTCTTTTTCAGGCAACGGCAATACACTTTATGCTACACGCCAACTGGCATTAAATATATGTATAAAACTCACTAATCCGGGAATAAACCCGCTCCATCTATGAGAGATTTCACGTCTTTTCAGGACGGCAGTCGCGTTTTGTCTCTTATTAATGAATGACGCTCATAGCCTTAATTAATAAAACCGCTTAATCGTTGCGTTCACACCGTTATTATTGACTTCGGTGCGTTGACGATGATGCTGCCGAATCATCGATATCGCCACGTCAGTTTTCCCGGTATTGCTATCTCTTCCAGCCAATATTCAATCATTAAAATTCCCATGCAGCAGCGGCGGATATTTAGTAATTAAACATCCACGACATTCATTTAATTAAAGCCATCAACTACCCCTGCAAATTTAATCGCACATTCTGCCAATAAAAACCGGGGAATTACCCCCGAAGAGCGGTACAAAGCGGGCAACAAACAGCAAAAAAAATGCAATGAGGTTAATAAAGCGGTTTCAAATTACCCGATCCACCTCACAAAGATATTAGCGATCTGTGCGCTTTAAATAAGTTCATAAAAATAACATCGGATATTTATCAATCTGTGCGAAAATCAATTTAAAGATTTACAGCACATAATTACAGGTGATAAACAATGCCATACAACATGAATTAGCCATGAACCATTTTCATAAATGGCGGCGTATTTCTGTTGCTATTAAAAAACAGTGGCAATCTCTAAGGGTTTATTAACATGAAAATTTCTCAACTGAGTCTGTTGATCTCTGCTGCCGTGCTGTGCTCGTCAGTGCAGGCCGCAGAAATATACAATAAAGACGGTAATAAGTTAGACTTATATGGTTTAGTCTCTGCTGAACATTATTTTTCTGATAATAGCAGCTGGAATGGAGACCAAACTTATATGCGTTTAGGCTTTCGTGGCGAAACGCAAATTAATGATCAATTAACGGGTTATGGCCAATGGCAGATGCATATTGACGCCAATAAATCCGAAGGCGATACCAATACACCGCGCACCCGTTATGGGTTTGCTGGTTTAAAATTCGCCAATTATGGTTCCATCGATTATGGCCGTAACAAAGGTATTTTGTATGACTCACTGGGTTATACCGACATGCAGCCGGAATTCGACGGCATGACCTACGGCTCCGATCAGTTTATGTTCAGCCGCGGCAACGGCATGCTGACTTACCGCAATACCGACTTTTTCGGACTGGTGGACGGCCTGAACTTCTCCCTGCAATATCAGGGTAAAAATGACGGCAATGGCGAATCCGGTGCCGGACGTAACGTACTGCGCCAGAATGGCGACGGTTATGGGATGTCGCTGGAATATAAAATTGGCGCAGGCGTCAGCGTCGTGGGTGCCATGACCAGTGCGAAACGCACGCAGGAACAGAATACCGCCACGAATATTCTCGGTGATGGCGATCGCGCCGAAGCCTATTCCGGCGCACTGAAATACGATGCCAATAATATTTATTTGGCAGCCATGTTTACTCAGGCCTATAACGCCTCACGCTTTGGTAGCTCGTCCGATACCACCAGCGCTTATGGTTATGCTAACGAATCGCAGATTTTTGAAGCGTATGCCAGCTACCAGTTCGACTTTGGTCTCCAGCCTTTTGTCGCGTATAACGCACTAAAAGGTAAAAATATTGGATCTAATTCCGCGGGTGCGAATTATGGCGATCAGGACATCGAAAAGTATGTTGATTTAGGTGCGACGTACTATTTCAACAAAAACTTCAATATGTTCGTTGATTATAAAATCAACCTGATTGACGACAGTGCATTCACCCAGGCTGCGGGTATCAACACCGATGACGTTGTCGCTGTCGGTATGGTGTACCAGTTCTAAAAAAACAGGCGGCGCAAGCCGCCTTTTTCTCGTGCATAGTTTCTGTTTATTCAAAGAATTGTTTAGTTTTGTTATCTGACAGCTTCGTTATTTTCACGTCAGAGAATTGTCAGCGCCGGGGGGTAAAATGACTTCCGTCAGAGGCTGTTCTGGCCCGATTAAATAATGAGGTGGTAACAATGAAAAAAGTACACGCACAGGTTTTCGCAACACTGATGGTTATTTTCTCGACAGCGTCCTGGGCTGCCAGCGAAGTGACCACCGACACGGGTTTAACCGCGATGGGCAGCGTTTCCGTTGCTGGCGTCGACACCCTGCACGACGTGCAACATCAACTGGCGAAAAAGGCGGCTCAACAAGGCGCCAGCAGCTATAAAATCATTTCCGCCGGTGGCGATGACAAATATTTCGGCGTGGCTGAGCTGTATAAATAACCGCCGGAAAAATGTGTAAAAAAAAGGCCGTGACGCAACCCGTTACGGCCTTTTTGTTGATGGGCAAAACCTGATTATCGCCTTAGCCCAGCGACAGGGTAAAACCAAAGGTATTCATGCCATTCTGGCTGCTGGCGAACACATCGCCACGGTGCATATTGGCAACCGCTCTGACAATCGACAGCCCCAGCCCGTGGTGGGTATCGCTGTGCGTACGGGATGCATCCACACGGTAGAAACGTTCGAATAAGCGCGCCAGATGATCGCTGGCAATCGCTTCGCCGACGTTGGATACCGCCACCTTGGCATGGTGATCGACACTGTTCAGCCGGACGATTACCGTACTGTCCGGCGGCGCATGACGAGCGCTGTTTTCCAGCAGATTCGCCAGCGAACGGTGGAACAAGCGCCGATCGATAGAGGCCGTCACGTCCCCTTCGACCTGCACACGCAGGTTTTTCTCCGCAAATGAGGGTTCCACGTATTCGAAGGTTTTATAGGTCTCTTCCCGCAGGGAAACGGTCGTTAACTGGGTCGCATGCTCCCCGGCCTGCGCGTGCGACAAAAACAGCATGTCGTTAACAATCGAGGTCATGCGCTCCAGTTCTTCAAGATTGGATTCCAGCAAATCCTGGAGCTCGGCAACGGAACGCGGGCGCGACAGCCCCAGTTGCGTTTGCCCGATCAGATTGGTGAGTGGCGTACGCAGTTCGTGCGCGACATCGGCGTTAAAACTCTCCAGTTGCCGCCAGGCGACTTCCTGGCGCTCCAGCGCGCCGTTAAAGGAGACCGCCAGCGCTTGCAGCTCATCCGGCAATGTGCGGGTTTGCAAGCGCTGCCCGTGATTCCCGGGGGCCAGGTGCTGCGCCTGTTCGCTCAGCATATTGACCGGTCGCATGCCGTTGCGGGCAATCAGATACCCGAGCAGGGCAATAAACATCACCCCGACAATGCTGATGATCACCAGCGTGCAGGTAAATTCATACAGCGTGCCCATATAGGGCGTGGAGTCTATCGCCACCACATAACGCAGCGCCGGGCGCTCGCCGTTTGCCGGGATTTCACGCGAGTAAAGGAATAGCAGACAGGAGAGTTCCGTTTTACCGGGTGCGGTGCTAAAACCGTCTTTCAGCGATGCCCAGTTCACACCAGTTGGCGGCGGGCCGCCCATATCAAAGCGCGCGTCTTTACTCAACAGCCAGTATTTTACCCGCCCGCCTTCCGAGGTGGAGAGCGTGGTAAATTTCGCTTCCAGCGTCGACCAACCCTCAAGGTTGTGGCGATTTTCGATCCACGGCGTCATGAGCGACTCGCGAAACAACAATTCGTTGTGCATCTGGCTTTGCAGGGATTCATACAGCGAACTTCGCAGCACCACGCCAAAGGTGATGACCACAAAGACATAGGCCACGGAGAACAGTAACGCCATCCGCCCGGCAATCGATCGTTTTAATACCGAGAAAGAGATCAACTTACTTTGCTCTCCTGGCGGGTTTCCAGCACATAGCCCATGCCGCGCACGGTGTGTAACAGTTTGATCGGGTAAGGGTTATCGACTTTCGCGCGCAAGCGTTTGATCGCCACTTCAACCACGTTGGCGTCGCTGTCGAAGTTCATGTCCCACACCTGTTCGGCAATCATCATCTTCGACAAGATTTCGCCCTGGTGGCGGGCCAGCAGGCTTAACAGCGCATACTCTTTCGCCGTCAGTTCCAGCCGCTCGCCGCCGCGCGTTACGCGCCTGGCCAGCAAGTCGAGATGCAGATCGTGAATGTGCAACTGGGTGATATCGGCACCATCGCCGGGACGACGACGCAACAGCGCCTGAATACGCGCTACCAGTTCAATCAGGGAAAACGGTTTAGGAAGGTAGTCGTCTGCGCCATGACGCAGCCCTTTGACCCGCTCTTCCACCGAACCCCGGGCGGAGAGCATTAACACCGGCGTCTGTTTGCTGGCGCGCAGGCGTTCAAGGATCTGGTAACCGTCCATACCGGGTAACATCACGTCCAGCACGATGGCGTCGTAATCATATTCCAGCGCCATATGCAGCCCTTCGCCCCCGTGGGCCACCACATCCAGCGTGAACCCTTGTTCAGTTAACGCCCGATTGATATAGGAGGAGGTTTTCTCCTCATCTTCAATTAACAGCAGCTTCATTTGCGTGCCTCCTTCAACGTTTCGGCACCTGCCGTAAGCACAACCTCTGGCATGATTCTAGCGCCTGCGGGCTGACAATTTGCTGACATTTTTTTCGTGTTTTAACACCAGCACATAAGCCAATGATTAATCACATATCGCGCGGTTCAGGGGGTTACTGCTGATGATGCCGCCGCCATACGCCCGGTGGCATGTGGTATTTGCGGGCAAACGTCCGGGTAAAGGTCTGCTGGGAGTCATAACCGTATTTCGTTGAGATGGTCATGATCGACGCTTCGCTGCTGATCAGTTCCTGTGCGGCGCTTTCCAGCTTCTTATTGCGAATATAGATGCCTAACGGCACCTGCATTACTTGCTGGAAAAGGCGTTGCAGGTGCCATTTTGAATAGCCCGATCGCGTGGCGACGTCGCCAATACGTAGCGGTCGGTCGAGGTTGTCATCAATCCACTGCTGGATCTCATGTATGACTGCGTGCTGCATACCCATGATTGAAGCCTCCTTTCAAAAGGAGCTTCCACCTTAACGCAGGGATACTTACTCAAAAGTGACGCGAAAATGATAATTTTGTCAGAATTGTTAAACCTACGCGACACACTGGCCGCGCAGGTCCAGGGAGATCAGGCATCCGCCAGCGCGGAGACCAGCCGGGCGTGTTCATGACGGGGCGGCGTGCCGTCGGTTCCCCGTAGATCGGTGCGAAACACGCTCATCAGTTCGACCAGATGCTGCGACTGATCGCGCAGATTGTCTACCGCCTGGGTAGATGCCCCCACCAGCGCCGCGTTTTGCTGGGTCACTTTATCCAGTTGGGCAATGGCGTCGTTCACCTGCCCCACGCCCAGTTCCTGCTCCTGGGTGGTGGTACCGATCTGGTTGATCATTTCCGCCACCTGGTGCGACTGCCGCACCAGCTCGCCAATGGTTTCGCCCGCGTTATTCACCAGCGCGGAACCGTTGTCTACCCGCTCCAGACTGGCCTGAATAAGCCCTTTGATCTCTTTAGCCGCCGTGGCGGAACGCTGCGCCAGCGAGCGCACTTCCCCTGCGACGACCGCAAACCCCCGCCCGTGCTCCCCTGCGCGCGCGGCTTCAACGGCAGCATTCAGCGCCAGAATGTTGGTCTGGAAAGTAATGCCGTCGATAACTGCAATGATTTCGCTGATTTTGCGCGCACTGTCGCTGATCTCTTCCATGGTGTGAACAATGTCCGTAATCGCGTCACCGCCTTTGGCGGCAATCGCACTGGCGGCGGTGGCCTGCTGGTTTGTGCTGCGTACCGTGTCCGCATTCTGGCGAATGGTCTGCCCGATTTGCTCCATTGAAGCTGCCGTCTGTTGCAGGCTGGCCGCCTGCTGTTCGGTGCGCTGACTGAGGTCGGCGCTGCCCAGCGCGACACCGCTGGCACCGTCGGAGATCAGTTCGCTGCTTTCCCGAACCTCGGTAACAATGCGGCTCAGGCTCTGGCGCATCTCCTCCATACCGGCGAGCAGACTGCGGCTATCCCCTGGCGCCAGCGTCACACGGGCGGCCAGATTACCTTCGGCAATATCGCGCACCACGCGCAACGCATAGGCCGGTTCCCCGCCAAGCTGCCGTTTAATGTAGCGGGTGGCAAACCAGGCAATCGCCACGCCCAGCAGCGCTGCAATAGCTGCAAAGACCAGCAACAGATCGCCGGATGTCCGGGCGCTGCCCGTGGTGGCGGTCGCTGCCGAGGTGGTGCTGGCCTGCTGGCGGGCGATCATGGCTGAGATGTCATCAAATAAGCCCGCCTGCGCCGGCTGGAGTTTGTCTACCGCCATGGATTGCGAATCCAGCATCTGGCCGTTTTTCGCCATACTGACGGTCTGGCGCACTAGCGCCACGTACTCCGTCTGGCGCTGTTTGACCTGCTCCAGCATCTGCTGTAGCTCAGCGCCCTGAATCGTTTGCTGCAACTGCGCCATCAACGCTTCAATCCGCGTGATGGACGCGACGGTCACTTTCTCTTCCACGTCCTGCTTATCGGCGTCATCCTGAAACACCATGATAAATGTCGCTTTGGTGGCGTTGTTGAGCGTATCTTTCAGCTCCTGCATCGCCAGCAGGTTAGTCAGATGGTATTTCTCGTAATACTCAATATGCTGGCTGGTATTTAACAACGCGCTGCGACCAAAAAAGGCGACCAGAAAACTAATAATAATGATGGCGGCAAATCCGGTGCCCAATAGCGCACCGAGAGAGATGGGTTTCATGGTTGGCATATATCCCTCGTATTATTTCATCTGTTCCCCAACGAAGAGCGTTCAGGCTGTGCTGATTCACTATACGAAGCCCAAACCTGCGCGGAAAATATGAAATAGCGATGGGTTAGCGCTCAGCAAACATGAAAAGTGAGCACCGAAAAAAGATTAACGCACAGACAATATAAAAGAACGAGGGGAGCGCGCCGCCAGCAATCGCTCCCCTGAAATGCAGGAAAAGAGGGGCGTTGCGCTGCCCTCTTTTCCTGTCGTGCTAGATTTTTTTCGCCTTTGCAGCCCAGGCTTCCGGGAATGCGGACGAACAGACGGCGGGATCGACCACCAGAATATCGACATCCACCAGCCCGAATGTCACAAACGGATCGCGGTGTATCTCTTTTTCCAGTGCGGTCAGCTCATTGGCAAAGGCCAGAATAAACCCACCTTGTTTATTCTGTAGCGGCCCGGCAAAAATGACGTTGCCCTTTTTGATCATCTCCGCCAGCCAGATTTTGTGCGCATCCAGATGATGGCCTAATGCCTCGGGATCGCTGCCGTATTTCAGGGTGATGGCATATAACATAATGGCATCCTCAGCAGTTATTGTAGCGACAGGGCAGCGATAACCGAATCAACAGAAGCAAAAGCATCTTCAATATGTTGACGTTTCACCTCTTCCCCTTTGGACATCCCTTCCGCCCGGATATAAAAGAGATCTTTAATGCCGAGGAAGGCAAAAAAGCCCTGCAGGTATTTCTCGTGAAACTCCAATGCGGAAAAAGGCGGCTGTAAGTAAAACCCTCCGCGGGCCGAAACAATAATGATCTGTTTTCCCCCCGCCAACCCTACCGGCCCGGCGGAGGTGTATTGAAAGGTTTTCCCCGGCTGGGCGATGCGGTCTAACCATGCCTTTAACTGGGTGGAAACGGAGAAGTTATACATTGGCGCACCAATAATAATCAGCTCGCTGGCCAGAAACTCATCCACCAGCGCTCGCGAGACCTGATGTTCGGGCAGCGCCTGCTGTGAGTCTGCGCCACCAACCGGGCGGAACCCCGCCGCAATGTCCGCAGTTAAGTGCGTAATGGGCTGATGCACCACATCGCGATAGGTGACCTGCGCATTGGGATATTGTTCTTTTATTTTCTTCACGGTTTCGGCGGAAAGACGGCGGGTAACGGAATCCTCCGCCAGAATACTTGAGTCGATATGCAGGATCTTCATGATGTTCTCCGGTTATACATTCAGTCATGTTTATTTGCAGGATTGCGCAGCAGCATCAATAAAATCCGCCACGGCATCGGGGTGAGAAATCATCGACAGATGCGAAGAGTAAAGTCGCGAGACGCGGGCCTGCATATGCTGCGCAATCTGTGTCTGTACCGGGGTCGCTAATGCGTGATCATTTTCCGTAATCAGATACCAGGAGGGCTTATTTTCCCAGGCAGCATGGCTGACCGTTCCCTGAAAGGCGGCCACATTGATGGGCTGCTGCACCGCCGCCAGTTCGCGCGCTTTCGCTAACGGAATATCGCCCGCCATCACCGTGTGGAATTGTTGCGGATCGTCTAACCAGACCCAGCCATTGGCATCGGGGGTTAAACCGCGCATCGGCGCATTAAGCCTGTCGAGTAAGCCGTTAACCGACTCCCCGCTCGCCGGTGCTAAGGCTGATAAATAGACCAGCCCGCGCACGTTGCGGCTATTGCCCGCCTGGCTTATCACTGCGCCTGCCCATGAGTGTCCCACCAGCAAGACGTTGCCCGACTGGCGATCCAGCACGCGTTCTGTCGCCCGGACGTCATCCTCAAGGGAGGTTAACGGGTTTTGCACCACCGCCACGTGGTAACCCCTGCCCTGTAACCGCTGAACAACCTCTGACCAGCCTGAGCCATCGGCAAACGCGCCGTGCACCAGAACGATATTTTTAATCACTGCCGCCTCCGCCACACCCGAAACCGCGCCCAGTAACACCGCACAAGACAGCATGGCCCTTCCCCAACCGCGTAAACGATGCCACATACCCGCCCCCGACCTGTTCTGGTCACGTTATCAACAAGATGACGCTATTTTATGCACGGCAAAAAGCTGTGGTAAGATGGCTAACTTGACATTAAACAGGCAAAACCCGCCAAATTCAGGAGAACTGCCATGCAGATTGCCATCATCGCAACGGAGGGCAGCATGATGTCTGCGGTGACCGGACTGGCGGATATGTTCTGGATCACCAACCAGTCGCTGCCCGCCGGGGAGGGCGATTTTCCACACCCGCGCTTTGACACCGCCATTGTCAGCGCTGACGGCATGCCGGTGCGCGATGCGCAAGGCCGTACGATTCCGGTGGATCACGCGTTTGCCAGCGTGCCCGCCCCCGACATCGTCCTCGCGTGCGGTATGGCGCTGGGGGCGGACAGGCTTCCCGCCCGCCCCATCAACACGGCGGCCGACTGGTTGCGTGAGCAGTACCGGCGGGGGGCGCTTATCGGCGGTGCCTGCGCCGGGGGATATATGTTGGGTGAAGCGGGTTTACTGGATGGCAAAGCCTGTGCAACCACCTGGTGGCTGTATCCCACCTTTCGCCAGCGTTACCCGCGCGCGAAAATGGTCTGGGGAAAGCCGCTGGTTGAAGATGGCAATATCATTACCACGGGCGGGCCGTTATCCTGGGCCGATCTGGCGCTGCATATTATTCGTCGTCAGGCGGGAAAAGAGGCGGCGCGTATTGCCGCCGATATGGCCGTCGCCGACAGTCAGCCCCTTTCACAGCAGCTCTATGCGCCGCGCGGCTTTCTTAACGCCATCGACCCGATGCTGTTGCGGGCGGAACAACTGATTCGCTATGACAATCCGGCCATCACGGTGGAGCAACTCGCCAGCGCACTGAACCTGAGCCCACGCACGCTGCACCGCAAGCTGGCCGGGTTAACGCAGGAAAGCCCCAGGCATTTTATTACCCGTGTTCGCATTGAGTCCGCCTGCCTGTTGCTGGAAAACCCCACCGCCAATATCCGGCATATCGCCGCGGCGTGCGGTTACAGCGAAGATACGGCGTTCAGAAAAGCATTCGTCCAGCTTATGGGCATGACGCCCGCACAATATAAAAGATGGGTGGCCAGCAGAAACGGCACGCAGCCGCGCGTTGACCCGCAGGCGGAACAATAAAAAAAGGCAGACGTCGGTCTGCCAACGGTAATCCCTGGTGGGACAAAAGAGCGCATAAACCTACCTGCCTCACCGCCTTTTACGGTGTGGTCGAGGTTGTGGTGGTGGTACTGGTGTTTGTCGAGGTGGTGCTGCCATCGTTGCCTCCCCCCATCGACAATAAAAGCACACCGGCAACGCCCACGACGATCGCCGTGCCGGTTAATGCGGAACTGCCAATCGCAATGTCCGACGCCTGGCTCCCGGCGGCGGCACCTTTTTCTGCCGGTGCTGCGTAACAAATTTCAGTAAGCGTTAAAGTGAAAAGTAAAATAATGCATTTTACAGGTATCATAATGCTCGCCTCACTTTTTTATTAATTTCGTAATTACTCTAAAACGGTATTCCCGAGGCGGATCGCAAATTAAGACATTCCTTGACAATATGAAAACAATTGGGAGATTCCTCAGTTTCTTTCACAACTGGAGGGTATTTCACAATTTGTCACAAAATGAAATTTAAGAATATCCTCAGTTAACAACTTTTAAACGATATGATACAGATCAAAGAAGAAAGATAAGAACGCCAAAAATAGCCGTTAAAAAGGCAACTTATAAATTACACAGGCAAATTTCCAGACGCTCCGGGAGGGTGTAACATGGAAAGAAAAATAGACGTCATATTATGCAAAATAAATTGTTCATACACGAAGAAAGGTATTATTCAACTCGCCAAAGAGATACGACACGGCAGCGGTTTACAGGTGGCCATTAACTTTACCGCCCCTTATTCCAGTCGGTATATTCTGGCTGTAACCAAAGGCCACTTTACACCGTTTACGCTGGTTAATTCCCCCGTGATAGTGATACCGGATAAAATACCGGTAGAGGTATTACTGGATATACTTACTGAGTTTATATATGGCCGCTTAAGTAGCCATGTTAAAACGGTCCGACTTGGCCGTCAGGAAGTCGCAATACTGAAAGAGATGATTTTTGAGAAAAGTGATGATGACATATCCAACCTGTTAAAAATCAACAAAAAAACAGTTTCATCACACAAGGACAATATCAAAAAGAAAATCTCCGCCAATTCGAAAATTGATATTTTCTATGCTTTCAGCATCTTTTTGTTTGAAGATTGCGAACTGTCTTCAATCGACGATGAAACACGCTATACGCAGTCCGGTTTTTTTCCAGAAAATAAATATAAGATGGTATCCTGAATTTTTATATAACGTGCACGGGAATTAACATTTCTTATACATCTGGCCTCGTCTGTTGCTATCATGATTTGGCACAAGAAATGTAATGACCGATATTTCACTCAACAGCAGGAACAACATTAAGGCATCAGCAAGCAGATTGCTGATGCCTTAATGTTCTGACCAACAATGTTAAATTCACATGTGCTTTTTATGCCCGATAACAAACACACGTGAATTTATAATTATCAACTCTTTTTCCGCGACCGTCGAGCGCCTCCCATTTCTTTGGCGCGTAGCATTTGCGTATGCTTATAAAAAGAACAAACAATTAAAACTAATAACATGCTAATCCAAATAAAGCCCATCATAATTATTTTGCCAGTCCAGGTTGCTGTGACGTGTAATTGCGCTGTGAGACAGAAGGTGTCGCAACCGCAACATCATAAACCAGGACGCAACCCGGTGGGTATATCGATTTACCATTTCTGCTTATAAATGAGCAAGATTGCCGCGCAAACGAAGATATCCGCATTAAGCTATATCTGATCGATTTATGAAACCCAGCATATCCAGTTTCAGGAATTCTCATCCACGGCGTTCAGCCTAAAATAGGCTGCACCTGTAAAGCAAAGACCTGAGGATATCGCTTATGCACCGCACATTACCCGGCATACTACTGACACTGGCAGCCGCTTCCGCCACTGCCGCCCCTTTACACCTGGAGGTGTATAACCCCCAGGAGAACGGCATTTTTGCCGTGTCATCAACGCTGGTTTCCGGGCCAACCGAAGCGATCCTGTTCGATGCGCAGTTCAGCGTGCAGGACGGTGAAAAACTGGTGAAGATGATTAAAGCCAGCGGGAAAACGCTCAAAGAGATCGTGATTACCTCTGGCGATCCGGATTTCTATTTTGGTCTTGAACCGATTGTTAAAGCCTTCCCGCAGGTGAGCGTCGTCGCTTCGCCGCAGGTGGTAAAACATATTGAGGAGACCAAAGCCGCGAAGCTGGCCTTCTGGGGGCCGCAAATGAAAGAGGGCGCGCCACAGAGCCTCACCGTCCCCCAACCTGTTGCCTCTGCGCGCTTTACGGTTGATGGTGAAACGCTGGAGCTTCGCCATCCGGACAGTTATGCCGCCTATGTCTGGATCCCGGCCAACAAAGCGATCCTCGGCGGCACCGCCGTTTCCAGCGGTATCCATGTCTGGACGGCGGACACGCAAACGCCAGCAGCCCGTGCCGAATGGCGCCAGGTATTGAGTGAAATGCAGCGCCTTAAACCTCAACAGGTGATCCCCGGTCACTATCTGGGCGCACGCCCGGCGGGTGATGAGGCAATTCGCTTCACCGCGGATTACCTGCAACGTTTTGAACAAGCATTGCAGACCCACACGTCGTCAGCGGAGGTGATCAAGACCATGACGCAGCACTGGCCGCATCTTGCGGAAGAGAGTTCACTGACGCTGAGCGCCAAAGTGAATACCGGCGAAATGAAGTGGTAACAAACGGGGCGCATTGCCCCGTTTTCTGCACCAGCGTTGTTAGGTGGTTTGCCGCATTGCGTCGGCAACCGCCGCCAGAAACAGCGTTAATGCGGCGTGCTGGTGTTCGCGGGATTGATACAAACCATAAATACCCAGCCGCTGTGGCTCGAGATGCGGCAATACGCTGACCAGCGTGCCACGCGCCAGCGCTTCACGGGCTTCCTGCTCCGGCACCAGCGCCAGACCGCATCCGGCTACCGCCGCATCGCACAATACCGACGAAATCCCGGCGCTCAGGTTGCCGTTCGCCAGCACCGTAAAGCGGGTTTGCGCGCTGTCGGTAAAGTGCCACGTCTGACCGGCGAAACCGCTGTAATAAAGGCAGTTGTGCTGTTCGAGATCGGCTGCATGTTGTGGTACGCCATGCAGGCGAAGATAGTCCGGAGAGGCGCACAGCACCGAACGGCACTCCCCGAGACGCATCGCGATCGCGCCAGGCTCAGGATTGTTGGTAATGCGGATCGCCAGATCGATACGTTCACCGATCAGGTTGACGGGTTGATGGCTGATATCAATTTCAATTTTTAACGCCGGATAGCGTGCCAGAAATGCCGGCAGCACCGGCCCGACAATGTGGCTGGCGGTAAAGTGGGCGCAGGCAATGCGTAACGTACCGGAAGGCGTTTCGCGCGTGGACTGCTGCTCAATATCCTCAAACAACGGCGTCAATTGCCGCGTACGAAGAAGCGTATTTTCCCCCGCCGGGGTCAGCGTCAGACGGCGGGAAGAACGGTGGATAAGCCGCGCTCCGGCCCATTTTTCCATCTCGTCCAGGTAACGACTCACCATGGGCCGCGAAATGCCCAGCGCACGCGACGCAGCGCTCAGACTGCCCAGTTCGCAAATACGATTAAACACCACTACCGCCATGACCCTGTCCATATGCCCATCCGATCGTTTAACGAAACTTTCGCCGCATTGTTGCACAAAGCCATCCTACCAAATCTTGTTGGGGTAAATCCTTGCGCTGACTGTAAATATTCACGACAGCCTGCCGATAGCAGGGAGGTATTTTTAACAGTGATGTTTGCAGGATGAATGACAATGAAAAGACACCCTTTGAGCTGTCGTGCGCTAAAAGCAGCCGGGTACGATCCGAACTCCAGCGTGCTTGAACTTGAACACAGCAACGGACGCGTCGAGCAGTATCTGGGCGTACCGCCAAAAACCTGGCAAGGCTTTCTGATGAGTCACGATCAGGAGAAATACTTTCGTGAGAATATTGCGAATAGTTTCTTAAAAATTGTCGTTGAACAGGCAAATTACAGCCGTTTCTGAACCCTGAAACGACAAATTTGCCCGCCGTTGTGCTAACGTTGTCTCGCCGCAGACGACGCGGCGTCTTACGGCTTAATGCCGGTCAACAGCGTAAAGAGGGTGTATGAGAATCGGCATTGCTTTCCCCATTCTGGTTTTTATTGTCGCGGTCGCTTTTCTGGCGTGGTTTATCCTTGGCGGTTATGCCTCGCCCGGCGTCTGATACCGCACTCAGGCGCGATGGAGGAACGGTCGGCAGATAACGACCATCGCCAGCGCGCTGAGTAGTGGCAACACCGCCAGCCACAGCCACGCGATGCTGGCCCCAACGGAAGGCGTCAGCGCATTATCCAGTTGCCCACCCAGCAAGAAATTCCCCGCCAGCACGGTGATCCCCCCCATCGACGACAACGCGCCGTAATGCGCGCCAAGGTTCTGATTGCCGGCAAAATGCGGGATCAGATCTTTCCCCACCGGGACAATCAACATCTGCCCGAGCGTGAGCAAGGTGACCATGCAGGCGGCAGGCAGGTAGCGCTGCCAGTTATCCGGCGCGGGGAACGCGGCAAAGAGCGACACGCTAACAAACGAGGCGGCCAACAGCGCAAATCCGATGGGTAATATACGTGCCGCGCCAGTGCGGCGGGCGAGACGCGCCAGCGGCATCTGTAAGGTAATAATCAATATCGAGGCCAGCATAAACAGCGGGCCGAGCGTTTTTTCGCTACTGCCGGAGCGGGTCAGTTCAACGGGCAACGCCAGGTAGAGCTGGTTGTAGCTAAACAGATAGCTGCTCCAGGCCAGCATAAAGGCGACAAACCGCGGGTTACGAAACGTTTTCCACCACGGCAATACCTGCAATGTCTCTGCTTTGCCCTGCGTGCGCGGCAGGCAAAAAAACAGCACCAGCAAGGCGATAACAAATACCCCGGCACCCGCCAGCGCCACGCGCTGAAAGCCAAAGCCAGCCAGCAACGAACCGAGCAGCGGCCCGAGCACCGTGCCCAGTTCACCGCAAATGGCAAACAGGGCAAACCATTCGGCGCGGCTGCGTTTTCCCGCTTTTTCGCTTTCCGTTCCCGCCTTTGCCAGCAAGGCCTCAATCGCCGGGGAGAACAACGCTCCCCCCACGCCAGTTAAACACGCGCCCAACACCACTGGCGTCAGCGTGTCGCCAAACGCCAGCAGCAAATAACCGCTGATCCTCACCAGACAACCGCACAGAATAATCACCCGCGCGCCATAACGATCGGCGAGCGCCCCGCCGAGCAGAAACATCCCCTGCTGAGAGAAGGTGCGTAAACCAATGATCAGACCAATCAGCGACCCCGACAGCAATAAATCATCACGCAGGAAGATCGCCAGAAACGGTACCACGGCATAAAAGCCGATATTGAAAATAAGCTGGCTACCTGCAAGCAGATAAGGCGATGTCCCTTTCGTCGGGGCGGAAAAATGAGCAAGCATGCAGAAATCGTTAACCGTATCAGGAAGGCGCAGAGGTGACTTTAATACCGGGTTCGCACAGCACTGGCAACTCTTTCTAAACCCACAAAGAACACAAGGATTAGCCACACCGACGTCCATATTGACAAGGATTGTGCCGCTCGGTATAAGAGCCGGCATTAGAATGATTTTCATTTACAATGCTAATAATCATAAAGGTCATGATGATGCCACTGTTTAAAAAATCGTTGTTTGCACTGGGGATTCTTTTCACCGCTTCTGCGCTGGCGGAAGCGACACATTATCCGCTGACGCTGGATAACTGCGGTGTCCAGGTTACCTTCAACAAGGCGCCCCAGCGGGTGGTCGCGCTTGGGCAAAACACAGCGGAAATCATGCTGCTGCTGGGCCTGGAAGATAAAATGGTCGCCAGCGCGTTCTGGCCGACCAAAGTCCTGCCACAACTGGCGGCGCAGAATGCGAAAGTCAAAGTGCTGACCGTGGAGATCCCGACGCTTGAGTCGATCATCGCGCAGGAGCCAGATTTTGTGGCCGCACAGTTGCCGATCCTGCTGGGGCCAGACAGCAAAGTGGCGAAGCGTGAAGATTTCGCCGCCATTGGCGCAAACAGCTACCTCTCCCCTGGCGTGTGCGCAACCAAACAGGATAACGGCGACATCTACGGTAGCCGCCACACTCTGTGGAACCCGTCGCTGCTGTATAAAGAGATTGACGATCTGGCGAAAATTTTCGACGTGCAGGCGCGCGGCGATGCGCTGATCGCGCAGTTTAAACAGCGCGAAGAGGCGCTGCGCAAGCAGTTCAGCCACGGCAAGAAAAATCTCTCCTTTGTGTTCTGGTTCTCCAGCGCCTCCCCGTCTGCGGACGCCTATGTCGGCGGTAAGAACAGCGCCTCGGGCTACATTGCCAATCTGCTGGGCGGGCACAGCGCCGTCACCTCCGAAAGCGAATGGCCGACGCTTGGCTGGGAAAGTATTATCGCCAGCAACCCGGATGTGATTGTGGTCTCCAGCCTCGATCGCAACCGCTGGGCGCTGGATAACGCCGAAGAGAAGATCACATTCCTGAAGAGCGATCCGGCAGTCAGCCAGCTTGAGGCGGTGAAAAAAGGGCATATTGTGGTGATGGACGGTCAGGCGATGAACCCGACGATTCGCACGCTGTACGGCGCAGAACAGGTTGCCGCCCAACTGGAGAAGCTGGGGCTGGATAAATGACCACGCCCGCCACGGCGGCGCTGAAAAATGCGCCGCTGATTCTGTTACTGCTGCTCTCGCTGGTGCTACTGGCGCTGGTGATTGCCATCAGCGTTGGCGTGGGTGAACTGGCGATTCCGCTCAGAACCACCTTTTACGCGGTGAGCAATAAACTGGGTCTGACCCACGAGCCGTTAAACCGCATTCACGAAACGGTGCTGTGGGATTTCCGCCTGAGCCGGGCGCTGGTTGCCGCCTGTTGCGGCGCCGGGCTGGCTATTTGCGGTGCGGTGTTGCAAAGCCTGCTGAAAAACGCGCTGGCGGAACCCTATGTGCTGGGCGTTTCCGCCGGGGCATCGACAGGGGCAGTGTCGGTGGTGGTGCTGGGCATCGGCACCGGTGCGGTGTCACTGTCGGCGGGCGCATTTGCCGGTGCATTCGCCGCCTTTCTGTTTGTCGCCGTGCTGACGAACGGTGCGCGCGGTGGTAATGAGCGTACCATTCTCGCCGGTGTCGCCGCGTCGCAGTTGTTCAATGCGATAACCGCTTACAGCATCAGCACGTCGGCCAGCGCGCAACAAGCCCGCGATGTGATGTTCTGGCTGCTGGGCAGCTTTAGCGGCGTTCGCTGGCCGGAGTTCCAGCTTGTTCTGGTGGTCGTGATCCTTGGACTACTGGCCTGCCTGTATCACGCCAAAGCGCTGGATGCCTTCACCTTCGGTGACGATGCCGCCGCATCGCTGGGTATTCCTATTGGCATCGTCCGGTTGATCCTCTTTTCCGTCACCGCGCTGATTACCGCGACAATCGTCAGTATGGCCGGTTCAATTGGCTTTGTCGGGCTGGTGGTGCCGCATGTGATGCGCTACTTCATCGGGCCACTGCACCGGAAATTACTGGTGGCCTGTGCACTGGCCGGGGCAATTTTAATGGTGCTGGCGGATATCGCCTCGCGCACGCTTATCGCGCCGCAGAGCCTGCCGGTTGGCGTGGTGACCGCGCTGGTTGGCGTGCCGTTCTTTGCCATTATTCTCTATCGTTCAAGGAGGTTTGCATGAGCATTAGCGCAAGCCGCCTTTGCTGGCGGGTCGGTAAAAAAACCATTGTTAACGACGTCTCCCTTGAGGTGCCCAAAGGGCAAACGCTGGGTCTGCTCGGCCCGAACGGCTCCGGCAAATCGTCACTGCTGCGCATTCTGGCCGGGCTGCGCCGCCCGGATAGCGGTAAAGTGATGCTCGATGGCAGCGATATGGCTGCATTGAAAAAGAAAGCGCTGGCCAGACGCGTGGCGTTTGTTGAGCAACATGCGGCGACGGAGGCCAATATCCGCGTGCGTGACGTGGTGAAACTGGGGCGTATTCCCCACCATTCGCCGTTCAGCGCCTGGTCCCATCAGGATGATGAGATTGTCACTGCGGCGCTGGCGAGGGTGGAGATGCTGGAGCACAGCGAACAGGGCTGGCAAAGCCTGTCCGGCGGCGAACGTCAACGGGTGCATATCGCCCGCGCGCTGGCGCAGACGCCGAGTGAGATTTTGCTGGACGAGCCGACTAACCATCTTGATATTCACCATCAAATCCATCTGATGCGCCTGGTCAGTGAACTGCCGGTAACCAGCATTGTCGCGATTCACGATTTGAACCATGCCGCCATGTTCTGCGATGCGCTGATCGTGATGCAAAAAGGGCAAATCGTGGCGCGGGGAACGCCGGAAGAGGTGTTAACGGAAGCGATGCTGGCGGACGTTTTCCAGGTCAAAGCGCGTATTGAGATCTCGCCGGATCACGGCAAAAAGCATATCCACTTTTTATAAGACAAGGGCGCTAAGCGCCCTTTTTCCTGCCACGCCCGCTTACAGAAAATAAGTAAATACAATGGCCTGAACAGACCTGTCTGACGGTTGCCGGGTGTACTATATCGGTGAAAACAGTCACCGGAGTCAGTAATGAATATCATTGAAGTCATCATGTCGGCGGGTAAAGTCTCGGTAGATGTCGCGTTATATACCTTGCTGCCGATCATGGTGGTGATGCTCATCATGATGAAATACCTGGAAGAGAAAGGCGTGCTGGATGTCATTGTTCGCCTTACCGCCCCCCTTCTGAAACCTTTTGGCATCAGCGGCATGGGCATTTTTGCGCTGATCCAGCTTAACTTTGTCAGTTTTGCCGCCCCCCTCGCCTCGCTGGCGCTGATGGAAAAAAGAGGCGCCTCCGACCGCCATCTGGCGGCAACGCTGGCGATGCTTTTCGCGATGGGTCAGGCGAACGTCTTTTATCCGCTTACCCCATTTGGTCTGCACTGGGGAATGGCAATCGCCATTTCACTGGTTGGCGGGCTGGCCGCCTCCACCCTGACCTATTATGTGACCGGGCGAAAACTCTCGCAGGTCACTCTGCGTGACGAAGAGAGCGAGCGGCAGCGGGATAAACCACGCGCAGGGTTGATTGCCGTGATTAATGGCGCAGGCGCAGATGCGATTCGTCTGTCGCTGGGTTCATTGCCGATGCTGCTGTTGTCGTTAACCGTGGTGGGATTGCTGAAAGCCGCAGGCGCGGTAGAAGCGTTAACCTCGTTGCTGACGCCGTTGCTCTCCTTTTTCAATATCTCAAGCGTTTATGTGTTGCTGGCGCTCACCAAGTGCATGGCGGGCGGTACCGCCTATTTTGGCGTGGCGTCGGAAATGGTGCAGCACGGCCAGCTTACAGCACAGCAGATCAACGCATCCGCGGGGTTCCTGGTGCAGACGCTGGATTTACCCGGCATCGGCATCTTTTTAGGCATCGCCAGCCGCTTTGTCCGGCTGTTTCGCTTTGCGCTGCCTGGCGCGATCGTCGGCATTTTGGTGCGCACCGTTTTGCATGTGGTGGTGTTTTAACGCACGAGGGCACGCGGTGTGCCCTCACCCGGCAATCGCCATGACGGCTCTATTTTGCCAGCGCGGCCGCCATCCCGGCCGTGCATTTGACCGGGTCGAATTCAATGACCTCATAATCGGCGATCCCTTCCCGGTAAAAGGGATCGTTTTGCAAAACCGCATCCAGCGTCGTACGCGGCAGCGCACGGGTTAAAATCACGCCGCCATTGCGCGGATTCAACGGGCCGGAAGCCAGAAAATAGTCCTTTTTATAGCCCTCATCGAGAAAAGCGCGGTGCGCTGCAACAACCTCATCCACCTGATTTACCGGTTTTTTATATTTCAGCATGACAATAAACATCAGCGTACTCCTTTGAACGAATGGTTTTTTATCAATAGGTTACGTATTCAGTATTCATGCCGATAATATTGAGGTTAACTATCCACTCTGGCCAGTGTCATTTTTAACCCAGTTGAGACCCAATTTGTTGTGGACATAAAACTGCTGCGATCGTTTGCCGTTGTTGCCCGGCTTGAACACATAGGGCAAGCGGCGGAAAGGCTGAATATTTCGTCATCGCCGCTGAGTCGGCAAATTCAACTCCTTGAAGATGAGCTCGGGGTGGTGCTGTTTCATCGTGAGAAAAAGCGACTCCATTTGACGACCGAAGGTGAGAAATTCCTCGACGAAGTGGGCCCTTTTCTTCAGCACTACGATCGTCTGAAAGAACACGGAAAGCACCTCGGTCGGGCGAATAGCGGGCGGATTGATATTGGCTATGTCGAAGCCGCCATTCACTCCCGCCTCCTGCCGGATACCCTCGCCGCGCTGGATTTATCACCCGACATCGACATTCGTCTGCATGCCATGCGTTCAAAACAACAACTTGAACAGCTACAGGATCGGGTCATTGATATTGCGTTTTTACACACGCCGCCTGCCGCAGACGCGCCGTTTTGTCAGAAAAAGATCTTCAGCGAACCCGTGATGCTGGCGATGCCGAAAGCGAAAGCCCTTCCCGATCCGACGCCCGCCGGGCTGCATAATCACCCGTGGATAGCGGAGCAAGAGAGCCTGAACCCGGCGGCACGCAGTCGTTTACTTGAGGCGTGCCAGAAAAGAGGCTTTACGCCACACATCAGCCTGGAGGTGTGTGGGCCACTGGCGGCGCTGTCATGCGTCGAAGCGGGTCTGGGCTTTGCCTTCATTCAACAAAGCCTGGCGTCCATTGCCTCGGATAACGTGACCGTCGTTACGCTACCGTGGCTACCGCTGGACGTGACGCTGCACATGGTATGGAGAAAAGAAGAAACAAAGCCGCTGGTGCAACGTTTCCTGGCGGCTTTCCGTTAACGCCTCTCCCCGGTTAGCGAACGCCTGCTAACCGGGGACACGCCGCGCTTTCAGGCTGGCGCTTATTTCTTCACCGTATCTTCCAGGAAGAAACGGCCCAACGGGTTCTGGTAGAAACCGTCGATATTTTTCCGGGTAACGTTGCGGTACGGGCTGTAGTAGAGATCGATCCAGTTAACGTCCGCTTTCGCCATTTTTTGCAGGTCGATATACATCTGCTCGCGTTTTTTCGCATCCATTTCAACACGGGCGGCCGCCACAAGCGCCTTCACCGTGTCGTTTTTATAGCGCGTCATGTAGTTCATGTTGGTGTCATGGCCCAGCACAAAGGTGGTCTTCTGGTCCGGGTCGAGAATATCGTTGGTCCAGTACATCACCGAAATATCGTACTCACCCGCCACCAGCATATCCCAGCTCTGGCTCGGGTCGACTTTCTGCAAATTGACCTTCACGCCCGCTTTCGCCAGCTGCTGTTGCAGCAGGATAGCGATTTGTTCGTCCACCTCGTCCCCGGCGTTCACCACATAGTTCAGCGTCAGATCCGACGCCCCCGCGGCTTTCAGCATCTGTTTGGCTTTTTCCGGATCGTAAGCGCGGCGCAGGTTATCGTTGTAGTGATACACCGCGCCCGCAGGGATATAGGAATTCGCCACCTGGCCATAGCCAAAGGTCACGGTTTTCACGATGGCGTCTTTATCAATCGCAAAATCCAGCGCCTGGCGCACCTCGACTTTGCCCAGCGCCCCGTGCGAGTGGTTAATCAGCAGATGATCTTCACGGGTTGATGGATCTAGCTCCACCTTCAGATTGCCGTCTTTTTGCAGCGACGCAATACGCGAGAACGGCACCGTCAGCGCGGCATCCAGCTCCCCGGCCTGCACTTTCAGCATGCGGGTGTTGTCATCCGGAATGGTTAACCAGTCCACTTCATCAAGGCTGACATTTTTCGCCTGCCAGAAGTTCGGGTTCTTCACCAGCACGATTTTTTCGCCGCGTACCCACTCTTTCACGCTAAACGCGCCGGAACCGACCGGTTTTTCTGCAAAGGTCTCCGCCCCTTCCGCTTTCAAGGCTTTCTCGGAGATGACCGAGGCATTTGGTAACGCCAGTTGCGACAGGAACGGCGCGGACGGGGATTTCAGGGTCACCACCAGCGTACGCGGGTCCGCCGCTTCGGCGCTGGCGATAATGCTGTAGGAGTCGCGCCACAGCGATCCGGCATCATCCCGGATACGCAACAGGCTGAACGCCGCATCGCTGGCGGTGAGCGGGGTGCCATCGGAAAACTGGGTGTCGCGAATTTTAAAGGTATAGACCTTGCCATCCGGCGAAACGCTCCAGCTTTCCGCCACGCCGGGCTCCAGTTTGGTGCCGGTTTTATCCACCCGCACCAGCGGATCGAACACGTTGGAAAATACCCAGTTGTCGGCGTTTTGCGCCGATTTGATCGGATCGAAGGTGGTGCTGTCTTCACGACGACCAATGGTTAACACCCCGGCCGCCTGCGCCATTTCGCTCACCACGCTCAGCGCAAGGAACACGCTGGCCGCCAAAAACTTAACATGCTTGTGCTTCATCAAAGGATCCCTCAGTTAAAGGAAAAACCGTCTTATCGCCTGCATGCGCCAGCACGCAGGTCCAGGCGTGATCGGCTATCTGCCGGGTGGGGGGTGCGTCGGTGCGACACTGCACCTGCGCGTGGGGGCAGCGCGGATGAAAAGCGCAGCCCTGTGGAACAGCAATCGGACTCGGCGGCTCGCCGCCCAGCGCCGTATCCGGTAACGGTTTATCCGGATCGATTTCCGGGATCGCGGCAACCAGCGCTGCGGTGTAAGGATGACGGGGCCGGGTGAATACCGCTTCCGCAGGCCCCTCTTCAACAATGCGCCCGAGGTACATCACCGCCACCCGATCGCACAAGCGGCGGACAATCGCCAGATCGTGGGCGATAAACAGAATCGCCAACCCCATCCTGTCGCGCAGATCCATCAGCAAATTGACAATTTGCCCCTGAATCGAGACATCCAGCGCGGCAACGCACTCATCCGCCACGATCAAGCGGGGTTCAATCGCCAACGCGCGGGCGATCCCTGCGCGCTGACACTGACCGCCGCTTAACTGCCCCGGTCTGGCACTGGCCTGCTCCGGGCGTAGCCCTACCAGCGTCAGCAGCTCCGCCACTCTGGCTCCTACCGCATGACGTGGGACTTTTTGATGAACCCGCAGCACTTCGGCAATGCTTTCGCCCAGCGTCTGGCGAGGGTTGAGCGAGGCGAAAGGATCCTGAAAAATCATCGCCGTTTGCTGGCGTAAACGCGCCACGTCGCTCTTCAGACCGTGTGTAATACGGCTCCCATCGAAACGCACTTCGCCTGCGGAAATCCGTTCAAGCTGTAATAGCGCCCTGCCAAGCGTGCTTTTGCCGCTACCGGACTCGCCCACCAGGCCGAGGGTCTCCCCGGCGTGAAGGGCCAATGTCACCTGGCTCACCGCCTGGACGACGCGTTTTTTGCTTAGCAGACCGCCGGAAACCGGAAACGTCACCGAGACGTTATCCGCCTCCAGCAGCGGCCAGGTTGCAGAAGTGGACATTATCTCTCCCGGTGTGTGAGTGGCTGTAAAGCGTGATGACAGGCCGCCGCATGGGTCAGACTGTCGCGTCGGGTCAGCAACGCGGGTTGCTGTTGGCAATCGGCGCTGGCCCGCTGGCAGCGGGGATGGAAACGACACCCCACAGGAAACCGATCGGCCATCGGCGGTTGCCCCTCAATGGTGACAAAGCGCCCCTGCCCGCCTTCGCTCAACGGCTGGCAATCAATCAGCCCGCGGGTGTAAGGATGCAGCGGCTGCGCCAGAACGTCGCGCTTGCTGCCCACTTCGCACAGCCGCCCGCCGTACATCACCGCAATACGGTCGCAGGTTTGCGCCACCACGCCGAGATCGTGGGTGATCATGATCATCGCCACGCCCAGTTGCTGGCGCAGATCGCTCAGCAGGCGCAAGATCTGCATCTGCACGGTGACATCCAGTGCCGTTGTCGGTTCATCGGCAATCAGCAGCGACGGTTCCGGCGCCAGTGCCACGGCGATCATCGCCCGCTGGCGCATACCGCCCGAAAACTCGTGGGGATAGTTGTTGACCCGGTTTTGCGGATCCGGAATGCCCACCTGGCGCAGCAATGCTTTGGCGTCTTCCCGCGCCTGCGCCCGGCTGACGCCAAAGTGCAGGCGACGGCTTTCCGCTATCTGATCGCCAATCGTCATCACCGGATTAAGGTGACTGGCGGGGTTCTGGAAAATCATGCCGATTTCACGCCCGCGCACCGCCGACATCTGTGCTTCGCTGAGCGACAAAATATCCCGCCCGCCGAGCACCACTTCGCCGCCGGTGATCTGCAACCCCTGGCCGGGCAGCAGGCGCATCAACGCCCGGCAGGTCACGGTTTTCCCGGAGCCGCTCTCCCCTACCAGCCCCAGCATCTCCCCGGCGTTCAGCTGAAAAGAGACCTTGTCCACCAGCGCAATGTCCGGCGCGCGGGAAATGGTTAACTGCGTTACCTTCAGCAAAGTCATACTCGCTCTCCCAGTTTGTCGCCCAGGCCATCGGCAATCAGGCTGAACCCCATGGCGAGCAGGACGATCGCCAGCCCCGGAAAGGTGGTTATCCACCATGCGGTCGTGATAAAGCTCTGCCCTTCCGCCACCATGACGCCCCACTCCGCCGTCGGCGGTTGGACGCCAAGGCCGAGATAACTGACCGCTGCGCCGTTCAGCAGCACCAGCACGCAATCCGACATGGAAAACACCAGTGCGCCAGTCAGGGCGTTAGGTAACAGATGGCGAAACAAAATACGCGTATGCCCGTAGCCAAGGCTGCGCACCGCCAGAATGAAATCCCGCTGTTTTAGTGTCAGTACCTGTGCGCGCACCAACCGGGCGTAAGAGACCCACCCCACCATCGCCATGGCGATATAAAAACTGCCGAGACCTGGACCGAGGATGGCGATGATCGCCAGCATCAGCACCAGAAACGGGAACGCCAGCACGATATCGATAACCCGCATGATCGTCGCATCCGCCACGCCGCCGAGATAGCCCGACAGCGCGCCAAGCGTGGTGCCGAGCATAAAGGGGAACAGCACGCCCAACAGGCAGATTTGCAGATCTACCCGCGCGCCCCATACCACGCGGGAAAAGATGTCGCGGCCGAAGTTGTCCGTGCCGAGCAGATGAACATGACCCGGAGGCAGTAAACTGGCGGCGGCATCCTGCGCGATGGGATCAAACGGTGCCAGCCAGGGTGCCAACAGCGCGGCCAGCAGCCATAACCCCACGATGATGATCCCGGCGCTGAGCGCATGCTGGCGGGGCAAAACCCGACGCCGTAACCCGGCAATGGCCGTTATCGCACTCATAATGTCACCCTCGGATCCAGCGCCACCGTCAGCACGTCCGCCAGCAGGTTGACCATCACCGTGGCCAGCGCAAAGACCATCACCACACCTTGCACCACCATGTAATCGCGGCTGAAAATCGCCTTCACCAGCAGTTGCCCCAGCCCCGGAATGGCAAACACGCTTTCAATCACCACCGTACTGCCAATCAGCCAGCCAATATTGACCGCCAGTAAGTTGAGAGTCGGCACCAGCGAGTTGGGAAAGACGTGACGCCAGAAAATGCGGCTTTCGCGCTGTCCGCGAGCTCTGGCGGCAATGACATAATCGCTGTTCATCTCCATCAGCAGGCTGGCGCGCAGGTTACGAATCAGTACCGCCGACAACGCCAGCGCCACGGTCAGACAGGGCAATGCCATATGGTGCAATTGGTCGGTAAAATCGCTGCCGTAGCCCGACACCGGGAACCAGCCGAGCACCACACTGAAGACAATGATCAGCATGATCCCAAGCCAGAAGGCGGGAAAACCCAGCCCGGCAGTGGTGAACAGGCGAATGCACTGATCGGCAATGCGTCCTCGCTGCCGCGCCGCCAGCGCCGCCAGCGGTACGGTCAACAACACGGCCAGCACGACGCTGCCGAGTACCAGCCACAGCGTGGGCTCAATGCGCGAGCTGATGAGTTTGAGCGTATCGACGCGGTAAACGAAGGATTTGCCCAGTTCACCCTGTAACAGATTGCGCAGAAAGTAGCCGTACTGTACCCACAGCGGTTCATCCAGCCCGAATTGCGCACGGATGCGCGCCAGCGCCTCCGGGGTGCTGCGCACGCCCAGCAGAATGCGCGCCGGATCGCCGGGGATTGCCCGCACCATCGCAAACGTAATGATGCTGATCCCCAGTAATACCGGCAGCAGTTGCAGCGGGCGGAATAACAAAAATCGGTAACGATGCATCAGCGAACTCCTGTGGTGCAGCATGCCGGAAGCGGTAAAAAAAGCGCCCTGCGTTGGTGCAACACACCGTGAATGATCTGCGTACTGCCCGGTTGTCCGGGCGTTTTCTTTACGCTAACGGCATCGCCGGGAGCTGGGTAGTTAGCAAAAATACTAGTTTTGCGTCCTCTCCCGGGGCGGCACCGGAATTGCATACCTTTGTGGAGGTGACGGTGAATTTGCACAAACCATGCCCGTGGCATGGCGGCACGTAACGTGAGGGGGTAATGATGCGGGTTGAAATCGAACGTCCTGCCGCTGCGGGCGTCAACAGGCTGGAAGAGGCTTTCGACGGGCTGTTCGCGCAAACGCAAGCCCTGGGTTTTGATGCGGTGATTTATGACTACACGCCGGTACCGCGCTCGCTGGAAGGCGACCTTATCACGCCATCGCTACTGGAAATGCGCAATGTGCCGCAGGACATGCGCCAGCTATGGTGTGAACGGGGTTACTACCAGGTGGATCCGGTTCAGCACTTTGCGCTGGAAAGCTGCGCGCCGTTTGTCTGGTCCTATCAGCGCCCGGATCGCAGCGCGTTGCAGGGACGGCTGGATAACACCGCCCGGCAAGTGACCCACTATATGCGCGATCACAATATGCCGTGCGGCGCGACGGTGCCGTTGCATCTGCCAAATGGCGGGTTTGTTACGCTGACCGGCATTGTTGCCCGCCAGCAACAGGAGCGGGATATCAGCGATACGCTGGCGCAACTGACGTTCCTCGCGCACCGCTTTCAGGAGTCGGCGTTTCCGCTGTTCGATGCCTCAATGCGCACCTGTCGCCATGTCAAACTGAGTAACCGCGAGCGTGAATGCCTGGCGTGGTCCGCCGAAGGACTGACGGCAAAAGAGATTGCCCGCAAACTGCATCGTTCGGTCGCGACGGTCACGCTGCATTTGAACACTGCTGCCAAAAAACTCGGCGCCACAAACCGCGTGCAGGCGGTGGTCCGCGCATTGCACTACCGTTTGCTGGACAGTTAAGAACTAGCATTTTTGCTAGTGTTCAGTCGTGCCTTCGGCGTTCTAACCTGAAAGTCGGTTCACTTAACAGGGTAAACGTCATTCATGTACACCATTCGCGAAGGCTATGCCCCCTTCCGGGAATACCAGACCTGGTTTCGCATTTGCGGCGATCTGCACAACGGACAGACGCCGCTGGTTGTCGCCCACGGCGGACCGGGCTGCACCCACGACTACGTCGACGCCTTTAGAGATATCGCCGAAACCGGGCGCGCGGTGATCCACTACGATCAGTTGGGTAATGGTCGCTCGACCCACCTGCCGCAGAAAAGCCCGGATTTCTGGCACCCTTCGCTGTTCCTCGACGAACTGAACAACTTGCTGCACACGCTGGCAATTGCCGATGATTACGCGCTGCTCGGTCAGTCCTGGGGCGGCATGCTGGCGGCGGAGCATGCGGTGAATCAACCGCAGGGGTTAAAAGCGGTGATCATTGCCGACTCCCCGGCGTCGATGGCGTTGTGGCTGGAAGGCGCGGCGAAGCTGCGGGCAGAGCTGCCGCCGGAGGTGCAGGCGACGCTGCTGGAACATGAAGCGGCAGGCACGCTGGACAGCGCAGACTATAAAGCTGCAAGTCAGGTGTTTTATCAGCGCCACGTTTGTCGCCTCTCCCCCTGGCCTGACGAGGTAAAACGCACCTTCGAGGCGATGGATGCCGATCCCACGGTGTATCACGCAATGAATGGCCCGACGGAATTTCACGTTATCGGCAGTATGAAGCACTGGACGATTATCGACAGGCTGCACCGGGTTCGCGCGCCAACGCTGCTGATTTCCGGGCGCTACGATGAAGCCACGCCGGAAGTCGTTCAACCGTTTATGGACAATATTACCGGGGCGCAATGGGTGATATTTGAATCCTCCAGCCATATGCCCCATGTCGAAGAGCGGCAGTTATGCATGAAGACCGTCAGCGACTTTTTAGCGAAAACCTGTTGATGTACTTCGCCAACACCGTGTTGATTGTGTTTGTTCCTTTTTAAGCGCCGCAAGGCGCTTTTTTTAGCGCTTTGACACCCGCAGCGCTGTTCGCCGATGGCCGCTCTGCGCCGCTGCGCATGGCCGCATACACCGAGCACAGCTCCTGCAGGCTACGGGTGCCGGTGCGCTTCATCATACCGTTGCGTTGCACGCTAACCGTGGTCGGGCTCACGCCGCGAATGCGGGCGATATCATCCACCGAATGCCCGCGCAGCAATAGCCGCATGATCTGCTGCTCGGCGCTGGTGAACTTAAAGGTGCGGTGGTGATAACCAGAATGCCGGTTTTGCTCCGACAGCAGCGTCATGACATTCAGCGCCTGACGCAATTCTTCAGGACGGATATTTTCCGCCAGGCACAATTTCACCAGTCCGGGGAAAAGCAGCGTTAGCGAATCAAAATGGCGTTCGGAAGAGATAATAATGGCGTAATGACCGGGGGGATGGGAGAAAAACAACGCGTACATTTCCACAATATCCATACCCGTGGTCACGTATATTGCCGATTCGCTGCCGGGGGAATGGCGACGCTTTTCCGGACGCAGATCCCTGAGTATTTTCTCAATTCCATAGATGAAAAGGCGATCCTTCCCATAGATTGTCATGTAGGTACTCCAGAGGTAATGTTTTTATTTTGGCTCTCCGTGGACGGAGGCATTTTCTGTTTTTTCCTGATTGTTAGTGATGTTTTCAGGCAGATCAACTCACCAGAACCGGTTTGTTTAGGTTTCGTTTATACGGCAAAGACAGCAACGCGGTGATGATGTCCCTTGCGTTTCGCTTACCGATGTTCCCAGTGTATTGCATTTTTTGTCAAATGTTCGCGTTTTATTCCAGGAATAAATTTACCACGCTATTTATTTAGCCCCCTAAATACTATTATAACGATCACATACACCACTGTATGTAAATCGCAAAACTTATTGATTTTAAATAAATTATTTACATTAAGATTATCTTTATAAACGCATTTTTACTATTTTTTATTCTCTCTTTAAAGTTCGATCTTAGTCTCAAAACATTATTTCAAATTGTGTAAAAGTGCGTTCCAGTTAGTTCATTGTTATCGATTAAAACGAAGAAATCTGTTGCTGAGCAATCATTCAATGATCCTTAACAACGTATTCTGTGTGGTGAATCCCCCTAAGCGGCGGGGTCATGCTGATATGAGATTAACCTCAATGAGGTTCCATTTTTATGGACGAATTGTGGAGATCGGCCTGCAATTCACCGGGAGGCACCCGGCACCACACGCCACTTTAAATACGCAGTATCGCCGCGGTTATCTTTAGCCATCGCAGGTGACTATATTCGGCATAATAATTAGGCCTGCTAATTATATCGCTTTGCAATGAGAGTGAATTATCCATTCCTCGTTGAATTAAACCATCTGCAATTTCGCAGAGGACATCTTGTACCTTTTGACTATAAATAATAGGGGTTTTTATGTTACGCACGCTTTTATTCGTTACCGTACCTTTAATGAGCATTGCCGCCCATGCTGTGACATTTGATTATCGTCATGAAATTAATGACAGCGGAGGAAATAATCACAAAGACCGTTTATTAATGTCACACCGTTTTGCCAATGGTTTTGGTTTGTCGCTGGAAGGCAAATGGAAAGGTTCACAGAATAAAGACAAGGCTTATCACGAAACGGTCAGCAACGGCACCGAAGTGGTTGCCAGCTATGTTTATAAAATCAACCCCACTTTCCAGATTGAACCGGGCTTCTCACTGGACTCCAGCTCCAGCTCTAACAACTACCGCCCGTATCTGCGCGGAAAAGTGAACATCACCAGCGATGTCGGCGCCACGCTGCGCTACCGTCCTTACTTCAAGCGCAACTCCGGCAATATCGGCACCACAAAAGATACCAGTGAAAACGGCTACAACCTGACCGCCGCCATCTCCTGGAAACTGTTTAATGATTATCAGCTCGACTACGAGCTGGATTACAAACACGCCACCTCTGCGGGCGTGCTGATTGCCGACAACGAAAACTATGACTGGTCACATGATTTTAAATTAACCTACAAGCTGGATAAAAACTGGTCGCCTTACGTTGCCGTGGGCAACGTTTCCGGCAGTAAATACACCGATGAGCGTCAGACCCGTTATCGCGTGGGTGTGAAATATAACTTCTGATGCCAGGTGGCAGGTATTTCAAATTAATCAGGGATTTCGGCGGAAATCCCTTTTTTAGCGATGAGATGAAAAATGAAACGTTCAACACTGGCGCTAACGATTGGCCTGATAAGCCTCTTCTCTTATAACGCCGCTGCGCAGGAGAGTGCACGACTGAGCAGCGTAAAAACCTTTGCCGATACGGTTATCGACAAAGCCGGCGATAAGCAACACCCAGGCGTACCGTTGCTGGCAAATGGCGTGGATCCACGCACCGGCAAACAGATGGAGTGGATCTTCCCCGACGGGAGAACCGCCGTGCTGTCAAACTTCTCGGCACAGCAGAACCTGATGCGCGTTCTGGTGGGGCTGAGCAATCTGACCGGCGAACCGAAGTATAAGCAACTCGCCGAAAACAACGTGCGCTACTACTTCCAGCACTATCAGGATAAGAGCGGCTTACTGCTGTGGGGCGGGCACCGCTTTATTGACCTGAAGACGCTGCAACCGGAAGGGCCAAGCGAAAAAGAGAAAGTGCATGAGCTGAAAAATGCTTACCCGTACTACGAGCTGATGTTTGCCGTCGACAAACCCGCCACCGCACGCTTTATCCGCGCGTTTTGGAATGCACACGTCTATGACTGGAAAATACTCGAAACCAGTCGCCACGGCGAATACGGCAAAGCGATGGGCAAACTGTGGGCCAGCGATTTTGAACAGCAGCCGCCGTTCTTCGCCACCAAAGGGCTGAGTTTCCTTAATGCCGGGAACGACCTGATCTATTCCGCGTCCCTGCTCTGGCAATACGATCGTGAGCAAGGCGCACTGACCTGGGCGAAGCGACTGGCGCACCAGTACGTTCTGCCCCGCGATAAAAAAACCGGACTGGGCGTTTATCAGTTTACCCAGGCGCTGAAACGCGCTGAAACCACCGATGATACGGATACCAACTCGAAGTATGGCGATCGCGCGCAGCGTCAGTTTGGCCCGGAATTCGGCCCGGACGCGCTGGAAGGCAATATGATGCTGAAAGGTCGCACCAGCACCCTCTATTCGGAAAATGCATTAATGCAGCTGGCGCTGGCAAAATCGCTGGGACGCGATGGCGAGGATATTAAAAAATGGACGCTGGATGGCCTGAAAGCGTTCGCCCACTATGCCTACGATGCGCAGACCAACAGCTTCCGGCCGATGCTGGCTAATGGCACCGATCTTTCGGGCTTCGTGTTAAAACGCGATGGCTACTACGGTAAAAAAGGAACGGTGCTTAAACCTTATCCGGCAGGCAATGAGTTTCTGCTCTCTTACGCCCGCGCCTGGACACTGGAGCAGGACGCGGAAATCTGGAAAGTGGCGCGCGGCATTGCGCAGGGCCAGGGGCTGGGAGACATTGGCGAACCAGGCGGTAAAAACAGCAAGCTGGATCTGAATACCCAAAACAGCGAACCGTACGCCATTTTCGCACTGATCGACCTGGCGCAATCCACCGGCAATAAAAGCTACCTTGAACTGGCGGATAACGTGGCGAAGAACATCATCGCCAGCAAACGTCTGAACGGCTTCTTTGTTGACGATCCCGGCTATATCTATGCCAATATCGACAACATTGCGCCTTACGCCCTGCTGGCGCTGGAAGCCGCGTTTCGCGGGAAACCGGATGCCGTCGCCCCGTTCCTGAACGGCGCGGGGTTCACTGAAGGGGCTTATCGGCTGGAAGATGGCAGCGTGCGGTACTCGACGCGTGATGATGAGCTGTTCAGCCTGAAACCTGGCGAGCAGCTTAAACCGAATGGGAAAAAGTAATCCTTTCAATCCCTCTTACGGCGTCGCCGTGGGAGGGATTCCCGCATTATCGCCCGGCACTCGCCCTGACAAGATAAATAATAAAGAGTCTTTCACATTCCGGTTTGCGTTTTTTCTTAATAAAAATAAAAATCATAAAATTCAAAACAATAAAAAAACGCATCCATTATGGCTGTTACACAATTAATTTCATTAATTTTGACTTAATCTAAATTAATGTCAGTGAGAGCATCCCCCCTGCTAAAAAAATAAAAAATAGCAGCATCACAAAAACGAGCCCACACTCAATTAACACGCATAATGTATTAAATAAATCCGCCATTCTGCCGTTAACGATGATAAGAACCAGAACGATCTCAGTATTACAAGGTATTGTATGAGTATAGCTGATGGCAAAACGCCCTATCCTCAGACCGGTAACACACATAGCATCATGAAGCAGACCATCATTCTGATGGTTTCGTTGATGAGTTTTATCTTTCTGACCACCCTGTTTGCACTGATGCAAACGGAAAATGACTTAATTCAGACGACCTATAAACGTGACAGCCATTTATTAGTCAAAGCGCTTGAAAATACGCAGGAAAACATCCGGTTGCATCTCGCCGATAATGCAGACTGGGACGAAGCGTATGATAATTTACATCGCCAGATAAACACGCGCTGGGCGTGGGATGAGAAAAATCTGGGGGCGTCGCTATACACTAAATTTGGCTATGATGGCGTCTTTGTTATCTCACCGACAGGCACCACACCTTACAGCGTTGTTGACGGTCAGTTACAGACCATTTCGCTTGAGCAAGCTCTCGGCTTTAACCCCATTAATGCGTTAAAAAAAGAGCTGCTGGCCAGCAACGGTCAGGCGATTTCACATCTGATGACGCGCAGCGGAACACCGGCAATCCTTGCCGCGGCCTGGATCATCTCTGACGATACCGATGACGTTATCAGACCGGCTGAGCGTTCGCTCATGGTGTTCGTGGATACATTAACGCCCGCGAAACTGCAACGACTGGGGGAAGAGTACGGCATTAACCAGCTTACGCTCGCCACACCTGGCGCCAAAGGCAAAAATAAAGCCACGATTAACATCGGCAGCACATCACTTGACCTGCAATGGAACAATAAAAACCCGGCGGATACGCTGTTAACCTGGGTGCTTCCTCTGCTGGTCCTGCTGATGACAACCTCGGTGCTTTTCGCCTGGAGCCTGGCGCGCAAAGCATTAGCCAGGGCGCGAATGAACGATGAAAAAACCTTCCTGCTGGAGCAGAGTCGTCAGGCGCTATCCACCAGCGAACGCCGTTTTCGCGATGTGGTGGAGACCACGACCGACTGGATCTGGGAAGCAGATGAACAATTGCGGCTTACCTGGATTTCCACCCGTTTCCCGGTGGTTACCGGCAATCATATTGAAGAGTGGCTGGGGCGCAGTTTTCTCGACTTTCTGGTCGGGGAAAACAGCACACTCGCCACCTGGCTTGAGTTACCGCATCCCGGTAACTGCCTTACCCTCTCGCAATGTGGTTATGTCTCAGCGCTGGGCAGCCCGCGTTTTTGTAATTTAACGCTCAAGCGTGTACTGCTGGCGGATGGCAGTCTTGGCTTTCGCGGAACCGCCACCGATATCACGCTGGAAGTGGAAACCAGCGCGCGTATTCAATATTTGTCGCATCACGACGAAATAACCGGGCTCCCGAACCGCTTAATGATGAAAGAGTTTCTGGATGGCAAGCTGCTGTCGAACAATGCGCAGGCCGGAACGCTGGTCATGATGAGTATTGATATCAATGACTTTAAAGCCATTAATGATATTTATGGTCATGCGGCGGGAGATAAAGTACTGAGCGAAGTCTCAGAAAGATTACGTAAATGTGTACGCAGTACCGACCTGGTGGCTCGCCAGGGTGGCGATGAATTTATTGTTATCTTACCGGATGTTGAAAACGAACAAGATATTCAGGTGTTCTGTCAGCGGATCATTGCGGAAATTAACCAGCCGCTGTTTATTCATGGCAATGACATTCACCTCGGTGTCAGCATTGGTATTGCACAATTACCGAAAGATGCGCTGACCGCAAAAGATTTACTGCGCTACTCGGACATTGCTCTTTATAAAGCTAAAAACGCCGGCAAAAATAATTATGTCTTTTATCAGCCAGATATGGAAAGACAAATTGTGCAACGCCGTGAACTTGAAAGAGAATTACGTGTAGCGATTAATGATGGGCAACTGTTTTTGTTATACCAGCCGCGCTACGATCTTCGCAGTTCACGCATTACCTCTGTAGAAGCGCTGGTCCGCTGGCAACATCCGGGTTACGGCCTATTAATGCCGGATCTGTTTATTCCGCTGGCGGAGGAGACCGGTATTATTGTTGATCTTACCGATTGGGTATTACGCAAGGCGTGCGAAGAAGTGGGACAATACTTTGAAAATATGTCGGTTTCCGTCAATATCTCCCCCGTTGAGTGTCGGGATCCGTCGATGGTGTCACGGGTAAAAAATGCGTTGCAGAAAGCGGCATTCCCGGCATCACGGCTGGAGTTAGAATTGACTGAGAATATTACGCTCAATGGGCCGGACACCACCAAGTCAGTGATGCATGAGTTAAAATCATTAGGCGTCAAATTACTTATTGACGACTTCGGCACCGGTTATGCCTCATTGCATTATCTGAACTGTTTCCCCTTTGACGGCATCAAAATTGATAAGTCATTTGTCTTTGGAATGAATGATTCTGAGACCGCACACAAAATAGTAGAAAAAATCATTGGCCTCGGAAAAGATTATAACCTGGAGGTCACCGCTGAAGGTGTGGAAACACTCGAACAACTGGAGCAACTTAAATCTTATCAATGTGACATTGTTCAGGGGTATTTTATTAGCCGCCCCACTACGCTCGATAAAATTAAACTTAACGCAAATTTTAACGACGAAGAGACATTATTAACAACTGAAAAACACTGAGTCTGCTAATTATCAAAACACTCACTGCAAATATAATTATTTCTGTGACGAAACCACTGGAAAATTACCATCCCTTATGTTCTATTATCCATAAATTGATTTAAATCAATTTTCACATCGTAAAACGCTTTTTCAAAAAAACAAAAGACCGTTTTATAAACGCCTGAGGCGTTCTGGTCACGATAACCAGGAGGGTAAAATAGCCGGACTGCAGGCCAAACCAACCTGAAGGGTAATATCTATTACCGGGGGAAACATGATGACAATACTTCGCGATATAACTATCCGTAAAATGCTGCTGATCATTCTGTCGTTATTCAGCATTATCTGGGCAATGGCTACCTTCCTGACGTTTCAAAATTTTTCGAGAATCGATCACTTATTAACGCAGAATGCTGAACAAAAAAATGCCTACTCATTACTGGTAAAAGGCAACGATCAGTATTTCCGCTCAGTAACCCGGATGTTACGCGCAGTAGATTTTCAACAGTCTGGCGATGAAGCTAACGCAGAAAAGACCTTTGCCTCCTCAGGTAAAGCGCTGGCCATCACACAAGATATGCTGGCGAAGTTTCGCCAGGCCCAGCACCCTGGCGTGGATAAAGAGGTGGTCGATGCCATGGTTCGTGACTGGGAAACCCTGCTGAATAATGGCATCGTGCCGATGCTGAATGCTGCACAAACGAAACAAACCGATCAGTTTCGCGAACTGTTTCGTAAAACCTATCCGCCGCTGAGCGTACAGTTTGGCGCCACGGCGGAAAAATATACCCAGGCAATCCAGTCCAATGACTTACTCGACCAGACCCGTTCTCAGGTCGTCTTTAATAAATATGTCCTGATCAGCGCGCTGATAGCCGGTATTTTGACGCTGCTTCTCACCGACCGCTATCTGGTGGGCTTCCTGGTAAAACCGATTGGTATGATCAAAGGTCACCTGGAACTGTTAACGGCAGGCAAACTCAATCATGAATTGAATGAGTTTGGCCGTAACTGCGCCGGGCAATTGATTCCTTATATTCGCAGCATGCAGGAAAGCTTACGCACCACGGTTGAAACGATTCAAGATAGCTCCACCGCGATTTATCGCAACACTAACCAGATCCGCGAAGGCAATGATGAACTCTCCGGGCGTACCGATCAGCAGGCCGCCGCGCTGCAACAGACCGCAGCCAGTATGGAAGAGTTAACATCGACCGTGCGAAATAATGCCGACAACGTCCGCGATGCGCGCAAACTGACAGAAGAAGCGCAACATACCGCACAGAAAGGGGGCGAAATCACCGCCACGGTGGTGAAGACGATGCACGGAATTTCCGAAAGCTCGCAGAAAATTGCCGACATCACCACGGTGATCAACGGCATCTCCTTCCAGACTAACCTGCTGGCACTGAACGCAGCGGTAGAAGCGGCACGTGCGGGTGAGCAAGGTCGCGGTTTTGCGGTGGTCGCCAGTGAGGTTCGCGCATTGGCGCAACGCAGCGCGCAGGCAGCGAAAGAGATCGAAACATTAATTCAGGAATCCGTCACCCGTGTGCAAACCGGTGCGGAGCAGGTTCAGGAAGCGGGTGGCGCAATGGCAAAAATTATCACCTCCGTTGAACAGGTGAATAAATTAATGACCGAGATCTCCGTTGCTTCCGAAGAGCAAAGCCGCGGGATCGAACAGATCGGCCAGGCCATGACCGAAATGGATGGCGCGACGCAGCAAAACGCCGTGCTGGTTCAGGAAGCGAAAGCGAACGCCGTCTCACTGGAAAAAGAAGCTGAGCAGTTAAACAAAGCCATCGCCCTGTTTGATTCCGGAGTAAGCACAAGCCGGCACACCGCTGAGAAGAGCAGTAAAAGCTTACGCAAACCTGCCAATCTGGCGCTGGCCTCATCCGGTGATAACTGGCAGTCGTTCTGACCCATTTCTGCATGATTGACTCTGCGCCTGAGGCCCCCCCTCAGGCGTTTTTTATTGCTTCCACCTGCTAAAAATTTCCCTAGCCAACTGATATTCCTTCTTTTTCTGCTGAATGGCGAAAAATACACCTTGTGCTAATTTTTTTGAGGTGCAGAAAAGAAAAAGAGGGCTTTAGCATGAAGTTCAATGATGAGCAGACGGGACTCATTGGATTAGCCATTGGCGCAGCAGTGATTGGCCTGGTTGCAGAACGCAAGTCGATCAGCCGGGACACAATTATTGAGGAAATTGAACGACAAGGCAGAAACCGGGGCGACGGCGTTGAAGATGCGGTTTTTCTGAAAGCAGCGGATCTGGTGCGTAAAGGTGTGTGACCGTCAGCCCGCCAAAGGAGGGTGGGCAGACGTTTAACCGGCATTGACGTGTTATTTCACCGTGCCTTTCACGCCATGCGGCTCGGCGCGCCGGTATTGCGGCGCGATCTGCACAGCGCCATGAAGCGCTGCGGCGGCATGCCACGGCCAGCGGGGATCGTAGAGCACACCCCGCGCCAGGGCGATCAGATCGGCCTCGCCCTGTTGCAGAATGCTTTCCGCATGTTGCGGCTCCGTGATCAACCCGACGGCAATGACCGGCATCCGGGTCTGCTCACGCAGTGCTTTGGCAAACGGCACCTGATACCCCGCCGTCACCTTGATGCTTTGCAGCGGCGAGAGCCCGCCGCTGGAGACATGAACATAATCGCCGCCTGCCGCCTCAATTTTCTGCGTCAGTACCGTGGACTGGGCTAAATCCCAGCCGCCTTCCACCCAGTCGGTGGCGGAGATACGAATCCCCACCGCCACCGTTGAAGGCACCGCGTCACGCACCGCACGGAAGACTTCCAGCGGAAAGCGCATCCGATTATCGAGGCTGCCGCCATACTCGTCACTGCGCTGATTAGAGAGCGGCGAGAGAAACTGATGCAATAAATAGCCGTGGGCGGCATGGATCTCAATAAGCTCAATACCCAGCGCTACCGCGCGCAGGGCGCTGTCGACAAACCCCTGTTTCACCCGCGCCAGATCCTGTGTGGTCATTTCTCGCGGAGCACGTTCCGCAGGATCGTGGGGCAGATTCGATGCAGAAAGTGTTTGCCAGCCGCCCTCTTCAATTGAGAGCTGCTTACCGCCTGACCACGGGGCGCTGACAGAGGCTTTACGCCCGGCATGACCAAGCTGGATACCGATTTTTATCGGCGAATAGTGGCGAATATCCTCAATAACTTCACGCAGTGCTGCCTGCGTTTCATCATCCCACAGGCCGAGATCCTGGGGAGAGATGCGGCCAGCAGGCTCTACCGCCGTGGCTTCAATGATCAGCAGCCCCGCGCCGGATAACGCCAGGTTACCCAAATGGATACGGTGCCAGGCGGTGGCTTTCCCCTCGACGGCGGAATACTGGCACATCGGGGCTATGACGATACGGTTATCCAGTTCAACCTGACCCAGGTTGACTGGCGAAAACAATTTGCTCATTCATCATCCTTATTCCGGCTGTTTAATGACGCGCCCGGACAGCAAAAGACAATATTATCCGCCCATGACTCTCCGCCGGATGCCCAAACTTGTCGTTGGCGGAATGTGCCCTTTTTGGGCTGTTCATTTTCAAAACCTGTTTAAAGAGGTGGAGATATCCCGTCGTTATAGCTGCGTCACACCGCGCGCCGCCGCCTCGTCCCGCCACTGCAACAAGGGAACATACGCCTGCCGGGTGACCGGGGAGAAACCACCAATCAACGCAGCCGCACAACGCTCCTGATAGCGCACGTCATTCACTAACTGGCGCAACGCTGCCTGCAAGAGCACCACGGTCTTCACGGGCGTCTGGCTGGCTGTGATCAGCGGTAATCCGGGGGATAGCGGGCTTTGCCCTATCACCGCCAGCCCGGTGAGTAACGCAGGTTGATGGCGTTGCAAAAGCGCGTACGTAACGCAATCAATCGCGGCGAGATCAGCCTTTTCCTGCTGGAGTTCAGCCAGCGATTGCCGGTGGCTACCGCTAACGGCGACGTAGGCAAAGAAGCGCCCCGCTCCCGGTAGCTGTGCAACCTTATAGCGCAGGGCGTTATAGCCGGATTGGGAGTCCACGGCATTGCACACGGCACGGCGACCGCGAAAGTCCGCCAGCGTTTTTCCGCGATCTGCTTCGCGCGCCACCAGCAGACTGCGATAGTGGATACCTTCGCACCCCGGAGCCAGATAGTGAAAACAGCCCACGGTCTGCACCTCGCTCAGGGTGGTCATCAACGGATAGCCGCAAGTCTGGCTAAGCAACACATCGTCCCGTTGCCAGTGGCTAAGCAGATCGCCGCCGGGCCAACAGCGCTCCGCCTGCAAGCCGTGCTCCGCCAGTATGGTTTGCAAGGCCTCCAGCAGCGCACGCGTGTGCGAGCGATACAGGTCATACATCGGCAACGCAATGTTACTCATCGCGCTGTGGGAAACCAGGGTGTGCATTCACGTCCACCGGGGTCAATAAAAAGCGTCGTAACCATTCACTATAGCCGCGCACCAGAAAACCACGATTGCGCTGCCGCCAGGCGGCCTGGTCACGCAGATAAATCGTGCGTAAACCATACCAGGGCACACCGGGCAAATCATGGTGGATCGCATGATAATTCAGGTTGAGAAACAGGATGCGCCACGGTAGCGCCGCTTCGTTGATCACCGAACGCGCCAGCGGATCGTCCGCTGCCTGGTGTTCGAGAAATGAGCGGATTTTAGTGATAGCCAATGCCGGGTAACTCACCATCAGCACATACCACAGCGCCGGGAAGTCGCAACAGGCCAGCCAGATGAAAACCACAGCCAGCAGCGCCATATGGACAATCCACATGGTTATCGTTTTACCTTGTCGCTGACGGAATGCCCGCACCATACCCGCCAGCAGTTGCCCGATGTCCAGTAACGGCGACAGCAGCAGACGACCGATAAAAGTATTACGTAAATGAATAACCGTTCGCCGCCAGCCCGACAGGTGTTGCCAGCGATGAGGGGAAAAATAATAGGACTCCGGATCGTCTTCCGGCAGGGTCAGTAAATGGCTGCGATGATGCGCCAGGTGGGAGTCGCGGTAGAGGCCGTAAGGGTACCAGATCGCCAGCGGCAGGCTCCCCAGCAGTTGGTTGAACCAGGCAACACGCGTAGGGTGACCGTGGATCAGCTCATGCTGGACCGACATATACCAGCAGGTAAACACCACCAGCAGCACCGTTGCAGGCAACAGCCCCAGCGTTTTCCACCAGGCCAGCGTGGCGAACCAGCCGCTGTAGACCGCAATGATCACGCCCCAGGTAGGCAGTTCGCTGCGCCATACCCAGCTACGGGATAGCTGGCGGATAAAATCACGCTGCTGTTGATGTAAATAAACCGGACGCCCTTTCGCCATTCACGCACACGCTCGCTGCTTGCTCTTTTCAGCGCAACGATGCGAGAGGAAGCCGGAAATGACAACGTACTTAAATCACTTAGCTATTGCACAAAACGGAAAATCTCACGCCCCCGCTGCTAACGGGGGCGTGTTGTTTCTCGCGCTTAAATCTGCGCCATACCGCCATCGACGAACAGCTCAGCACCGTTAATAAAGCTGGCGGCATCGGAGGCCAGAAACGCGACCACTTTGCCAATCTCTTCCGGTTCGCCGAGACGGCCCAGCGGCACTTGCGCGGCCAGCGCATCGAACAATCCCTGGCGATGTTCATCCGGCACCAGGTCCCCCAGACCCGGCGTACGCACCGGCCCCGGGCTGACCACATTCACGCGGATCCCGCGCCCTTGCAGATCCAGCGACCAGGAGCGGGCAAAGTTACGCACGGCCGCTTTACTGGCGCTGTACACGCTGAAGCTGGCAGTGCCCTTGATCGAAACGGTCGACCCGGTCAGGACAATGGACGCGCCGTCAACCAGTAACGGCAGGGCTTTCTGTACGGTAAACAGTACACCGCGCACGTTGGTGGCAAAAATACGATCAAAATGCGCTTCCGTGATAGCGCCTAATGGCAACATATCGCCGCCGCCTGCGTTGGCGAACAGAATGTCGAGCCGCCCGGCACTTTTGGCGATGTGCGCATACACCGTGTCGAGATCGGACAGTACCGATGCGTCAGCACGGAAGCCGATGGTGTCGTGGCCGATCTCTGCGACGGCGGCGTCCAGTTCTTTTTGCCGACGACCGGTGATAAACACGCGTGCCCCCTGCGCCACCAGCTCTTTCGCCGTTGCCAGACCGATCCCGCTGGTCCCGCCCGTTACCAGCGCAATTTTTCCGCTCAATGCAGTGTTCATGATTTATTCCTCATATCAGTATCGGGTTAATGGATGCGCCTGAACGTTCACCGCGTGTCGCCTCAGGCATGGCGGTAATGTAGCGCCGGGACTTTTATTGAAAAATAGTGAAAAATGAAAATGACTATTCACCACTGTGTATAATCATGCGGAACATTGCAGGAGAAGATCATGGATCAGTTAATGGCAATTCGGGCCTTTGCCCGCGTCGTGGAAGCAGGCAACTTTACCCGTGCGGCGGATTCGCTGGAGATGCCGAATGCAACCCTGAGCAAGCTGGTGCAGGAGCTGGAAGCGCACCTCGGCGTACGCCTGCTGCAACGCACCACCCGGCGGGTTACCGTCACGCCGGAAGGCCGTGATTACTATGAGAAAACGGCGCGTATTCTGCGCGATCTGGAAGATATTGATACCGGCTTTAACGCGGCGCGCAGCACGCCACGCGGCCAGTTACGCGTTGATATAGGCGGTTCGACAGCCAGAGAGGTGTTGATCCCCGCCCTGCCCGATTTTATGGCGCGTTACCCGGATATTCGTCTCGATCTGGGCGTGTCGGACCGCTCCGTGGACCTGATCAGCGACAACATTGACTGCGTGATCCGCGGTGGTCCGCTGGATAACTCGTCGCTGATTGCCCGCCATATTGGCGCGGCGACGCTGATCACCTGTGCAACACCGGGTTACCTGCAAACGTTCGGCACGCCAGCTTATCCGCAGGAGCTGAAAAATGGTCACCGGCTGGTCAGTTATCTCTCGCCGCAAACGGGCAGAGCGTTCCCTTTCCGCTTTGCCCGCGACGGCGAAAAAACCGAGATCAAAGTCGACCACCGCATTGGTATTAATGAGAGCAACGCCCATCTCGCCGCCGGGCTGGCGGGGCTCGGCATCATCCAGACGTTCAGTTATGCCGCCTGCGCGGCGCTGAAAGAGGGGGCGCTGGTGGAGATCCTCAGTGCGTGGCGCCCGGCACCGTACCCTTTCCACGTGGTCTACCCGCAAAACCGCCACCTCACGCACCGCCTGCGCGTTTTTATTGACTGGCTGCTGGAATGTTTCCCGGCGCGGATCAGCGGTCGCGTGATGAAATAAAAAATAGCTGTGCGGAAAATATTACCCCGTTAAACATTGTTGAATAAAAAACATCATGAAGAAAATATGAACAAAATATGTGTTAAATAAGTAATCTTGTATCTTTAATAAATGTTCAATAATGCAAGTTCACCCTAAGAATATTTTAACTTACTGTTTATAAACGACATTATATTTAGCAATGTTTGAATGATTATTATCTTGATAATCAATGCCGTTTCCACTACCGTCGTTAGTGCATGATTTAGCTTGCTAATAACGTCATGTATTAACCTCTCTCGCTTTATTCCTTTTTCGCTGGCGCTGAAAGGCCGGGTACCGGCTTGACCTTATATCTTTAACGCCACGGCATAAGGAGGCGTCACGACGCCTGCAAAATGCGTCGGCAGTGGAAAGCGAGAACCGAGCGTACAAGAAGAAAACAGGGAATATGGCATGAAACATACTTCGCACTACTCACTGGCCATGCTGGTTCACATGGCGCTCTGGGGACTGGCGCTTCCGGCATACGCCGCTGACACCAACAATACGTCTGACGCCACCCAGAAAACCGACAGCACAGCCGCGCAAAATGAAGATACGCTGGTCGTGACGGCCGCTAAACAGACCTTACAGGCCTCCGGCGTTTCCACCATTACGGCGGATGAAATCAGCAAGCATCCCCCCGCACGGGATGTGTCGGAAATTATCCGCACACAACCCGGCGTAAACCTGACGGGTAACTCCACCAGCGGACAGCGGGGAAATAACCGCCAAATCGATATTCGCGGCATGGGACCGGAAAATACGCTGATCCTCGTTGATGGCAAACCGGTCACCAGCCGTAATGCCGTACGCTATGGCTGGCGCGGCGATCGCGACAGCCGCGGCGACAGCAGTTGGGTACCGGCAGAAATGATCGACCATATCGACGTGATCCGTGGCCCGGCTGCCGCGCGTTATGGCAACGGTGCAATGGGGGGTGTCGTCAACATCATCACCAAACCGAACCAGAACGAATGGCACGGCTCCTGGAACACTTACCTGAACGCACCGCAGCATCGCAAAGAAGGCGCGACAAAACGCACCAACTTCAGTCTTAACGGCCCGGTTTCGGATACCGTCAGCGTTAACCTGTGGGGCAACCTGAGTAAAACCCAGGCCGATGCGCAGGACATTAACTCCGGCCACGAAGCGGCGCGCACCGGCACCTATGCGGGTTCCTATCCGGCGGGTCGCGAAGGGGTAATCAACAAAGATATCCATGGCAAAGTGCGCTGGGAGTTTGCACCGATGCAGGCGCTGGAATTTGAATCCGGCTACAGCCGCCAGGGCAACCTGTATGCGGGCGACACGCAGAACACCAACACCAGTACGCTGGTGAAGAGCAAATACGGCAAAGAGACCAACCGCCTCTACCGACAGACCTATGGCGTGACCTGGACTGGCGGTTGGGACAATGGCGTCACCACCAACACTTACGCTCAGTACGAGCGCACCCGCAACTCAAGGATCAATGAAGGCCTGGCTGGCGGCACGGAAGGGATCTTCTCCAGCGATAAATTCTCCGATATCGACCTGGCGGATGTACTGCTGCACAGTGAGATCAACATCCCCTTTACGCTGGGTGTGGACCAAAACCTGACCGTCGGTACCGAGTGGAACCAGCAAAGGATGAAAGACGGGGTATCCACCACCCAGTCGCTCTCGTATGGCTCGATCTCCGGCATCGACAGCACGGGTCGTAGCCCTTACTCCAGCGCCGAGATTTTCTCTCTGTTCACCGAAGATAACCTTGCTCTCACCGACAGCACCATGCTGACCCCGGCGCTGCGCTTCGATCACCACAGCATTGTGGGCGATAACTGGAGCCCGTCGCTAAACCTGTCGCAGGGGCTGGCGGAAGACTGGACGCTGAAACTGGGGATTGCCCGCGCTTACAAAGCGCCGAACCTCTACCAGCTCAACCCGAACTATATTCTCTACAGCAACGGTCAGGGTTGCTACAACAGCAGCGCCGCCTGTTACCTGATGGGTAACGACGATCTGAAAGCTGAAACCAGCGTCAACAAAGAGATCGGTATTGAGTACAAGCACGACGGCTTCCAGACGGGCATTACCTGGTTCCGTAACGACTACCACAATAAGATCGAGTCTGGTTACGCCGCCGTCGGCACCGCCAGCAACGGCACGACCAGTATCTATCAATGGGAAAACATTCCCAAAGCGCTGGTGGAAGGTCTGGAAGGCACGCTGAATGTGCCTGTAAGCGAGAGCGTTAACTGGACCAACAACATGACCTGGATACTGCAAAGTAAAAATAAGGAGACCGGCGATCGTCTGTCGGTGATCCCGCAATTCACGCTGAACTCTGCGCTCTCCTGGCAGGTGCGTGACGATCTCTCTTTGCAAAGTACCTTTACCTGGTACGGACGCCAGAAACCGAAACGCTTTAACTACAAAGGCGCGGCAGTCTCTGGTAGCGAGCTGAATGAAGTCAGTCCGTACAGTATCGTTGGCCTGAGTTCGACCTGGACGGTGAATAAAAACCTGAGCCTGACTGGCGGTATTGAGAATATCTTTGATGTTCGCCATTATCGCGCAGGTAACGCCCAGACCACCGGTAACTCCACCACGGGCGCGTATCTGTATGGCGCAGGCGCGGAGACCTATAACGAATCCGGCCGTACCTTCTATGTCAGCGTCAATACGCATTTTTGATGCTCATCGCCATGCCGGAATATAAGGATATTCCGGCTTTTTATTCAGCAACGCGCGGTATGCCTGCATTGTTATATATGATGACAAAATCTTCATCGCTTCTGCATAATCCGTTCACGGTGTAGGTTTATTATTGCCTCGTTGGGTCTGCTGGAAATGAATTCCGTCAGGGTCAATAGTGGCGCAATGCCGCTCCTTCATATGTAGTACCTCTTCCCCCCTTCCAAATCCCAACCGCAGCAATGCGGTGAAGGGGGGAACCCCACGCGTTTCCCAGCCCGTATCATCCAGCTATCTGCTATTACCGCAGAAGTTTGCTCAGTTCATTTGCCAGAATATAGCCACGTTAGAGTCAGGGTTTTCTTGAATGAATAAAACGTCAACACCAGCCCCATAATTTATTCATGCTGGCTCCATTTTATCTGGCGTATTAAAGGTTATTGTTATCGCGTTCTTTGTTTTATTCAAAGGACTGTAATCCTAACAAACTTTTCCCCCTTCCCCCCGTTGAAGAAGGGGGCTTTTTTTTGCATTTAATACGCAAAATAAAACAACATTAGATTCATCGCCGACGCCATTTTGATGGAATAGTTGCAAAAAAGTTCCATCATTAAATAACTTTTTACTCACCGGGATTATCCATTCTTTCTCCATTGTTTCACCATAATTAAATGTGATTCTGCGTTTTTATTCGGGGTGTTTTGGGTAAATTCGATCGTTGTTCAGGGATCGCCCAGAGTTAACTTCGGCAGGCTCTCTACGCTATATATCTCTTAGACGACATATTCATGTTTAAAAAACGCAATATCATCGCCGGACTTTTGCTCTCTCCTTTTGCCTTGCAGGCCGCCACCACGTACCGGATAGATGACATCCGTTTCGACGGGTTGCAGCGTGTCACCGTTGGCGCAGCATTGTTAAACATGCCAGTAAGAACAGGCGAAGACGTGAGCGATGACGATATCAGTGAGTCAATACGCGCGCTGTACGCCAGCGGAAACTTTGAGAATGTGCAGATCCTGCGCGACGGCAGCACATTATTGGTTAACGTAAAAGAGCGGCCGACCATCGCCAAAATCAGCTTTTCCGGCAATAAAGCCATTAAAGATGAATTATTGAAGCAGAACTTAAGCGCCAGCGGAATTGATGAAGGAGGATCCCTCGATCGTAATAACCTGGCGAATATTGAAAAAGCGCTACAGGATTTTTATTACAGCGTTGGGAAATACAGTGCGCAGGTGCATTCGGTGGTCACCCCATTACCGCGCAATCGCGTGGATTTAAAATTTGTTTTCCAGGAAGGCGTTTCAGCACAAATCGCCCAGATCAATATTATTGGTAACCAGGCTTTTAGCGAGGAAACGCTGCTCAATCAGTTACAGTTGCGTGACCAGGTGCCGTGGTGGAATGTTATTGCCGATAAAAAATATCAGAAGCAAAAATTAGAAGCCGATATTGAAACACTGCGTAGTTATTATCTCGACAGAGGTTATGCGCGCTTTGATATCACCTCAAGCCAGGTCAGTATGACCCCGGATAAAAAATCGTTATACATCACCATCGCTATTTCCGAGGGCGAGCGTTATCAGGTCACCGGCACGACGGTAACCGGTGATCTCGTGCAGCACAATGAAGAAGTTAACGCGCTGGCGAAAGCGCTTGAAGGCAAAACTTACAGCGGCGCAGCCATTACCGGCATGGAAAGTAATATCAAAAAGCTGTTTGGCAAATATGGTTACGCCTGGCCGCAGGTGAAAACGCAGCCTGAAATCGACGATGGTCAACAAACCGTCCGCCTGCATATTAACGTGAATGCGGGTCGTCGTTACTCCGTGCGCCAGATCCGCTTTGAAGGCAATGATACGTCTCGCGACAGAGTATTACGTCGACAAATGCGTCAAATGGAGGGTTCATGGCTGAACGACGACAAAGTGCAGCAAGGGAAAGAGCGCCTCGATCGCACCGGTTTTTTTGAAACCGTCGACACTCAGACTGTGCCGGTATCCGGCGTCCCGGACCAGGTCGATGTGGTGTATAAGGTGAAGGAACGCAACACCGGCTCCTTTAACTTCGGTATTGGTTATGGCACCGACAGCGGCATTAGCTATCAACTGGGCGTCACTCAGGACAACTGGCTGGGTTCGGGCAACAGCGTCAGTTTCAACGGCACGCGCAGCAGCTACCAATCCTATATCGAGCTGGGCATCACCGATCCCTGGTATACCGTTGATGGCATTAGCCTTGGCGGGAAAATTTTCTACAACAGCTACGACGCATCCGATGCCGATACCGGCAGCTATAACCAGCAAAGTTACGGGCTGGGCGGCAATTTGGGCTTCCCTATCAGCGAAAATAATACGCTCAATGTGGGGCTCGATTATGTGCATAACCGGATAACCAATATGGAGCCGGAGCTGAACACCTGGCGCTACCTCAACTCGCGCGGTATTTACCCGGATGTGGTCACCAAAGATGGCGACAGCAATGCGGAGTACAGCGCTAATGACTTCTTCACCAGCCTCGGATGGAGCTATAACGATCTTGACCGCGGCTACTTTCCACGTGCGGGGAACAAAAGCAGCTTAACCGGGAAAGTCACCGTTCCGGGCTCGGATAACAGCTACTACAAGCTGACGTTTGATACGACGCAATATGTGCCGTTAGCCGAAAACAAAAACTGGGTGTGGATGGAGCATCTGCGTGCAGGCTATGCCGGTGGATTGAATGGCAAAGAAGTGCCGTTTTACGACAATTTCTACGCGGGCGGTTCATCGTCGGTGCGTGGTTTCTCGTCAAATACCATCGGTCCGAAATCGGCTTACTATCGCTGTAATGGTTCGGAAAGCAGCTACAGCGCATGCCCGTTAAAAACCTCGTCCGATGCATCTGGCGGCAACGCAACGGTGGTGTTGAACAGTGAGTTTATTGTGCCGACGCCCTTCATTAGCGATAAATATGCCGACAGCGTTCGCACGTCGCTGTTTGTGGATGCCGGTACGGTCTGGAATACCACCTGGCGCAATACCGCACAAACCCAGGCGGCGGGACTTCCCGACTACAGCGACCCCTATAATATTCGTTTTTCTGCCGGTATTGCTCTGCAATGGATGTCACCGCTGGGTCCGCTGGTCTTTTCCTGGGCGGAGCCGTTTAAAAAATATGACGGAGATAAAGCAGAGCAGTTCCAGTTTAATATAGGTAAAACCTGGTAACCGTTATAACGGACGATCTTCTTACCCTTGCTTTGCGAAAAATGGACATGAAGAAAAAATCACCAACCAGTGTTAACAAAGTGGATTTTTTCGACTTCAGATATGAACTGGAGCGCGCGGTTCTGGCAACAACCGAGGAATATTCCCGGCAATGCCTGACGCGCGCCAAATTCCTTAGCTACCTGTTGTGCCGAAATCTCCGTCATGAATATGTGGAATTATTTAACGAAACATTTAGCAGTGCTGAAATCGCAGCACACGCCACCACGGACAGAAAAGAAAAAACGCGGGATTTCAGAAATAATTTTTCCCGGCTGAAACAGGCGATATATCATGAATAAGCAGGCGAGGATTTCGTTCGCCACCGCGTGATGAAAACGGCTGTATGCGGCATTATTTCTACATGTATCGATTGGCAAGCATCTCTTTTGTTGAGACGTGACGCCATTAAATGTAACGCATTTTTTCAGCTATTCCTGATGGTTGAATTGCGATGAGTAAGATATCTATTAAGTCATACGCTTGCAAAGCAGGGTATATATTTGCTAAAACAGCGTTCCCTGTATTGATCTTTATGAAGATATCACTAAAAATTAGGTGGAAAGCTTTTTAATTCCATCACAAGGAGTGACGCTATGTCAGAAGCCCTTAAATCACTAAATAACATTCGCACGCTGAGGGTTCAGGCCCGCGAAGTTACTCTTGAAACACTTGAAGAGATGCTCGAAAAGTTGACTGTGGTTGTTGAAGAACGCCGTGAAGAAGATGTTTCTTTGCGCAAAGAACAAGAAGAGAAAGAGGCCAAACTGGCTGCGTTCCGTCAAAAATTAATTGATGAAGGCATTGATCCGACTGAACTTCTTTCCTCTCTGAAAGGTCAGGTATCAAAATCCAAATCTGTCCGCGCGCCTCGTCCGGCAAAATATAAGTATGTGGATGAAGATGGCAGCGAAAAAACCTGGACCGGCCAGGGTCGCACGCCAAAAGCAATTGCAAAAGCCATTGAAGGCGGCAAGAAACTCGAAGATTTCGAACTCTAAAAATAAAAAAGGGCGGCGCAATACCGCCCTCTTTTTTTGTCAGAACACCACCTCAGCCTGCACCCCGAAGCTTATTTGATAATCTTTACCGTCGTTAAATGTCTGGGTATCGATCTCATTCTCCAGCGCTTTCAGGTAAGTGCTATAGAAGCGGATTTCCGGGCGCGAGTTAAGAATACTGGTATCAACTTTGTACACCTGCGCCAGCGTCACCTTATAACCTGACTCATCCATCGTCGCATTGTTCACCTTGTTTTTCTGCGTGAAATACCCTAACTCCAGCGCCGTTTGCATGTTGCGACTCCAGATCCACGACGGGCGAATAACGGCGCGCGCGGTTTCAAAATCCGTATGCGCCCCGGTATAGGTGGAGTAGAGATCGTGACCGCGACCGTATACCAGCGCATGCGCCATGATGATTTTCTCACCCAGATAAAATTCCCCCTGATTCACCAGCCGCCAACCGATCCCCCCGCTGTGAATACCGTAATACGAACTGTTGTAATCAAAATCCGGGTTGGCGCTGGAGATATTCATAAACTGACTGGCCAGCGAATTATCCGCCACCTGCAACGTCAGCTCGTTAGACCCTTTCTGCACCGGGTTGCGCAAAATAGCCTGACCCAGCCAGGACGATTTCACCTGATAATATTCACTGTTCGCCTGCGCCTTTTTCTGCTCATCAGTTTGGTTGGCGAAGGCATATTTCGCCCCCAACTCCAGCGTCATATCACCGGTTATCGGCAGGTTTTTGTAGCGCGCTTCGGCAATATTCACGTTAACCTGCGTGGTATCGCTACAACTGGATGCGCCCGCCGCACAGACGGTACTGTAGTTATCAATGTCGTTACGTGTGATCGCCATACTCACTGCGCCAACCGGCAGCTTCATATTTTCGATCCCCACCCCTGCCCCTGAAAGGGTACGGTTGCTCTTCCAGTCCAGTTGCTGAATTTCATACTGCGGCAGCGTATGTTTTCCGACCCAGACCGAGGCTTCCGGTGCAAAAGGCAGCAGGCCATTACCTTCCACATAGAGTTTACTGAGTTTGCCCATTCCACCGCCGGACATTCCCTTCTCGAAAGATTCATTACTCTGCGTTAAGCCCAGGTCGCCTTCAAACTGCACATTTGCCCAGATGGATTTGTCGCCATCGCGCCATGCCCGCTTCTTCAGCGACAAGTTGTACCAGCCATCATATTCATTGCCAAAACGCCCCAGCGATCCTACCGCCCAGGATTTTGGCCCGCCATTGGTGGTGGTCGCCCAGCCCGAGCGGAAATAGCCGGAATATTTAAAGCCGGTATCATCCTGCACATACTGGCTGATTTTTTTCAATGTTGTCGGCGACAGCTCAGGCTCCGCCGTTGGCACCGCAGCAGTATGGGCGGTCTGCGCAGTTGCTGTCAGCGGCGCCGCAGTCGAGGCAACAACGGTGCGCGGCTGCGCTTTCTCTTTTTCTTCGTAGGCCTGTAATTTTTGCTGCGTGACGCGTAACTGCGCTTCGAGTGCTTCCATACGCTGCTCCAGCGTTAAATTTTGCGCCATGGCTTCACCGCTGGCGGCATAGCACGACATTAATGCCATGGCGATAATGGTTTTTTTGCAGGACTGTTTTTTAATCTTCATGATGACCCCTCAATATGCATCCCCCAAAAACAAAAAGACCCGCAACTGACAGGTATTTATTCCGCCAGTTGCAGGTCTCGCCTGAATTAAATTAGTCACGTCCTGTAGGGATATTTCCGTTAACAAATCAACATTATTTTAATTAATCGCGGTGACAATCACGCTCACCGCCGCTATTTCCCGCTAAGTGGGAATGTTATACCGATAGTGCTATCACCGGTTCGCCGAAGCGGGAATGCGGTTTATCGCTGATCTGTAACTCGCGCCAGGCATCGCTATTGGTAATAATCACCGGTGTCACCGTGTCATAACCTGCCTGCTTAATTTCATCGAGATCGAAGATCAACAGTAACTGACCTTTTTTAACCGTATCGCCCTCTTTTACCTGCATATGAAAATATTGCCCCTCAAGCTGCACCGTATTAATACCAACATGGATTAATATTTCCGCGCCGCCCGTGGAGTGGATGCCAATCGCGTGTCCACTGGCGAAAGTACTGGCGATATAACCGTCGACCGGGGAATAAACCCGTCCCTCTTCCGGCACGATGGCAAAACCCGGCCCGACGATCCCGGCCGAAAAAACCTTATCATCCACCTCGCTCAGCGGGATCAGGGCACCGGAAACCGGGGCGGCAATGTGCTCTGAGGAGACGGAGGGTGACGCCGATTCGTGGGTTTTACGCGCCATCGCCTTGTTCTCTTTTGCCACCGGAGCGGCCTGTGCTGGCTGCGCGTTTGGCTCGTCAAACCCAACAATCAGGGTTAACGCAAAGCTGCCAATAAACGCCACAACGCAACCGATAATAAAGCCAACAAACCCTTCCCCGTAGAAGATGGGCAATGTCAGTAAACCGGGCATTCCCATGGAGATGGCCGAACTTTTGGCGTAGCCCACGACCGCACCGCCGAAGGCTGCGGCAATCACCGCGCAGATAAACGGTTTTTTCAGCTTAAGCGTGACGCCATAAACGCCCGGTTCGGTAATGCCAAACAGAGAAGCAATAAAGGAACTGCCCGCCAACGCTTTCATTTTTTTGTCTTTCGCACGCAGCATCACCGCTAGCAACGCACCGGACTGAGCAAACACCGATGGGCTGGAAGCAGCCTTGAGGAAGCTGTGCCCCATCACGGAAATATCATTAATGAAGACGGTGACAAATCCCCAGTGCACGCCAAAAATGACCAGCACCTGCCACGCCGCCGCCATCAGCGCACCGGCGATAATCGGGTTGAAACCGTAAATCGACACAAACAGCGAAGCGACCGTTTCACTGATGGTGATGCCAACCGGTCCGATGGTCATCAGCGTCAGCGGCACCATCAGCGTTAACAGGAAGAATGGCGTAAGGATATTGCGCACGCTTTCATGAATATGGCGATTCAGGAAACGTTCGATGATCGACATCAGCCAGACGCTGAAAATAATCGGGATCACCGTCCCGGTGTATTTCATCATCATCACCGGTAAGCCAAAAAAGGTCACCGGCTGGCCGCCATCGAAGAGCCCCTGAATGCTGGGATAGATCAGCGCACCGGCAATGGAGACCGCCACAAAGATATTGGTTTCAAATTTCCGGGCGGAGGTGATGGCCAGCAGCAACGGCAGGAAATAGAACAGGCTGTCCGAGGCCGCATGCAAAATAATGTAGGTGGTCTCTTTATTACTCATCCAGCCCGCGGCCAGCACAATCGCCAGCGCGCCCTTCAGCACCCCCGCCGCTGCCATCGCGCCAAGCAGCGGTGTGAAAATGCCCGCCACCAGATCAATCAGTCGTCCCAGCACCGAGGCGGTGTTTTTCTCCTCCGATGGCGCTTTTTTGGCTTTATCATCATCCAGCAAACCAGAAATGGCGCCAAACGCGCGAAACACTTCCGGAACACGATTGCCGATCACGATCTGTAATTGCCCTGAGCCGTTTACCACCGTAATGACGCCATCCAGCGCTTCGAGCTCCGCCAGTTTGACCTTGCTGTGGTCAATAATCTTAAAACGCAGCCGTGTTGCGCAGTGCACTAACGTTGCGACGTTGTCTTCCCCACCCACCAGCGGCAGAATATTTTCTGCCAGAACGTTGCTATTCATAATGAGACTTCCCGTTTCATAAACGACAAAAATTGCCAGTTCATATGCGCTCGTTGCCTGTATCCGCTGGCCAGCAGAAAAAAAAGCAAAAAAAAACCTGGATAAAATAGTGTGAAAAAACACACTGCTTTATCCAGGTCTCGCCCAGAATATTCTGGTGACGTCCTGACGAACGTCCTCTTTCTAGCAAGCCCCGGGAGGAATTACTACTGAAACCTCCCGTTTTGTGAAAATCATCACTAAATTTGCCTCCACATGGGAAGCAAATAGCCGGGAAATACAAAACACAGGTCACATTTATCGACATTATACATTGCCGAACCTGGCGACTCTTTTTATAACCAAGCCCTCAGGGCGTTACATAGATTTTTTTGGCGAAACCTGCTTTCCGTTGCTTTCACCGGCAACGGAAAGCAGGTTTTTTTGTTTTTGGCGATGGACAAACAAGGAATACCTCATGCCCTCTTTGAACAAACTCTTCAGCGCGCTGCTGGCATGCACCCTGACGACAACGTGCGCGAGCGCGTTTGCCGCGCCCGATCCGGGTGTTGCAGAAAAGACGCGAATTATGGTGCTGTCGGACATCGGCAACGAGCCTGACGACGCACAGTCGCTGGTGCGTTTTTTGGTGTACAGCAATGAGTTCGATGTTGAAGGGTTGATTGCCACCACATCAACATGGCTGCGCGATAAAGTGAACCCGGAGATGATGTTGAAGCGCATTGACGCGTATGAACGCGTGTTGCCCAACCTGCGTAAACATGCTGACGGCTACCCAAGCGCCAACGCGCTGCGTGAAGTGGTACGCGCAGGCCAGGCGGGTTACGGCATGGACTACGTTGGCGCAGGGAAATCCACACCGGCATCCACACTTATCATTCAGGCGGTCGATAAACAGGATGCCCGCCCGCTGTGGATCGATGTCTGGGGCGGTGCGGTGGATCTGGCGCAAGCGCTGTACGATGTGCGCGCAACCCGTACGCCGGAAGAGGTAAATGCGTTCGTGAGTAAGATCCGCGTCTACGCCATTTCCGATCAGGATAATACCGGTGAATGGATCCGCGCTCAGTTCCCGACGCTGCGCTATATCACCAGCATTCATGCATGGAACGACTACTTTATTGCCACCTGGAGCGGCATGTCGTCGCGCTTTGCCGAAGGCGGCGATATGCGCCAGGTCAATAACGACTGGCTGAAGCAGAACATTCGCAACAAAGGCCCGTTGGGTGAGGCTTACCCGGCCATTGAGTACACCATGGAAGGCGATACGCCTTCATTTCTCTACCTGCTGCAAAACGGGTTGAACGCGCCGGAACACCCGGAATATGGCGGTTGGGGCGGTCGCTATGCAGCCGTGAACCCCGACAGCCGCAGCGGCCTGCGCACCAGCACGTCTGATACGGTGATGGGCGTAGACGGTAAAAGCCACCGTACCGCTTCCGCCACTATCTGGCGCTGGCGCGAAGCCTATCAGAATGATTTTGCCGCGCGCATGGACTGGAGCGTCAGCAGCAACATCAGGCAGGCCAACCATAATCCGTCGCTGGTGCTGAATGGGGAACCCGGCAAAGGGATAGTTGCATTGCAGGTGAAAGCGGGAGAGGTAGTCAGACTGTCGGCAAAAGGCTCCCGCGATGTGGATAACGATCGCCTGAGTTATCGCTGGTGGCAGTACAAAGAACCCACCGCCACCACGATGGGCATCCATTTTGCGCCGGAGCTAAAACTGGAACAGAGCGAAACAATGGACGCCAGTTTTGTTGCGCCCGCGGTGAAAACCGCGACGCCGTTCCATATCATTCTGCAGGTGCAGGATGACGGGACGCCGTCGCTGTTCTCTTATCGCCGGGCCATTGTGACGGTGACGCCTTAAGCAGGCTGCGAATTCAGCGGGGGGTTATCCCCCGCTCGTGTTTTTCATCATCCTGGAAACCGTACGCGACTGTCAAAACAGCCCTCAGTACGGATCGTTCAGACTCGCTCCGTTGCTGCTAATCACATCGCGATACCAGTAGAAGCTCTTCTTACGGCGGCGCTCCAGCGTGCCATTTCCTGCATCATCACGATCAACATAGATGAAACCGTAACGTTTCGACATCTGCGCCGTGCCGGCGCTCACCAGATCAATCGGCCCCCAACTGGTGTAGCCCAGCAGTTCCACGCCATCTTCTATTGCTTCTCTGACCTGCTGCAAATGCGCCTGCAAATACTGAATGCGGTAATCATCCTGAATGGTGCCATCCGCCGCCGGGACGTCTTTCGCGCCCAGGCCATTTTCCACAATAAACAGCGGCTTTTGGTAACGATCGTGCAGTTCATTCAATAAAAAGCGCAGCCCCTGCGGATCGATTTGCCAGCCCCACTCTGAGCTTTCCAGATGCGGGTTGGGGATCATCCGCATAATGTTGGTGCGCGAGCTTTGGTACAGTTCCGGTTGCGCAGCGGCGCAGCCGCTCATGTAGTAGCTGAAGGAGATAAAATCGACGGTCTCTTGCAGATCCGCGGTATCCTGGTCGGTGATGTTCAGCGCAATCTCATTTTCACGGAAAAAACGCTGGATCCATGCCGGGTATGCCCCTCTCGCCTGCACATCGCCAAAGAACAGCCAGTCACGATTCACGCGCTGTGCCTTTAACACATCTTCCGGTTTACAGGTGATAGGGTAGCGGATGCCGCCCAGCAACATGCTGCCGATTTTCGCATCCGGAATGATCTCGTGGCAGGCTTTAACCGCCCGGGCGCTGGCAACCAGCTGATGGTGAATGGCCTGATAAATCTCCTGCGGGCTTCTTTCACCCTCCAGCCCCACGCCGGTAAACGGCGCATGCAGCGCCATGTTGATCTCGTTAAAGGTCAGCCAGTATTTCACTTTGTCGCGGTAGCGGGTAAACACGGTGCGCGCATAACGCTCAAACAGGGCAATCACGTCCCGGCCGCCCCAGCCATCGTACTGTTTTACCAAGCCGTAAGGCATTTCGTAATGGGACAAGGTGATCAACGGCTGAATGCCGTAACGCGCCATTTCATCAAACAGGCGGTCGTAAAATGCCAGCCCTTCTTCATTGGGTTGCGCCTCATCGCCGTTGGGGAAAATACGCGCCCAGGCAATCGAGGTGCGCAGCACGGTAAACCCCATCTCGGCAAATAGCTTAATGTCTTGTGGATAGCGGTGATAAAAATCAATCGCTACATCTTTGATGCAGCTGTTCACCCCGTCGCGCGCGACCACGCTACCATGTACCCCCTGGGGTTGCAGATCGGACGTTGACACGCCTTTTCCCCCCTCATTCCAGGCCCCCTCAACCTGATTAGCGGCGACTGAGCCCCCCCACAAAAAACCGTCCGGAAATGCCATTTGCATCGTTTTTTCTCCTTTCTCATCGGCTGCCTGCCGCAGTTGCCCGGGCAGAACAGAAATAAAAAAACCCGCGCAGCGCCAACAGAAAAACATGTCGGTGCTGTCGCAGGTTTCGCCTGAATCACTCAGTTACGCCCTGTAAAAATGCGTTTATACGCCACTTAACCGGTTGATATGGATAGTCAGAAACATGACCTCATCGGTGGTGAGCTGGCAGTCATAATTTTTCTCAACATAATCATAGACTTTCATGGCGCAAGCGTAAGCCGCCGGCATCATTCCGGTAATGCCCTGATAAATGCTGTCATCGCCGTGCGTCACCGTATCGCGGTTCAACAGACGCAGGGCAAAAAACTTCAGGTGGGTAATAAAGCGCTGATAATCCAATGATTCCTCATTAAGCGTAATGTGCAGATCGTATTTCAGGATCGTCAGCACATCTTTAATGATGGTGGCGCTTTGCATGGTGCTGTGCATATCGCTGTTGTTTTTGGCATTCGCCAGATGCAAAGCGATAAAACCGGCTTCATCCTCCGGCAACGTGATGTTGAGTCTGGCCTCAATCAGCGCCAGCGCCTCCCGCCCAACGGCAAACTCCTGGGCATAGAAACGCTTGATATCCCACAGCAGGAAGTTTTTGATCGCCAGACCGTTACTGTGTCTCTGGAGAGCGAAGTTGATGTGATCGCTTAACGCCAGGAACAACGTATCCTGCACGCTGATCGCCAGTCGCTGCTGCGCGAGCGCAATAATCTGCTCCGTCACCGCCAAATGCGGCGGTGGTATTTCAGCCAGTAACTGCGCAAACACATCCGTCAGCCCGGCGGATTTTTTTACAAACTGGCTCTCAATCTGGCTCTCGTCTACCCGGTCGCCCGGCTTTTTGCCGAAACCGATTCCCCGTCCGATTGCCACGATCTCTTGCTTTTCATTCGTGAGCAGGACAGCGTTATTGCTGAGTATTTTTTCTACTTTCATTCCAGCTATCTCACTGTATGGTCCTGATACCCTTCCCGGAGGTGGCGACGCACGAAAAAAAGACAAAAAAAAACCTGATTCCATTGCGGCCGCAGTGGCTGCAATGGAATCAGGTTTCGCTCAGTTTTCCGATGACGTCCCTAAGCGACTCTTATAACGAATCGCCCCGCCAGTCTCAACCCTTCAGGCTGTGAACTGTGATGATAATCATGGATGAATTTGCAATGGGGAGCGGGAAACGCGACAGTCGCACCCGTTCATCAACTGCGCGGGCAACACATCGAACGTCACCCCCATGCAGCAGGCGTAAACCCAATCCTCAAGGGCAGACGTCTCCTGCTGCTGGCCGAAGCAGTAAACCGGCGGGCAGCTCCCGGCGAGCAGCGCGCAGTTTTCGTAAGCCTGAATCAACGCCATGGCCTGCACCAGATTTAATAATGGCGCGGAACCGAGTTCAGGCAGACAATCCGCCATATAGAGTAAATAAGCGTCAACCGCGGTTTGATGGCTTTGACCACACAGGTTTTCTTTTAAATATTGCCAGGTAGTGCACAAATATCGCGCATGCAGCCGGTTGCCATCATCAGAAAACCAGGCAGATGAAAAAGGGGCGGTTTCTTCCCGGACACGCTTCTCAGTTAATAATAGCGAGGCGCTGCCATTATTAATCAGTAATAAGGCGAGAGAAACCTTTTGCATTTCAAGTGATAAATTTTTATTCATAATATCGGAAATAAAAAAGTGGCTTCGCCGTGGTAACATTCTTATAAATATACATCTTAAATGAAACTTTTCCAGCCAAATTTTCAATTATTGGGAATCAATTGAATATAATTAAAAAAAATGCAACAGTGAGTTTACCTTAAGGTTTTCTTAATAAACAAACCACCAAACCGCATCAGATATGCACTGCTGTCAGGCTATGGGAGGAAATTCATACAGTTAATGCACTTTTTTTGATCTTTTTTAGAATAAAACAAACACAGCAAATATAAGATAAGAATATTTCAGCAAATTTATAACAATAATACAAAACACGATTTCTATTATTCTGGTGAGAATAAAACGCTTTTCGACATCGACATAATGCTGAATACATCACAAAAAAATGTATGCCCGCGCCGCAATCCAGGTCGTCTTTTTGATTGCCTTATCATCTGATTCACTAAAACCGGCATCGCGCTAACCGAAAAGCACCGCAACCACAAAGGCACACCGCTGTTCATTTTCGTGCTTATCACAACAAATTCGTAACCTTACGCTTACCTTTCATCGCCTTTCAATTTTTGCTGGTTTACTATACTCGTCACAATAAGTACGACTAATCGGTGAAGATTCAGAAGGTTGTCTCCCGTGCCTTCTGGTTTGCACACACCCCAGCGGAATCAAGGCAGGTTAGTGTGAATATGGTTAAACACGCGGTTTTCCGTCGGGCCATTGGCCTGATGACGCTTTCCCTCTGTTTTTTTTATCTTCCGGTGCAGGCTGCTGATCCGTTATTGGGCCCCCCGTCACATTCCACGCAACCGGACAACCCGGCGGACAATCAGGCCCGTGGCATGCTGGTAGCGGTCGATCAAGCGACGATTTCCAGCGATCTGGCGGGACGTATCGTCGAGATGCCGTTCCGGGAAGGCGACCCCTTCAAAAAAGGCGATTTGCTGGCGCGTTTTGATTGCGCCATCTATCAGGCTCAATTAACCGCCTCTCAGGCGGCAACGCGGGAGGCAGAAGCCGAACTGAATCAGAACCAGCAACTGGCGCAGATGAAATCGGTCGGCAGGCATGCCGTGTCCTTATCTGCCGCGCGCCTGGCGCAGGCGCAGGCAGAAAGCCAGGTTTACCAGATTCAGGTTAACCGCTGCCGGATTGTGGCACCGTTCGACGGTCAGGTGGTCAAACGGCGCGCTCAGGCTTATGAGAGCGTGGCGGCTGGCGTGCCGGTGATCGATATCGTCAATAACCGGCATCTGGAGATTGACCTGCTGGTGCCATCCAGTTGGTTATCCATCCTTAAGCCAGGGCTGACCTTTACTTTCACACCGGATGAAACCGGCAAGCCGCTGCGCGCCAGCGTCTCCCGGCTGGGGGCGCGTATTGATGAAAGCAGTCAGACGCTGAGCCTGACAGGGGCTATCGACAGCAGCGACAACACCCTGATGGCGGGTATGAGCGGGACTGCGCATTTCCAGGAGAAACCGTGAGCAACACGCCTCCCCTTTCCGGCGAACGCGTCTTCGCCCAATTTCTGAGCATTGAACGTCAGGCGCGTTCGGCAGACACAATCGAAGCGCTGGCTTACTGCATCGTCAACGACAGCCAGTCGCTGTTCGGATTTCGCCACGCCGCGCTGGTGATCAACGGCACGGTGCGCGCCGTCACCGGCGTAACGCAACCCGCCCCTCATGCCCCTTTCGTGGCTTTTATCGAGCGGGCCAACGCCCGACTGCAACGCCAGCCGCAACATAACCAATGCGCCGTCGTCGACGCCACCGCATTGGATCAACAAAGTCGTAATGACTGGCTGGCGCTGTCCGCCCCGGAAGCGCTGTGGGCACCGCTGAAAGATCGCCAGGGGCGCGTATTTGGCGGTATCTGGTATGCGCGAGAGCAGCCCTGGCAACAGGCCGAACTACTGCTGGCGGAACAGTTGGCACACGCCTTTAGCCATGCCTGGCTGGCACTTGAGCCACAGCCGGTCTGGCGACGTCCTCGCTGGCGCTGGAAGCTGGCGGTACCCGCCCTGTTGCTGGTCGGGTGCCTGTTTATTCCCGTACACCAGTCCGTGCTGGCGCCAGCGGAAGTGATCCCGCTTAACGGCCGCATTGTCGCGGCCCCGCTGGACGGCGTGATTCAGGCCTTTGCGGTGCAGCCCAATCAGGCCGTGCACAAAGGCGACCTGCTGGTGCGTTTTGACGATACCACCTTAAAAGCGCAGGCAGATGTCGCCGAACGGGCGCTAAACGTTGCGGAAGCGGAATACCGCGCCAGCGCGCAGCGCGCCTTTCAGGATACCGATTCCAAAGCGAGGCTCGATTTTCTTGCCGCGCAAGTTGCGCAAAAGCGCGCCGAACGTGACTATGCCAACGCGCTTCTGAGCCGCAGCGAGATCCATGCCGAGCGGGACGGTATTGCGGTTTTTGCGGACGCTGAGCGCTGGGTGGGGAAACCGGTTCGTACCGGAGAACGGCTGATGGATCTGGCCGATCCGGCCTCCGTGTCGCTGCGTATTGAACTGGATGTCGGTGACGCTATCCGCCTGAAGCCTGATGCGCCGATTACCCTGTTTCTCGATAGCGATCCACTCACCCCGCACGGTGCGCTGTTAGATCGCATTGCTTACGAATCAGAACAGACGCCCGCCGGCAATCTGGCGTACCGCCTGGACGCCCGTTTCACCGGAGAGCCGCCGCGCATTGGTCTGCGCGGTACGGCTAAAGTATCCGGTGAATATGTGCCGCTGGCGGTGTATCTGTTCCGGCGTCCGCTTGCCGTATTGCGCCAGTCGGTTGGATTATGACAAACGAGGTAATGAACCGCATCCTGCCCGCGCTGCGCCGCGACCTGCAACTGGTGGAATCAGCGAAAGGGCTGGACGGCGCGCCCCAGTGGGTGCTGGCAGACCCGGTCACCGGGCGTTACTTCACGCTGACCCCCTCCGCGATACGCCTGCTACGCCACTGGCCTTTGCGCCAGCCCGGCAAGGTGCTGGATGCGGCGAACCAGGAGCCCGGTTTGCCGTTGCAGGAAAAGGAGCTGGAACAGCTGCTGCGCTTTTTGCGCAATCACGATCTGATTGCCGCCAGCGACCCGCTGCAACGCCAGGGGTATGCCCTGAAAGCCGCAGCCCGGCGGGTCAGTCTGTGGAAAACCCTGCTGCACCAGTATCTCTTTTTCCGCATTCCGTTATGGCGTCCGGACCCGTTGCTCAGCCGTTGCTGGCCGGTGCTGCAACGTTACGGCCTGCCTCTGCTGCGCGTGGTATTACCGTGCATATTGCTGCTGGGGGGCTTTCTCGTCAGCCGTGACTGGGTGCGCTATACCCAAACCTTTCCGCATATGTTCAGTCTGCAAGGGATGGCGGTCTTCGGCATGGCGCTGGTCTTCGCCAAATTTTTCCACGAGCTGGGGCATGCGTTTATGGCGAAACGCGCGGGCTGCCGGGTGCAAACCATGGGAGTGGCGTTTATCGTGCTGTTCCCCCTGTTTTATACCGACGTCAGCGATGCCTGGAAACTGAAGGATCGGCGTGCCCGATTGTTGATCAGCGCAGGCGGCATTCTGGCGGAGCTGATCCTCGCCTGCATTGCGTTGCTGACGTGGGCGCTGCTGCCCGATGGCCCGCTGCGCACGGCGGTGTTTATGCTCTCCAGCGCCACCTGGATCACCACGCTGGTGGTTAACCTCAACCCACTGATGCGTTTTGACGGTTATTTTTTACTGAGCGATTTCTGGCGAGTCGAAAATTTACAGGATCGCGCCTACGCCTTGTGCCGCTGGCGTTTGCGTGAAGCCCTGTTTGCTTACGGTCACCCGCCGCCGCACACCTGGTCACCCGCCTTACAGCGCAAACTGCTGCTGTGGGGATATGCCTCATGGATATGGCGCTTTTTCCTGTTTTTTGGCATCGCGCTGCTGGTGTATCACTTTTTCATCAAAGTCATCGGCATCCTGTTGATGCTGGTGGAAATTGGTTGGTTTATTGCCCTTCCGGTGCTGAAAGAAGCCTCTATCTGGTGGTCTATGCGTAAAACTGCTCACCCTGCCAGGCTGCTGCGTTCCGGCCTGATCCTGCTGGCACTCCTTGCTGTCCTGCTGTTCCCGTGGCGCGGCAGTATCCGTATTCCGGCGGTGCTGGAAGCGGAAAATGTGAGCGTACTTTATGCCCCTAGCGCCGCCCAGGTGCGCACATTGCACGTCCACGACGGTCAGCAGGTGAAAGTCGGCGATGTATTGCTGGAGCTGACCTCGACCGATCTGGATTATCGCCTTGCCATTGAACGCCAGCAGATTAGCGTCCTGCAACAACAGCGCCAACGGGGCGCAGGGCGGCAGGAAACCGCCAGCGAAACGCAGGTGCTTGACCGCCAACTGGCGGAATCGCTGGCCCGTTACCGCGGGCTGGATGCGCAGCGCCAGCGGCTATCGATCGCCGCACCGCAGGCGGGCCAGGTGAGAGACGTGGCGCGGGATATGACCGAAGGACGCTGGCTGCCCACCGATTTACCCTTGCTGCGCGTGGTTGAGCCTGGCGCTGGCAAAGTCCAGGGCTATTTGCCTGAAGACACCCTCAAGCGCGCGAAAACCGGCATGACCGGGGAGTTTATTGCTGACGATCCGGCCTACCCGCGCCTTGCAGTTCGCTTAAGCGATATTGCGCCCACCGGCACCGCCTGGTTACAGCAAGAGATGCTGGCCTCCGATCGACACGGCCCCATCGCCGTACGTCGCGATCGCGACCACAATCCGCAACCGGTGCAGGCGCAGTATCGTGTCCGCTTTGTGGTGCAGGATGGTCAATTCCAGCCGCCTCAACAACCGCTACGGGGTAGCGTCGTTCTGCAAGGGGAAAAAGAGTCGATCCTGGGCGCCGTCTGGCGACGGGTCGCTGCGCTGGGGATTCGCGAGAGCGGATTCTGATCGCCGGAAACAGACGAAACGGCGGTCCAGGGTGATCTCAAAAAAAGATTAAGAATATATCCTTGAATCTATAAGACAAATCTCATTTGTCTGGCTATGTTTTAATCGTGGCCGGACATTCCAACACAACACCGTTCTGCCGCGGCATACCCGAACCTCCCCCACCTCTGGGGTTAAACAGCATGATGACTGTTATCCGATGGGCTTAGCTATACCGTGAAGCCGCTTTCTGGCAAGGAGAGATCTGTATGAAACGCGCTCAATATTTGCTTACAAAAACTACCATTGCCGCTACGTTGGGGATCGTTTTTTCGCTACCGCAGTCGGCTTTTGCCTGCAACGGGGCGGGGGACGAATTTATTGGCAGTGTGTGTTATATGGCGATCCGCTATTGCCCGGAAGGCTATCTACCCGCCGACGGCAGAACGCTGAACGTCAATGGTTACCAGGCGCTCTATTCCCTGATTGGCAATATCTACGGCGGCACAGCGCCCACAACCTTTACGCTACCCGACCTGCGCGGCAAAACGGCGATTGGCACGGGTACGGCAGCAACACCGTCAGGTAACGTTACCTACACGCTCGGCAAAGCCATCGGTCAGGAAACCGCCGTTGGCAGCGGCACCAGTTCAGTGGTGCTCAACGCCGCGCAAATCCCGCCGCATACCCACCCGGCAACGCTTTCACTGAGCGGGACCAGCACCGCGGTCTCCCTGCCCCTTAGCGGTAGCATCACAAACCTGCCTTTTAACGCCGTTGCCAGCCTCGGCGTAACCGGTATTGCCAAAATCGGCTCATCAACCACCAGCGGCCGCACGGTTAACCTGACGGATAAAAGCCTGCTCACTTCTGTTAGCGGCCCCGCTGCGCTGCTCTACGCACCCGCAGGCGCAACCAACGACAGGCAGTTGGGACCCGATGGCAGCGTGACAGGGACCGCCAGCGGTTCGGTCGCCGGTACAGCCAGCGGCGGCCAGCTATCAGGTTCGGCGGCTGGCACCGTCACTCTGCCGTTAACCGGAACGGTCAATGTGGGTGCGAATGTCACCACGCCAAATCCTGTTACGGTGCCGGTGTCGGTATCGGTACCGGTGCGCGATCCGTCACTGCCCCTTACGGCGTGTATCGCCGTCACAGGGCTTTACCCGGTTAATCCAGGCTGATTCGCCGCTGCAGATGGGCAGTTTTTTGCTGCCCATCACACGCAGCGACGGAACAGAGACAAAAAAAGCACAAAATGCAAATATATCTATTCAATTACATAATTAAGACATAAATTACATTTCAGAAACAAATTGAAATGTTTGCCCGCAACCTGACGGCGCTGAGTCCATGGCATGCGGAAATGATGATCGGAATGTTATTCGTCTGCTGGGGTACCTCTATGTTATGGCGTGATCTGTTCAGTAATCGTCGCGTTGCCCGTCAACAACGCACTCACTCTCCCCGGCCCGTTGAGATAACGCAGCCCGTCCCGCTGGGGTACGCACTTGAGCCCAGGATGCTGTTTGACGGCGCGGTTGCCGCAACCGTGGATCAAACCGCCGCCGCGCAGGAAACCACACCAACACCCACCGCAGACACAGCAACGCACGCCGACGATAGCCACGCGCAAAGCAGCGAGAGTCAGACCCAGGCCGCCAGTCAGGACACCACAACCGATAGCACGAAAGTCGCGGTCGCCGCCGATAGCGCACAAACCCACAAAGAAGTGGTGTTTGTGGATACCTCCGTGGCGAATTACCAGACACTGCTCAGCCAGGTGCCCACCGGCACGGATGTGGTGTTGCTGGATAGCAGCAAAGATGGCCTGTCGCAAATGGCGGAATGGGCGCAAACGCACAGCGGCTATGACGCGATTCACATCATCAGTCACGGTGCGGAAGGACGTCTCTATCTCGGGGATTTAACGCTGGACAGCACCACCCTTGCATCACGCCAGAGTGATTTGAGCGCGCTTGGCGCGGCGTTAACAGACAGTGGTGACATTCTGCTGTATGGCTGCTCGGTGGCATCCGGCGAAGGGGTGAATTTTATCAATTCGCTCGCCAGCGCGACCGGCGCAGACGTGGCGGCCTCCAGCGATCTCACGGGCAGCGTGGCGAAAGGCGGCAACTGGACGCTGGAAAAAAGCGTTGGCAGCGATGGGATCCAGGCGGATGCGCTGGCGTTCAATGACTACAACGAACTGCTCACCATCGTCACGTTTGATAACACGGATCTGAATAGCGGTAGCGGGATCTACAACAAAACGGTCAGTTCCGTCGGGTTCACCTTTTCCGGCCAGGACGGGTATTCGTTTTCCAATAACTACGGCACCAACTACAACGTCTTCCCTGACAGCACCGGAAACCCAACCGGCGATGCCACCAAGCTGACGATTGCAGTGGCCTCCGGCTATACCTTCGATCTGACCAGTTTCAGTTACTACACCTCGCTGAATGACACGATTACGGTCACCTTTACCTATGCCAACAACACCACCGTCACCGGGACACTGACAGCCACTGCGAATGCCAATATCACCCTCTCGAATTTCTCAGTGTTCCGTGACGCGTCAAATAATGCCCTGTCCACTTCCGCGAACGACGTCATCAAAGTGGTGATCTCAAGCGCGAACGGGACGGGGGGCTTCGACTTCGGAACCAATAACTTTGATATTTCCGACGTCAAAGCCATCGTGGCGTCAAATGCGACCTCCACCGTCACCGCCGGTCCGTCTGGTGAAGCCACCACGTTCTCCACCACCGCGACGTCGGTAGCCAGCGCCACCTCGCTGATGGACTTTACGATAGCCGACCCGGGAACATCCGATGGCCTTGCCACCAACGTCAGCGCGTTCTACGCGACCGTGAGCGGAACAGCCACCTCGGCGGAACTGGCGCAGATGCGTTTCTTACTCAACGGGCCGGACGCCACCAACGTGCTCGGCACTTACGACAGCAGCACCGGCAGAATCACCTTCTCCGGGCTGAGCCTGTCGATTGCCGATGGCGGCAGCGAAACCTACTCCATCAAAGCGTATTACAACGACAACACCAGCAGTAACGATATTACCGATCACCACACCGTGGTGTTGTCGGTCAACGCCAGCAATTTTACCTCGGTCTCCGGCGGTTCGACCTTCGCCAGCAGCCAGGCCAACGTCACCAACGGCAGCGGCGCGAGCATTGACATCGCCGCCACCAAACTGATTTACAGCCAGTCACCGTCCACATCGGTGGTCAGCGGCATCAACTTCACCACCCAGCCGGTGGTGATCGCCGTGGACGATCGCGGCAATATCGATACCGATTTCAACGGGTCAGTCACGCTGAGCGAAAATGGCAGCGGTTCACTCACCGGCACCACCACCGTCACCGCCTCGAACGGTACGGCCACCTTTAGCGGCGTGAAATACACATCAGCCAGCGATGCAGATGCCAACTTTGTACTCACCGCCGCAGCCGGTAGCCTGGTGAGCGCCACCTCGGCCTCCATCAACCCGGATGTGGTCGCAACAAAGCTGGTCTTCAGCACACAGCCCGTCCCCACCGCCATCCAGAATGGGCAAAGCACCAGTTTTACCACCGTCCCGGTCGTCCAGGCCGTCGATGCGAATGGGATGGTGGACCAGGATTACACCACCAATATCGTGCTTTCGGTCACCGATCCTAACGACGGAACCGTCGATGGCACGGTCAACAGCTTTACGGTCACGTCCGGCGATCAGGATGCCAGCAGCACCACGGTCACGCTGACACCGTCGGGCGGTATTGCCACCTACAGCGGCCTCGTCATTATGTATACCAACAGCGGCAGCACCAACACGCTGGCGTTACGGGCAACATCGGGCAGTTTGACGGCGGTTAACAGCTCGTCGATCACCGCCACCACCAATTCCGCGCCGGTCTTCAGCAACCTGAACGGTGGCGCGACCTACACCGAAAACGGCAGTGCGGTGGTCATCGACAGCGATGTGACCGTTGCCGACACCGAACTGGATGCCCTTAACAGCGGGCTGGGTAACTATAACGGCGCGTCGATCACTGTCGCCCGCAACGGCGGGGCCAGCAGCAATGATCTTTTCGGCAGCAGCGGTCTGCTGGGGGCACTCACGCAAGGACAAAGCTTTACCTACAACGGCACAACGGTAGGCAGCGTCACCACCAATTCGGCGGGCACGCTGACACTGACCTTCAACAGCAACGCCACGTCCGCCATTGTGGATGCAGTTCTGCAATCCCTGACTTACGCCAACAGTTCTGACGATCCGCCCACCAGCGTGACGCTGGGCTGGACCTTCAACGATGGTTCCATCAACAGCAGCGGCACGAATCAGGCGGTATTGAGTATTATGCCAGTGAACGATGCGCCGGTGATCAGCAACACGGCTGTCAGCAAGACCTTCAACGAGGACAGCGCACAGACCTTTACCGCTGCCGATTTCGGCTTCAGCGATGTGGACAGCGGCGACACCCTGCAATCGATCACCATCGTCACTGCGCCGGGCGCGGGCGAGCTGTTTATTGACGCCAATGGCGATGGCGTGCGCGGCGTTGGCGACACGCTTCTTGGCAACGGTGCAGTGGTCAGCGCGGCCAACATCAGCAAACTGACCTTCCGCCCGGCGGCGGATGCCAACGGCGCAGGGTATGCGGCCTTTACCTGGACTGTCAGCGACGGTACGGCGTCGTCTGCCAACGTTGGCACCATGACCCTTAACGTCACGGCCGTGAACGATGCGCCGGTGATCAGCAACACGGCTGTCAGCAAGACCTTCAACGAAGACAGTGCGCAGACCTTTACCGCTGCCGATTTCGGCTTCAGCGATGTGGACAGCGGTGACACCCTGCAATCGATCACCATCGTCACTGCGCCGGGTGCGGGCGAGCTGTTTATTGACGCCAATGGCGATGGCGTGCGCGGCGTTGGCGATACACTGCTGGGCAACGGCGCGGTGGTCAGCGCAGCCAACATCGGCAAACTGACCTTCCGCCCGGCGGCGAATGCCAACGGCGCGGGGTATGCGGCCTTTACCTGGACCGTCAGCGACGGTACTGCCTCGTCAGCCAACGTCGGCACCATGACCCTCAACGTCTCGGCGGTGAACGATGCGCCAACCTTATCTAACGGCGCGACCGTCACGCTGACCACCACCAACGAAGATAACACCTCATCCGCCACCACCGTCTCCTCATTGCTCAGCAATGCGGGCTATGGTGATGTCGACAGCGGTGCCACCAGCGGTATTGCCATTACGCTGACCACGGGCAACGGTCACTGGCAATACTCCACCGACAGCGGCGCAAACTGGTTCAATATCGGTACGGTATCCGGGTCATCCGCCCTGTTACTGACCTCCACCGCACAGGTTCGCTATGTGCCGGACGGGGCCAATGGTGAAACCGCAACGTTTGCTTTCAAAGCGTGGGATCAAACCAGCGGTTCCGCCACAACGGGGGCCAGTACAGGCCTTGCAGACACCTCAACGTCTGGCGGCAGCAGCGCATTCTCAAACGCCAGCGCACAAGCTTCCATGACGGTCACCAGCGTCAATGACGCGCCCACCGTTGGTAGCGCCATTGGCAGTCAAAGTGCAACAAAAGACGCCGTATTCAGCTTTGCCGTTCCTAATGGCGCATTTGTCGACGTCGATACCGGTGACACGCTCACGCTGACCGCGACGCTGGCTGATGGCTCGGCGCTGCCCGCCTGGCTGAGTTTCAACCCGTCGACGCGCACCTTCTCGGGAACACCAGCCAGAAGCGATGTGGGCAACCTGAGCATCCGGGTCACCGCAACGGACAGCAGCAGCGCATCGGTCAGCACGACCTTTAGCTTAACCGTCAATAACAGCAACCTTCCGCCAGTCGTTGCCACCCCCGTTGCCGATCAGGCGGTTGCACAAGGCGGCAGTTTCAGTTTCACCGTGCCAGCGGGCACCTTTACCGATCCGGATGTTGGCGAAATTTTGACGCTGAACGCGACGCTGGCAGATGGTTCTGCGCTGCCTGGCTGGCTGAGCTTTAACCCGACGACCCGCACCTTCTCTGGCACACCGGCAAATGGCGATGTCGGGAATCTGGCGATTCGGGTGACCGCCACCGACAGCGCCAATGCGTCCGTTAGCACCACCTTCGGGTTGAACGTCACCAACGTTAACGACGCGCCGGTGCTGTCGGGCACACTGAATGCGCAAACCGCGACACAAAACAGCAGCTTCAATTTTACCGTTCCGGCAAGCCTCTTCACCGACCCGGATGTTGGCGACACGTTGACGCTACGCGCCACCCTGGCGGATGGTTCCGCGCTGCCAGGCTGGCTGAGCTTTAACCCGGCGACCCGCACCTTCTCAGGGATACCGGGCACGGGTGATGCCGGAAGCTTATCTATTCGGATCACCGCCACCGACGGCAGTAACGTTTCGGTTAGCACCGCCTTTACGCTGACGATTGCCGCCAGCAATGACAGCGGCGGCGACCCGGAATTCCGCATGAATGCGGGCAGTTCTCAGCCTCCAGCGCCCTCTGCCCCGCCGGTGATCTCGGTGGTTGCGAATGCGCCGGTCACCTTAGGCGCGTTGTTCTCTCCGCCATCTCTCGGCGCGCTGAATAGCGCACGAACAGCAGACGTCGCAACGGTCACATCGACGATTTTTCAGTCATCCCAGCGGACAGCACCAGACAACAACACACCGATCAGCCAGGTGGCGGGCACGTTTGCCCAGGGTACCACCTCCAGCAGCGCCAGCCTGTTTGAAAGTTCGCTCGGTTCGTTCCCCAGTTTCAACAATGGCGGTGCGCTGGGTGGAGCATCTTCACTGGCGGGCATGTTCTCGGGAAACAGCCTGCCTTCGTTGTCGCCCATGGCGGTGTTCTCCGGCGGGAGCTGGCGCAACATCAATGCCAGTGATGGCGCGACCACTCCTATCGCCGCGCAGATGCACTTCGCGCCCGATCTGGAGTGGCAATTACACCGTATTGGGGATGACGCGCAGCAGCGGCTGGTCGTCATTGAGCAGGCGTTGAGGGAGGTCGGGCAAATCACCGACGACAGACAACGCACATAAACGCGCCTCAGGGTCAGGGCGTGGGTGACAATAACAACAAGAGTCAGCAGGGGTGGAATCGTGTTAAAGGGTCGTAAACTTTTCAGTCTGAGCCTCATCGTAGTGGCCATGAGCGGCTGCGCCGTCAACAGCCAGCCGGTTTCCAAAACGGAAGGTGAGCAGCGTATTCAGCAGGACAAAATCGCCATGTTCAGCAAACAGGAGCCGGTCACCGCGCCGATAACGCTCTATGACGCCATGGCGAGGGCACTCAAATACAACCTTGAAGCCCGTCTTAAGGTGATGGAGCAGGCGTTATCGCAACAGCAACTGGAGCTTGCGCGCTATGACATGCTACCGCAGATTGCCATGTCGGCAGGCTACGTTGGCCGCAGCAATACCAGCGCCTCCAGCAGCCGAAGCGTTGAAACCGGGCGGCAATCACTGGAGCCGTCGACCTCGCTGGATCAGAACCGTGACGTCGCCGACCTGACCATGGTCTGGAACGTACTGGATTTCGGCGTCAGTTATGTCAGCGCTAAACAACGGGCCGATCAGCGCTGGATCGCCGATGAACGCAAACGCAAAGTCGTGCATACCGTTATTCAGGATGTGCGTTCAGCCTACTGGCGAGCCGTGGCGGCAGAACGCCTGCTGGGCCGCATCGACAGTCTGATTGACCGGGTTAACCAGGCGCGTGAAGCGAGTGAGCATATGAGCGCACAGCAGGTGGGCGATCCGGTTGAAGTACTGAGTTATCGCCGCACGCTGATTGATGCTGTGCGTCAACTGGAAGAGCAACGGCGGGCGTTATCACTGGCGAAAACCGAGCTGGCGACCTTAATGAACCTGCCGCTGGATACCGCCTATACGCTGGCGTTACCGGAAAAAGATGACATGACGGTACCGCAACTGAATGTCGATTTCGCCACCCTGGAGCAGACGGCGCTGTTAAGTCGCCCGGAACTGAAAGAGCAGGATTATCAGGTGCGCATTCATGCAGCCGAAACCCGTAAATCGCTGCTGCGGATGCTGCCGGGGCTGGAGGTCAGCGCCGGCGGTCACTATGACAGCAACTCGTTTATGGTGAACCAGAGCTGGGCGGATGTGGGGGTGAAGGTCACCTGGAACCTGTTTAATCTGCTGTCCGGTCCTGCGGCTTACAAAACGGCGAAGGTCAATGAGAGCGTCTCGGAGGTTCAACGCCAGGCGATGTCGCTTGCCATCATGGCACAGCTGTACGTCGCCCGTGCGAATTTCAATGAAGCGCAGCGCCAGTACAAAACCAGTGAGGAGCTGAGCGATCTGGACGGTCAGATTGCCGGGCAGTTGAGAAACCGCTACAAGGCGAACAGTATCGGTGAGTTGCAGCTGATTCAGGGGGAACTGAACGCGCTGAATGCCAATCTGCGTCAGGATCTGGCCTATGCAGAACTGCGCAACACCTACGGTCAGATCCTCTCGACCGTCGGGCTGGATTTGCTGCCCAAAACGCTGCCGTCCGATCGTCTGGTCGACATCAGTCAGGCGCTACGCCAGTCAGAAAGCAACTGGCAAAAAGGCAATATCAGCGCCATGCAGTCGTTCTGATCTATCGCTATTGCTGGCGCCTGCAACAGAGGCGCCAGCCCATCTGGCAGGCTTCAGTAATAACCTTTCAGGGTTTCCAGCAAGGCGCTACGAGAGAAAAGCCACCCGCAAACACGGGTGGCTTAAGGCATTCCTGATACGTAAATATCGTCACGGTTGCCTGTACCGATCATTTCATACCGCAATTTTGTACATATCACTATATCGGCTCACATAGATACACCGATTCCGCCCAGTATGTTTGCCGTGATAGAGGGCTTTATCGGCTCTTTCCAGTACTCTGTGCAAACTTTCATTTTCATGCACCTGGGTTAACCCGGCAGTAAACGTTATGTTTATGCCGTGGTCGCCAGCGGCTATTTCCGTATTGGCGACCAATAATCTGATCCTTTCCGCGATGGCAAAGGCATCTTCATCACTGGACGCATGAAGCAAAATAATAAACTCTTCGCCACCGTAACGATAAACAGGTTCACACTTGCGCGTCTCATCTTCTAACTGAATAGCCAACGCGCGTAACACCTGATCGCCAGTTAAATGACCATAGTTGTCATTGATTTTCTTGAAATGATCAATGTCCAGAAGCAGCAAATAGAGACCGTCTTTCGCAAACTTTTCTGACGTCTTATCAAAAGATTCATCAAGCGTCCGACGCAACGGCAGGCCGGTTAAGGCATCAAAGCTGGTGCGCCGCTGCAAAAGGTGTGTCTTGTAGAGTGTCAACGACTGGTTAAAGGCCAACAGCGCTGATGCAAACTCCTCAAATGAATCAGCGGAGGCTTCATTAAACGTCAAGACCGCCATCAGCTCACGGCATTTTTCATGTATGCGGATATGCTTATGATGAATATCCAGCAGATAACTTTTATCATCTCTGTCTTCCTTGAGTTTTTGCTGAATCCAGATACCAAATTCGCAACGCTCATGTGCATTACAGCTTGTTATATCTGAAGCATGCTCATGTTTCTTCGAAACATAATACAGCACTTTAACCAACCATTTGAAATGCGCATCCGATGATTTATTAAGCCCGGAAATTGTGGCATCAATATACTTATATTCCCTATTCATCATTCACTCCCCTCCGTTATATTTTTTCAAATAATAACAGAAAGCAACTATAATTCCGTAAAGCAGACCAGCATGATAAGTAAGGTTATTGTCAAAAAACTTCAAGCCGGCAATAAACGTAGCGTTGCATTTCCTGAAAAAAAAGCTGCCAGCAATGCTGACAGCCCTGTGTAATCGTTGGGAGATATATAAAGGAGGAGTTAAGCGCCTGACGTTTAATCAAACACGCCATTGATGATGGCGGTCACAATTGCCGTACTCAATGCGACCAGCACTAAGTCATCACCCACAATGCGCCACTCATAGCCCGGATAATAGGGCAACTGACCCAGCATTGAGGCCGGGACTGTCTTTTTGGCAATGCCCGGAGGGAGCGGTTTGCCGCGGGCCAGATTTTTCGCGATGCCCGGAGGTAAGGCCTGATACCCCACCAGACCATAGTTAACCGCCAGCTGGCGCGCGGTTGAGAAACTGATATCGGATTCTACGTGATCGGGTTTGCCTTTATTTTTACCCTGCCCATTTGATTGCTGTGCAGAGGCGCTATTGTTGCCGTGATTACCACTATTGCCGTGACCGCCTCCGTTCCCATTACCATTGCCATGCCCGTTACCGGGATTAGCCAGTACAGGGGTAACCAGCACAGATAATGAAATCACTGCGGCTATAGCGGTTGAAATACTGCGACGCATAAACATGATCATTCCTTCAGGGTGGTAGTACTGTTTTAAATTCTAAAATAGACATGCGAATTTTCTATCTCTCTAATTCTTATTTTTTCACCTGCAAAAATTTGCATTAAAGATTAAAAAATAACCCTTACCACTGAATTATCATTATATTCAGCGCGATACAAAACCTTAATAAATTAAGCTAACGCTTGGTGTTTTCTTATATAACGGTCACACTATTTATATTGATTTCAGTCACAAAAAGGCCCGCTTTCGCGGGCCTCAGACAGACATCACATTAACACGAACCTATCAGGCATGATGCTCGATAACGTTGTTGGCGTTTTCGATCGCAATTTTGCGCGGTTTTTCACTCTCCGGAATGTCCTGATAAATAGAGAGCTGTAAAAGTCCGCTTTCAAGTTTTGCGTTGCTGACGCGGGCATGCTCCGGTAAGGAAAAACTCAAACGAAAGTCTGAACGGCGTATGCCTTTGTATATCCAGCCTTGTTCATCCTGAGATTCGCTCTCAGCACGTTTACCCGAGATATTAAGGTTACCGCCGACGGTTTCGATTTCGAGCTCATCGTCCTTCCAGCCCGGTACGCTGACATTTAACAGATAGTTGTTAGCATCGACTTTTTTCAGATCGTAGGCCGGTAATGATGCAACGGGGGAGTCCCCGGTTAACTGGCTAAATAGTCTGTCGATGCGGTTAAAACGGTCAGCAAAAGCAGAATCAGAAAAGCCTGGGAGTGCTGACAAGGTTCTGAGTGCCATAAATTAACCTCCTGAATAATCGATTCAAAAGCTCAAGTTACAGGCAAGCGTTGCTTGTCCGTTGATATAAATAATTCCTGCCAACCGTTTTTCAAGGGGAAAAGTGGAAATTTTTTCAACCTTGCGGGTTAAGGGCTCAGAGGCGGTGAGTGATAAACAACCCTGGCCAGGTAGCCCGACTATCCGTTCGCCATAACATGGCCGTATCGAAAATTTAGCCGATGACCATAAGCCAGCTTGAAGTCGCAGCCAGCACTACTACCAGGATCATTAATTTTATGAATCGGAATGCGGCAATTTGCGATTAGTTTGTTTTAGGGCGGTGAGCTATAACATGTATAACGGATATGACTTATGACAAGAACCAACTTATTTACTGGCGGTGCTGATGTCGCATCTGCCAGTTTTTATTTTATATGAAACAAACTTCCCCCCGCGGTGTCATCCCGATTAACTCCCGGTCCGATTTGGTGATGGCGTCCGCTGGTTTTATTTGTCTTTCTGAACGATATTAAATATTCACATCGCAGCGATATGCGCGACAGAACATTTCTTGTTTGTCGGTGAACGCCATAGAGTTTCTTGAGGAGAGGTTATGAAGCCAGTAGAAGACGTGATTAATGATCTGCAGTGTCGTGCTTTAGCGTATGAGATAATTTTTCAGTCCCTGTTCACAGAGCTGCCTCAATTTTTCAAAGATAAAGCCATTGAGAACATCGAGCTTAACTTCAAAGCATTTGAATCTGGCACACAATCTGAATCGGGGAAAGCAAAGCTCGACGCGGCAAAAGCGGTGGCATCCAGAATTACGGGAGTGAAGCTTAAATCGTCTTCTTAGGGTTGATGCTGAAGCCCTACAGGATTGGAACATAAGTAATAATCACTTGATAAATATGATTTAAAATGTGTTCGATAAAATTGATACCAACATTATGTTTTGTATCATCTCTTGCAGGAATGGGGATGGCGGAGAACACATCTGCCAGGTACGCCCCATCCTGCATCCCTTTACGTAAAAAGCCATCACCCGTCGACGTGTTGTATGTCAGGCAACAAAAACCCTTCCTGAATCCGGGAAACAAAGGATTGCCTTGATTAGCCGGCTGGGGATTTTTCCTATGCCAATAAACGCCAGTATGGATACGAACGCACAGTGAAGGAATCGGCTAATACAAGTTTTACCTCAACACATTATTGTGGCATCCATCAGCCAGCATTTAGCGCTACAGCAGAGACACCCTCAATGTAGGAGTCGCCGACTATCAAAGGGTTTTCACGAACGTTGAATTGCCCGACCACGAGCTTTAAGCGGCCAGCTTGTTCTGCCAGAGCCGTAGCCGCAGTGGCGGATTCCTCAACAAGCGCCGCATTTTGCTGGGTCACACGGTCCATTTCGACAATGGCTAAACCAACCTGATCAATGCCACGACTCTGTTCGCCAGATGCGATAGCAATATCCCCCATGATGTCCGTAACACGCAGCGTCGCGTCAACAATACCTTTCATGGTGTCTCCCGCGCCCTCAACCATTATGGAGCCCGTTTCTACACGCTTAACAGAATCATCAATCAATACTTTTATCTCTTTCGCAGCCTGAGCGCTCCTTTGCGCAAGGTTACGCACTTCTCCGGCGACGACAGCAAATCCTCGCCCCTGTTCACCGGCTCTCGCAGCTTCAACTGCTGCGTTCAACGCAAGGATATTTGTCTGGAACGCGATATCATCAATCACCGTAGTGATATCCGCAATTTTTTTGGAACTTCCAACTATCTCATGCATGGTTTTAACCACATTGACCACAGCCTCCGTTCCCTGCTGGGCAATCGTCGATGCATTACGAGCCAGAGAAGAAGCATGCTGTGCATTCTCCGCATTTTGCTTAACCGTTGCGGTTAACTCCTCCATACTTGCCGCCGTTTGTTCCAGTGACGAAGCCTGTTGTTCAGTTCGGGCTGAAAGATCACTGTTCCCGGCAGAAATTTCCCCCGAACTGTTGTATATAAAATCGGAACCTTCACGTACGGAGCTTACAGTGCGCGTTAACTCATCCTGCATATTTTTAATAGACGAGAGTAAGGTCCCTATTTCATTATGTACCGTAATATCAATTTGCTGAGTTAAATCACCCCGAGAAACATTCTGAATATACTCAATGCTCTTATTTAGCGGGTGAATCACAAGCTTACTCATTCGTTCCCAAACAACAACGATAACCACCACGGTAATCAACAACAACGAGAGTAATACCCAGTGCGCGGTAGCATATGCCTTGATATTTTTTTCTGCTCCAAGCACGACGTACTTATCACAATCGATTAACCAGTCATCAAATGCTTCCTCCATATTGTCCTGAAATTGCTGTGTGGGTTGACTGACAAAGGCATCGATGTTTCCATCTTTAACATAGCGGGTCAGTTCAGACAGAGCGGAACGATAGGCTTTAAAATTTGAATGTAATGTCTGGACATAGGGTGATTCACGATCTTGATTCGTCAGGAAGGCATCGAATTTGTGCATTGCGGTATCGGCTAAACTCAATTTGTCTTCGGCCTGGACCATCAGTTTATTGACGTCATTATTTAAACCACCATGATTTTCCGAGGCCATATAACCAACACTTGCCCGGTTAAGCGTGCTCCGAGCCTGAACGAGAGCCATCCACGATGTCCCCAATTGAGTTTGCAAATCGCGAAGGTGTTGGTTAAAAACAAAGTTCTCTTTGTCTGTTTGTATGGTATTAAGAAACATCACACCAGATGCTAATTGCAATGAAGCAAATAATCCCAGTACAAATAACAAACACACGACGACACGCATCCGTTTAAACATAGACACCTCAAAGTATGCAAATATCAGGTAATGGCTTAAAAATACGTAGTAGCTCTCTGTGTAGAGAACTACTGTGCAAAATTAATCAGGGTTTCCTACTGAACAGTCAAAATACGTGTTGTATTGGTACTCCCACTGGAACCCATCACATCACCTTGAGTGACAATGACCCACTCTCCTGAATTAAGGTATCCCTTCTCACGTAAGAGATTTACTGCATCATTTGCTGCAGCAACACCATCATGATCACTGTCAAAATACACGGGCGTTACCCCACGGTATAACGCAGCAAGATTGAGTGTTTGTTCATGGCGAGAAAGAGCAAAGATAGGTAATCCCGAACTGATGCGGGAAGCCATAAGCGGTGCACGGCCGGATTCGGTCATTGTGATGATGGCTTTAACCCCTTGAAGATGGTTAGCCGCATACATAGCTGACATCGTAATGGCTTCTTCCACATTATCAAATTGTGTATCCAGACGGTGCTTAGATACATTGATGCCAGGGATCTTTTCAGCCCCGAGACATACACGCGCCATTGCAGCAACAGTTTCAACGGGGTATTGACCCGCAGCAGTTTCGGCAGAAAGCATTACCGCATCGGTACCATCCAGCACAGCGTTTGCCACATCCATCACCTCAGCACGTGTGGGCATCGGGCTGTTAATCATTGATTCCATCATTTGCGTCGCCGTGATGACGGCGCGGTTAAATTTACGTGCTCTACGGATTAAGGTCTTTTGGATACCGACCAGCTCCGGATCGCCAATTTCAACCCCAAGGTCACCGCGTGCGACCATGACAACGTCAGATGCCATAATGACGTCATCCATGGCTTCTTCGCTGCATACAGCTTCAGCACGCTCAACTTTGGCGCAAATCTGTGCATGACATCCCGCAGCACGAGCAAGCCGGCGCGCATAATGCAAATCTTCACCACATCTCGGGAATGAGACCGCTAAATAATCAACGCCTATTTCTGCGGCAGTGATGATATCGGCTTTATCTTTTTCAGTTAGTGCTTCGGCAGAAAGACCACCGCCCAACTTATTAATACCTTTGTTATTAGATAGTGGCCCCCCGACGGTGACTTCAGTGAAAACCTTCATGCCTTCGACGCCTAAGACTCTTAATTGAACTCGCCCATCATCAAGCAAAAGAATGTCACCCGGAACGACATCGGCAGGTAACCCTTTATAGTCAATGCCTACACGTTCGATATCACCTTCGCCTTTACCAAGCTCGGCATCCAGTAAAAATTTATCGCCGACATTCAGGATAACTTTACCGTTTTTAAAGGTTGAAACTCGAATTTTTGGTCCCTGAAGATCACCAAGGATAGAAACATGGCGACCTAACTTCGCGGCAATGCGTCGGACATTTTCAGCTCGAGCTTTATGATCTTCCGGTGCCCCATGAGAGAAATTCATACGCACGACATTGGCACCTGCTGCGATTATTTTTTCAAGATTATTATCTCGGTCTGTTGCCGGACCCAGTGTAGTAACAATTTTAGTTCTGCGTAACCTGGTGGACATGTCATGCTCCGTTAAATAATTAAGCCACAATAAATTAAGTGAGTTTTCTTTAAAAATTCACTTAATTTATCGATACTATTTCCGGTATCCCCTCTAACTTAATACGAAAATTAGAGGGGATGGATTCACACCAACCTTGCAACTATCGACTTACTCACAACCGATAAAATAATCAGAATCTGATCGCTGTTTTAAGACCGACAACAAAAGCATTTTTCGTTTCACTAACGGCTGCTGGATTTATCCAATATTGGATATCTGGTTGAATATCAAGCCAGCTAACCGGTCGGAAGCGATAATACAGGTCAAAGTTGACCGCATGTCCCTGTACTGGTTGATAAAGCGGATTGTCATAATCATAAATTCCATTAATTTGGTTAATTTGACGTTCCGTCTTCGCAAGACGATTGCTCATATCAATCCAGCTACCACCAAACCCGATATAGTCGTTTGGCATTGCATCAAACAGACCGCGATAGCGAATCCCAAGCGAGGCAATGATATGACTAACATCAGTACGTTGATCGGCAATGCTCATATTGCCAAACACACTCATCCCTCTGGATTGATCATCCTGGTGGCTAGTAACCTGCTGGTTAAATCCAGCCCATGCAAACCATGTCCGATTGTATGTTTCAGTTTCTTCACCAACTGGAGTGTAAAGTGAAGACTGTTTGGCATTAGTGAAGAGTATTCCCAGGTTATAAGCCCCCGGTAACCCATTCACATGGGTTTTCAGTTCCGCTTCAACGGGCAGAAGAACACCCTTACTACCGTGGGTCGTAAATGACCACGCACGAGAGGTATCATCGGCGCGTGAATTTTGTTCAATCACCCCTGTTTTGAGGGTTAATTCTGGCGTCACTGCATACGCAAAAGTGGTTCCCCAGGAGTGAATATTCCAGGTATTCCAGGTTAAAGAGTTAGAAGATTTCCCACCACATAACGTCAGTAACTGAAAATCACATGGCGTAATTTGGTCGAAAGTTTGTTGATAATTCATTAACCCGGCACGCCAGGTTAATTTTTTATCCATAAATGTTCGGCTAAATGTTAAATACCCAAGGCGGGTTATTGACCCGGTCCCCCAGCCTTCTTGTGCCAAATCATTAAAATGAACGCGCTGGTCCTGTAGCCTTTCCGTTGTCAGGTTATCATCATGATTTCGGTTAGTGATCAACCCTTCTATTTTGGCATCGCTCATTCCAGTGAGGCGCTCTAAATCCTGGTTAAAAAGTAAAGCCGTTTGATCGACAAAAGCATAATGTCCGCTTTTGTTATAACCACCACTGACGTTGTAGGCACTCTCTGTTTGGTAAATCAGCGCATAGTTAAAACCATTGTCTGATAAGGTTGAACGCATCCCCCCCCAATCACCCAATAAGCCGGGTGTCATAGGCTCATAACCTAATACAGTTGGACTCCATGCTGGAGTTTGCTCCGCGGCATAGCTACCTGTTGAAAAAAGAAAAGGCGATACCATCATCAAAACTACTTTATTTTGAAAGGATACAGTCATTTTATTACTCTCGTTATATCAGAAAATATTTTTAAATGTATTAACGATATCAATATCTTGAAATCGGTAATTATTAGCGAAATCGTTTATTAGTATAAGTACTAGAGCAACAAGTTTAATGAAATAACAACCCCACCCGATTTCAAGCAGGGGAAATAAAAACTTAATTTTATAATTTTAATAGAAACGGCTAACGGTCTGGCATTTAACCATTAGCCGTTTTGTTAATTTATTGCGAATGCTAAGAACGCAGGCTGAGGAACACTAAACTCTGAACGCTGACTCAATGCTCCATTTACAGTATTAACCTCATACACTTTAATTTTATTATCAGGGCGGTCGGCAGAAACTAAATAACGGCCATCAGGATCAAAAGCAAAACTCCTTGATGCCAACCCTGGATGAATTGATTTCGCTAACTTGACGGAACCAAGGCGCGCCAGTTTTCCGTTCTCACCAATGCTGAACCAGGCAATAGCATCTTCGCCACGATTATTCACGTAGACAAAACGACCATTAGGGTGAAGCCTGATTTCGGCAGGCTCGTTAAGGCCATGGAAATCGGGGCCTAATGTAGAAATTTTATCCAATAATTTAAGTTCGCCTGTCTCCTGATTGAATTCCATTGAGGCGAGTTCAGAGGAAATTTCAAGATCGAGGTATAAACGTTGGTCATTGGCGAAAACAAGGTGACGCGGGGCCGATTCTTCCGGGAAATGATAGCTATTGACTAATTTCAACTTATCAGCGATTGCGTATACGAGAACTTTATCCGTACCTTTGTCACAAACAAGAAGGTGTTTGCCATCTGGTGAGACAACTGCGCTATGCGCATGAGGGCTTGCCTGGGCATGACCACCCGCCTGTTTGGAATTGTTAGGATCCTTGCCATGGCCCTCCAGTACAACCAGATCATTGATTCCAGCAATCGAACCATCTTTGTTAAGGCTATACATGATGACGGTTGAGTCATCATAAACGTACTCTGATGTCCATTTTCCTTCTTTAAACACGACCTTCTCGACATGCTCGAAATCACCGTGGTTCGCGCTAAATAAGCGGCGGTTCTGGCTATCAAGGCTCAGATATGTTGGGCGCGGAGCGGGAGCAATTTGCGTATTTACGTGTGTCAAATGGCCGCTTTCCAGGTTAACCGAAAACGCCATTACGCTTGCAGAGGGTTCAACGGGCCCACGTCCATCATTCTTACGCTCATCAACGGAGTACAATGTCGTTGTTGCTGCATCGTACATCAGATATCCGGCCAATTTAGGCTGCTCAACATGAGCCAGTTGTTCAACGTTTTTTCCGTCCTGACTAAGGCGCAGTGAATATATCCCACCGGGTTGGTGTTCATCACCATAGGTTCCAACGAAAATTGTGGCTGACGTTTTGCCAGCAGTTGATTTCGTATCTGTTACATTTCTCATCGTATTATCAACCTGTTGGGTGCTTGTTTGTTCGGTCCGGGCCTGGACGGTTAGCCCTCCGGCAAAACAACACAATAGCAATAATGCATTAGCAATCAATGACTTCTGTGGGAAGTTCATCATAACTCCCTTAGAAGGCCGGATTAAGCCCGCTGCACACATGGCAGCAGGCGTGAATAATCAAGCCGTAATTAAACGACGCAACATTTCCTGGTGACGACGGACCTGCTCAAATTCATCCATCATGAATTCGCGGCCACGATCCTGGAAGTAACGCTGCCCTTCATATTCAGAATTGAGATAACCTTCATACCCACCTCTGCGCAGTGCGTCGATCGCCGAAACATAATCAATTGCAATGTCCTGGTATTGGCCAGGTTTACCCGGGATTTCAGACATATTGTTAAATTTGGCGTGAATATGGGTAATATGTGGGCAAATTTCGCGCAGCGTCTCAGCTGATGTATTTGACAGGGTCAAACCTTCAGCAACGACGGTGTAATCCAAAGGCTTCGGTTTATCGATAAACTGCTCCGCCAATGCTTTTACTGCATTGAAACAAACTTTCGCCTCCGGATTACATTCACCCGTCGCAATGAACTGGCCAAACGCAGCCCTGACGTTACCTGCTGTCTGGTTAGCAACGTTGAAAGTTTGAGGATCCGTCTTCACCATTCCCGCTAATTTAACCGCTGCCCTGGAAGCTTCAGGATTCGCACCACGGCGTTCAAACCATCCCAACTGAGCCTCAGAAGGACGCGTACCAAAAATGCCGAAATCAGGAACGATCCCTAAATGACGGGAATTATTCTTCTCACTAAACTCGATAATTTCGCTGACCTGCTGCCCCTCCAGAGTCATCGGTTGGTGAATTTCTTTTCCAATTCGGATATCCAACGCTTCTGCTAAAGGTAACGCTTTTACCATGACATCAAGTGGGACAATTGACAGTACACGAACAATGCTAAAGCCCAGCATTTTTGCGAGCTTGATGTCGCTTCTTAAACGCTCTGCACATTCATCATGATTCATGACATGCGTACGGAACTGCAGAACGTCCATACACACGTCCATAGCCACCGGCTTGACGTTATGCCTATCAATTAGATTGTACCAGCGCTGCATAAATGCTTTATCTGGGACGGGATATTTCAGTGACATTTCATCAATCAATTCAATACCGTCTGCACCATACAGATTATTCGCAACTTCGTTAATTTGCGATTCAAGATTAGATTCGTTGAAGAATTGTGATTGCTGATAACTATAGAGCGATACACCACGTTTCATTTTCATTCACCTTATTCAACAGTCAATTCATATTTTACGATATAGGGGGTTTTATCCGAACCAGCCCCTTTCCCGGGGACTGGTGGATTCTTAACCCACGCTTCATCTGTCGGTAAATAACCATAGGCGGCAAGAACTGACTGCTGAAATAACACCGTGTGTTTACCCGGTTTCAATCCCCCCGGAAGAGCGACGTGAAGGATACCATCGTCACCATAATCCCAATGCTCATAGACAGCATGAGAGAGTTCTTCATAGCTGCGAGGACCTTTCCCATTTATTTCAAAGGATTGTAAAGAATTAGGATATTCAACCCCATCGATTGAAAGGTAATAACCATTATGAAGAGAAACAAAGCATCCGCGATAGTTGGCGTGCCTTACAGCTAAAGAGAACCCAACAACTTCCCCGTTCACTTTTTCATTTTTCAAGCTTCCCGGGCGAATTAAATAATTATCAAACATAACTCCTCCAACGCATTAAATGGAAATGTTCCAATCTAAAATAAAAGTATCTCCTGGCTGGTTATTTTTTTTCTTTAAAACCAGTAAGCCAAATAACACTTGTTAATACAGCAATGCCAATAGGTACCGACCAGAGTGGAATCCATGATTGCGCAACCGCTGTATTTACTGAACTTGAATATACGGCCCCTGAAATTACTGAACCAAATGCAGCACCAAAACCTGAAATTGCTATAATTAACCAACTTTGCGCCTGGACTTTCATTTCCGCTGGAGCAAGGCGATCAATATACATGGCACTGATTATAAGAAAGAAATCGTTGCAAATACCATGCAAGCCGACCCCAACAATTGCAGTCCATGTGTGCCCATTCGCCGCAAGAATGAACATAATGAAACGAATGCCCCACATGGACATACCGACAAGTAGTGCCCATTTCATGCCAATACGCTTAATGACAAACGGAACTGAAAGAATAAAAATAATTTCTGAAAGTTGCCCCAAAGCAAGTAACGCAGCAACATTTTGAATGCCTAACGAACCAATAAATGGCGAAGCATAGGTATTGTAAAAACCAAGCGAAATAGACGTTAGTAACGCACACCCCATTAGTACGGCAAAGCTACGATGCCGGAACAAAATGAATGATTTAGCACCAAGTGCATCCAGCCAATTGAATTTTAGTGTTTTAGCCTGCGGTTCCGTGCGAGGTAATGTAAACGAGTACACGCCCAGGAAAATACTGGATATACCTGCAACATAAAAAATGCCAGTCGTTGAGGAATACCCCAGCATACCAACGACTACACCAGCAACGACCCACCCCCCTGTGGCAAACAACCTTAAAAAGGGAAACCAATCTGCTTTTGAACCAAGGTTATGAAATGAAAGAGAATTCACCAAACCAACAGTGGGCTGGAAACACAGCATGTACAGAAATATAAGCAATAAAGTCACATTGTTATCACCAGCAGCAACAAATCCAGGAAGGAAGAACTGTAAAACTCCGCCGGTAACATGTAAAAAACCAAGAACTTTTTCGGATGAAATAAAACGATCGCCAATAGCCCCCAGCACCAGAGGCGATATGATTGCAGCAACTGCACACAATGTATAAGCCAGCCCTATAACACCTGCTAAACCATGAGTAAATAATACCAACCCCATAGTCGTAAACCAGGAACCGAAAACAAAAAACTCTAGCAGCATAAGTATGCTTAGCCTGCTAAAAATAAACTTTGGTAAAATCTGAACGTCTACATTTGAATTCATATTTTTGTTCTCAAATAGTATTTCAGATTTTTCTTCCGCAAAGCAATCAAGCATTTTTTACTCCGCCGTTAGTAGGTACTTCGGTTGGAACGAGGGTGTTCATACGTAATAAATTCTAAATATCAAAATCTCACAATCCAAAAGTTTCTTTTTTGTGATCTACACTTCATTTTATGAACAATAAAAATATTGACCCTGGACATCCCAAAACATAACAACACAAATAAAATAGATAAAAATCAATTAGTTAAAACTTAATCCATTAAATAATTACAGGAATTAAAATTGAATAATTGAACAATCGAATAAAATAAGAACACATAAACTACAAAGAAGAACGCCAGGAGAAAAAATTAATAACATTAAAAATCAGCAACATAAAAAAACCAGCCATTTATTCATTCAATTTAATTTGAAAAAATGTGATCACGATCTCTATAATTCGCAGGGTACTAAAATAATAACCCTGATGGTATCTGCCCGGCAGATACCTAACATCCATACAAGCCATTTCCCTTTATCTCCATTTAACGGCATAACATAACCAGTCCTTGGATATGAGCATTCCCCCTATCAAATTAAATTAATCAACCAAAATAGCTGATTATTAAATCTCAGCCATTACAAAATTGGTAAGCCGGAGATAATTGAAATGGTTAATAAACTACGTATTGGTATTATTGGTTGCGGCCGCATTGCGGTATGTAAACATTTCCCTGCATTTGCAAAAGCCAAAGATCGTGTTGACCTGGTCGCTTTCTGTGATATCGAAATTGATCGTGCAATTGATGCAGCAGCTAAATTCGGCGTACCTGGTGCAGAGACTTACTCAGACCATCGCGAGTTGCTTAAAGATAAATCCATCGATGTTGTCTACGTTCTGACTCCGAACAACTCGCATAGTCCTCTGACCGTAGATGCGCTTGAAGCAGGTAAACATGTCCTTTGTGAAAAACCGATGGCGGCAACAACAGCAGATGCGCAGAAAATGCTGGATGCGGCAAAACGTACTGGCAAAAAACTCACCATCGGATACCAGAACCGCTTCCGTAAAGATGTACAAATCCTGAAACGCTCTAGCGCAGAAGGTGACCTGGGCGAAGTCTATTTTGCCAAGGCACATGCAGTGCGTCGTAAAGCCGTTCCAACCTGGGGTGTATTCCTGGACAAAGAGAAACAAGGCGGCGGCCCGCTGATCGATATCGGTACCCATGCGTTGGATATTGCCCTGTGGACCATGGATAACTATAAACCGAAACTGGTTTCTGGCTCTGTATTCCACAAAATGAAAGACAACTTCGAAGGCAATCTGTTCGGGCCGTGGAATCCAAAAACTATTGATGTGGAAGATTCTGCATTCGGTTTTATCAAAATGGAAAATGGCGCGACAATCTTCCTCGAAGCATCCTGGGCGCTGAACATCCTTAAAGCCCGCGAAGGTCAAGTTACGCTCTGCGGTACAAAGGCCGGTGCAGAACTGGTAGGTGACGGTGCTGCTGCGCCAACATCAGCTGTCGACGGTACTGGCAGTATTGCTTTCAATACCGCGCGCTTTGGTCAATTGGTAGATATTGAACCTTTTGTACTTGGTGGCCCTGGTCCTTTAGATCTCGGCAACGAGCCTTTCCGGGTTGCAGATGCTGAACTTGCTGCATGGATTGATGCGATTGAGAACGACAAAGCCCCAGTTGTTACTGCAGAACAAGCATTCATTGTGACTCAGGTACTTGAAGCAATCTACAAATCTGCGGAAACCGGTCAGGCTGTAGAGTTCTAATCTCCCGTTATTCAGTGGCGTAAGTAAGTTTGCGCCACTTCGCTTCGTGCATTCCATTCCAGCAACTTTGCCACCCGGTTAATGAGGAGGTTATATGAACACTCTTAAAGGTCCCGGCATTTTTCTTGCACAATTTATTGACAGTACTTCACCCTTTAATAGTCTCGAGGGACTAGCAACCTGGGCTGCAAATCTCGGATTCAAAGCGTTGCAAATTCCTTGCAACCACAAACATATTTTTGACGTAGAAAAAGCAGCGGCAAGCCAGCAATATTGTGATGATGTAAAGGGTATTCTCGCTGAACGCGGTTTACAGGTCAGCGAGCTATCGACGCATCTTGAGGGCCAGCTTGTTGCCGTCCACCCTGCCTATAACCAGCCTTTTGGCGGATTTGCCCCTAAAGAAGTTGCAAACAATCCAGAAGCACGTCAGGAATGGGCTGTCGATATTGTAAAAAAAGCAGCGCAAGCGTCTGCCCGGCTCGGTCTTAATGCCCATGCGACTTTCTCTGGTTCGCTGGCATGGCCCTATCTGTATCCGTGGCCACCTCACAATGCCGCTTTATTCGATGAAAGCTTTAAAGAGCTGGCTCGCCGTTGGCTCCCGATCCTCAACACTTTTGAGGAATATGGCGTTGATGTTTGCTACGAAATCCATCCAAGTGAAGATCTTCATGATGGTGCTACATTCGAACGTTTTCTTGACGAGGTAGATAACCATCCTCGTTGCAACGTCCTGTTTGACCCCAGCCACCTCCATTTGCAGCAAATCGATTATCTCGAATATATCGATATCTACCATGAGCGTATTAAAGCGTTCCATGTGAAAGATGCCGAATATAACAAAAATGGCCGCAGCGGCGTTTATGGTGGTTATCAACCCTGGCTGCAACGTGCCGGTCGTTTCCGTTCTCCGGGTGATGGTCAGATCGATTTCAAATCGATATTTAGCAAACTCACTCAATACGACTATAGCGGGTGGGCCGTACTTGAATGGGAATGCTGCCTGAAAAATAGCGAAGATGGCGCTCGTGAAGGGAGCCAGTTCATTCAGGAACAGATTATCAACGTATCCAGCCGAGCCTTTGATGACTTTGCCGAAACAGGTAATGACGTCAATGACATCAAGAAAATGCTCGGGATTTTTTAAGAATGAGTATTGGGGAGATGGCAAATGCCTTCTCCCACTGAATCAAGAGCAGATTAATTTGTTACCCGGAATTATCCGGCCGAGGCAAAGATGAAAAAAGAATTTTATGACGCGATTGTTGTCGGCTCTGGAGTAGCAGGCAGCATAGCTGTGAAGGAATTAACTGAAAAGGGAATGAGCGTTATCTTGCTCGAGGCTGGACCGTTCTTAGGTGAAAAAGACTTTCCCATAACGCCTGGCAGTCACGAAAAAGTAAAAAAAATCGATGCTCTTGCTCGCTTTAAGATTGCCGCAACAGGGCAACCCCTTCAGGCTCGTGCAACCTATATGAGTAATGAGTACCGTCATTTATTTGTAAATGACTGGCAAAACCCCTATACGACCCCAAAAGGGCAGTATTTTTTGTGGATTAGGGGTCGCCAGCTTGGCGGACGCCTTCATACATACGGCCGGGTATTACAGAGAATGTCGGACTATGACTTCAAAGCTGCCAGCCTGGACGGTTATGGTGAAAACTGGCCTATCAGCTATGAAGAACTGGATCCCTGGTATTCCCGAATTGAAGCGTTTCTCGGTGTTTATGGCACGAAGGAAAACATTCCTAACTTACCAGACGGAAAATTTGTTCAGGCCCCGATTCTGACCAAACCAGAGAAAGCCTTCAAAGCAAAAGTCGAATCTTTATGGCCCGAACGTAAAGTCATCAGTTGGCGTTTTTCTGCACCAAATTTAAAGCGCATCCCGGTCGGTGTTCAGGCTGCTATTGATACGGGTCTTCTGGAATTACGCACTGATGCGATAGCAAAACACATAGATGTAGACCCGATTAGCGGCAAAGCCACCGGTGTCACGTTTGTCGATAGATTGACAAAGCAAGAGCATACCGTACGAGCCGGCATGGTCATGCTGTGTGCCTCCGCTATTGAATCGGTACGGCTTTTATTAAATTCCCGCTCGACCCGTCATCCGGAAGGTATTGGCAATTCAAAAGGCCTTCTGGGGCGCTATTTCCTTGAACAAACACCGAGCCTTATCGCGGGTTCTGTACCAGATAGCCTCGGATGGGAATATGACAAGACTATTCCCCAGGATCCGTTCTGCCGTCCTGCCGGGGGTATTGTTATCCCTCGATTCCAGAATATCGGTAGTAATACGACTAAAGATTTCATTCGCGGGTTTGCTTTCCAGGGCGTAATTGGACGGGGCTACGTATCACCTGATAGTCCATCCCAATTTGGTTTAATGGGCTTCGGTGAAATGTTGGCCAGACCGGAAAATCGCATAACACTCAATCCCAGAAAAAAAGATGCATGGGGTATCCCTGCACCGCATATTGATTGCTCTTTTGGTGAAAACGACCTCATCGTTATGAAAGCACAGCTCCGTGCAATCAAGGAGATGGTGAGTGCATGCAACTATAAAATTGATTTTGCAGGCACAGCTCTAGGTCTTGAAGACGCACGTAACGCTATGTCTGAAGAAACGTTTCTGATGAAAACAATCTTTCGTCTTTCGTTCAAAAAGAGTGTTGGTCTGGGCGCAGCCATACACGAAAGTGGCGGAGCGAGAATGGGAGACAGTCCATCAACCTCAGTGCTTAACAGCTTTAACCAATGTTGGGACGCGAGCAATGTATTCGTCACTGACGGAGCATGCTTTGTTACTAGCGGTACAGTCGGGCCAACATTAACAATGATGGCGATTACGGCTCGGGCATGTGATTACGCAGCAGAACAATATAAGAAGGGACAGCTTTAGCCCAATTTTTATAAATGAATTCAATTAATGATTCTCACTTAGCTAATTCACTTACAACAAGGAATCATTAATTAAAGATTTTAACTCTCAATTATAAAGGTGTATCTGATGCCAAATTTCATTCTTGTCGGCGACGTCGGCGGAACTAATGCACGTCTGGCCCTGAGTGATATCAGCGATGGAAGTATCTCACATATCCATACCTATTCTGCGAATGATTACGCCACGCTTGAAGATGTTATAACGCATTACCTTGAAGGTCAGCATGTCACTGTTAATGAGGCTTGCATTGCTATCGCCTGCCCTATCACTAATGACTGGGTTGATATGACAAATCACTCATGGGCATTCTCAATCAGCTCAATGCAGCTCAATCTGGGCCTGACTAACCTGGAAGTCATTAACGATTTCAAAGCAGTTTCCATGTCGATACCCATGCTTAAGGAAACAGATTTATTGAAATTTGGTGGAGGCGCAGCTGAACACGGCAAGCCCATCGCTGTTTATGGCGCAGGCACTGGCCTCGGTGTTTGTCATCTTGTGCAAACAGAAAAACAAATTATCAGCCTTCCTGGCGAAGGTGGCCACGTTGACTTCGCCCCGAATAGCGAAGAGGAAGATCGTATACTGTCGGCATTGAGAAGTGAACACGGCCGTATTTCCTATGAACGAGTTCTTTCCGGGCCGGGCCTCGTAAACCTGTATAAGGGTATTGTTAAAGTAGACGGACGCATTCCCGAAATGCTGAAACCCAAAGATGTCACCGATCGTGCATTGAATAATGAATGCACTGATTGCCGACGCGCACTTTCCTTATTTTGTATCTTGCTTGGCCGTTTTGGTGGCAACCTTGCTTTGACCATGGGTACGTTTGGAGGGGTGTATATTGCCGGTGGCATTGTTCCTCGCTTTCTTGATTTTTTCAAATCGTCTGGCTTCAGGAATGCTTTCGAAGATAAAGGACGCTTCAATGAGTACCTAAAAGATATCCCTGTTTTTTTGATTACACATCCTCAGCCAGGACTACTTGGCGCCGGGGCTCACATGCGGCAGTTGTTGGGGCATTCACTCAATTAATTCCGTGAATGGAACGGTATTAAGTGATTCTGGAGATGACTACGTGATTGTCGGTCCGTATATAAATAGCATTGCAATTGTGGTTGGCGCCATCGCAGGGAATCTTTTGTCTCCCTGGATACCAAGGCGCCTTCATGAAGGAATGCCACTGATGTTTGGCATTTGTTCGATGGCAATGGCAGTGATCTTGATAATGGATACTGTCAACATGCCAGTAATAGTGCTGGCAGGCATTCTCGGCGCACTTACTGGTGAGTTAATCACCCTCGAGAAAAAAATTAATACCGTCGCAACAAAAACAAAAAACATCATTGAATCCGTTCTGCCAAAACCGCGTGGCGAGATAACTAACGAAGAATTTTTAAAAACCTTCGTGGCACTGATCATTTTGTTCGGAGCAAGTGGTACTGGTATTGTGGGGGCTATGAATGAGGGCATGAATGGAAACGCCTCAGTGCTAATCACAAAAGCATTCATGGATTTCTTTTGTGCCATTCTTTTTGCTACCCGTTTAGGGTATTCAGTAGTAATTTTGTTTGTACCGCAGTTAGTAATCCAGCTAATACTCGCCTACAGTGCAGTACTGCTGCTACCTCTTACGACAGAGGTTATGAGGTCTGACTTTTATGCTGTTGGCGGTTTGGTAATGATGGCTACCGGGTTGAGAATATGCGGCATAAAATTGTTTCCTGTAGCGAATATGCTACCAGCTCTACTTTGGGCTATGCCGCTATCTTATCTATGGGTACACTTTTCCAACTGACGGGCTGCAAGCCTTTGGAGAGCGCTTCAATTATTTAATCCAATCAGGGAGCTCACTAATTCCCTGATTTTTTTTTGCCAAAAGAGCAGCAAGTCCGCCGAGAACCTCAGGTTGATGAACTATTTTCGCCGTTTTGAAATCAATAGATTGTGATACTGTTCCAAGGTTATGTTCATTAATAGTCGCTATGACACTATCAAAAAATAGCGGCCCAGCTTCGGCCAAATCACCACCAATGGCAATCATTCCTGGAGCTAATATTTTTGCAATGTTAGCAAGCGCTTTACCAAGATCTCTTCCAGCTTCCAGCAATACACGTTGGCACGCAGCATCACCTTCATCCGCTGCCGAAATGATCTCGAGCAGTGAATTTTTATAACTTTCAGATTTGGAGAGATTCATTATAATTGCGCGTTCTGAAATAAAAGTCGTAAGGCACCCTCGGCAGCCACAAAAACAAACCGGCCCAATGTTATCAATAATCAAATGCCCGAACTCAGCCGCCATTCCATTACTGCCTTTATACAGGTGATTATTAATAATAATCCCCCCGCCGATCTGCTTTGAGCATGCAATATAAACAAAATTATCAATACCCCGGCCAACCCCCCATGTCCATTCGGCTAGTGTTGCATGGTTTGCATCGTTGCCGACAACCACTGTAACCCCAAGTTTCTTTTCAAAATAAGACTTTATTTTTATATCACGCCATCCCGGTAGTCGCCCAGCAGACCAGGATATGATAGCTTCGCTTTCGATATCCAAAGGGGCAACAATGCTAACAGCCAGGCCTGAAATATCACTCATAGACAAGTTTGAGTTTTTAATAACATCAGAAAGTAAACTAATGACCGTATCAGGATTGTTTTTTTGAATGGCTTCCTGAGTAATTATAGACTCAAAATCTATTTTCACCTCAGACTCAAAAAGGAACAGTGAACCACTAATTTTATCAACATTCACCAGAACTGAAATGAACTTGCCTGTCTTTGAGGTTAATGAGACTACCCCTTCTCGCCCATTAACCCAATGAATATCTGCGGCACCCAGCGCGATAAGTTGTTTAACAACGTAGTTAACCATTGCCGGTGACAGTTCTGTTTTCCGGGAAATCGATGCCTGCGATTGTGGGCCTTCTGTAAGTAATAACTCTCTAACCAAAAAGGTGCTTTTTTGTTTTTTAGAGTTATTATTCTCAGTTTTCACGTCTGACACCTCAAATTTTAGATTTTTGGTTTGTTGAATTTTATTGGTAACAAGGCATTTGTGCAATGCTGAAGAGTGTACGTGATAAAATAGATCAGGTTCATCATGTGGTAAATTCAAAAGGTTAAAATGTGAGACAATTAACATTGTAGTAAGGGAAAGTATGCTAACAGGACATAAACATTTGAACTCGACTAATTCATGATGAAATGGTATTTTTATCCAAAATAGTTAAATGGCCTGACATTTTATGCATCTTCGCGGTTTAGATCTCAACCTTTTGATTATTCTTGATGTGCTTTTGGCTGAGCGTAATGTCACTCGCACCGGTGAAAGAGTGCATTTAAGTCAGTCTGCAACGTCTGGTGCTCTGTCAAGGCTTAGAGAATTTTTCGACGATCAGTTGTTGGTGCAGGTTGGCCAACGTATGGAACTGACGCCCTTTGCAGAGATGCTCTCAGAAGAAGTTCATGATGTCATTAGCAAATGTGAAGCCATTGTCGACAAAAATCAAAAATTTGACCCTGAAACTTCTACCCGAACATTCCGGTTAAACATATCTGACGCCTCTGCGACT